>NZ_JBFAAB010000001.1:0-750020 GCF_040639505.1 Nocardia sp. NPDC023852
ACACCGACCGCCACCGGTTTGGCTTTCATCCGCACCTGCGTGCCATACAACCGGCGCGGGATCTCGATCTCGTCCGCGACAGCGAGAGCCACCTCATCCTGAGGGCCTCGTCGGACCAGTTGTTCCAAGCGTGGATGCCGTAGGGCGGGAAGGAGTAGACGGCGTTGCCGCCACCCAACGTCGCCATCCGAACTTGGAACGCGCGGGTGTTCGCCAGCGCCAGCGCCTCCAACTCCATTCCGTTGAGGGTGTTGAAGCTCGGCCCGTCGGTGGCCGAGGGCAGACCGGACGCCGCGGCGATCCACAGGCGCGTGCCGTTGCGGACCAGGTTGGGCGCGAAGACGAACGGGTCCATGTGTAGCCACTGCGGACCCCAGGGCGGCGCCATCGAGTCGACGTTATAGCCGCCGGCGTCCATCATGGCCACGCGAATGGCCTCACGCATGCCCGGCGCGGAGTTGTTCAGGTAGCCGGAGAAAGAACCGGCGAAGCTGAACTGGTCCGGATGGTAGGCGGCCAGCGTCAGCGCGGCGCTGCCGCCCATGGACAAGCCGAAGGCGCCGTTGCGGTTCGGGTTGAACCCGAGCCGGTCGCGCAGGGCCCAGCGCAGATTGTTGGTCAGGAATGTTTCCCACTGGTACCGATAGCTCTTGCCCGGTCCGCCGGCGAACCCGTCGAGCCCGCCGGAGCCGGTGCTCGAGCCGGAGCCTGCCGGCACGCCGAAGAACTCGCTCGGCGCGTTCCAGTCGGCGTAGAAGCTCGACATGCCACCGACGGGCATGACCACGTTGATGTTCTGGCGGGCCAGCACCTCGGGGATGTTGGTCTCGATCTCCCAGCCGTTCAGGTTCTCCGGGGCCCGCAGGCCATCCAGTACATAGACAACGCGGTTGGTGTTGCCATCCGCGGCACGCAGGACCCGGGACTTGATCGGGCCCATGCCGGAATCGACCCAGAAGTCGAAGGCCGCCGGGTTGAACGCCGCCGATGCGGTGGCGCCGGTGCCCATGACGGTGGCGCCGAACGGCAGCAGCATCGCCGCTGCGATACCGACAGCCGACCGTCGCAGCCACGAACCTCTTGACCTATCGAGCCCGCGTCTCCCGCGCGCACTGTGCATCACACTCGACCCTTTCGCTCAGGCGGCCGGGTCGGCAAATTTCTAGCGATCCCCACCGGCCCCCTCATCGGACACCGAGATCTCGACGTCCACCAGGAACGGACGAAACGACCTCTGTGCATGTGCTTCGTGTATCAATCGGAAACGGATGCCTACATGTTGCTGGATAGTGATCCATGCCACAACTACCGACAGGTTTTCCGCTTCATATTCGTTGTAAACGGAGTCGCGGACGACTGCGGAATACGAAAACCGTCCGATACACAAGACACACCGGACGATCTTTCGCCAACCACCGACCGCCCCACACCGTCGGGTGCGCATCTTACGAGCACGTTGTCGGTCCGATTGTCGATCCCTCGACCACAAGCCGAAAGGGCTCCGGAACATAGGCCGGCGGTGCTGCGAAACCAGCACAGCGTCCTACGGCAGGTTCGCGGCCTGTCTGGGGCCGAGTGACGAAGCGCATGCACCGCAGGCGTAAGTCTCAGCGGCTCGACCAAGCCATAAAGGCCGGAACAACTGCGGATATACGAAAGACCGCCCCAGCCCACAAGGGCACAGGGCGGTCTTCACGGACGGCGCCGAACAACTCAGCCGATGTTGGCCGACAGATCCGGGATCATCCGGTACACCTCGTCGGCCCAGTAGTTCCAGTTGTGCACTCCGACGGCTGGGAAGTCGTAGGTGATGTTGCCCGCGCCAAGTGTCAGCATGCGGACCTGGAACGCACGGGTATTGGCCAGCGCCAGCGCCTCCAGACCCATCGCGTTGACCGTATTGAAGCTCAGGCCGTCCGCCGCGGTCGGCAGACCGCTACCCGCGGAGACCCACAGCCGGGTGTTGTTGGCCTTCAGCTGCGGCGCGAACACGAACGGATCCATCCGCAGCCACTGCGGACCCCACGGTGGCGCCATGGCGTCGATGTTGTAGCCACCCGCGTCCAGCATCGCCACGCGTAGCGCCTCGCGCATGCCCGGCGCGGAGATGTTCAGGTAGCCGGAGTACGAACCGGCATAACGGAATTGGTCGGGGTGGTAGGCGGCCAGCGTCAGTGCGGCGCTGCCGCCCATGGACAGGCCGAACACGCCGTTGCGGTTCGGGTTGAACCCGAGCCGGTCGCGCAGCGCCGAGCGCAGGTTGGTGGTGAGGAACGTCTCCCACTTGTAGGTACTGGCCTTGCCCGGCCCACCCACGGAACCGGTCAGCAGACCGGAGCCGGAGTTCGCCGAACCGGTCGACGAGGATCCCGCGCTGCCCAGACCGAAGAAGTCGCTCGGAGCGTTCCAGTCGGCGTAGAAACTGGAGGGGCCGCCGACCGGCATGACGACGTTGATGTTCCATTTGGTCAGCTCGCGTGCGACTTCGGTGTCGATCTCCCAGCCGCTGAGGTCGTTGCGCGCGCGCATGCCGTCCAGCGCGTACACGACGCGCCCGGTATTGCCGTCGGCCGCGCGGAAGATACGCGACTTGATCGGCCCCATCTCGGAATCGACCCAGAAGTCGAAGCCGTCCGGATTGAAGGCAGCGGACGCCGGAGCGGCAGGGCCTGCCACCGACACCCCGAGCGGTAGCAGAACAGCCAGGGACACCAGCATCGAACGCTTGAGCCAGGCCCCTGTTCTTCGAGTATTCAGACGTCCGATCACGCCTCGCATCAGTTTCGACCTTTCGTTATACGGCGACCGTGGCAGCCGTCCGCACGATGACCCGCCGATGCCCACGATCAGCGGACACCACAGCTAGGCGTACGCGCCACAGCCTATCGCGGCATCGATGCCTGGACGTTATCAAAACGAGATAAAGCGGCGCACACCACTTTATCGGATTCGTCCAATGGAACCGCCGGACCCACCGTGAATGGTGAGACTGTGTGGTCGGGATCAGCGTGGCGCGACGGGTTGGGGAAACGGATCGACCAGCCCACAGCGCTGAATCTCGTACTTCGGCACCCGGTCCATCCGGTATTCGGCAAATCGCACCGCATTGCGGAAATTGTGCCGGAAGCGCTCGAACGTGAGCGGGTCGCGGTAGGAGATCATCAGCGCCTGGGTGCCTGGGCAGCCCATCGCAGTGCGCGCCTGGGTCACCCACTTCTCGTCCAGATACCAGGGCATCCACGGCTTCCTGTCCACCATGCCGGTGTCCACGATGACCCAGTCCGGGTACAGGCTCTTGTCGTGCCCGATCCGGCCGTCGGTGAGCCGATCGGTGTGCGCGGCCAGCGGGTAGGCCAGGCCCATCGGATCGATCACCTGGACGTTCAGTGGGACGTTCATGCTGGTCATCCCGAGATTCAAGAAGTAGACCGAGTGGCCGACGCCGCCGACGGGGATGGGCTGCGGCGGTGGAGCGACATACCAGAACATGAAGGACGGCGAATTGAGCAGCAGCCCGCCGTTCGGGGTGGCCGCGATGTCGTCGACCATCGCGCGGATGCGTGGGTAATCCAGGTAATCCTCCGCCAGGATCGGATGGTCGTGACCGGTGTTGAGCACGTAGTAGACGCGCTCGTCGACGATGCCGGTCGAGGTGATCTTCGTGCCGGTCTTGATCGCGGTGGTGTTGGCGGCGAACAGCGCCCAGCCCGCGGTGCCCACGAGCGCGAACAGGACCACCGCGAAGGACCAGTCGGCGGCCGTCGCCGCGCGCAAGCCGCCTTCGGGCAGCCGGATGGGAATCACCGCGACCGGAAGCAACAGCAGGAACAGCTGCGGAAGCAGCATACGGCCGTGCATGAAGTCACCACCGACGCGCAGCGCGTAGAGGGTCAAGATGAATCCGCTGAACAGCACAAGAGTGACCACCGCGCCCGGCGAACGCAGCCGTTCCCTCACCCGCTGTACCGACCAACCACGCTCTTCGTCCGCGGCGTGCTCGGACGACGCCTTGATCCGCTGGGAACGGGCGCGCGCCGCGACCACCCCGCCGATCAGCAGCACCAGCAGCGGCATCCACAAGAAGTAAGGACCGACCAAATTCCAAAGATAGGTGAAGCCCTGACCCCACTTGGCGCCGCCCGCGTCCTTCGCGACCGCGGTGTTCGGATAGGGCAGGCCGTAGTAACCCATCCGCCAGATCTGGTAGCCCAGCGGAACCAGCCCGGCCACCGCGACGATCACCGCGCGCAGCATGATCGGGCGAATCCTGCTCTCCGGCATGGGCGCCAGGAAGATCATCAGCAACGCCAGCGCGCCGACGAGCGTCATCTCGGGACGGATCAGCGGCGCGAGCCCGGCGAGGAAGACCAGGCCGAGCAAACCTGGCAACCGAACCGATTTCGCCTGGCTCCACCGCATCAGCTGCCACCAGAGCAGGCCGATCCAGCAGATCACCAGGCCGCTCTCCAGGCCGGAGGTGACGTAGTCCCTGGCCGGGGGAAGCGCGATGTAGACGAGCACCCCCGCGGGCAGCAGCAAGCCGGAACCGGCCCCGCCCCACAAGCGGGACGACCCGACCATGGCGAACACCACCGCGGCCAGCGAGACCGTCAGTGCGACGCCGAGCACCACATACTCGAGTCGCGCCTGGGTCAGCCAGCTGAAGAACCAGACGAGGTAGGTCCATGCGGTACTGGTATTGGTTTCGACGCGCTCGCCCGCGTTGAAGACGGGGCCGTTGCCCGCGAGCAGATTGCGTACGGTCCGCAACACGATGAGACCGTCATCGGCGATCCAGCGCCGCTGCCAGCCGCCGACCGCGAAAAGGACAACGGTGAGGGCGATCCCACCGACGAACGTGAGCTTGGATAGACGTGCGAACCGCGATGCGGAGGGAGCGAGCTCATCGGCCGGCCCCTCCCCTGCGTATTCCGTTCGCTCCGCGACCAGCATCTCGTCAGGTGAGATAGACAGCGACACCTACCGCTCCGATCCAGGCGATTGCGAGGAACTGGAGGATACGGTCCCCCAGCGCGATCTCTTCGGGCTCACCGGCCTCGCCACCATCGACGTCGACCGCGTAACGCAGGATTGCGATGGTAAACGGAATCATCGAGATGGCGAACCATTCGGTGTGATTCTTGCCGTCCTGCTCGAACGCCCACAGCCCGTAGAACACCACCACCGCCGTCGCGGCCAGCGTCCAAATGAAGCGCAGATAGGTGGGGGTGTAGTACTCGAGCGACTTGCGGATCTTCGCGCCGGTGCCCAGCGCGATCTGCAGTTCGGCGTAGCGCTTGCCCGCCGCCATGAAGAGCGAACCGAAGGCCATGATCAGCAGGAACCACTGCGAGAGCGGGATGCTCGCCGCCGCGCCGCCGGCCACCGCGCGCAGCAGGAAGCCCGAGGACACGATGCAGATGTCCAGCACAGCTTGGTGCTTGAGGCCGAAGCAGTAGGCCAACTGGATCGCGATGTAAATAGTCATCACCACGGCCAGGTGCCACGAAGCCAGGAACGACCCCGCGATCGACCCGGCCAACAGCACCGCCGAGAGCAGGTAGGCCAGGTTCACCGGGACGATGCCCGCAGCGATCGGCCGGAACCGCTTGGTCGGGTGCGCCCGGTCGGCTTCCACGTCGAGCGCGTCGTTGACCAGATAGATGCCCGAGGCCGCCATACAGAACACCACGAAGGCGATGCCGACATGCGCGAGCACCTCCACCTCGGTAGCCGTGCCGGCGGCCAGCGGCGCGGCGAGCACCAGGACGTTCTTCACCCACTGCCGCGGCCGGACAGCCTTGAACAGACCACCGGCCAGCGTCTTGGGCGGACCCTTGACGACGGCCTCGGCTAGGTCGGCGCCGGTCGGCTCTTCACTCATGTCAACCAAAGCTCTTTCTTGTGCGGTCACTATCAAGTCTCTTTTCGGCGGCAAGCAGGGCAGCGGCAGACGCGGCACCAAGCGCGGAACCGGCGAGCACGTCGGAGGGATAGTGCACCCCGAGAACCACCCGGGACAGCAGCATCGGGGGGACGAGCACCGCAGGCAAGGGTAGCCCGGTCAATCGGCCGAGCAACACGGCCGCCGCCGTGGTTGAGGTCGCGTGCGAGGACGGGAAGCTCAGTTTGCTCGGAGTCCCCACGTTGACCTGCACCGACGGATCGTTCGGGCGAGGCCGCCGGACGATGCGCTTGATGACGATCGAGGCCGCGTGCGCACCGACCGCACCGACCGCGACCCCGGCCCACTGCCTACGCCGCGGCTTGTCCACCAGCCAGCCCGCGGCGGCGATGCCGACCCAACCGAGCGCGTGCTCACCGAAGTGCGACATGCCACGCGCTGCGGCAACCACCGCGGGCTTGCTGCCGAGGGTGGCCTGCACGGCGTTGATGACCGCGACCTCCGGCGGCGCCGGCTTGTCCGCCGCCGGTTCCGCGGAGATCGGGCCGCCGTGGCCGTTCGCACTCTGCTGTGGCCGGACCACCGCCGCGCCGTCGGCTGCGTTCGCTCCGAAGCTCACCGCTGTCCACCCTTCGTGTCGTCGCCGATGCCGAAGACCTTCTCCCAGGCCGCCGTGCTGGTCAGCTGCGGGTGTGCGGCACGGTAGCGCTGCTGCATCTCCGGGAAGCGAGCGGCCAGCTCTTTGCGCAGGCGCATTGCCTCCTTGAACAGGCCGAGCGCTTGGCGCGGATCGCGCTTGCGGTAGACCACGCCCCGGCCGTCCGCCGTGGTGACAGTGACGCCGTCGACCTGCGAGAGCAGGAACCAGCGCGCGTCCAGCGTCGGCACGTTCAGCTGCGGGGTCTCATGGTGTTCGGTGTGCGCCGAGCGGAAGTTGTGCACCACGCCTTTGGCCAGCCGGACCACCTTGGCGATCGGGTTGGCCGGCTCGCCGACCGCACCGACGCCGATGTGGCTGGCCAGTGGCAGTTCGGTGGAGGAAGGCAGGATCACCGCATCCGGGTACTGCTTGCGTAGTTCGTGCACCGCGCCGAGCGCGCTCGGCAGCAGCTGGAACAGCCGTTCAGGGCCCGCGAGGAAGTCGCGGATGGCCAGGTTCTGGATCGCAACCGTCGAATACTCCAGGCACAGTAAGTGTTTCAAGGTCGCCTTGATCGTGTTGACGACCATCCCGCGCCCGTTGCCAGGCAGATGCAACGAGGCGACCACCAACCGGTTACGCAGGTGGAAGTACGCCTGCCAGTCGATGGCGTCATCCTTGTCGCTCCAGGCCATGTGCCAGACGGCGGCGCCGGGCAGGGTGACGGTCGGGTACCCGGCGGCGCGGGCGCGCAGGCCGTACTCGGCGTCATCCCATTTCAGGAACAGCGGAAGGGGCTGGCCGAGTTCCTCCGCGACCCGGCGTGGGATGACGCAGGTCCACCAGCCGTTGAAGTCGACGTCGATGCGCCGGTGCAGCAGCTTGGAGTTGTCCCGGTCCTTGAGCGGGTACTTCGAGAAGTCGTGGTCGTACTCGACATTCGGCGCGGCGGTCCACATGAAGATGCCGCGGTCGACGACCTCGCCCATGACGTGCAGGTGCGAACGCTCCTGCAGGTTGAGCATCTGTCCGCCGACCAGCAACGGCGACTTCGCGAACCGGGCGAAGGCCAGTGCGCGCAGGATCGAGTCCGGCTCGATCTCGATGTCGTCGTCCATGTAGACGATGTACTCGGCGTCGGTGATCTTCAGTGCCTCGTACATGACCCTGCTGTAGCCCCCGGAACCGCCGAGGTTGGGCTGGTTGCAGATCGCCAGCCGATCACCGAGCGCCGCGGACGATTCCGCGAAGCCGGGCTCGTCGACCACCTTTTTGGTGCCCTGGTCCGGGATGATCACGGCCTTGATCTTCTCCAGCACCAGCGGGTCCGAGCCAAGGGCGGCAAGGGTTTTCACCGCGTCGGTGGGCCGGTTGAAGGTGGGCATGCCGACCGCGATGCTGCCTTCGCCTGGCGCCTCGACCGGCGCGTACCAGCCGCCGGACAGCAGCGTGACCGCCGTGTCGGTGGTGATGTCGAACCAGATCCAGCCGCCGTCCTCGAATGGGCCGAGGTCGGCCTCGAACTCGACGACAACCGAGTCGGTGCCCGCCTCGACCGCGAACTCCTTGCCCTGCACGTGGATTCGCGAGCCGTCGGCCTTGGACCGGTACACGTCCACGCGTCCGTGTCCGGCCAGTTCCAGCCGGAGCACGACCGAATCGAGGATGCTCCAGCGCCGCCAATAGCTCGCGGGCAGCGCGTTGAAGTAGGTGCAGAACGAGACCTCGGATTCCGCACCGATCGACAGCGATGTGCGGGTGGTGGCATGCGCGCGCCGGGCGTTGGTCGCCGACTCCTCGACGTAGAGGGTTCGCACGTCCAGCGGCTCACCCGGCCGGGGCAGGATGATGCGCTGCAGCAGCGAGGCCGCGCGGGTTTCGATGGTCATGTCTTCCAAGATGGATTGGGAGGTCATTCTGCTCCTGCATTGTTGCGGGATGCCCGCACCCGGACGGCTTCGGTGCGCAGGGATCGGTGCGTGCGGCTCATCGTCCGGTGACTCATCTGGCCTCCTGGTCGTCCACGAGCGGCGCTCCATCTTCCAGGTGCGGCCGCAGCACATTGTCGAACGTGCTCAGCGCGCTGCCGATCGCCATGTGCATGTCCAGGTACTGGTACGTGCCGAGGCGACCGCCGAAAACGACCTTCGCCGTCGCGGTCTCGTTCTTGGCCAGGTCGCGGTAAGCCAGCAGCTTGGCCCGGTCCTCAGGGGTGTTGATCGGGTAGTACGGTTCGTCACCGGTCTGCGCGAACCGCGAGTACTCCCGCATGATCACTGTCTTGTCGGTCGGGTAGTCGCGTTCGGGGTGGAAGTGGCGCGGCTCGATGACGCGGGTGTAGGGCACGTCCGCGTCGTTGTAGTTCATCACCGAGGTGCCCTGGAAGTCGCCGGTCGGCAGCACCTCGGTCTCGAAATCGATGGTGCGCCAGCCCAGCTCGCCCTCGCTGTAGTCGAAGTAGCGATCCAGCGGGCCGGTGTAGACGACCGGTGCCTCCGGGCTCTCGGCGCGCAACTGGTCACGCACCTCGAACCAGTCGGTATTCAGCCGCACCTCGATCAGCTCGGAGGCGGCCATGTTCTCCAGCCACTTCGTGTAACCCTCGCGGGGCAGGCCCTCGTAGCTGTCGTTGAAGTAGCGGTTGTCGAAGGTGTAGCGCACCGGGAGGCGGGTGATGTTGCCCGCGGGCAGTTCCTTCGGATCGGTCTGCCACTGCTTGGCGGTGTAGTCGCGCACGAACGCCTCGTACAGCGGGCGGCCGATGAGCGAGATGGCCTTCTCCTCGAGGTTCTGCGCGTCCTTGGTCTCGATCTCCGAGGCCTGCTCGGCGATCAGCTTGCGCGCCTCTTCCGGTGAGAAGTAGCGGCCGAAGAACTGGGAGACCAGACCGAGCCCCATCGGGAACTGGTAGGCCTGCCCCTTGTGCATCGCGAAGACGCGATGCTGGTACCCGGTGAACTCGGTGAACTGGGTGACGTAATCCCACACGCGCTTGTTGGAGGTGTGGAACAGGTGTGCGCCGTACTTGTGGATCTCGATCCCGGTTTCCGGATCCGGCTCGGAATACGCGTTACCGCCGATGTGATGGCGACGATCGATCACTAACACCCGTTTACCCAGCACCGTGGCGGCGCGTTCGGCAACGGTCAGCCCGAAGAATCCGGAGCCGACGACGATCAGATCGAACTGTGAGGCGGAATTGACGGAGTTACCCGGGGACGATGCGACGGTCACGGGAGCCCAGAGTATCGGAAGTCTCCGCCGCGTCCGGGTGGAGTCGGGTGCGGCACTGGGCTGCGCTGCTCCGGCGGACGGTTTCGCGCCGGGGACATCCGAACTTCGCCGGATGTTTGCCCAAACGGTACCAACCCGCCAGTGAGCGGCGGTTTACTACTCGCCCCAACTGATCGCACGTCGAGTTCGCTGCCGGTCCCGGATTCGAGCAGGGGCGCGATCATGCCACCAGCGCCGACCGGATCGCTATGGTCGGTTACGGGTGCGGATCGCGAAATTCGGCTCGCACGCCGCCACCGGACCGTAGGCCGGTGTGGGCAGCGGTGCCCGAAGACCCGGGGAATCGCGCTGACCAGGGCACGGACGACTGACCCAACCGTTCGTCGGTATCCACGGGCTGCGGTTCAGCGGACGGGTTCAGTCCGGGAAGCCGACGTCGAGCTCGACGTGGTCCCGCTCGGTGTACATCCGCCAGTAGTAGTCGCCCAGCTCGTCATGGCCCATCCTGGCGATCTCGACTGCTCCGGGAATCAGTTCCGGGTGCTCGTCGACGATCCGCTCCGCCTTGCTACCGCCGATCAGCACGCCGATATTGAGCAGCCCGACGTAGACGCCGGTGCCACGTAGTTCGACCTCGAGCTGGCGAATGTAGCCGCGCTGCGCGGCGAGGGCGATGCCGAAGTTGGACAGGTAAGGCAGCGGGCGGCGATCGGACACACCTGAGGAGAACAGGAGTGAACCCTGGCCCCTTTCGATCATGCTCGGGGCGAGCGCCCTGGTCATGAGGATCGGCGAGTGCAGCTTCAGCGCGATGGGAACAGCGAGATCGGGGACGTCCACGTCCAGCGTGGACGGGATGCGGTCGGTCATCTCGCCCGCCGCGCCGTGCATCGCGACCTCGATCGGGCCGAAGCTTGCCTCGATCTTCTCGATCGCGCATGCGATCTGCGCCGCGTCGGTGACGTCGGCGGGAAAGGCGGCGGCCTCGATACCCTCGGCTGTCAGCCTGTCCGCATGCCGCCGCGCCCGGTCGGGGTCGCGCCCGATGACGGCCACCCGGAACCCTTCGCGCCCGAATCTCCGCCCCGTACCGACGCCGAGACCGGGACCGCATCCGAAGATCGCAATGGTTTTGGACATTTCCACTCCCGATTAAGTTGAGACATAGTTCAAGTTTCCGAGCCACGGTAGCATTAACTTGAACGTATGCTCAACATATTTCGAGCAGCCGATTTGTAGGATCGGCCCGTGGACAAGCCGTTACGCAGCGACGCCCAGCGCAACCGGGACGCGCTCGTGACCGCCGCCCGCGCCGTCTTCGAGGAACGCGGCCTGGATGCGCCCCTGAAGGAGATCGCCGCCCGCGCGGGCGTCGCCATCGGCACGCTCTACAACCGTTTTCCCACCCGCGACGACCTCATCGCGGCCGCGGTGGAGGACCGGATCGAAGCCGGAAGCCGCATCGCCGAGGCGGCGTTGGCCATCGACGACCCGTGGGATTCGTTCGCCTACCTCGTCGAGCAGGTCTGCGCGCTGCAGGCGGACGACCGCCTGCTCGGCGAGCTCGCCGTTCGCGCTGCCCCCAGCCGCGCCATCGCAAAGGCGCAGGAACACGGCCACGGCCTGATGCGCCGGATCATCACCCGGGCACAGGAAGCCGGCGCACTACGCGCCGACTGGGTGCTCGAGGACATCGCCTTCATCACCTGGTCGCACACCCGAATCGTCGAGGCCACCACCCATATCGCTCCCGGGGCCTGGCGCCGCAACCTCGCCCTGATCCTCGATGGACTGCGCGCGGAAGCCGCCCACCCGCTGCCGGTCCCCCCGATCACGGAAGGCCAACTGATGCACGCGCTCGGACACGACCCCACCGGCGATGACCGATCGTAACGGCGGCCACGGTCGGGCACCGGTCGAAGCGGATGAGTCTGCCTGCGAGATGTCACCGATGCGGGCGAGGCCATGGCGGCGGCGGATGGTAGCTGCACTGCGGCGGGAAGCGAGGGCGCTTGCGGGGCGGCCGAGTTCGTCGCGAGCTCGCCGAAAGCGAGCCGATCCGGGTGCGGAATGGCCGACGGCCGGTACGCATCCTCTGCGTACCGGCCGTCGGCCAGGTGCGTTCTAGAGTTGCCGCTCGGCGTAGACCTTCATCGCGTCTCGCACGAACTCCGTGGTGCCTGCCCCGTGCACGTCGTAGTTGGCCGCGAATCGCGGGTCGGCGACGTACATCTCGCCGAGGCCGACGAAGGCCTCCTTGACCACCGGGCGACCCTGCCAGCCGATCCCGATCCAGTCGTGGTGGCGCTGGGCAATGGCTTGCACCTCGTCGCTGTCGGGCGCGAGCCCGGCGGCGTGCGCCCGGCCGTAGTCGGCGGCGATGTCGAGATGGGCCTGCTGGAACGCCTTCTTGTCCGTGTCGGAGATCGAGCGCCACCAGCGGTCTCCGCTCTCGTAGGCTTCCTTGCCCCAGCGTTCGATCACCTCGTCCTTGTATTCGGTGTGATCGAAGCCGTCGAAAACTTCTGCTGCCATGAGTTGTTCACCTCTTTCTGTCTTCTGCAGCGTGATGTGGACCGACTCGATCCGACGCCGGATCCGATCCTGTTCCTGCCGAAGCAGTTCCAGGTGTGTGCGCAACGCGGCAGCGGTATCCTGTTCGCCGGCAAGGACTTCGGCGATGACCGGAAGGCCGAGGCCGAGTTCCCGCAGCAGCAGGATGCGTTGCAACCGCACGAGGGAGCCCTGGTCGTAGTAGCGGTAGCCGTTGGCGCCGACCCGGCTGGGCGGCAGCAGCCCGAGCTGCCCGTAGTGGCGCAGCGTGCGACTCGTGGTACCGGCCGCCTTCGCCAAATCCTGAATGGACCATTCTCCGGTGTCCGTCGCCATGACCGTGTTCTCCCTTCTGCTCTCGTCGGTGCAATCAGCATGCAAGTTGACGCTACGTCAAGGTCAACCTCTATTCTTCGGATGTCAGCGATCACCCCGACCGGAAAGGCGCGGGTGTGGGCCGGCACCTTCAGGGCCCCGACTGTCTGGCCGAGCACGGTGTCGGCTAGCCGAACAAGTCCCCAGGCTTCGCAAGTTCGCTGGGAATTCGACGTGCTGCCCACGCGCCGCGGTGCTCCGGCGGCGCCGACGGGCACACCGCGGGCGCGCTGCTCGAGGTCGCCATGGTGACCTCGAGCGCGATCACCACCGGATCGACCGGCTCGAGGCCGAAGGCCCCGTCGAGCGCAGGCCGTGCACGCGGGACCGCAGGACAATCCGAGTCCCGCTCACCGACGCCGCCCGCAGCACTGGCGGACCCGCTGCGCACCCTCGCCTGCCGCTGGGGCAACACGCCGCCCTGACTTTCTTGCGATGAGTGGCACATCGCTGCGGCAAACGTCGAGAGACGCCTCCGTGATGTGCCACTCGTCCGCCAGGTGTCAGGGGTGGTGGGCGGGTCCGATGGAACTGGCGGGCGTCGGCCGCGCGGTACTCGGCGAAGCCGTGCCGTCAGGCGGAATCGCGCCACCTCGAATAACCGGACCACCGGGCTGGACCGGACCAGCAGGGGGCGAACCAGCAGGCGGCATCGAAGGAGTAGGTGGGACCGCACCAACCGGCGGAACCGCACCAACCGGCGGCACCCCACCAACCGGCGAACCCACGCCGTCGGGCGGCATCGCGGCACCTTGCGTAACCGAACCACCAGGCGGGGCCGAACCAGCAGGGGGCACACCGGCAGGCGACACCCGCCCAGCGGGTGGAACCGCACCAACCGGCGGAACCGCACCAACCGGCGGGACCGCACCGGTCGACGGCACCCCACCGGTCGGTGGAACCGAACCAGCAGGTGACGCAAGGGAGCCGGGCGGAACTTGGGTCCCGTCCGGGTCCGGCACCATCTGCAGCAATGTCGTGAAGTCGACCACCCGCGCGCCGAGCGTCGGCGTCGCGATGATGACGCCGTTGGTGTAGTGCCGGTAGGTTCCCGCCTGCTGCGGCAGGATCATCTCCGGTCCGATCGGCTGCCCGACCGCACTGTTCGCGCCGCCGATCCGCCGGTACTCGGCATCGATCATCGACTCGATGATCGGCGCTTGCGTGCGCGGCTCCTCGGGCGCGGCGGTGGCGAACAGGTCACTGGGCGCTGGGCCCACATCGAAGGTGGAGATGTCCGCGGGCTTCCCGCCATCGGGTGCGGCGGAGTACTCCGATCGAAGGATCCGCCCGTCGCGCAGCAGGACCATGCCCGCGGTGGCGGCCACTGCCGCGGTCGCCCGCGGATCCTCCTTCGCGGTGCCTGGATAGACCTGACAGTCGGTGGTGTCGCAGGTCTGCGCGTACGGATACCGCCGCTCGGCGAGGGTGTACGAGCGCGCCGCGATCGCCTGCGCCCGCAGCGCCTCGGCCGCGCCCTTGTCCGCCCAATCGGCCTGCACCTCGGCCGGGACAACGCCGAGCACATAGTCCTCGACATCCACCTGGTTGATCGTGCGGGCTTCGCCGTCCTCGGTGGCCACGCCGAGCGCGCCCCGATAGGCCGGCCCGCCACACAGCGTGAGATGTTCCGCGGCCGGGCGATTCGGACCGGCATCGACCGGATATGCCCACGGGTCGGCGGTCGCGGTCTGCCACAGCACGTCGCCGTCGCAGCCCATCGTCACGACCACGTTCGCGCGGCCGTCGGGCAGCGGGGTCAGATGCGCGGCCTGATCCGGCGCGAGTTCGCGGCCCGCCACCCGGAGACCGGCGTCGGCATAGACATCCAGCGAGGAGTCGTCCTGCTCCACTAGACGGACCCGGACGGCGTTGGGCGGTATGGCGCCCAGAGCGGCGCCGGGGTAGTAGTGCGCGAGGATTCTTTCCGCGCCCCACCCCTCGCGTGCGCTCTCGAAGGCGCCGACCTGGCTCATACCGCGTCCGTGGCCCGGTCCGGCCACGGTGCGGTAGGGCTCGTCGCCCCACCAGCCCCACAGGACGGACGCGATGCCCACCAGCACGGTCGCATTGGCGACCAACACAGGGCGCAGCGAGGAAATCTGTTGGGCACGGGCCCGCCGCCGTTGCCTCGATAGCGGGCGTTCGGCTTGCTCATTCCGGTTCCACGTTCGTCGCATCGGTGCACTCCCACTTTCCGGGACCGGTCGATTCGGCACCTGTCGGCATGTCGAACTAGCCGGTCGCAACACGAGAGCTACATTCGAGCAATCATAATCCTCAACCAGAGGTTTAGCGATGTGACAATTGTGGCTATTGTGATTGTTGATACGTCAGGAAGCAACTCTGATTCTGCTCATGATCATTGGTTCGACCTGATTGGAGACGCTCGTGCGGTACCGCAAACCGAAACGCTCCTACGTGCTCCCGGTTGTCACCACCCTGGCGGTAGCAGCGCCGCTCGGCGCGCTCACGCTCGGTGATTCGACCGAGTACCGCACCGCCACCGACGAGAACCTGGCCGCCGTGCCCGCCCAACTCGCCGAGGTCGTGCTCAACAACACGCCCGACATCGTGCTGCCGCTGCGCGAACTGACCGGACTCGACCTGCCTGATCTACATCTTTCCGATCTGCGCATGCTGCCGATTCCGTCGTCCATCCCGGTTCCGCAAGGACTCCCGCTACCGCCCGGCGTGCAGTTACCCGAAGAAATTCCACTACCCCATCTGAATTTCGGCCAAGCCTCCGGCCGGAATATTCCTTCGCGTCCGATGCCCAACAGTCAGAATTCGATTCCCGAACAGGCCCGGGAAGGCGTTCGTTTCATCGCCGATCCCAGCCAGCTGGAGCCGGGCACCACCCCTGACACCCCCGCGCTGTCACCCGGCGCCGTGCCGCCCGAACTGATGACTCAGCTCGGCGCTCAGGTGAAAGAACTTTCCAGAGACATCCCGTTCAGCATGGTCGCGCTCACCGCCAAAGAGTTGGGCAACACCAAGGCGACGATCCGCGCTCGGCAACCCGACGGCACCTGGGGCCCCTGGTACGACACCGAGCCGGTCGACACCCACCGCACCGACCGCTCCGGTAAGGGCGCCGTCGGCGGCACCGAGCCGATCTACGTGGGCAATACGAACGCTGTGCAGGTTCTGGTGACCCGCAAGCCGACCGAGCGGCAGACCCCCACACCCCTCACGCAGCCGGCCCGGCGTTCGGACGACTCGGCGCAGCAGTCCGCCGACGCGCTGACCGCCGTGCTCATAGATCCGGGGCGCGGCGCCATCGACAGCTCGCTCGACAATGTGTCCGCAGCGCTGCCCGGCAGCGGGCCGAACGTGATCACCCGTGCCCAATGGGGCGCCGACGAATCGATCCGCTGCGACGAGCCGACCTACGACGATGATCTCGGCGGCGTCACCGTCCACCACACCGCCGGTCGCAACGACTACAGCAAATCCGAGTCCGCGGGCATCGTCCGCGCGATCTACACCTACCACGCGAAAACGCTCGGCTGGTGCGACATCGGCTACAACGCGCTCATCGACAGGTACGGCCAGATCTTCGAGGGCCGCTTCGGTGGGCTCGACCGCCCAGTGCAAGGCGCACACGCGGGCGGGTTCAACGAGAACACCTCCGGTGTCGCGCTGATGGGCAACTACGAATCCGAGCAGCCCACGAACGAATCGCTCACTGCGATCGGCCAGTTCATCGGCTGGCGCACCAAAGTCGCGGGGCTGGATCCCAAGGGCTACACCACGATGTACTCGGAGGGCACCCAGTTCACCCCCTACGCGCAGGGTGAGGCCGTGCGGCTGCCGGTCGTCTTCGCGCACCGCGACGTGGGCAACACCAGCTGCCCCGGCGACGCGGCATACGCACTGATGGACCGGATCCGCGACCTCGCGGCCGGCACCCCGGGTACGTCCGGGCCGAACAACCAGATCCCGCCGCACAGCCACACCGATCTGGCGGCCCTCACCGCGCTGACCACCAAGTTGCTGAACATGGTGCAGGAGAACATCATCGCCAGGCACTGGTCGGCGACCGGTGGCCCGGACGGTCCGCTCGGCGTCGCGCAGTCGGACGTGCTCCCCGCGGCGCAGGGCCAGCAATACGCCAAATTCACCAACGGCTATGTCTACACCGCACCGAACGGGCGTGTCGTCGAGGTGCTCGGCGCCATCCTGGACCGTTTCCTCCAGCTCGGCGCCGACGCGGGCATCCTCGGTCTCCCGACGACGAACGCCTACCCGGTCCCGGACGGTCAGCGCGCCGACTTCCAGTACGGCTCACTGATTCTCAACCAGCCCACCGGCATCGTCACCACGGTCTGGAAGACCTACAACGACACCTACCAGCAGGAGATGAGCCGCAGCCGGAACGGTGCGGTGGCAGGTCCCGCTCCCGCAGGCATTCCGGCCGCGGACGTGGCCCGAGCCCGCACTGCCGCCGGGGGCGACCCTGCCTCCACAGTCGACGCAGCTCCGGATGGCAACGCGACTACGGGCGGTGGCCAGTCATTCGCCGGCCCCGCGTCGGCGCACGCAGGCACACCCGCCCCCAACCGTGCCGAAGCACCTGCCGGCTCAGTCCCGGACAACCAGGCCTCCGACAGCGCCCAGTCACCCGCAGGCCCCCCGCAGGCGCACGCGGGCACCCCCGCGCAGAACCGTGCCGAAGCACCCGTCGGCTCAACCCGGGATGTCCAGACACCCGCAGGCCCTGCGCCCGCTGCTATCGCCTCGGTGGGTACCCCGGCACCCGCTGGTGAGCACGCCCCGTCCTCATCCCCGGAGGGCTGAATACCGAACCCGTACAGCGCCACCCTCTTCGGAGCCCGCCGCCAACCAAGCGCGCGGGCTCCGAACACTTCTGCCACAACATCGACCGACCTCGAGAAGACCGTCCAGGTTCCGTCCCGCACGCCGACCATCGGAATATTCAGACCCACCAACGTTCGAGCACCCGGGCCACACCGTCGTCGGAGTTGGATTCGGCGACCTCGTCGGCGGCGGCGAGAGCTTCGGGGTGGGCGTTGCGCATCGCGACGCCGTGGCCCGCCATGGTGAGCATGGGGACGTCGTTGGGCATATCGCCGAATGCGATGATGGTGTCCGCCGCCACGCCGAGCCGCTGCGCGACCACCGCGAGACCCGAAGCCTTGCTGATGCCTGGTGCGGAGAGTTCGATGAGCCCGTGCTCGGTCGAGTAAGTGATGTCGGCGCGCTCCCCGATCAGCGGCGCGAGCACGGTACGCATGTCGGAGCTACGCGCACCCGGTAGGCGGACCAGCATCTTGATGGCGGGAGCGTCGATGACTTCCTCGCGGGCGACAGAAGTGTCGTCGGGATTGAGCCAGGCGTGCTCGTATTGCGGCGAGCTGACGAACTGCGGCGTCACCGCGTCGTGCGCGCTCGCACCGACCCGTTCGGCCGCGAGACCACAGCCGGGCAACGCCCGTTCGGCCAGGTCCGCCAGCCAGCCGAGCGTCGCCACGTCCAGTGTCATGCTGGCCAGCACCCGATCGGCGGCGCTGTCGTAGATCACCGCGCCGTTGCCGCACACGCACAGCGGCGCGTACCCCAGCCCGTCGACCACCGGGTCGATCCAGCGCGGCGGACGCCCGGTGGCGAGCACGAAAGGCACCCCGTCGGTGATCAGCGCGTCCACGGCCGCCCTGGTCCGCGCGGTGACCCGCTCATCGTGATCGATGAGCGTCCCGTCCACATCGGTGGCCACCATCTTCGGCTTGGGCAGGTGCAAGAGCGTCACCTATTCCATCCTGCCGGACGGCCCGGCCGCCCGGCTCACCGCCGGACCGATGCGGACATGCCCGAACACCGCGTGCCACACGCGTACGCACCCGCATCCTTATGATCGGGGGGCAATACCGACGCTGGCCCGCCAGCCGAAAGACCAGAGGACTGATGACCGGCTTCCTGCTACGACGCGCGCTCAACTATGTCGTGCTGTTGCTGCTGGCTTCGTTCCTGACGTTCAGCCTGGCGTCACTGACGTTCCGGCCCCTGGACAGTCTCGAACAACGCAACCCGCGACCGCCACAGGCAGTGATCGACGCCAAGGCCGAGGAGTTGCACCTCGACGATCCCATCCCGCAGCGCTACCTCACCTGGATCAAAGGCATCCCACACGGCGATTTCGGCAACACGCTGGCGGGCCAACCGGTGAGCGAGGAGCTGCCGCGGCGGGTCGCGGTGAGTCTGCGACTGCTGATCGTCGGTTCGCTGGTCGGCACGGTGCTCGGCGTCTTGATCGGCGCGGCGGGGGCGATCCGGCAATACAAGTTCAGCGACTACTTCACGACGGTGGTGTCGCTGCTCGTGCTGAGCACGCCGGTGTTCTTGCTCGCTACGCTGCTGAAATACGGTGCGCTGGAGATCAATTCGCTCACCGGCTCGCAGATCTTCCTCTATACCGGCGAGACATCGGCGAGCAGGATCGACGGTTTCTGGCCGCAGCTGCTCGACCGCGTCCAGCACCTGATTCTGCCCACGGCGGGCCTCGCCCTCGGCGGCATGGCCGGCTACAGCCGCTACCAGCGCAACGCCATGCTCGACGTACTGCAGAGCGATTTCATCCGCACCGCCCGCGCAAAGGGCCTGACCCGCAGCAAGGCGTTGTACAAGCACGGCCTGCGCACCGCCCTGATCCCGATGGCGACGCTGTTCGCCTACAGCCTCGGCGGCTTGATCACCGGCGCCACGTTCACCGAGAAGATCTTCGGCTGGCACGGCGTCGGCGAATGGCTGGTCGACTCGATCAATGCCCAGGACCTGTACGTAGTGGTGACGGTGACTGCGTTCGCCGGCCTGGTTGTGCTGGTGTCGGGCCTGCTCTCCGACATCGTGTACGCGATTCTCGACCCCAGGGTGCGTGTGTCGTGAGCGAGCGAACCATCAACACAGCACCGCCGGTCACGGTGGAGCCGAGCGCTAGCGAGGCGGAGTCGTGAGTGAGCGCAGCGAGCGAACCATCAACACAGCACCGCCGGTCACGGTGGAGCCGAGCGCTAGCGAGGCGGAGTCGTGACCGAAGCCGAAATCATCGTCCAAGGTGCGCCCGAGGTCACCGGTACCGGGCGGCGCAAGCTGGTCTGGCGACGTTTCCTGCGCAACAAGTCCGCCATCGCCGGCGCGTTGATACTGATCGCGCTGTTCGTCGCGAGCTTCGCGCTCCCGCCGTTCCTGACCTACGACTACCAGCAGTTGGACTACACAGCGCTGCTGAAACCGCCGAGCCTCGAGCACCCCTTCGGCACCACCCAGATCGGCCAGGACGTGCTCGCGCAGACCTTGCGTGGCCTGCAGAAGTCGCTGGTCATCGGTGTCTGCGTCGCCCTGTTCTCCACCGCCATCGCGGCCACCGCCGGCTCGGTGGCCGGGCTGCTCGGCGGCTGGACCGACCGCGCCATCATGTGGCTGGTCGACCTGCTGCTCGTGGTGCCGAGCTTCATCATCATCGCGCTGTTCGCGCCGCGCACCAAGGGCAGCGGATCCATTCTGCTGCTGATCGTCCTGTTGGCCTGCTTCGGCTGGATGATTTCCGCGCGCATCGTGCGCGGGCTGACGCTCAGCTTGCGTGACCGCGAATTCGTCAGGGCCGCACGGTACATGGGCGCACCGACCCGCACGGTGATCCTGAGCCACATCATCCCGAACATCGCCTCGATCCTGATCATCGACACCACGCTCACCGTCGGCTCGGCGATCATGGCCGAAACCGGGCTGAGCTTCCTCGGTTTCGGTGTGCAGCCGCCGGATGTGTCGCTCGGCTCGCTGATCGCGGCGGGCACCAAGTCGGCGCTGACCTATCCGTGGCTGTTCCTGTTCGCGGGTGGCCTGCTGATCGTCACGGTGCTGTGCGCGAACCTGGTCGGCGACGGCCTGCGCGACGCGTTCGATCCCGGAGCCAAGCGGGCTCGGTCGAAGAAGAAGGCGCACGCATGACCCATGCGAGAAAGGACACCGCATGACGGGCGCAGGCGCAACCGAGAAAGTCATGGGCGAGAAGAACTCGACGACACCGCTGCTGGAGATCACGGATCTGCACGTCTCCTTTCCCAGCGAGGAGGGCCGGATCGACGCGGTCCGCGGCGTCACCTACAACGTGTCCGACGGCGAGGTGCTGGCCGTCGTCGGTGAATCCGGTTCAGGTAAGTCGGTGTCCTCGCTGGCGGTGATGGGCCTGCTGCCTGAGCAGGCTCGCGTCAACGGCTCTATCCGGTTCCAGGGTCGCGAGCTGCTCGGGCTCGGCGACCGCCCGTTGTCCAAGCTGCGTGGTAGTGCCATCAGCATGGTTTTCCAGGACCCGCTGTCCGCGCTCACGCCGGTCTACCGGGTGGGAGATCAGATCGCGGAAGCTCTGCTGGCGCACGGCGCGATGGGCAAGGCCGAGGCCGCGAAGCGGGCGGTGGAGCTGCTCGACTTGGTCGGCATCCCCGACCCGGAGATGCGGGCAAAGGCATTCCCGCACGAGTTCTCCGGCGGCCAGCGCCAGCGCGTGGTCATCGCCATGGCGATCGCCAATGATCCGGCGCTGATCATCTGTGACGAGCCGACCACAGCGCTCGACGTGACGGTGCAGAAGCAGATCCTGAACCTGCTGCGCAAGGCGCGCGACATCACCGGAGCGGGCGTCATCATGATCACCCATGACATGGGTATCGCCGCCACCCTCGCCGACCGCGTCGCGGTGATGTACGCGGGCAAGATCGTCGAAACCGCCGCCACCACAGAGCTGTTCAGCGCACCACGGATGCCGTACACCGTGGGGCTGCTCGGCTCGATCCCACGCATGGATGGTCCCCCGCGCCGACCGCTGATTCCGATCGTCGGCGCGCCGCCCGCTATGCACGCGCTGCCGCCTGGCTGCTCGTTCGCGCCGCGCTGCCCGATCGCGATCGACGACTGCCTGGCCGCCGAACCGCCGCTGGAGAAGACCGACCCTGGGCATGCGGCCGCCTGCATCCGCACCGCCGAGGTCGGCACGGACGCGTTGTTCGAGGCCTACCGCAGTGAGGTCACCGAACCGGAGGCCGAGCCGGAGGCGGAATCGGAGGTGGTGCTGCGGGTTTCCAACCTGGTGAAGACCTTCCCGATCACCTCGGGCGTGGTGCTGCGCCGCCGCAAGGGCGAGATCAGGGCGGTCGATGGGATCAGCTTCGAAGTGCGGGCCGGTCGCACCCTTGCGCTGGTGGGTGAGTCCGGCTCCGGCAAATCCACCACACTCACCCAGATTCTCGATCTGATCCGCCCGCAGTCCGGGGCCATCGAGATCATGGGCAGCGACGTCGCGACGCTGAGCAAGGCGCGCAGGCGCGAGATCCGGAGGAAGATGCAGATCGTCTTCCAGGACCCCACCGCCTCGCTGGACCCACGCCTGCCGATCTTCGACGCCGTCGCCGAACCGTTGCGCATCGACGGCCGCCCGCGCACCGAGATCGCCCGCCGGGTACCGCAATTGCTGGAACAGGTCGGCCTGCGTTCCGAACATGCCGACCGCTACCCCGCCGACTTCTCCGGTGGGCAGAAGCAGCGCATCAGCATCGCCCGCGCCCTCGCGCTGGATCCGGAGCTGCTCGTGCTGGACGAGCCGGTGTCCTCGCTGGACGTGTCGATCCAGGCCGGTGTGCTGAACCTGTTGCGCGACTTGCAAGCCGAGCGCGCGTTGTCGTACCTGTTCGTCTCCCACGACCTGTCCGTGGTGCGCAACCTCGCGCACGAGATCGCCGTCATGTACCGCGGTCAGATCGTCGAATACGGCGCCGCGGAACAGATCTTCGCGAAGCCGAAGCACGAGTACACGCGGGCGCTGATCGACGCCGTGCCGGTTCCGGCCGTCAGCCGTTAGGGAGGAGAGCGCGATGCGGATCCGAACGAGCCGAGGCCGCACCCGGTCACGCGCGGTGCGCTGGGCGGTTCCCGTCGTCGCGTTCGGGCTCGTAGTCGCGGGCTGTGGCTCCGATAGCGGCGATTCGTCCGAGGGCCTTTCCGACGCGCTGGGCGCCACCAGCGACATCAATCCCCGGAACCCGGACGAGGTGCGCGAGGGCGGCAACCTACGGCTTACCATCACCACGTTCCCAGCGAACTGGAACACGCTGTCCAACGACGGGAACGACGGCGAGATCGCCGATATCGAGCGGCCTTTGGTTCCCCGCGCGTTCAGCACCGATGCCGCAGGGCAGCTGGCCGTCAACACCGACTACTTCACCGACGTCCAGCTGACCAGCACCGACCCGCAGCAAATCACCTACACCATCAACCCGAAGGCCGTGTGGTCCGACGGGACCCCGATCACCTGGGAGGACATCCGCTCCCAGGCCAGCGCGCTCAGCGGCGCCGACAAGCGCTTTCTGATCGCCATCACCAGCGGCTTCGACCGGGTCGAAAAAGTGGAACGCGGCATCGACGACCGGCAGGCGATCATCACCTTCAAGCAGCACTACGCGGAATGGCGCGGGCAATTCGCCGGAAACATGTCGCTGTTCCCCAAGTCGGTGACCGCCGACCCCGAGGCGTTCAACCACAGCCTGGTCGACAGTATGGGGCCGACCGCAGGCCCGTTCGTGATCCAGTCCACCGATCGGGCACAGGGCCGAATCGTGCTGGGCCGCAACCCGAAGTGGTGGGGCGACAAGCCGAAGCTCGACACCATCACCTACAGCGTGCTCGACCACGCGGCGTGGGTGGGCGCGCTGCAGAACAACGAACTCGACGCGGTGCGCCTGGCCACGATCGATGACGTGAAAACCGTCCGCAACACCTCGGGGCTGGCCATCCGCCGGGCACCGGGTAATCGCTGGCGCCACATCACATTCAACGGCGCTCCCGGCTCCATCCTCGCCGATCCGAAACTGCGCGTGGCGATCTCGAAGGCCATCGACCGCCAAGGCATCGCAATCGCCACCCAGAACGGGCTGGTGGAGAACCCCAAGCCGCTGAACAACCACATCTTCCTGCAGGGACAGGAGGGTTACCGAGACAACAGCCTCGGCTACGATCCGGCCGCGGCGGCGCGCGAGCTCGACGCCCTCGGCTGGAAACTCGACGGGGACGTCCGGGAGAAGGACGGCCGCAAGCTGGTCATCCGTGACGTCATGTACAACGACCCGACCTGGGTGCAGATCGCGCAGATCATCCAGCAGAACCTGGCCGGGATCGGGGTCGAGCTGGTGATCGACACCAAGCCCGGCGCCGGCTATTTCACCGATGTCATCCAGCCCGGCGACTTCGACGCCGCCCAGTTCGTCTTCATGGGCGACGCATTCCCACTGAGCAGCATCCCGCAGATCTACGGCTATCACCCCGACGACCTACAGGGCAATTACGGTCGCATCGGCTCGCCCGAACTGAACGCTTTGATCGACCGCACCCTCTCGGAGCTGGACCAGGCGCAGGCCATCCACCTGGCCAACCAGGTAGATCGGGCGGTCTTCGAGGAAGGTCACTCGCTACCGCTGACTCAATCCGAGGGAAACTTCGGCATCCGCGCCGACATCGCCAACTACGGGTCCCCGGGGCTCGCGTCCTACGACTACACCAAGATCGGTTTCCTGAAGTAGATACGCAGCAGCGCTGCGGGAAGGAGCGAACCATGCGGATTCGTTCACTGACGACACGGCTGGCGGTTGCCGTCGTCGCGGTCGGACTGGTGGCTGCCGGGTGTGGCTCGGATGACGAGGACGCACCCGCGGGCTCCTCCGCCTCGCTCGGCACCACGAACGACATCAACCCACGAGATGTCGGCGAGCTGCGCGACGGCGGCAATCTGCGACTGGCCATCACCTCGTTTCCCGCGAACTGGAACACCTTGTCCAACGACGGGAACGACGCCGAGATCGGCGGACTCGAGCGGCCGATGATGCCGCGCTCGTTCACCACCGATGCGGCGGGTGAGCTCTCGGTCAACACCGACTACTTCACCGACATCCAGCTGACCAACACGAATCCCCAACAGGTCACCTACACCATCAACCCGAAGGCCGTGTGGTCCGACGGCACTCCGATCACCTGGGAAGACATCCAGTCCCAGGCCAACGCACTCAGCGGCGTCGACAAGGCGTTCCTGATCGCCAACAACAGCGGCTTCGACCGGGTCGAAAAGGTGGAGCGCGGCGTCGACGACCGGCAGGCGATCATCACGTTCAAGCAGCACTTCGCCGAATGGCGCGGGCAATTCGCGGGCAATACGTTCCTTTTCCCCAAGTCCGTCACGGCTACGCCCGAAGCGTTCAACAAGAGCCTCGTCGACGGCATCACGTTGACCGCGGGACCGTTCCTCGTCCAGTCCACGGACCGGGCACAGGGACGAATCGTGCTGGGCCGCAACCCCAAGTGGTGGGGTGCGACCCCTAAGCTCGACACGATCACCTTCAGCGTGCTCGATTCCTCCGCTCAGCTCCCAGCACTGCAGAACAACGAGATCGACGCGGTCGGCCTCGGTACCCGCGACGACCTGAAGACCGCGAAGAACACGCCCGGCGTCGCGATCCGGCGGGCACCGGGCAACGCCTGGAACCACTTCACCTTCAACGGCGCACCGGGATCGATCCTGGCCGATCAGAAACTTCGCGTGGCCATTTCGAAGGCGATCGACCGGCAAGGCATCGTCACCGCCATCCAGAACGGCCTGGTCGAGAACCCGAAACCGCTGAACAACCATATCTACCTCCAGGGGCAGGTCGGATACCAGGACAACAGCCTCGGGTACGACCCGGCCGCAGCCGCCACGGAACTCGACGAATTGGGCTGGAAGCTCAATGGCGACGTCCGGGAGAAGGACGGCCGCAAGCTGGAGATTCGCGACGTCATGTACCAGGACGACACCTGGGTGCAGGTCGCGCAGATCATCCAGCAGAACCTCGCCGCGATCGGCGTCAAGCTGAATATCGAAACCAAGCCGAGCAAGGGTTACTTCACCGATGTGATCCAGCCCGGCAACTTCGACGTCGCGCAGTGGACCTGGGTGGGTGACCCGTTCCCGCTCGGAAGCCTCAACCAGATCTACGGATACAACCCGAACGATTTGCAGGGCAACTACGGCCGGATCGGATCGCCGGAACTGAACGCGCTGATCGAGCAGACGATGTCGGAACTCGACCCGAAGAAGGCGATCGAGCTAGCGAACCAGCTCGATCGCCGAGTGTTCGAGGAAGGTCACTCCCTGCCGCTGATGCAGTCGGCGGGCAACATCGGGGTGCGCGCCGACTTGGCGAACTACGGTGCGCCTGGCCTGGCGTCCTACGACTACACGAAAATCGGGTTCCTCGAATGATTCCTCGAACCACAGCTTTCGGTACACGCTTCGCTATCTCATGCATGGCGGCCGGATTGCTCCTGTCGGGCTGCTCCGACGACGGTGGTGTGCAACAAGCTTCGAGCGCGATCGGTGCGACCAACGACATCAACCCGAAGGACCGGGACGAGATTCGTGACGGCGGAAATCTCCGCCTCGCATTGACCGCCTTTCCGGCCACGTTCAACGCCCTGCACGTCGACGCGGATGGCGACGTGTCGGAGGTCGTCGGCTGGACTATGCCGGGAACGATCACGGCCGACGCCGCGGGCGAGCTCGAGGTTGATCACAACTACTTCACCGATGTCCAGCTCACCAACACCAGTCCGCAGCAGGTCACCTACACCATCAACCCGAAGGCGGTCTGGTCCGACGGGAGCCCGATCACCTGGGAAGACCTGCGCTCCCAAGCGGAAGCGCTGAGCGGTCGCGACAACGACTTCCAGGTTGCCGCGACCCAGGGCTACAGCCGCGTCGACAAAGTCGAGCGCGGCGTCGACGACCGACAGGCGGTTGTCACGTTCGGCAAGCACTATGCGGAATGGCAGGGTCTGTTCAATCCGCTGTATCCGAAGGCGTCGACGCAGTCGCCCAACGCCTTCGACACTGTCGACCGCGCTGGGCTTCCGGTGTCGTCAGGTCCGTTCGTGATCACGTCGGTCGACCGTGCGCAGCAGCGAATCGTGCTGAGCCGCAATCCGAAGTGGTGGGGTGACCCGCCCAAGCTGGATACCGTCACCTACAGCGTGCTCGACTACTCGGCGCGCTTGAACGCCTTGCAGAACAACGAGTTGGACGCCGTGTCGGTGTCGGGCATCGACGAGGTGAAGACCGCGACCAACTCGCCGGGAATCACGGTGCGGCGCTCGTCGGCCCCCAGGTTCTCGCATTTCACGTTCAACGGCGCACCAGGATCGATCCTGGCCGACCCCAAGCTCCGCATCGCGATCTCCAAAGCCATCGACCGGCAGGGCATCGCTACCGCAACTCAGAACGGGATCGTGCAGAATCCGAAGCCGCTGAACAACCACATCTACCTGGAAGGCCAGAAGGGCTACCAGGACAACGCCGAATCGGTGGCCTACGACCCGGACGAGGCCGCGCGCATGCTGGACGAACTCGGCTGGAAGCTCAACGGCGACGTCCGGGAGAAGGACGGCCGCAAGCTGCAGATCCGCGACGCTATGTACCAGCAGGACAGTTGGGTGCAGATGGCCCAGATCGCCCAGCAGAACCTGGCACAGGTCGGTGTCGAGCTGGTCGTACAGACCTACCCGGGCAACGGGCTGTTCACCGATGTCATTGATCCGGGCAATTTCGATATCGCCCAGTTCACCTGGTCCAAGAGCATCTTCCCGCTCGGTGCGCTGCCACAGATCTATGCCTACGATCCGGCGAACCCGCTGAGCAACAAGGGCCGGATCGGCACGCCCGAACTGAACGCGCTGATCGAGGAGATCATCTCCGAGCTCGATCCGGCGAAGGCCATCGAGCTGGCGAACAAGGCGGACCGGATGATCTTCCAGGAGGGGTTCTCGCTGCCCATCGTGCAATCCGCGGGCACCGAGGCAGTGCGGACCGGTCTCGCCAACTACGGCGCGTTCGGCCTCGCCTCCGCGGACTACACGAAAATCGGTTTCGTGAAGTGAGTTTCGGATCCGGCCACCCGTTGGCCTATCCGATCTCGGTGACGATCGGCGCTCTGGTGGTCTGTGCCGCCTGGGCGCCGTTCGCCACTCTGGACCAAGTGGCGGCGATCTCTTCCGTGGTTCTCGGCGTTATCGGATACACGGGGTACCGGCTCGGCGTCGCTCGGGGCCTGGTTCCGTTCTGGCGTTCGGGAACCGCACGAACTGTGCGAGTTACCCGCATCCGCCAGCAGCACCGCTTGCTCAGCCGGTCGTGGTTGCAGGTCGGGGGCACTGGTCGGCCACGCTGGCTCCCGGTCTACTTCGACCCGGCGCTGATCACCCTCACCGAAACCCAGGCCGAACTCACCGACCGCACGATTCACGTCGCCGAGCACCGCCTCTATCCCTCCGGGCGCATCCGTGATGTGGAACCACCCGGCCGCCTGATCGACAATCCCAGCCGTCCCGACCCCGAGGCACCTGCACTGGCCTCGGCCGCCACCCGGCTGCGCCGTCGCCTCTTGCTCGACGCGCAATCCACCGTCGCTGCCCCGTTCGCCGCACTCCTGTGGGTCTACCTCGACAATGGCGGCTTTCCCGCGTTCCTGGGCGCCACCGCGATAGCAGCCGCCACCACCATATGGCTGTCGGCTATCCGCGGCTCCGACCCCACGTGAGAGCCGGTACCACCGCGCAGCGTTCGTTCAGCAAGGCTAGCGGGCGGCCGAAATCGGCGGGGGCACGATTCCGTCTGTCGACTCGACGGTGACGTAACTGTCTTCATGTCCGGAAAACCACCCGCGCGAGCCGATGACCTCGCCCGACGAAGCGGAGCGGAAGCGGCGATTCATCGATTGGTGGCGGCGATGATGGAGTCCAGGGCGTGCTGTGCGCTGTTGAGCTCGTCGATGGCAGCGGAGATCCTGTCGCGTTCTCGGTGCAGATCGGCGAGCAGGTCCGGGCAGGCCGCGGCCAGCCCGTCGTCGGTGTCGATGGTGCAGGGCAGGACATGGGCGATGGTGGCAGTGTTGAGGCCTGCGGCCAGCAGAGTGCGGATGCGGTGGACCCGGTTGATATCGCTGGCGCGATAGCTTCGGTAACCGCTCGGCTCGCGAAGGGGGGCTAAAAGGCCCTGCTCCTCGTAGTACCGCAGCAGCCGTTGGCTGACGTTCGTTCGTTCCGACAATTCACCGATGCGCATCGTGGTTCTCCGACTTGACTCTCACATCCATGTGAAGGATTAGCGTAGCCGCATCAAGCCCTTCGCCGACGTCTCGGTGGGCAGCGATGAGGAGAGAAGACATCATGCGTGCACCTACGGGGATACCCGTGACCGTGGTAGGACGCGGCGTCCGAGCAGCGGCGCTGGCCGAAGCTCTGGCTATGGACAACGCGGTCACGTTCTGGGACGAGCACGAGGACGCCGCTCATCCGCGCTCGATTCTACGAGCGGATTCACTGCATGCAGCTCTCGACGGCGCGTCCCTGGTCGTCGTGTGCGTCGATGACTACGACGCTGCTGCTCGGATCCTCGGACGAGCCGAGCAGCACATCACATCCCGCGACTTGGTGAACGTGACCTCGGGCACCGGTGTGCAGGCCCGGCAACTGGCCGCCTGGGTGGGAGAACGTGGCGGCCGGTACCTCGACGGTGCACTGATGGCGCATCCCGAACATGTCGGCAAGCCGGAGACAGTGCTGGTGTACAGCGGTTCCGAAGAACTGTTCGCGCATCACGAACGACTGCTCGGGCAGCTGGGTAGCGCGACCTACCTGGGACCGGACCCCAGCACGGCGGCGCTCTACGACGTCGCGATGCTGAACTTCGCGTGGGCCACCCTGATCGGATACCTGTACAGCGCAGCATTGCTGCGCACGGCCGAGGTCCGTGCGACAACGACGACCCCACTGCTGAATCACTGGATGTCGACCACGATCGCGTCGGTCATCGCCGACTACGCCCAACAGATAGACAACGGTCGATATCCCGGCGACGAGGAATGGCTCGAACTCGACGCGCCCCTTATGGACCACCTCCTCCAAGCCGCCCAAGAGCGCGGCATCAACACTGAACTGCCCCAACTCATCAGGTCCCTCACGCACAGAGGCATCAAAGCCGGCCACGGCAAAGAAAGCTTCGCAAGCCTGATAGAGACCATCGCCAGCTCCTGAGAACCCGACGCGGCGAATTCCCACCCGCAGGCCTTGCCGACGCCCGATTACCGCTCGGAATTGGTCTGACCACTTGACCTCCTGACCAATAATGGCGCACAGTAGACGCATGGCGTTGCAACCTGTGGTCAAGCGGTCGGTGTCGGCGGATGTGTTCGAGCAGATCGCGGCCGATGTGCTCAGTGGGGAGTTGACGCCCGGTACGACGCTGCCCGGCGAGCGGCAGTTGGCGGAGTCGCTGGGGGTGTCGCGGCCCGCCGTGCGGGAGGCGCTGCAACGGCTGGCGGCGGCCGGTCTGGTGGTCGTGCGGCAGGGAGACGCTACGACCGTGCTGGATTATCGACGCGGGGCGGGGCTCGAGGTCCTGCCCCGGCTGCTTGTGCAGGCCGGCGAACTCGACCCCTCCGTAGCGCGGAGCATTCTGGAGGCTCGGCTGCATAACGGACCGAAGGTGGCGGAGTTGGCCGCGCGGCAGGCCGCCGTGACCGGGGCCGACGAGGTCGGGGCGCTCCTGAACGCTTCCGCCGAAGCACTTGCCGCCGAAGACGATCCGATCGCCCAGCAGCGGTATGCGATGGAGTTCTGGGATCACGTCGTGGACGCGGCGGATTCGATCGTGTTCCGGCTGATGTTCAACATGTTGCGCGCCGCCTATGAACCGGCGCTCGCGGCGCTGGCTCCGATCATGTCCGCCGAGGTGGGCAACGTCGAGGCATACCGCGAACTGGCCGTCGCCATCGTGGCGGGACGGCCGCAGAAGGCCGCCACCACTGCTCGCGCCCTGCTCGAGCCGGCGACCACCGCTCTGATCGAAGTCCTCGGCGGACCCTGATCACGCCCCACCTAGGAAGAACCATGACCAAATCCACAGCATCCGAACCGGATTCGGTGAACGAAGACGCGCGGGCGCAGGCGCGCCGGGACGAGCGGGCCCTGCGCCGCGGGCTCCCCCTCGGCGAAGCCTTCCGCGAATTTCTCCGCCATACCTCACCGTGGATGATCGGGACAGTCCTGGTCGGCGCCGTGATCGGCCGGATCGTCGTCGGCGACCGGCAGCCGACCGACCTGCTCGTGCCCGCGGTGATGCTGGCGGTCTTCCCGGTCTTCGAGTGGATCGTGCATGTCACCGTCTTGCATTGGCGACCGAGGCAGCTCGGCCCGATCCCGATCGATAGCGAGCTCGCCCGCAAACACCGCGAGCACCATGTCGATCCGCGTAATATTCCGCTGACATTCATTCCGACGAAGACACTGTCAGTACTGGTCATCGTGCTGATCGCCCTGGCCGCGTTCGCCTTCCCACGTCTGAGCCTGGGCCTGACCTTCCTGATCACCATCACACTGCTCGGCCTCGGTTACGAGTGGACGCACTACCTCATCCACACCGACTACAAGCCGAAAGGCTCGCTGTACCGGGCGGTATGGCGCAACCACCGCCACCACCACTACAAGAACGAGCACTACTGGTTCACGGTCACCACCTCCGGCACCGCCGACCGGTTGTTCGGCACCCACCCCGATCCATCCACCACCGAAACCTCCCCTACCGCCCGACATTTGCACTCTGCCTGACCCGGCCGATGTCCGCACTGCCCCGGACTGCGGTCGGCCCCTGACCGGCAGGGCACCGCGCCGAGCAGGTCCGGCTGATCATCGGGTCGGACATCCTGATCAGCGGCCACGTCGCGGGCCGACAAGGCGCGCTCGTCACCTACCCCGCACACCCCAGCCGACATCACCGGCCACGCCCCAGGGCAGCGTCCGGCCAGGAACGCCGCCAGCCGGCATCGGAACTTCAAGCCAGCAACGCGTCAGCGATGCCATTCGACAGGTGCTGAGCAAGATCGGCCGCACCGATACCACCGTCGGAAGCGAACCGTCGACTATGCCCAGATCGCGATCGAGGGCGGCTTCCTCCATGTCGAGCTATCGGAGTCGGCCCCGCAGGTCGTCTCGGCGCTTTTCGGTCGCCGCGGTCACCTACTGCTGACCGAGCCTGGTCCGCACGAACCCCCTCGTCGCGGACCGAACTTTTCGTTTGGACATCTCCCCTTGACAGACATATACCCTAGGGGGGTACCGTAGAAATAGCGGGGTAACGGCAACGACGAGGAGAACCACTGTGAGCACAACCACCCTGACCGTCACCGGGATGACGCATGGCCGCCGCGCCACCTCCGTCCCCGCCGAGATCGGCCGTATGCCCGCCGTCGCCGTGGGTCTCGCCGACAGCCGGGTGACCGTCGAGGGCACCAGTCCGGTCGAGCGCGGCGACCTCACCGCCGCCGTCCAGGCCGGCCACCCGGTCGCCGATTGAGCCCCGAACGGAGCATTCGATGAACGCAACCACGAAATTCGCCGGTTTCGCCCTCGGCCTTGCCGCGGTCTTCGGTATCGCCCTGGCGACCGGCGCGGCGATCGGCCCGGAGCCTGCCGAGCCCGCCCACGATTCGACCGCACATGAGGACGGGGCCGCGCCCCTCGGATCTCGCTCCGACGACGTACCTGGAGGAATGATGGCCACCGACCGCGGATACACCTTGCGGCTCGACACCACGCAGACCGCCGCGGCGCCGAATGTCCCGCTGCGCTTCCGCATTCTGAACCGGGACGGCGCACCCGTCACCCGCTACGTGCGAAGCCACGACAAAGACCTGCATCTGATCGTGGTCCGCAGGGACATGGTGGCCTTCCAGCATGTGCACCCCGTGCTCGACGGCAATGGAACCTGGAGCGTTCCCCTCGACCTCACCCGATCGGGCGACTACCGGGTGTTCGCGGACTTCACCCCGGAGGGCGGTGACAACCTGACCCTCGGCGCCGACCTGCGCGTCGCCGGCGGATACGACCCGCAACCGCTGCCCCCGGCGGCCATGACCAGCACGGTCGGCGGCTACACCGGGACGCTGGGCGGCAGCGTCATCCCCGGGCAGGCCTCGAAAGTCACCGTGTCGATGCACCGCGACGGCAAGCCGGTCACCGACCTGCAGCCCTATCTCGGGGCCTATGGCCACCTGGTAGCGCTGCGCGCCGCGGATCTCGCCTACCTGCATGTCCACCCCGACGGCCACCCTGGCGACAGCGTGACCGCGCCCGGGCCGACCATCACCTTCTCTGTCACGGCGCCGAGCGCGGGCGACTACCGACTGTTTCTAGACTTTCAACACGAGGATGTGGTCCGTACCGCCGAATTCACGCTGACCGTCGCGCCGCACGCCACCGCTCCGGCCGGCGAACCGGCGCACACCGGGCAGACCAACCCGCAGCCCGTACCGAGCGACCACGGCCACTGATGGGCACCACCTCACGTCACACAGAATGGAGCGCCCGATGACCACCGCGACACAACTACCCGCCACCGGGAGGGTCGAATTGGTGATCGGTGGCATGACCTGCGCGTCCTGCGCCAATCGCATCGAGAAGAAGCTGAACAAGCTCGACGGTGTCACCGCGACTGTGAACTACGCCACCGAGAAGGCGCGGGTCGATTTCACCGGCGATGTTGCGCCGGGCGACCTCATCGCTACCGTCGAGCAGGCCGGCTACACCGCGGCCCTACCCGCCGCGCCCGAACTGCGGGAAATCGCTGCCGAGGATGAACCCACCACAATGCTGCGCACTCGCCTGCTGGTCTCGCTGGCGCTGACGGTACCGGTGATCGCCATGGCGATGATCCCCGCGCTGCAGTTCACCAACTGGCAGTGGCTCTCGTTGACCCTCGCCGCGCCGGTCGTGGCATGGGGAGCGCTGCCGTTCCATCGCGCGGCGTGGACCAACCTGCGTCACGGCACCTCGACCATGGACACCCTTGTGTCGATGGGAACTCTCGCGGCGCTGGGCTGGTCGCTGTATGCGCTGTTCTGGGGCACGGCCGGAACTCCGGGCATGAGGCACCCGTTCGAATTCACCATCTCCCGCATGGACGGCACCGGGAGCATTTATCTGGAGGCCGCGGCGGGCGTCACCACCTTCATTCTGGCCGGACGTTTCTTCGAGGCACGCTCCAAGCGGCGCGCCGGTGCGGCGCTGCGCGCCCTGCTCGAGCTCGGCGCGAAAGAGGTCTCGGTGCTGCGCCGTGCGAGCGACGGGCCCACAGGAGGCAGCGAGCGCAACCACGCAGGGCCCCGGGAGCACGGCGACGGATACGCCGAGCAACGAATTCCGGTGGAACAGTTGGCCGTCGGCGATCGGTTCGTGGTCCGGCCCGGCGAGAAGATAGCCACCGATGGCGTCGTGCTGGAGGGGTCCTCGGCCGTGGACGCCTCGATGCTCACCGGTGAGTCGGTGCCGGTGGAGGTCGGTCTCGACGACGCCGTAGTCGGCGGCACCGTGAACGTCGGAGGGCGGCTGGTGGTACGCGCCAGCCGGATCGGCGGCGACACCCAACTCGCGCAGATGGCGAAGCTGGTCGAGGACGCCCAGACCGGAAAGGCACAGGCGCAGCGACTGGCCGACCGGATCTCCGGGATCTTCGTGCCGATCGTGATCGCGCTGTCGGTCGCGACACTCGGATTCTGGCTCGGCACCGGCGGTTCCGTAGCCGCGGCGTTCACCGCGGCGGTGGCCGTGCTGATCATCGCCTGCCCGTGCGCACTCGGGCTGGCCACCCCAACCGCGCTGATGGTCGGCACCGGACGCGGCGCGCAACTCGGCATCCTGATCAAAGGCCCCGAGGTGCTGGAATCGACCCGGCGGGTGGACACGGTGGTGCTGGACAAGACCGGCACCGTCACCACCGGCAAGATGACGCTGCTCGACGTCGTCACCGCCGAGGGCGAAAACCCCAACCGTGTCCTGGCATTGGCCGGGGCACTGGAGGATTCGTCCGAGCACCCCATCGCGCTCGCGATCGCCAAGGGCGCCCGCGAGCGCGTGGGCGAGCTGAAACCGGTCGAAGGCTTCGCCAACGTCGAGGGCCTCGGCGTGCAGGGGGTGGTGGACGGCCACGCCGTGGTCGTCGGCCGCACCCGCCTGCTGGCGGACTGGTCGATGCGGCTGGACGCCGACCTGGAACAGGCCATACGGGACGCCGAAGCCGCGGGCAAGACCGCCGTCGCGGTCGGCTGGGACGGTGCGGCGCGCGGTGTGCTCGTGGTCGCCGACGCGGTGAAACCGACCTCCGCGCAGGCGATCACCCAGCTGCGCGCGCTCGGCCTGACCCCGATCATGCTGACCGGCGACAACAAGGCAGCCGCCGAGGCCATCGCCGAACAGGTGGGCATCGACGAGGTGATCGCGGAGGTGCTGCCGCAAGACAAAGTGGATGCCGTCAAGCGGTTGCAAGCCGAGGGCAAGGTAGTCGCCATGGTCGGCGACGGCGTCAACGACGCCGCCGCCCTCGCCCAAGCCGATCTCGGTCTGGCCATGGGCACCGGCACCGACGTCGCCATCGAGGCGAGTGACCTGACCCTGGTCCGCGGCGACCTGCGCGCCGCCGCCGACGCGATTCGCCTCTCCCGGCGCACCCTCGGCACGATCAAGGGCAACCTGTTCTGGGCCTTCGCCTACAACGTGGCAGCGATCCCGCTGGCCATGGCGGGCCTGCTGAACCCGATGCTCGCCGGCGCCGCGATGGCGTTCTCCTCGGTCTTCGTCGTCAGCAACAGCCTGCGACTGCGGGCGTTCCGCTCCACCGCCCAGTAGCGAAAACACCGGACGGGACGGCACACGCAATGCCATCCCGTCCGGGCAGTCGCCAGAAGGTCTGCACGTCGGCGCACATCTACATGCGCATAACACCATGGGCCACAGTACCCGACGATCAGCCGGGGACGGTGGTCACCGCGACGAGCGAGGGCTGAAAGAGCAGCCCGTACACCTCGATCGACACGGCGCCGTTCGGCGTCTCGGTGGCCGACTGGGCGTGCTCGGTAATTCCTTGCCCGAGATAAGCTTTCGCCCCAGGCGACCAGGCCACCGCCATCTGACCGAGTGCGGGGCCGAGGTTCAGGCTCGCGATCGCGGTCGACTCGCCGTGGTCGAGATATACCTCGGTCCCACCGGGAAACGGATTCAATGCCACCGCGGAGGCGGTCGCGCCGCCGAACGCCGCGGCCGAACATCCCGCGGCCAGCGCGACCAAGACCGACATGATCCGACGATTCATCCGAATCCCCTTTGGCGTAAGCACACGACATCGGCCGTCCGGCCGGTCATGCCACCCTTGCCCAGCGCCATGCATTCAGCAATTCGATGTGACAACGGTCACAGCGATTGGCCTGAGTTCCCCACCGCGGTCACCTCCGCGCCGAACGCGCTCGCATGGTCGGTAGCCCATTCGGCGTACGTGCGGGCGCGACCAAGGATCTGGCGCACATCGTCGGTGACGATCGCGTTGCGTCCCGCGCGGACGTAGGCCTGACCCGCCAAGGCTCCGTCCGCGAATTCGGCGGACATTCCAGCCGTGAGCATGTGCTCGCGCGCCTCGGCCTCCGGTATATCGACGACCCGCACCGGATGTCCGACGACGGCGGCCAGAGTCGCGGCCAGGTCATGCGTGCTGCGCAGCTCCGGGCCGGTGAGCGTATAGACACGGCCCGCGTGTTCGGCGGACAGCAGCGCCTCGACGGCTACCCCGGCGACGTCGCGTGGGTCGATGAAGCCCTGTGTGGCCCGGCCGGTCATGTTCGGCACCGGGTTTCCGGAACGGATGGCTTGTGCCCAGCTCAGCGTGTTGGAGGCGAAAGAACTGGGGCGCAGAATGGTCCAGTCCACGCCGCTCTCGCGCGCGGCCTGCTCACCGGGCAGATGCCAGGTTCCGACTCGGCCGAGGCTCACATCGCCGGTGCCGATGGCGGAGAGCTTGACGATGCGGCCGATCCCCGCTTCGCGGGCCGTGGTGATCAAGGCGCGGTCGGCCTCGACGTACTCCGGGCCGAGCACTCCGACGACGAACGCGGCGTCGGCGCCTGTCATGGCCGTCGCGATGGACGCGAGGTCGGTGTAGTCGCCGCGCACGACCTCGACGCCCGCAGGGACCTCGGCGCGACCTGGGTCCCTGGTCACTGCTCGGACCTGCTCGCCACGGTCCGCCAGCTGGCGGATGATTTCACTGCCGATAGTGCCTGTCGCACCGGTGATCACGATCATGCGAACAACCGTGCTCCGCATACGCCCAGGTCTCTAGGAAATTTCGGCACACCCGGCCGGGTAGCGGACTGCTTAGAGTGGATTCGGTGACCGCCATGCCGCATCCGCCGCCCGTCGTGACGGCCGACCTCGTCGAGACGTTCGAGCTCGCGCCGGAGTCGTTGCGGCCATGGCTTACCGAACTCGCGTGGATGCCGACGGTGCTCGCCCTGTCCGAGCCGTTGGCGCACATTCCGCAGACGGCGACCACGATAGTGCTGTCCGCCGAGCACGACGGTCCGCGCGACGCGCTCGTCGTCGGGCCGCAGACCAAGGCGACCTACTGGCGGCCGAACAAGCCTGCGGGATGCGTCCGTCTGCGTCTGGCGCCCGGCGCCATTCGTTCGCTGCTCGGCGTGCCCGCCGCGGAACTTACCGATCGGACGATGCGGCTGGAAGATCTGCCCGGCCCCGCCGCCGACCTCTCCGCCGAACTGATCGAACTAGCGCCTGAGGAGGTTCTCCCGTACCTCGAGGACGAGTTGCCGCGCCGCATCGCCGACGACCCGGCACAGCGCGACCACCGCCATCTCCTAGCCGCCGCCGTGGCCTGGATCTCGGCCGACCAACCCGTCCCGGTGCCCGAGCTCGCCGCTCGGCTGTCGGTCAGCGAACGCCAACTCCGCAACCTGTTCGCCAGCGGAATCGGCGTCTCCCCCAAGCACTTCGCCCGCATCGATCGGGTACGTAAGGTCCTGTCCCATGCTGGAACTATCCCGTGGGCCGAATTGGCCGCCGCCAACGGTTACTACGACCAATCCCATATGTCAGCGGATTTCCGAACCCTGATGGGCGTCCCACCCACCATGTTCTTCCGCGGTTGCCTGCCCGCCCCGAGCCCATGCAGGCCACTGACGAAGCTCACGTAGAGCCCTGTCTTGGACGGAGCGGAAGAGTTACCTCGACTGCCGTGCGAGCACCTCTATTCAGAGCCATAGGCCTAGGATCACCAGCGGGTCGCGAGAAATCGACCCGAGCTCCGTGCGGACCCGGCTCAGCGGATGTCGTAAACCGGTTCCCGCGCCACCTCAGCTGACCTTACTACTGGGCCGCGTCCTTGCGCGCGGCCTTGGCTTCCGCTTCCGCGGCATCCATGGCGTCCGCCGCCTCCAGGCTAGGGGCGCTGCCGCCGAGCCGGGCCGGGACCCAGTACGCGCCCGGTTCGTGGATGTAGTCCTTCTGCAGATCCAGCAGCATGTCCTGCATGGTCGAGCGCAGCTCGGCGGTGAGTTCGGCGGCGGGCTCGTACGGCTGGATCGGCTCGCCCACCGTGATCGAGATGGGAGTGTTGGTGCGCCCGAGACGTTTTGGAAAACCTTTGGTCCAGACCCGTTGCGCGCCCCAGATGACGATCGGGATGATCGGCACCTCCGCCTCGATCGCCATGCGCGCCGCGCCGGACTTCAATTCCTTGATCTCGAAGCTGCGGCTGATGGTCGCCTCGGGATACACGCCGACCAGCTCGCCGCGGCGCAGATACTCGACCGCGGCCTGGTAGGAATCGGCGCCCGCGGATCGGTCCACCGGAATATGGTTGAGCGCCCGCATGATCGGACCGGAGATCTTGTTGTCGAAGACCTCCTTCTTCGCCATGAACCGGACGTAACGCTTGGGGGTGCGCGCCGGTAGGCCCGCATAGGTGAAGTCCAAGTAGCCGGTGTGGTTCACCGCCAGCACGGCACCGCCCCGCGCAGGGATGTGTTCATCCCCCTTGACGGTGAACTTCAGACCTTCGAGGAAGAAGACGGTTCGGGCCAGCCCGACGATCGTCCGGTAGACGGGTTCCACCATTCCGCTAGCGTAGTCGCTGCCTGTCCCCTCCGGCAGCGTGCCGCCACCGCGCGCCAGAGCGGAGACTGCGCGATCACCCAGACCACCCGCCTAGAGAAGAGGATCTTCGCAGTGGAACGTGCCCGACCGAAACCGCTTGCACACGAGTGGAAAACGCGGGATCGAGATCGGGCGGCAACGTCGCGACCCCGCTGCTCGGACGGGGTGGCCGCGACGTCGATCCAGTGCACGCAAGCCCGACCTCGGATGGCGCCTGCGCGCGGGGTACTGCTCGGCTGCTTGGCGCTGACCGGCGCTGTCCTGCTGACCGGCTGCGACTCGGCCGTCGGAATTCCGGACGACAGCGCGCCGAGGGTGACCGCGCACGGCACGACGCCGCCGGCCGTCGTTCCGATCGGCGCGCCACCGAGCACCTCGACACTGCCCCCGGTTCCCGCCGACGCTCCGCCCGTCGGCGCGGTCCCCGGACTGCCCGCCGCCGCGGCCGCCGTGCAGCGTTGGGCAGCCGACCTGACATCCGACACCATTGCCGAAACGCAAGCGAAATGCTGGACCATCGCGCCGCGGAACGTGGCCGATATGTACGAGAACCAGCAGGCCATCTTGACCGCCCTTGCCCAGCCCGGCACGTCGACCCAGGACATGGCCGTGTGGAAGAGCCCGACCACCACGGTCGCGGTGGACCGCACCGCTGTCGAGACCGGGTACGCCTGCCCCAGGGTCGCCATCGCGGGCGCGGACATCGAGTACAACGACGCCGATGCCAGGCACACCGTGCGCCGCTACCTGGCCAGGTTCGCCGGCGCCCCGCTCGACCCGGCCGACAAGGAAGGCGCCTACCCACTGATCTGCGCTGCGGCCCCGGCCACCTGGGATCCCACGGGCACCGGGCGCCCGGTCTCCGCGCCGCTGGCCGACAATCAGGGCAGGCTCACCGGGACCACCAAGTTCTCCGACCAGGAGATTCGCTCGGAGCAGTTGCGCACGAACTACATCGCGGTGCTGGTTCCGGTGACCGACTCCTCCGGCGTGACGCAGACCCGCACCTTCACTCTGCTGTCCGGTCCGGACGGCTACTGCATCGGCGACGTTTCGCCGTAACCACTACCCTGGTTGGCTGGTAACGGTCAGGAGGAGCAGCTAGTGCAGATCACCAGCGTCGGACACGCCGGATTCCACATCCGCACCGCAGCAGGGTCGATCCTTTGCGATCCCTGGGTCAACCCCGCGTACTTCGGTTCGTGGTTCCCGTTCCCCGACAACACCGAGCTGGACTGGGACGAGCTGGGCAATTGCGACTTCCTGTATGTCTCGCACCTGCACCGTGACCACTTCGACGCGGGGCACCTGGCGAAGTACGTCAACAAGGACGCGACCGTGTTGCTGCCGGACTACCCGGTGCCGGACCTGCGGCGGGAACTGGAGAAGCTCGGCTTTCACGAGTTCGTCGAGACCGAGGACTCGGTCAAGCACACGGTGGCCGGGCCGGGCGGCGAGCTGGACGTCATGATCATCGCGCTGCGCGCGCCGGCCGACGGGCCGATCGGCGATTCCGGACTTGTCGTCTCCGACGGCGAGACCACCTGCTTCAACATGAACGACGCCCGCCCCGTCGACATGGACGTACTACACGACGCGTTCGGTCACATCGATATCCACCTGCTGCAGTACTCGGGCGCCATCTGGTACCCGATGGTCTACGACATCCCCGCCCGCACCAAGTCGAACTTCGGCAAGCAGAAACGTCAGCGCGGCATGGACCGGGCGCGCAGCTACGTCGAACAGGTCGGCGCCACCTGGGTGGTGCCCTCGGCCGGCCCACCGGTGTTCCTGGACGACGAATTGCGCTACCTCAACGACGACCGCGGCGACGAGGGCAACATCTTCCCCGATCAGGTGGTCTTCCTGGAGCAGATGCGCATCCACGGCAACTCCGGGGGCATCCTGATGATCCCCGGTTCGGTCGCCGACGTGCACGGCGCCGAGCTGACGCTGACCCACCCGAGCGATCCCGCCGACATCTATGACAACAAAGCCGAATACATCGAGCGGATGGCGCAGCGGCATGCGTCGGACCTGGTGGTCGAGAAGGCGACCTGGGCCACCGGGGAGGGCCCGCTGCTGGAACCGCTGAAGAAGCTGTTCGAACCGATCATGGCGCAGAGCGATCTGATCTGCGACGGCATCGGCTACCCGGTTGGCTTGGTGATGGGCGAGGAAACCGTGGTGCTCGACTTCCCGAAGCGGGTGGTGCGCGGCCCGATCGAAGGCGAGGGCAAGTACCGCTACGGCTTCCGTATCGCACCGGAACTGGTGCATACGGTGCTGCGCGACAACGAGCCGGACTGGGTGAACACCATCTTCCTGTCCACCCGCTTCCAGGCCTGGCGCATCGGCGGATACAACGAATTCCTCTACACCTTCTTCAAATGCCTCACCGACGAGCGGATCGCCTACGCCGACGGCTGGTTCGCCGAAGCCCACGACGATTCCGCCTCCACCGAACTCGACGGCTGGGAAATCCAGCGACGCTGCCCGCATTTGAAGGCGGACCTGTCGAAATTCGGTGTGGTGGAGGGGAACACCCTGACCTGCAACCTGCACGGCTGGCAGTGGGATCTGGAGTCGGGACGGTGTAAGACGTCCAAGGGGCACGAACTGCGGTCGCGCAAACTGGCCTGAGCACACGGCGTGTCCGCCAGTTCCTCCGCACAACGCCTGCTCATCGTCCCTACCGCGCAGCCGCCCGCCCGCCGCAACGGCACGATCACCGGTACGGCGACCTCAGCACCACTGATCAGGATGTCGACCGAGTGGCGATGCCCACCGCGACGAGGGTCAGCGCGCAACCGATGATCGCGGTGACCGACAGTCCCGCGCTGGTCGGAGTGAGGACGTCGAGGACAAGTGAGGCCATCAGCTGCCCCGCCACGGAGGTGAGGCCGAGGAGCAGGACACCGATCCAGCGAACGGTCGACGCGGCAAGGGCGATGAAGGCGACGCCGATGAACCCACCGAGGTAAAGCCATGGCTGGGTGGGGAATTCGGCCGGACCGCTGGAGGTCGAGACCTCTGCGGCCTCGAGGATGAGCAGGGCGATCAGACCGACACAGAAGTTGACGATAGTCGCCGAGAACGGCCCACCGATCGCACCCACCTTGCCGTTTACTGCCTGCTGCCAGGCCAGACCGATCCCCGCGAGCGCGGGCAGCACGATCAGCAGCGCGGTCGGTGCGCCGCGCAGCGCATCGGGGACAGAGAGACCACCGGTGGCTCTGGTGTGGCCGAACCCGGCCACCAGCACCGCGAGCACGCCGAGCGACGCACCGACCAGGCGCACCGCCGTAACCGGCGTGCGGCCGCTCGGGCCGAGTCCGAGCCTGTCGACCACCAGGCTGCTGAGCAACTGCCCCGCGACGGTCGCCACGGTGAACGCGGTGACGCCGATGGCCGCGACAGTCAGACCCTGACACGCGACGAAGAACGCACCACACAAACCGCCGAGCAGCTGCCACGGCCGCAGCGCGCCGTCGGACAACGCCCGCCGCACCTGCCGCGCGCCGTCGCGCAGCCGTCCACTGAACGCGAATGCCACCGCGAGCACCAAGAACCCGATGCCGAAACTGAGGGTGGCTGCGGCAATCCCGTCGTGCAGCCGCGCACCGAGCGCACCGTTGATCCGTCCCTGCACCGCGACACCGGCGCCGATACCGAACCCGAAGAGCAGCCCGAGTCTCACCTGCGCGGTCATGCCCCGCACGCTACCGGGCGGATCCCCCGCTACGCCTGGCACACGACTGCGGCAAAACACGAGTAGCCGCTCGTAGCCGTAGAGGAGCAAACGCATGTTGCAGCATGTATCGGCGACAAAGGAAGCGAGCCACTGGCCTCGAGGGAATCAGCGAGGCAACGCCAACAGAATCAAGGCATCGGCACCCAGCCGTTGGCGCGAACCGAGTCGCCGTCGCCGAGTTCTCGGTCCGCGACGCCGGGGCCGACCCGGCCCTGGTGCTCGTTGAGGTCGCTGATCAGCTCGGACACCGGATGCGAGTCGCTGTAGTGGTAGCCCTGGGCGAGCGCGAAACCCAGCTCGGTGAGCACCGCGGCCTGGTATTCGGTCTCCACGCCCTCGGCGATCACCTGCAGGTCGAGCGCGCTGGACAGGGCAGCGATCACGCCGAGCAGTGGCGGCGCGGGCGAGTCCGAACGGATCGCGGCGACGAAGGACTGGTCGACCTTGAGGATGTCGCTGGGCAGGGTTGCCAGCCTGCTCAGCGAGGAGTATCCGGTGCCGAAGTCGTCGATGGCGATGCGCACGCCCCGCTCGCGCAAAGTATGCAGATTGGCGATCGCGGTTTGAGATTCGGCGGCCAGCTCGCTCTCGGTTACCTCGAGCACCAGCTGATCGGCGGGCCAGCCGGTGCCGGCGAGGATGTTCGCCACCCGGTCGGCGTAATCGGACTCGGCCAACTCGAGCCCGCTGACGTTCACATTCAGGGTCAGATCGAGCTGGGCGAAGGTCTCCTGCAGCCGCGCCGCGTCCGCGCATGCCCTGCGCAGCACCAGTTCGTCCAGGTCGGCGATAAGGTCATATTCCTCGGCGACCCGGATCAGACCCTCGGTGGTGACGTCCGGCTGCGCACTGGATGACCAGCGCAGCAGCGCCTCGACCCCGACCGCCTTGCCGCCGCCCTCGGTCAGGCTGACGATCGGTTGGTAGTGCACGTCGAGCGCGCCTCGGTCGATCGCCTCGCGCAGTTCCACCGCCAGCGGCAGCTGCCGGGAAGACTCCAGCACCGTCCGGTTGCGACCCGCCTGCTTGGCCCGGTACAGCCCCACATCCGCCCGGCTGACCAGCAGCGATCCGGACTCCCCCGGCTGCCAGGAGGTCACGCCCGCCGAACAGCCGGTGGTCACCGCCGCGCGGAGCTGTTCGGTGAGCAGGATCGCGGCTTGCTCGGTGGTGTTCGGTAGCAGCAGCGCGAACGCGTCGCCACCGTAGCGGGCCAGGCGCTGGCCCGGGGCGAGCAGTTTGGACCAGGTATCGCCGACCCGCTGCAGGACCGCGTCGCCCGCGCGGTGACCGAGATGATCATTGATCTTCTGGAACCGGTCCAGGTCGACCAGCACGAGCGCCAGGCCGTGCCCGTTCCGGGTGGCCTGCTCGATCGCGGTGTTGAGTGCCCGATCGAAGCCTCGGCGGTTGAGCAGGCCGGTGAGCACGTCGATGTCGGCCTCCGACGCCATCCTGGTCAGCACGCCGACGACCACGCCGACGCCGACGGTCACCCCCGCTGGTATCAGGCCCGACCACCAGGGAAGCGCGGGCATCACCGGCCGCGCCGGCAGCACCCACAGGCACAGGACGACCGCGAAAGCGATGTGAGAAGCCGCCTGGGACCAGGCGAAGAACAGCGCAGCGTCGCACGCGATGAACACATAGAACGCGGCGAGGCTGATCGCACCCACCGTGTTCGGGAACGAATGCACCGCGATCGTCACCAGCACCGTCGCGATGGCGACGTAGACGTGGTGAATCGTATGGGGCAGCCGCGGCCCCCACGCGAGCAGCGTGAGACCGAGCACCAGCGCTACCGCTGCCGCCCCACCTACCAGCGCCCGATTACCCTCGTCGCCAGGGGCGATCCCGGTGATCAGCAGACCCAGGATCCCACCCATGACGTAGAACGCCCCGGTGGTCCGAGCCATGACCATAGCTGTCGCCAGCGCAGACGCGGCCCGTACCCGGGTTCGGGTATCGCCGCGAGACCCGATTCCTCGCACAGGGAATAGCCTAGACACAACGGATCTCGGCGGTTGCCACATCCCGGGAATACGGTGCGGCGAACCGTTGGCTATTCACTGGAAGATCATTGCGCGCGCCTAGTTCGGCGGTCGCAACACATCGGTGCCGACGAACGGAACCAATGCCGCGGGAACCCGCACCGAGCCGTCGGCTTGCTGATGATTCTCCAGAATCGCCACGATCCAGCGAGTGGTCGCCAATGTACCGTTCAAAGTAGCTGCGATCTGCGGCTTTCCGTTCTCGTCGCGGTAGCGGACGGCGAGGCGGCGGGCCTGGAAGGTGGTGCAGTTGGAGGTCGAGGTGAGTTCCCGATAGGTCTGCTGGGTGGGCACCCATGCCTCGCAGTCGAACTTGCGCGCGGCCGAGCTGCCCAGATCACCGGCGGCGACGTCGATCACCCGATAGGGCACCTCGACGGCCGTGAGCATGTCCCGCTCCCACTCGAGCAGACGCTGATGCTCGGCGTCGGCCTGCTCCGGCGTGGTGAAGACGAACATCTCGACCTTGTCGAACTGGTGCACGCGGATGATGCCGCGGGTGTCCTTGCCGTAGCTGCCTGCCTCCCTCCGGAAGCATGACGACCAGCCCGCATACCGCTTGGCGCCGCCGCTCAAATCGAGGATCTCGTCGGCGTGGTAGCCGGCCAGCGGCACCTCCGAGGTACCGACGAGGTAGAGGTCCTCGTCCTCCAGGTGGTATACCTCGGCCGAATGCTTGCCGAGGAACCCCGTGCCCGCCATGATCTCCGGACGAACCAGCACCGGCGGGATCATCATGGTGAAGCCGTTGGTCACGGCCTTCCGCGCGGCCAGCTGCAGCAGCCCCAGTTGCAGCAGCGCGCCGTAGCCGGTGAGGAAGTAGAACCGCGCGCCGGAGACCTTGGCGCCGCGCTCCATGTCGATCAGGCCGAGCGACTCGCCGAGCTCCAGATGGTCCTTCGGCTCGAAGTCGAACTCCCTTGGCGTACCGACCGTTTCGAGCACGACGTAGTCGTCCTCGCCGCCCGGGGGGGCGCCCTCCTGCACCACGTTCGAGATGGCGCGGTGCGCGGCGTCCAGGTCGGCGTTGGCGGCGTGCTGCGCGGCCTCGGCCTCCTTGACCTTGACCGACATCTCCTGCGCCTGCGCGAGCAGCCCGGAGCGCTCTTCCTTACTCGCCTTCCCGATCAGCTTGCCCATCGCCTTGTGCTCGGCGCGCAGGTTGTCCGCGGTGGCCACCGCGGCGCGCCGCGCCGCGTCGGCCTCGAGCAGGGCGCCGACGAGGGCGGGGTCTTCGCCGCGGGCGCGCTGCGAGGCGCGGACCGCGTCGGGGTTGTCCCGCAGGAATCGGAGGTCGATCATGGGCCATCAGCCTAGTGGTCGCCGAGTTGCCGTTTCACGCCGATATCCCAGGATGTGAGCCAACGGCCCAGGATCGCGCGCATAGTTGGGTTGTGGGTACCCCTTTCGACGAGACAGCCATCGACAACGCGTTGGCCGACCTCTCCGCGGGCGAGAAGGCGTGGGCCGCGACCTCGCTGCGCCGTCGCCGCGAACTGCTCGACGAGATCCACGTCCGAACCGGCCGCTTCGCCGAGGACTGGGTACGTTCGGCATGCGCGATCAAGGGACTGGACGAGGACTCGCCGCTGGTCGGCGAGGAGTGGATGTCCGGCCCGCTCACCCTGTTGCAGGCCACCGCCGCGCTCTCGGCGACCCTCTCCGTGCTGGAGACCGGGAACAGCCCGCTGACCGGCATCACACTGCAGGAAGCGCCGGGTGGACGGGTCGCGGTGCCGATCCTGCCGCGGGGCGTCTACGACCGGCTCATGCTCAACGGCTTCCGCGGCGAAGTATGGCTGCGTCCCGGCGTCGACGCGGCGACCGCGCGCAAACGGGCCGGGCTCGCGCAGCTGGATCCCACCGCTACCGGCGGTATCGGCGCCGTCCTCGGCGCGGGCAACATCACCTCGATTCCGCCGCTCGACGCGCTCTACGAGTTGTACGCGCACAACCGGGTGGTCGCGCTGAAGCTGAACCCGATCACCGATCCGCTGTACACGGTGTTCGAAATGGTGTTCGCGCCGCTGCTCGAGCTGGGCGTGCTGCGGATTCTCACCGGAGGCGCGGCGGAGGGCAGCTACCTGGTACACCACGACGACGTCGCACACGTGCACATGACCGGGAGCGCGCACACACACGACGCGATCGTGTGGGGGCCGGGCCAGGAGGGGCTGGAGCGCAAGAAGGAGCACCGGCCGCTGCTGGACAAGCCGATCACCAGCGAGCTGGGCGGCGTCTCACCGACCATCGTGGTGCCCGGCGACTGGTCCGACGCCGACCTGCGCTACCAAGCCCAGCATGTAGCGACCCACCGGCTGCACAACAACGGCTACAACTGCGTCGCCGCGCAGGCGATCGTGCTCAGCGCGGACTGGGATCGCAAAGACAGGTTCCTCGCCGAGCTGCGCACCGCGATCGAGCGGGCGCCACAGCGCGCCGCGTACTACCCGGGCAGCGATGTGCGTGTCGCGGACGCGCTGGCGTCGTATCCGGATGCCAAGCGTTTCGGCCCCGGGGCGGGCCGGGTCCTGGTCGAGCAGCTACCGCACACCGACACGCCGCTGCTGCGCAACGAATACTTCTCTCCCGTGCTCGGCGTGGTCGAACTGCCTTACGCGGGCGGTGAGTTCCTGCACCGTGCGGTGGACTTCGCGAACACCGAGCTGACCGGAACGCTCGGCGCGAATGTCATCGCCCATCCGGCGACCATCCGCAGGCTCGGCATCGGTTTCGACCGCGCGATCGAGCGGCTGCGCTACGGTGCGATCGCGGTGAACACCTGGACCGGGCTTGCCTTCCTCGCGCCGCGCGCGGCATGGGGCGCCTTCCCCGGGCACACCCTGGACGACGTGCAGAGCGGAATCGGCGTGGTGCACAACGCTTTTCTCCTGGACGACGTGGAGCGCACGGTGGTGCGCGGTCCATTCCGGCCCGCGCCGCGCTCGCTGGTGCGCGGCGAGCCCAGCCTCTCGCCGAAGCCGCCGTGGTTCGTCGACAACGCCACCGCCGCGACGACCGGACGGAGGCTGACCGAGTTCTACGCGAGCGCGAACCCGGCCAGGCTGCCCGGGATCTTCCTGTCGGCGTTGCGCGGCTGACCCGACGCGCGGGCTCGTGTCGATCGGGCCAGGTCGTAGCACCAAGGCCCAGACACTGCCATGATGGATCGCGATGTCACCCGCACATGTGCCCCCGCAGAAGCTCAGGCGCGGCCCTTCGACGCGCGCCGAGGAGGTTCGCCGACTGTTCGATTCCGCGAAGGCCGCGGTGTCCGACGGCAACCTGCATCTGTCCGCGCCGACCCTGCGCTGGGGTCTGCTCGCGGTGGCTGCCGGCGCAGTGTTGGCTGCCCTGGTGACACTGTTCGTGACCGGCTTCGACAACGGGAAGGGCCTGGAGGCGCACAACCCGGGCTCGCCCGCGCAGACCGTGCTGGACAAGGAGTTCGGCACCGCCGCGACGGGTGACTGCCTGAGCTGGACCAGGAACGACCGATCCGACCTGGCCAAGGTGAACTGCTCGAGCAAGCACATGTTCGAGGTCGCGGCCGATATCGACATGAGCAGGTATCCGGGCAAGGAGTTCGGCCCCGGCTCACGGTTCCCGGACTCACTGCGGCTCACCGAACTGAAGGAAGAGCACTGTGTTCCGGCTGTGCAGGAGTACATGTCGGGGCACTTCGATCCGCGCGGCAAGTACATCGTGGGCCTGATGTATCCCAGCCCGGACGGCTGGCAGCACGGTGACCGCACGCTGCGCTGCGGACTGCAGGTAGCGGCCAGCGCGGGCACGCCACCCTCGGTCGGCCGCGCCGCCGAGCACGACCAGTCCAAGGTGTACGAGCCGGGCATGTGCCTCGGCATCAATCAGAACCTGCCGACCGATCCGGTGGATTGCGCGCAGCCACACGCCGTGGAGATCGTCTCCACCATCGACCTGGGCACGCGCTTCAACGGCGGACCACCGCCGAAGGAGGAGCAGGACAAGTTCGTCGAGGAGGAGTGCGCGCGGACCTCGACCGACTATCTCGGCGGCCCGGATGTGATCCGCAACAAGACACTGACTCTGTTCTTCGACTACATCGACGCCCGCAGCTGGATGGCGGGCAGCCGCAAGCTGGATTGCATGCTCGGAAAGGGTGCCGATCGGGAAGGCTTCGCGCCGATCACCGGTTCGGCCAAGGGAGACATCCTGATCAATGGCCAGGCACCGGTGCCGCCGCCGAACAACGGGCGCTCGACCCCCGCACCGCTGCCCGGCGCAGCTCCGCTGCCGCCGCAGTCCCAGCCGAGGTAGACCGGCGCCGATGTCGGTCTCGATGTCCGCGGACCGGTTCGAGGAACTGGTCGGTGACGCGCTCGATCTCATCCCGCCTGAGCTGACCCGCGCGATCGACAACGTGGTCGTGCTGATCGAATCGCGCGATCCGGAGGATCCACACCTGCTCGGGCTCTATCACGGCATCGCGCTCACCGAACGCGACAGCCATTACGGCGGAGCGCTTCCGGACACCGTGACGATCTACCGCGCGGCCATTCTGGACATCTGCGCCGACGAGTCGGAGGTGGTGCAACAGGTGGCGATCACTGTGATCCATGAAATCGCACACTATTTCGGGATTGACGAAGACCGTCTGCATGAGCTGGGATGGGGCTAGCCTTGACCGAGCTGGATGGCGTACCCGGAACGAGGGGTGTGTAATCAGCAGGGAGACTGGAAAGTAGGGGATTCGATGGAACCGATCGCGTTGCTGTCGCGTCCTATCACTCGTAGGGGGAATTCTCGTGGTTCCGCCCCATAACCACTAGAAGGAGTCGAGTCATGGTTGGACACGTACTGATCGCGCCCGAAGCCATTCTCGCCGCCGCAGCCGAACTCGACCTCGTTGCCGAACGACTGGCCGCAGCAGCAGCGATAACCGCGCCCGCGACACACGTGCTTCCCTCTGGCGCGGAGGAAGTCTCATTCCTCGGCGCCGGCCATTTCAACCAAGGGGCGATGTCCCACGACCGTGCGGTCGCGCAGGCCATTCTGGAATGCCACCACGCCGCGGCAACGCTGCGCATGCAGTTGGCCCAGCACCTCGCCGGTGATGTGGTGCGCGCCACAGGCATCAACGCCATCCAGGTGTAGTTCCGACACCGAGACCCGTCAGCAACACCTAGTCAGGGGAGAAGACAACATGGTTGCAGGAGTCACCGGGGTGATCTGGGCCGCCCGGCCGTCGGAGATCAATTCGGCCACCCTTCACGCGGGCGCGCACGCGATTCCGATTTCGGCGGCCGCCACCGCCTGGGGCGGGCTCACCGCCGCCTGGGTCGACGCGACAACGACCGTCGCCAGGGTAATGGCCGAGCTCGGCGTCGGTATGCAGGGCGTCAACGGTATCGCCGTGCTGAGCAAGCTCACGGGTTTCCTCGGCTGGTCCGAACAGCAGGGCGTCCAAGCTGCCGCGATGGGCGCGAAGGCAGCGGGGAATGTCATCGCATATACCGTCGCCGCGTTGGCGATGCCGAGCCCGCCGGAGATCGCGGCCGTCAACACCGCCCTGGCCGCCTCCGCGAACCCGCCGGGGGTATTGACCGGCGCCTTCGAGGCCGCGGAGGTCACCAGACACCTCATGGACATCCGTGCCGCGCTGGTCATGGAGACCTACGAGGCCGCGACAAGCGCCATGCTCGCCACCCCCGCCGAGTTCCTGCTGCCGCCGCCGATCGCCAGCGGCGCCGGAACGGCCAACCCTGGGCAGGCGGCAGACGCGGCGTTCGAGGTCCCGACTGATCCGATTCAAACCGCCATCGCCGCCACACAGGCATTCCTGAGCAACCCCGGCGTGGCGAGCGCTGCCACGCAGGCCGCCCAGGCTGTCGGTTCGATCGCCACCACCGGTGTTTCGACCGTCGGAAATGTCGCGGGCAGTGCGATAGCGGCGGCCACCAACACCGCGCCCGCCATGTCCGGCATCGCTCCGATGGCCATGGGCGCCGGTGTGGCTACCGCCGGTAGCGCCGCCGCGACACGCGCCGTATCGTTCTCCGGCACCGGGTCACCGGCGGGCATGAACAACGGCTCCCTCAAACTCCCGGAAGGCTGGGGCACGAACGGCACGATCGGCGGCGGCTCCCCCGCGCAGGAGACCGTCGCGGTCAACCGGGTCGACGCGGCGCCGGTCCGGGCGGCGAATACGGGCAACGGCAACCCCCTGCTGGGGAACCAGGCCCGTAGCGCCGAGGACGATGAGACCGAGCACAACGACCGGGACTACCTTCGGTCGACCGAGCACTTCAACGACGGTCGGTTCGCCGCCGATGGGGTCATCGGCGGCGGTGACTTCAGCGGGACGGCTAAGTGACCGTACTCGGTGCGGGCCATGGCCCATCGACGCTCGAGGCGGTCGTCCTGTCCCTCGACGAGATGCAGTTTCTCCTGGAGAAGCTGGAGATCGAGGTCCCGGTCGTGTTGAACGCGAGGGGACGCTACGACAACGTGACCGATCACAAGGCGGCGATGGACGCGGCCGCCGAGTCCCTCGTCCGGCGGGAGCTGCTCATCGATGATGTGGTGCACCTCGATCTGGAGGATCGGCTGCGCGCACTGAACCGGCCGCACTGGGTCATTGCGCTGCGGTTGATTGTCGATGGATACGTGAGCCGCTTCTGTCTGGCGAAGAGCGTCGACCTCTCGGTCGTCGCTCTTCGCGGGCAGGACTCCTACGTCATCGACGAGGCAGGGATCGATCTGCCTGGCACGGCGCTTGCGGCGCTCGGCTACGCCGAACCGCTCGAGCTCTACGGCATGAACGCTCCGACCGATCAGCTCGCCACGATCTTCGGAGACACCGGAGACGCCGCGGCCACCGCGGAACGACTGACGAAGGTCGGCAACCCTGCGCATGATGCGAGGACCTTGGCCGCCGCCCTGGTCGAGATCCACTCGTATGCCGAGATAGTCGGCGTGGTGTACGGCGACGGCACCCGGGATGTAACCGATAACCACATCGCCGTATTCAACACGCGCGCAGGACGATTCATCGCGACCGCGAGCAGGTCCGACGACGGCGTCAAATGGACCTCACTCAGCAGCGGAACCACCGCACGACTGCGCACGGCGCTGCAGGATCTGATCAACTCGCTGCCGGAACGCGAAGACTTCCCGAAGAACCCGACGCTTTCCTGACCGCGCCGTGCCTTAACCCATCGGATCGTCGGAAGTCGGCGCGACGTCGTAACCGAACGGCGGCGTGAAGCGGCCCCAGCGAATGCACTCCCACCCACCGTCGGGCATCGAGACCAGCTCGATGGTTTCGGTGTTGTCCAGGTGGTTGTTCGTCGTGAACGGTGGTTGCACACCGGCGAGTGTGCGGCCGACGAGTCGCATAGCGGCGCCGTGGCTGACCAGCAGCACATCGCCATCGCCCGATTCGGGCGTCAGATAGGTCTCCCGTAATCGCACGATCGCGGGCAGAAAGCGGTCCAGGACATCCTGGCCCGATTCCCCTCCTGGCACCCTCTGGGTGAGATCGCCGTCGTGCCAGGCACCGTAGATCCGCTGAAAGGTACGGTGCGCCTCTTCGCTGTGCTGTCCTTCCAGGTCACCGGCCTGCACCTCGTGCAGACCGTCGAGCACGGTGGCGGGCACACCGGTCGCCGCCTCGATGTAGTTCGCCGTCTGCCGTGCACGCAGCGCCGCCGAGCTGAACAGAACTTTCGGCGGATCGAGCAGCCCCTCCCCGAACGTCTTCGCCTGTGCGGCACCACGTTCGGTGAGCGGCAATCCTGGCACCCTGGTGTCGAGCAGCTTGGCGACATTCCCTTCGGTCTCTCCGTGCCGGACCAGGATCAACCTTCCGCTCATAGGTCCGCCACCCCCTTTCTCAGCTGAATCAACCACTCCGCCGCCGCTTCGTCCGATGGCGGCGGCGTGCCGGTCGTCGAGGTCGCCGCCCAGGACCCGAGGAACCGGATCAGTGCGGTGCGGTGCAACGCCTTGAGCGCCTCGGCCACCGCCGTGTCGTCGATATGCCCGACGCAGTCGAGATAGAAACGGTAGGTGCCCATGCCGGTTCGGGTCGGACGTGACTCGATTCTGGTCAGATCGATACCGCGGGTGGCGAACTCGGCGAATGCGCGCATCAGCGAACCGGGCTCGTTCGGCAGCTCGAGCACGATCGAGGTGCGGTCTGTTCCGGTGGGGGGCGGCGCCACCCTGGGTCGGGTGCACAGCACGAAACGTGTGATCGCCTGCTCGTGGTCGGCGACACCGGAGGCCAGCGCGACCAACCCTAGTCGTTTCCCCGCCAACGCCGTCGAGACGGCGGCATCCGCATTGCCCGCCACTACGTCTTCCGCGGCCGCGGCATTGGACGCCGACGTGTACAACCGGGCGTGCGGCAGGTGCCGTGCAACCCACAACCGCACCTGGGCGGCGGCCACGGGATACGCAGCGAGCGTACGCACGTCCTGTGTGGTCGTCCCCGGCTTGCCGAGAATCGTGAAGCTCACCTCGAGCTCGGTTTCGGCGATGATCTGCAGGCGCGAGCCTATCGCCAGAGAGTCGAGCGTTGCCGAGATCGAGCCCTCGACCGAGCTCTCGATCGGCACCACCGCCCCCTCGACGTCGCCGGAGCGGATCAGGTCCAGCGCGGCTCCCTGGCTGGGCGCGGCGACCCGCTCGACGGGCCCGTCGAAGGCCCCCGAGGATTCGAGTTCGGCGAGGGCCATCTCGGTGAAGGTTCCGGACGGCCCGAAGTACGCGATTCGCGGCACGGTTACGACAGTACTTGCGTGTTCGCCCGACCCTCCGCGGATTGCGCCGAGCATGCCACACGCGACAGATGTACAGCGACCGTGAGTGTGCGCTCAGCTGCCGGTCAGCACGCTCAACGCGCTGGTGACCTGGTCGGCGGCCTCGGTTTCGATGGCGAGCAGGACCGATCGGATGGCCTCGACGGCGGGCGGTTTCAGCGCGGTGAGGAATGCGACATCGGGGTTGCTCAGTGCGCCGCGGATGTCGTCACCGCACAGCGCTGCGGCCGTCGCGGCGACAATTGCCAGCGCTCGTTCGCCGGACGAAGTGCGTGCCACGAAGCCGCCGTCGGCGTGCGCCACGCCCGCGAGAAAGTCGGCGATCTCAGCGTCCGGCGCATCCAGTCCGAGGATTGGCGCGGTCGCGCCTGCGCCGACACCGCAGACCAAATCGTCGACCAGGCTGCGTCGCGCGGGCGCCGACAACCTCACCAGCACCGGTTCCCCCACCGCTTCCGTCCGCTCTGCCACGTCCTCACCGTAACAACCCGTCTCGAGGCGGCTCGTTCGCTCCGATCGGGTCGATCGGAACGCTTGCGAAATTCCACTCCACTGACTTAGCTTAGGGTAACCTAATCATCGTACCGCCCGACTACCGGAGGTTTGTATGCCGCGTCCCACCCCGACGACTGTCGCACCTTCTACCGCCGAGCGGGTACGCAGCGCATGTGCGCATGCCGAGCATGCGGTGTTGGCCATGCCGGGCATCGACACGACGCCGATCTCCGTGCACCACGTGCGCCAGTGCGGTGACGCCGTGATCGCGGTGCCGACCGCCTCGGTCGCGGCGGTCCTGGCGGGCAATTCGGGCGACAGCGGAGCGCCCGCGGTGCTAGAGCTGACCGATCACGCACCGCTGCCGCTACGCGAACCGGTGCGGGCATTGGTCTGGTTGCGCGGCTGGGTACGCGCGGTGCCCGCGCAGGCGCAACGCGCCTTGGCCGGCGAAGTGGCCAAGGAGAACCCGCATCCCGGCCTGCTCGACATCGGCCACGGCGCAAGCCTGCTGCGGCTGGTGATCGGCTCCGCCGTGGTGGCCGACTCGACCGGTGCGGAATCGGTGAGCAGCGACGAGCTACGCCTTGCCCAACCGGATCCGTTCTCCGCCATGGAATCCGCCTGGCTGCAGCACATGGACACCGACCACGCCGACGTCGTCGCCCAACTGGCCCGGCACCTGCCGCCCAGCCTCCAGCACGGCATCGTGCACCCGCTGGCCATCGACCGCTACGGCCTCACCCTGCGCGTCGAAGGATTGGACGGCGACCACGACTTCCGACTGCCGTTCAGCGCACCGGCCGACGACATCGAGGCGCTCAGTCGCGCCGTGCGGACCTTGGCCGGTTGCCCGTTCCTCAACGGCCTGCGCCGCATCTGACTCTCGTTTCACAGAGCCGTCCGCAACCAACCTCCCAGCCCCTGCCGCGGTTCGTCGACGCCTCGGGATCCGGGTGCGCGGGCGCATCGATCCCGATCCGAGTAATTCCGACGCTGACGCGCCGCGCACCCCACGCTCCGCGCGCAATAGATTCGACCCATGCGTGCGAAGTCCGGTGCCGAGTGGGACGAGACCGAGCCGACGGATCGGGAGCGGCTCGGGATCAAACTCGAGATCCTCGTAGTGCTGCTGGTCACATTCGGCCTGAGCGGGCTGAACGCCGCCCTCTCGCTGGTGGACAGTGCGCTCGCGCCAGGCGGTGTCCGCGGACGGACCGTCGCGCTGAATCCGTCGCGATCCACCCAGTCCACCATCGATCTGCTCTTCCAGCTGCTCAGCGTGCTGCGCCTGGCGGGGTGGGCGGCGCTCGGCCTGTATCTGCTGTGGCGCGGCGGCATGGGGCCGCGGATGATCGGCCTGGCGAACCGGATCCGGTGGCGCGCGGACGTGCTGCCCGGCATAGTGCTCGCCGCGATCATCGGGTTGCCAGGGCTCGCGCTGTATCTCGTCGCGCATGCCTTGGGCTTCAGCGTGACGATCGTGCCCGCCTCGCTCGACGACTACTGGTGGCGTTTGCCCGCGCTGATCCTGTCGGCCTGTGCAAACGCGGTCGCCGAGGAGGTCGTCGTGGTGGCGTTTCTGATCACCCGGCTGCGCAGGCTCGGCTGGTCGGCGAACTCCGCGTTGCTGGCCTCAGCCCTGCTGCGTGGCAGCTACCACCTGTACCAGGGTCTGGCCGGCGGGCTCGGAAACGTGGCGATGGGATTTGTCTTCGGGCGTTACTGGCAGCGCACGAACCGGCTGTGGCCGCTGGTGCTCGCGCACGCGACCATCGACACGATCGCCTATCTCGGCTATACCGTTCTGCGCGGCAATGTTTCGTGGCTTCCGTGACGCAACTGTTCCCTTTGTCACGCTAACGGCTGGGTTTCCCTCGCGAATTACGGAAGACAGCCTCCGCTTCGGGGCCGACACGCGCGGCACCCGAGGCCCTCCCGATAAGTAGAGTCTCAGTGATGAACGGCGACGACCCCCAGCGCAACGCGCGGATGCGCCGGGTGCCGCCGCCCGGTCGTCCCGGCGATCCCCCGATACGGCGCGGCGCGCCCGCCGCGGGGGACCAGCAACCACCGCGCATCGAGCCCACCCAGGTGCTGCGCCGCGACGGCGCCCCGGGTCCGTATCCGCCGCCGCTCGCCTATTCGCAGGTCACGCCGGAGCCGGTCCCGCCGCGAATGCCACCGCCGCCGCGCAAACCCCCGCAGGCACGCACGCATGCACCGACCCAGCGTCCGGTCCCGCACCACGAAGGCCCACCGCACGCCCCCACCCAGCGCCCGGTCCGGTACGGCGCTGGACCGCCGCACGCACCGACACAGCAGCCGCGGCCGTACCGCGAAGGTCCGCCGCCACCGCCTCCGCCACCACGCGGCGCGCGGCCGCCGAGAGCGCCGCGACCACGCCGCAAGCGCCACCCCTTCCGCTGGTTCCTGGCGTTGCTGCTGGCGCTCGTGCTCGCCGCGGTAGGAGCCGTCATCCAGCTGGACCGCTCGCTGAACCGGATCCCCGCCCTGGCGAACTACGCCGACCGAGTCGGCAACACACCTGGCACGAACTGGCTGCTGGTCGGCTCCGACGGACGCGGCGGCCTGAGCCCCGAGCAGGAGCAGGAGCTCGCCACCGGCGGCGAAGTCGGGCCGGAGCGCACCGACACGATCATGTTGGTGCATGTTTCCGAATCGGGTAAGACCACCCTGGTCAGCCTGCCGCGCGACTCCTACGTGAGCATCCCCGGCCAGGGCAAGGACAAACTCAACGCCGCGTTCGCGCTCGGCGGACCGGCGCTGCTCGTGCAGACCGTGGAGATCGCCACCGGCGTGCGCGTCGACCATTACGCGCAGATCGGCTTCGGCGGTTTCGCCAGCGTGGTCGACGCGCTCGGTGGCATCGACGTGTGCGTACCGAAGCCCATCGACGACCCGCTCGCGGGCATCGATCTGCAAGCGGGCTGCCAGCGGCTGAACGGACCCCAGGCGCTGGGCTTTGTGCGCAGCCGCGCCACCGCCCTCGCCGACCTGGACCGGATGAACAACCAGCGGATCTTCATGGCCGCCCTCCTGAAGAAGGCGACCAGCGGTGCCACCCTGGCCAACCCGTTCAAGCTCTGGCCGCTGGCCACCGATACCGCAAAGTCGTTGAAGGTCGACAACGGCGACCACATCTGGGACCTGGCGAGGCTCGGCTGGGCGCTGAAGGGCGAAACGGTCGCGACGGCGGTGCCGGTCGGCGGATTCGCCGACACCGATAGCGGCAACGTGCTGCTGTGGGACAAGGACAAGGCGAGTCGATTCTTCAACGCACTCGCCAAGGACCAGGCCGTCCCGGAGGATCTGCTGACGAGGTAGCGTCGGGGACATGACGGACACCGATGTCGCTGAGTCCTTTCCCGACGTACTGCGCGCACAGATCCGTCACGGGTTCACCGCCGCCCAGCAGTATCTCGCCGCCGCCGTGTACTTCGACTCGAACCGGTTGCCGCAGTTGGCCGGACACGGCTACGGCCGGTCGCGGGAGCACTACGCGCACGCCCTACGGATGGTGCAGTACCTGCTCGACCGTGACCTCTATGTGCAGATCGGCGGGTTGGACGAGGTCCGCTCGACCTTCGAAGACCCGCGCGCCGCAATAGCTTTCCTTCTGGAGGTCGAACAGACCCACAGTACCCAGATCAGCGACGTGGCCCGTGCGGCGCGCCTGTCCGGTGACTATCTCGGCGAGCGATTCATCCAGTGGTTCCTCGAAGAACAGGTGCGGAGCGTGGCCAGAACGACCACGCTGCTGACTGTCATCGATCGTGCCGCGGGTCAGTTGTTCGACGTCGAGGAGTTCATCGCCCGCGAGCTTCGAGCGCCGCAGCCCTTCGACGGCACGGCGCCGAAAATCGCAGGGGCAGCGAAGAATTAATTAGGCAACACTAGCCTCAATAAGGTTGCACTTGGATGACACGTGGCGTGACCAGCGCTAATGTCGCTGATATGTCCAGTCATCCGGAATCCCCCCGCAGCAAATTCCATGGCCTGCTGCACGACCAGATCCGGCACGAATTCAACGCCGAACATCAATACATTGCGATAGCGGTGTGGTTCGATAACGCGGATCTGCCCCAGTTGGCCAAGCGTTTCTACGCGCAGGCGGTCGAAGAACGCAACCACGCGATGATGATCGTGCAGTACTTCCTCGATCGGGATATCAGTATCGAGCTTTCCGGCGTCGACGCCGCCAAATCGCGCTTCGAGACTGCCCGCGAACCGATCGCGCTGGCCCTCGCCCAGGAGAAGACGGTCACCGACCAGATCATCCAGCTGGCGAGTACGGCCCGGGAAGAGGGCGACTACCTCGGCGAACAGTTCATGCAGTGGTTCCTGAAGGAACAGGTCGAAGAGGTCGCCAATATGACAACCCTGCTCACGATCGCTGATCGCGCGGGGTCGAACCTGTTCGACCTCGAAGAATTCATCGCCAGGGAAATGAGCGGCCCCAGTGATACCTCCGGTGCCCCTTCGACAGCGGGCGGCAGCGTCTGACCGCGTTTCCCAAAAGACTCCAGGCCCAGCTCTTCGCGAAGAGCTGGGCCTGTCGCCGCGTTATAGGTATGCCCTACCGAGAACTCATCGCACCGAACCGTGTGAGCAATGCGTCCATAGTTTCTTCACTTTCCGAATCGGTTCGGTGAGATTGGTCTTACCTCCCACCGACTTTCGGTAGTAGCGAGAACCGACTGAAACCGGGCGACAACTTCCCGGCTCAGCGCAGGGTGATCTGACGAGACCGCAGACCGTCGCGCGAACGCCGCTCGTCCGCCGTCAGCGGAGCATCCGTGGCCAGCGCCTCGGCCAGCCGAGCGCCGAACTCGATGGCCGGCTTCACCCACTCGTCGGCGTGCCGCTCACGATCCAGGTCGAACACCGGCACCAACAGCCCGTGCGTGCGGAACGAACCCGCGAACCGCGAGCCGTCACCGAGCTGCAGACCACCCGACGCGTGCAGGCGCGCCAAGGCCTTCATCAGGTTGTCTTCGTCCTCCGGCCGGACCCAGCGGATGTGGGCCTTCTCGCCCGCGTCCACCCACCAGGCCGCGCCGATCGCGTCCGCATCCAGCCCGAGCCGCGCCGACGGCATGATCGCCTGCTTGGCCTGCTCGATGGTCGCCGCGACCTGCGGGTCGGGATCGACGCCCTCGGGCACCCACCAGTCGAAGTCCTGGTGCACCGTGAGATCCAGCCCCACCCCGGGGTCGATCACGTCGGCCAACCTGGGACCGCCCGCCACGCTCTCCACGGAGGTCAGCGAGTCGCCGGGCTCGGCCGACTGCGTCCACAGGATCGCCGCGGCGAGATCGGCAGCCGGATCGGCTCCCTGGAACTGCACCTGCGCGCCGACGTAGCCGCTCGGCTGGTCGTCGGCCCGCACCAGCGCGGCCACCGCGCCGGGCAGCACGGTGGCGAGCACGACCGTGCGCTCGGCCGCGACCTCGGGCGACAGCGTCAGCTGCGCGGTCGCCGACGGAACGAACTCACGCAGCGCGACGAGATCGCACTCCGCGGCCAGGCCCTCGAACGGACGCGTGACGCCCTGCGCCGCCTGCTCCAGTGCCGCCCGCCTCTCCGCGAGACGCTGTGCCCGGTTTCCGCCGGGCTTAGGACTGTTGCGCTTGCTCTTACCCACGAGGGGTCAACCTACAGGGTGCTGTGTTGAATTGGCAGCGCCTGCGGCGCTGCGTGTTCGCGGCTGTGTTCTGGCCGCGCGACCGCCGCCGGCGACTGCGTCGCGAAGGGTCGGCCGCTCGGACACGAGCCGGGTCGCGAACCGACAATGCTCGGTCTCGCTCCGCTCGGAAGCGGGGGTTGGGCCGATGTGGCCCCGTTGGTGGGCACCGGGTGTTTTGCTGGTGGAGGTAGGTCGTGGTGCGGCGGCTGGTGACTCGTTTGCGGATACGTCGGTGGCTCGGACGTGAGTTGTCGCGGGCGATTCAAGAGTGGACACGGCAGCCACTCGGACACGAGCGGGCAATGCACAAGTCGGAAACGGGATGCCTTGTGTGATTGCGTGAGGCGCCAGCAGTCGGATCTGGAAGTGCGAGCGATCTTTCCGGTGGCCGGATGTAGCCGGTTCAGGCAGCGCTGAGCAGCGACTTCGTGCGGCCCGGGTGGTTGGTGGCGATCCAGCTGACGCCGAGGTCAGCGCACAGCTGGACGTCGCCGGGGTCGTCGACGGTCCAGCAGTAGGTGGCGCGGCCCGCGGCGGCGGCCTTGTCGACTAGTTCCGGGTGATCGCGCAAGGTCTTCACCGACGGGCCGACAGCGGTCGCGCCGACCGTCGTAGCGGCCGATCCACCCAGGTAGCGCGACGATTCGCCGAGCAGCACGGTGGGCAGCAGCGGCGCGGAGCGACGAATCCGCCAGACCGCGGTGGCCGCGAAGGACATGACCACGGCGCGAGAGTGGTCGGCCGAGGCGGGAGCGGCGATGCCGAATCGCTGGAGTTCGGCGAGCAGCTTGTTCTCCACCAGCGCCCCGTAGCGGACCGGGTGTTTGGTCTCGATGAACAACTTTGTCGGCCTACTGCGCCAGTCCAGCACCAAGCCGATCAGCTCGCTGAGGGTCAGCACCGTGGCGCGCTCGCCGTCGCCACCGAAGTCGAGCGCCTGGAGTTCGGCCAGGGTCATCTCGCTGACCAGTCCGGTGCCCGAGGAGGTCCGATCCACGGTGCGGTCGTGCACGCACACCAGGTGCCCGTCACGGGTCAGCCGGACGTCGCATTCGACGCCGTCGGCGCCCTCCTGGAGTGCCAGCTCGTAGGCGGCGAGCGTGTGCTCGGGGCGCGCCGCCGAGGCGCCTCGATGCGCGACGACGAACGGCGCGCGACTGCCCTGGCTCACTTGGCCACAACCTCCTGCTCACGGTCCACAGCATCGCGGTCCTCGTCCGCGGGCGCGGCGATCGCCTCGGCTCGCGCGGTGTCGGCTTCCCGGTCGCCGCCGCCGGGATGCACTGGCTCGATCACCGGCACGGCGGGATCGACCGCGATCAACCACCGACGCGCGATCCGGCCGCGACCGAGCAAATCATGCCCATCGATTGTTTGCAGCACCCACAACGTCAGCAACGCGACGCCGACGGCGACTGCGTCGGTGAACGCGGTGAACATCACCCCGTCCGCTTTGGCCTGCAGCGAATCCGCAGTTCGCCACAGCAATGCGGCCACCGTGACGATGCCGCCGAACACCCAGGTCACCCACCAGATCCGGACCGCGCGGACGGCGCGCGGATCACCGCGTCGCGCGACGAGCTCGGTGAGGAAGATCCCCGGCCACAGCAGGTTGACCACCGGAACGAGGCAACCGAGCGCGAGCGCTGGCCGTGAGCGCGGGTCGCGCCGGCCGGCCTCCGCGTAGGCCACTCGCCTCGTCTCGATCAGCCAGCCGAGCACGGCCACCGCCGTCACCAGCGCGAGCATGAGTGCGAGGACGGCGGAGCCGATGACGAACGCGTCGGAGCAGAACAGCACGGCGGGATGGATCAGGCGGGTCCGGTTGCGCAGCAGGATCAGATAGCGCACCAGCTCGGCCACCGTGGCGACGGCGAACACGACTGCGGTCGCGACCAGCAGCTTGGTCACCGAGTCCGTCAGCCGGCCGAACGGACGCGACGGTGCGGTAGTAGCCTGCGCCGGCGGGTCGATCAGCCCCCAGCGCGGGGGCTGCGCGTAGCGGGGCGTCTCCGTCCGAACCGCGGGGCGCGCGGACTGCACCCGGCGGGCGCGTTGGTCGGGTCTGCGCGCCACCCATCGGTAGTTACGCCGGTCGGCGGGAGCGTCGATCGGCGCGGGCGAGAGCAGCACGCCGCGGCAGCGCGGGCACCAGTGCATCGGTGCCCCTTGCACGGCCCAGCGCGCGCCGCAGCGCGCGCAAGGTTGCACCACCGTACTCACCGCGCACCTCGTTCTTTCGTCAGTAGATCTTCGCCTGCTGGTCGCCCTCCGCGACCAGCGGGCGTCCCGCGTGCTGCCACGCCACCATGCCACCGCGAACCTGGATAGCGTCGAAGCCGATGTGCGTGAGGTATTCGGCCACTTGGAGCGACCGGCCACCTTGCCTGCAAACAACGTAGAGATCGGCGTCGTACTCCAGCTCGTCGAGCCGGGCCGGCACGTCGACCATCGGGATGTGGATCGCGCCTGGCGCGTGCCCGAGCTGCCACTCGTCGTCCTCGCGGACGTCGAGCAGGATCGGTCGCGGAGTGTCAGCCGACGCGGGCACGCCGCAGTCGAAATCGGCAGGTACGTCTTCCACCGCGACCGACGGAACGTGGGGGCTCGTCACAGTTCCGATCCTGCCATGGGCGGCGGACTGCCGTGGAGTTCCGAGGCGGCGCAGGAGACTCGACGGCGACTCGCGACATCAGGTATGGTTTGCCCTTCGGAACATGACCGCGGCCCCACTGCCATGCAGGTTGCGCATAGTCGGTCGAAGTTATCCACATAATCCACAGCCTGATCCACAGGGTAACTATCGGGTAGAACACACCCACAGACTGTGGCTATCAAGCAACTGATCGGTTTTACTCGACCACCCGCCTCGGGGCCGCGGCTCCAGGTACATCGGGATGTGCCTGGCGAATCGAGTGATGCGAATGACCGATCCGGGACTCCCCTCCTGATCATCCCGGAGCGGCCATTCGTCACCCACCTCGGAACCTGCAGCGATGGAGGCTCCGATACCTACTTGGACGGGGCCGGGCCGCGTTCGGTTCCATGCACAACGCGAAACTGACGAAAAGATGAAATACCCGGCGCAGGCAGTGGCGGTCGGTAGCCTGAGGACATGGACGTGAGCAGGGGGCTACTCGGCGGAATGGACATAGGCGGAATGGACATAGGCGGCCTCAATGTCGCGTTATCCGAGGCAGCGTGCCTCGGCCTCGCGGTGGATCAGGCGGCCAATCGGCTACAACTCGACCTCGAGGTGCTGACGCTTCCGGAGAACGGAACGGCATCCGACGATTACCGGGTCCAGGTGGCATTCACCGGCGTGAGCCGGGTCGCCGCATCACTGCGAGTGCAGCACTGGGACGATATGGAACCTCGGGTGCTGCCGCTGCAACTGGACGGCCTCGGTGAGGCGATCCGAAGCTTCGGCGGCGGGCGGCTGCACGGTTGGGAATTCATCGACCTCGACGACAGCGGCTGGGCCCTGTGGAGTGAGCTGCTCAGCTTCGATACCGAGATCGACGATCACAGCTCCAGCCATGTGCTGGAGTTCTCCCAGGAAGAGGGCCTCGATCCGCGCGAACTCGACGTGCGGGTGTGGTTCGACGACCTCAGCATCCGCGATTCGCGGGGCACGCAGATCCCGCTGCCGGATTTCATCGAGGGCGGCGCACGCTGGTGGAAAGCGCACGACGCGGGCGACCCGCGGGCCACCCGCCCCGGCATCGCACCTCCGCTGTAACATCCGACGCCGAACCGCCCCTCCGGCCTGATCGCATGGGCGGTTTCGTTTCTCTGCTTCCGGAACGTCAGGCACCCAAGCCCACCGGGCAGCTCACGCCGGTGACATGGACCGGGCAGTATCCGCCCGGGTTCTTCGCCAGATACTGCTGGTGGTAGCCCTCGGCGTAGTAGAAGCCCGACAAGTCGGGCAGCGGCACGATCTCAGTGGTGATCTCGCCGTATCCGGACTCGGCCAGACGCTTGCCGAAAAACTCCTCGGTCGAGCGGGCTACCTCGGTCTGCTCGGCATCGAGAGTGAAGATGGCCGAACGGTATTGGGTACCGCGGTCGTTGCCCTGCCGCATGCCCTGGGTGGGATCGTGGTTCTCCCAGAAGTATTTGAGGGTGCCCGCGTAGTCGATCACCGCGGGATCGAACGCGACGAGCACAGATTCCGTGTGCCCCGTCCGCCCACTGCACACCTCTTCATAGGTGGGGTTCGGCGTGTACCCGCCGACATAACCGACCGCGGTCGTGTAGACCCCGTCGAGCTCCCAGAATCCCTTTTCCGCGCCCCAGAAGCAGCCCATGGCGACGACCGCGACCTGCATGTCTTTCGGAAACGGTGGGTGGATCGGGTGACCGTTCACAAAATGGGTATCCGGCACCGGAAGCGGTTCGGCCCGGCCGGGCAGCGCCCGCTCCGGGGTGACGAGGGCGGACTCGGGAAGTCTGACGCGCCCTACTAGTTCGTCGTACCACGACATGGTTCGATGCTACGCGTGCGGTTCCTGTGGTGCCGATGTTCATGGTGTGACGGTGGCGCGACCCGGGTGCTACCGGAATGCGGGGGCATCCGGCCAGGTTGGAACCGATCGGGTGTACGAATGATGGCTGGGTGTGCTCGGAAATCCGTGCACACCCAGCCCGACTAGGAAGGGACATCGTGGCTGAGTACACGCTGCCAGATCTGGACTACGACTACAGCGCCCTGGAGCCCCATATCTCCGGGCAGATCAACGAGATTCATCATTCCAAGCACCACGCCGCTTACGTCGCCGGTGTGAACACCGCGTTGGAGAAGTTGGAAGCGGCCCGTGAGGCAGGCGATCACGGCGCGATCTTCCTGCACGAGAAGAACCTCGCGTTCCATCTGGGTGGGCACGTCAACCACTCCATCTGGTGGAAGAACCTCTCCCCCAACGGCGGTGACAAGCCGGTCGGCGAGCTCGCCGCGGCGATCGACGACCAGTTCGGTTCGTTCGACAAGTTCCGCGCGCAGTTCGCCGCCGCGGCCAACGGTCTGCAGGGCTCCGGCTGGGCCGTACTCGGCTTCGATACCCTCGGCCAGAAGCTGTTGACCTTCCAGCTCTACGACCAGCAGGCCAACGTCCCGCTCGGCATCATCCCGCTGCTGCAGGTCGACATGTGGGAGCATGCCTTCTACCTGCAGTACAAGAACGTCAAGGCGGACTACGTCACCGCGTTCTGGAACGTCGTCAACTGGGCTGACGTCCAGGATCGCTTCGCCAAGGCGACCACTCAGGCCAAGGGCCTCATCTTCGGCTGAGCCGTTCGGCACCGGCGTCGGGTCCGCGAATCCACCGAGCCGCGCGGCTCGGGTTCGCGGACCCGTTCTGTGTCCACCGTCGCACCAGCGTTTGCGGAGCGCACTGCCCCGACTGCCGGCCGATAGGTTCGGCCGAGTACGGGTCGAATCCGTTCGGTGTGCAGCAAGATTGCCCCTCGGCCCGTCGCCGACCGTCCAATTGGCACTCTTTGGTACTTGTGTGCCAGGTGATTTGTGGTTCATATTCGGGAATCCACAGTAAAGACGACGGGCAGGGCCGCCCCCGGTGTCACGACGGGAGGCAGAAATGCGCACCAACGAACCGATCGGCATCACGCCGTTCCACTCGCGCGGCTCGCTGCGGGGTTTCATCATCTCAGGCCGCTGGCCGGACACCACCAAGGAATGGGCGCAGGTGCTCGTGCTGGCCGTGCGCGTGGCCACGCTACCAGGATTACTGACGACCTCGACGGTCTTCGGGGTGCGCGAGGAGCTGCCAGACGATCCGGCACCCGGCACGGTCGGACTGGTGCTGGCCGAAGGACCGGTGCTCGGCGCGGAGGCCGTGGAGCCCGGGCGGTTTGCCGAGCATGTGCCGCCCGCCCTCCTGATGCTGCATCCTCCGTCCGAAACCCGCCCGTCGCTGCCCGAGTGCATGGGCGTGGCATCCGGCTGCGTCCTGCTGCCCGGTGTGCCGCATCTCGGGCTGGAGCACCGCGCCGCTTGGGCCGAGACGGAGTCCGACGGCACAGTCACCTCGCTGGTCAGCCGGGTCGGTCTCGACCCGATCAGCGATCCCGACACCGCGGTTCTGGCTATGCTGCTGGCCGCGTGAGGGTAACCGAAACTCTCGCCGTGGATTGCCAAACTTATTGTGCGCATTGCGATTTCGATTACAACGACTTGGCAGCGCAACTTCGGCCGGGTAAGGTCGATGGAAGCGAAGGGGAGTAGCCCCCAATCACACAGTCGACATACTGACCCACTGTCCCGCCAGGGTCCGGGTCCGGTTGTGTGAACCGGCATCCGATCGGTGGGCGAGACCTTCGGCCTGGACAACCCTTTCATTGTCGGCCGGAGGAAGACCGAGAACTCCGCCCGACAGGCCGGAGACCCGGGAGCCGCCAACATGATCACCACGGTATTGCTGAGTATCGGCGTCGTCTTTCTCGCCGAACTGGGCGACAAATCCCAGCTGATGGCGCTGACGTTCGCGCTGCGCCATCGCTGGTGGGTGGTGCTCGGCGGCATCGCGACGGCCACCGCCGCGGTGCACCTGATCTCGGTCGGAATCGGATACTTCCTCGGCGCAGCGTTGCCTACAAGGGCCATCTCGCTGATCGCCGCGATCACGTTCCTCGGTGTCGGCTTGTGGACACTGCGTGAGCACTTCGGCGGCGCCACGAACGACGAACCCGAGCCGAAGACCCTGCGGACCAACACGGCACCATTCTTTGTGGTGCTCTCCGCGTTCCTGCTCGCCGAGCTGGGCGACCGGACCATGTTCGCCACCGCCGCGCTGGCCACCGACTACGACTGGGTCGGCGTGTGGCTCGGCTCGACCATCGGCATGGTCGCCGCCGACGCGCTCGCCATCGCGGTCGGCATCCTGGTCGGCAAGCATCTGCCGGAGCGTGCCATCGGCGTCGGGTCGGGCGTGCTGTTCCTCTACTTCGGCGCGGCGACCCTGCTCGGAGCGGCGGCACCGGCCGTGGACGGCCTGATCGTCGCGGCCGTGGCCATTGCCGTACCGGTGGTGGCCATCGGAGTGCTACTGATTCGCAGGGCGATCGCAGTCCAACAGTTCCGAGCTGGCGAACCAGGGACGATCACGAAGTCTGCGCAGGCCGCAGCCGATTGGTTGCCTGGGCAACGCGGTCGTTGACCTCGGTGACGAATGGTGTCAACAGTTCGATCTCAGCGGTGTCGTACCCGTCGAGATGTTCGCTGATCGCAGCGCCCAGGCCGGAGAACAGCGGCGCGACCGCGGCGCTGTTCTCGTCGAGCGCGACGAGAACGCGACGCCGGTCGTCAGGATCGCGTTCGCGCCGAACGTAACCTGCCCGTTCGAGTCGGTCGATCAGGGCGGTTACCGCGCCACCGCGGGTGATCCCGATGCGATCGGCCAGCCTGCCTGGAGTTTGCGGCCCATCGACGCCGAGAATACTGAGACAGCTGAGATCGGCTGGTCGGATCTGACCGATCCCGTCCCCGCACGACCGCTCGCGCGGGGACGGTATCACCGCCGAACATTCCCGTTCGCCAATAGTTTGCCAAGGGGACCCGATGGGAGTGAGCCATGCTGGGCCTCTCATGGAGAACCGGTTAGGGTGCCATTGACAAAGGGCCAACTGGCTGTCACGAACGAGAGGACCATCGTGGAGATTTCGGGTTCCGCCGCTATTGTCACCGGAGGTGCGTCCGGCCTCGGCGCCGCCACCGCCAAGCGTTTCGCCGAGCTCGGCGCCACCGTCTTCGGACTCGATGTGCCGCAGTCGATCGAGCGCGCCAGCGACAACGTGCCCGACGGGGTCACCCTGCTCCCGGCAGATGTGACCAGCAACGACGAAGTCGGCGCGGCGGTCGCGAAGGTCGTCGAGTCCGGCGCGCCGCTGCGCATCGTAGTCAACTGCGCCGGTGTCGGCTGGGCAGGCCGCATCTTGTCCAAGAACGGCCCGCACGACTTGGAACTGTTCCGCACGGTCATTACCGTGAACCTGCTCGGCACCTTCAACGTCATGCGGCTGGCCGCCGACGCGATCGCCAAGACCGACGCCGTCGACGAGTACGGCCAGCGCGGCGTCATCATCAACACCGCATCGGTCGCCGCGTTCGAGGGCCAGATCGGCCAGATCGCGTACTCGGCCTCCAAGGGCGGCGTGCACGGCATGACCGTTCCCGCCGCGCGCGACCTTGCCCAGTTCGGCATCCGCGTGAACACCATCGCCCCCGGCATCATCGACACCCCGATGCTCGCCGGCGTTACCGAGGAATACCGCAAGGGCCTCGAGGCAGGCGTTCCCTTTCCGTCGCGCCTCGGCCGCCCGGACGAGTACGCGCAGCTGTCGCAATACATCGTCGAACATGACTACCTGAACGGCGAGACCATCCGCATGGACGGCGCGCTGCGCATGGCCCCGCGGTAATTCCGCGCCGACGCGGTGACTGCGCGTGGTCCTTCCTGGGAACAGCCACGCGCAGTTGTCCTTTCAGCCCTCCGGCTTGTGCCCGATGCCGAGATACGCGGTGGTGGACAGCGGACAGTTCGGCTCGTAATTCGCCACGAGAAAGGCTTTCATCAACGTCGCGCGCTCCGCCCAGACCTCCGGCTCCACGCTGTGGCGCATGAGTTCCAGCGGCGCGCTGCTGCGCACCATCGTCTCCCACATCTCCTCGGGGCTACCGAAGGTGAGCGCGATCGAATGCCGCTGGATCGAGACGGCTTCGAACCCGGCGGCGCGCATCTCGGATTCGAATACCTGCGGGTTCTCCAGGCTCAGGAAATTGGGCTGAGGCTCGTGGATGTCCGGGTCGGCGGCGGCGAGGGCGCCGAACATCATCCGCATCAGCGGTGACTCCACGACCGGCGCCCAACTCGACACCACCGCTGTGCCGCCCGGCCGCAGCACCCGGTACAGCTCGGCGAACCCTTCGGGGCGCTCCGGGAAGAACATCAGCCCGAACATCGAGAATCCGGCGTCGAACCGGTCGCTGTCGAACGGCAGCGCCTGCCCGTCCCCCACCTGCGCCGAAATGTTCGTCAGCCCGGCGGCCGCCGCGTTTTTCGCGAGCCGTGCGATCATCGACTCGGAGAAATCGATAGCCTCGACCCATGCCACCTGGCGGGCTGCCAGCAGGCTGAGCGTGCCGGGTCCGGCGGCGACGTCCACAACCTGCGAAACCGGCGACAGCGAGGCGAACCCGAGCGCACGCGCGGAGAACGGTTGCATAACGGCGGGGGCGAACTCGGCGTATCCGTCGGCGACGAGATCCCATGGCTCGGCGACGGCAAGCGGGTTTCCGGACATGCTCTGACAATCCTTTCGATCGCCCACATCGTAACTGCGCCGCACCGATAGCAGATCCCCATTTCCGCGATATCACTGTGCGCGAAGGGAGCTCAACCGACCCAGGTGTGACACGTCGAGTGGCAAGCGGATATCCACCGCCAAAGGAGTACCGGGATGAGCGTCCGTGCCCAACGGTACGCACGGTGCCGCCGCGACCGACAACATGGCTACGAATGACTCCGGCGAGCATGCGACCGGGGGCCATCGTCGATGACCCCCGGTCGCAAGCGACTCAGAGCGTGCGGGTGAGCCGATCGGTGAGGATGTGCGCGAAGTGTGCCGGGTCCTTCAGCTCGCCGCCCTCGGCCAGTACCGCCGTGCCGTAGAGCAGTTCGGCGGTTTCGGCCAGGTCGGTCGCGGTGCCGGCGTCGGCCTCGTCCTTCTTCGCCGAGTAGGCGTCACGCAGGCCGGTAACCAACGGGTGGGTCGGGTTGAGCTCCAGAATCCGCTTCGACTCCGGCAGCGCCTGGCCTGAGGCGCGGTACATCCGCTCCAGCATCGGCGTGAAGTCGAAGACGTCGCCCACCAGGCAGGCGGGGGAGGTGGTGAGCCGGTTGGTCAGGCGGACCTCCTTCACATTCTCCTCCAATGCCTTGCCCAGCCAAGTGAGCACATCGGCGAATTCCTTGTCCTGCTGTTCGCGCAGCGCCTCGGAGGCCTTCTTCTCCTCCTCGGACTCCAGGTCGACCTCGCCTTTCGCGATGGACTGGAAGGCCTTGCCGTCGAACTCGGGCACCGAACCGACCCACATCTCGTCGACCGGGTCGATGAGGATCAGCACCTCGCGGCCCTTGGCCTTGAACGCCTCGATGTGCGGGGAACTCTCGATCTGCTGGCGGGACTCGCCGGTCATGTAGTAGATCGTGTCCTGGCCCTCGGGCATCCGCTCCAGATACTGCGCGAGCGTGGTCAGCTCGGTCTCGGAGTTCGTCGAGGCGAACGAGGAGACCTGCAGAATGGTGTCACGGTTGTCGAAGTCCGACAGCAGTCCCTCCTTGAGGACGCGGCCGAATTCCTTCCAGAAGGTCTGGTAGTTCGTCTGATCCTCGGCGCCCTGCAAGTCCTTGACCGTGGCGAGCACCTTCTTCACCAGCCGCTTGCGAATCATCTGGATTTGGCGGTCCTGCTGCAGGATCTCGCGCGAAACGTTCAGCGACAGGTCCTGCGCGTCGACCACACCCTTGACGAAGCGCAGGTACTCCGGCATCAGCTCTTCGCAGTTGTCCATGATGAACACCCGCTTGACGTAGAGCTGCACGCCACGCTTGTGCTCCCGGGTGAACAGGTCGAACGGCGCGTGCGACGGGAGGAACAGCAGCGCTTGGTATTCGAAGGTACCTTCGGCCTTGAGCGGGATGATCTCCAGTGGATCGTCCCAGGCGTGGCTGACGTGCTTGTAGAACTCCTTGTACTCCTCGTCGCTGACCTCGCTCTTCGGGCGGGTCCACAACGCCTTCATGGAGTTGAGGGTCTGCTCCTCGAGGATCGTCGTTTCTTTCGAATCCTCGCCTTCGCCCTCCTTGACCGTCCGCTCGACCTGCATACGGATCGGCCAGGCGATGAAGTCGGAGTACTTCTTGACGATCTCCCGGAGCTTCCACTCCTGGGTGTAGTCGAAGAGGTGGTCGTCCTCGTCGGCAGGCTTGAGGTGCAGCGACACCGCGGTGCCCGGTGGCGCTTCGTCCAGGGTTTCGATGGTGTAGGTCGAGCTGCCCGCGGCCGACTCCCAGCGTGTGCCCTCCGTCTCCCCCGCCCGCCGAGTGGTCAGGACGACCTTGTCGGCAACCATGAAGGTCGAGTAGAAGCCGATACCGAACTGGCCGATCAACTCCTCGGCCGCGGCCTCGGATTTGGCCTCGTTCAACTTCTTACGCAGCTCGGCGGTGCCCGATTTGGCGAGGGTGCCGATCAGGTCGACTACCTCGGCGCGCGACATACCGATGCCGTTGTCCCGCACGGTCAGGATCCGGTTGTCCTTGTCGACCTCCAGCTCAATGTGCAGGTCCGACGTGTCGACGTGCAGATCCTTGTCCTTGAAGGACTCCAGCCGCAGCTTGTCCAGCGCGTCGGAGGAGTTCGAGATCAGCTCCCGCAGGAAGGTGTCCTTGTTGGAGTAGACCGAATGGATCATCAGCTCTAGCAGCTGATGCGTCTCTGCCTGGAACTCGAGTTGTTCGACGTGCTCTGTCACGTCGCGATAGTACGACGATCGAAATCGGCGAGGCCAGGAACCTCCCCGTCGGCTCTGCGTGTCATCCATTCGCGCAGCACCTGGGTGGCCCGGACGTCGTCCTCGTTGTATTCCAGCAACCGGGTGCGCTGGGTGAGATCGGGCGCACCGTCGTAGCCGACGGCCAGCCGATACCAGCTCATCGACGCCTCCCCGCCCGCCTCCGGGTCACGCCAGGCGAATCCGGCGACCGGCGCGATCTTCTTGAGCCCCTTGCCGTTCGGGCAGATGAATTGGTCCGAGACGGCCTGGAACATGTCCACCCACTGCGGCCCGTCCACGAACGCGCGCACCTGGTCCACGGTGGGCACGCCGGGACGGCCCGCGAACCGGCGCGCCGACTCATACAGCCATTTGTCCTCGGCGGTGCGCGAATAGCAATAGGCGGCGAAGGTTTTCCCCGCCGCGGCGGCCTCGGCGCGCACCGTCATCAGCCAGGTCCAGAACTCGCCGAAGGAACGGCCCTCGTCGTCGGTGGGCAGCGGGTCCCAGGTGACGAACGGGCGGTACACCCCATCCAGCAGCGTTCCCCACAGGTAGGCGCCGTACTCCTGGAAGCTCTCCAGATCGACGTCCACCTCGACGTCGGCCCGCCGCACCCGCACCGACTCGACTCTGCGGACCAACGGCGCGCCGGCGATCCAGGCCCGCGCGGTGACCACCGCCTCGTCGAACGGGCCGTGCTGCCAGTCCTCGGGGTCCGGGCCGGCCCAGGCGGCGAGATCGTCGATCGTCTCGACACCGTGCCTGTGCAACACCTCGGCGCGCGAACCGGGCGCCACCAGGCTGACGTCGCGTCGTTCGATCAACCAGTCTTCGCAGCTCGGCCCCTCGATGCCGCGCTTCCACCACGGGCACTGCCTGCACTCGGGCACCTTCGACGGGACGGTCGGCAGCTCGCCACGCACCACGGCGATCCGGTCGGCGTAGCGCTGGTCGTAATCGGCCAGCAGCGGGCTGAGGTCGTGCACCAGGATGCGGTCGAAGTGGTAGCCGATTACGCCGCCGACCAGGGCGGGGCTGGCCAGACCGTGGCGCTGCAGCATCCGGTGGAGGTGGGCGAGGCGATGCTGGTCCCGGGGCTGCGGGCGCAGCTTGCGGTGCGGATCGGGTCGCGGATGCCAGTGATAAGGGTCCGACGTGGTCGGGTGGAAGTCGGCGGGCTCGGGCTGACGCGGGTCGGTCACCTTGTGGTTCACCACGATGATCGGGATGTACCCGCCGCGGTCGGGATCGCGCAGGAGGATCTCGGAGCCGCCGCGTCTGCCGGTGTCGAGTTCCTGCGGCAGCAGACCTCCCCAGATCCGCTGCGCCCCTGCCGCGCACGCGCGCAGCGTCGCCTCGGCGCGCTCGGCGGCGCGCAACCCGGGATCGATCACCACCCAGATATCGGGAGCGGCCGCGACCAGTGCGTCACGCACCCTGGTGCGGTGTAGGGTGGCTGCTTCCCTGCGCTGGCGAACACCCGGATCATCGGAAATCCCCACCAGCGCCTCGGGATGGTCGGCGTTCAGGTGCAGCCGATGTCTGCAGCCGATCAGCGCCCTGGCATCGATGAAGGCGCTCGGCGCGTCGGCGGGCCGACCGACGGTGGTGCCGTTGCGCTTGCGACCATCTCGGTCACCGATGTCCGAATCCACGCTTAGCAGTATGGTCCCTCCCCCCGACAACTCGGCGAATCGAGGGTCACGGCCCGCACTACCCTCATGGCTGTCACCATGGACCCGATAGGGTAACGGCAAACCGTGTGACATGGGCGGACGGCCTTCCCCGGCGTCGTACCGCCATGGCAAACCAGCATGACGGAGGGCCTTCGATGGGGTTGTTCACGAAGCGCAAGCGGCGGCCGAGCCGCAAGGCCGAGGCCAAGGCCCTGAAACACAAGGCCGCGATCGAGGCCAGGCTCGCCGCGAAGAACGACCGCAAGGCCCGCCGCGCCGAGGCGCGCACCCAACGCAAAGTCGCGAAAGCGCAGATCGCCACGTTCCAGGCGGAGGAGAAGGCCGCCCTGAAGGTGGCCGCCAAGGCTGAGCGCGATCCGTTCAGCGCGAGCCAGGTCAAGAAGTACCTCGGAGTGGCTCGCGTCCTCATCCCGGTGCTCGCCCCGCTCGCCTATCGTGGCGCGACGTTCCTGCGCGGCAGGCTCGACACCCGCCGCGCCCAGCAGCTCGGCATCGGCGTCGAGCAGCTCAGCGACTTCACCGGGCACGGCGCCAAGCTCCAAGCCAGGATCACGAATGCCGAAGCGGCGCTGGAGAAGATCACCCCGCGGGATGGCGAGAACGAGGCGGAGGCACGTAAGTTCGTCGCCACCGCTCGAGACCGCTTGGGCAGTCTGACCGCCGCCGTACGCACCACCGAGCAGCTGCCCACAGCGCGCCGCCGCGCCGTGCATGCGTCGATCGCGCACGAGCTGTCCGGGATCGAGGCCGACGTCCTGGCCCGCCTCGGCGTGCGCTGACCGCCGCCACGATGCGACCGCAACCGACCACCGGCCACCTGCGCGGCGGTCTGGTCGGTGCGCTTGTCTGTGTGCTCGCCGTGGCGGCGCATGGTGCCGCGGGCGGCGGTTTCCCCGGCTCGGCCGAGCTGACACTTGTTCTACTGATCGCCGCCGCCGCGGGGTCGACGGCGGGCTTGGTGTCGGCCCGCCGGAATCCGGTCGCCGTGGTCGGGCTGCTCGGGGCAGGTCAGCTGGCGAGCCATGCGGCGCTGTCTGGTCTGCTCGGGCACAACCACGCCGGGACCACGGAGTCCGCGCTGCCGACCGGCTGGATGCTTGTCGCGCACGCCATCGCGACGCTCGGCTGTGCGGCGCTGGTCGTCCTCGCCGAGGCGCTCTACACGGTCGCGAGCGCCGCGCTGCGCGCAATGCTCGCTTCGCCTCGGGCGCGAATCGTCGGCACTCCACACTGGTCGGATCCCGGTCTCCCCGCTTACCGCGTTCATCCGAACGGCTCGATCGGCCCCCGCGCGCCACCGGTTTCGGTCTGATTCCCGACCTCACTTTCCCTCGGATAGAAGGCTTTCCATGCATAGCTCGATTTGGCGCGCCGTCGGCACGACGGCAGCCGCCGCAGGTCTCGTCCTGCTCAACTGCGGAGCCGCCGCTGCGCACGTCACTGTGGATGTGCCCGGCGCCACCCAGGGCGGGTACACAGTGGCCACGTTCCGGGTGCCGACCGAATCGGACACCGCGAGCACCACGGCACTCACCGTTACCCTTCCCAACCTGAAATCCGCTCGGACCGAACCCATTCCGGGTTGGTCGGCCAAGGTGGAACGCAATGCAACAGCGGAGATCACCGCGATCACCTGGACCGCGGACCCAGGGGCTCCCGGCATCGCGCCAGGTCAGTTTCAGCGTTTCACGGTGTCCGTCGGCCCACTGCCCAAGCAGGATTCGGTCACCTTCCCCGCCAAGCAGACCTATTCCGACGGCAAGGTGGTCAGCTGGGATCAGCCGGTCGGCCCGGACGGCGACGAACCCGAACACCCGGCGCCGTCGGTCATCCTGGCCGCGGCGAAAGAAGACGCGGAAGACGGACACCAAGTGCACAGCGACACCGCGCACGCCGACGAGCACGACACCGACGACACCGCCCGCTGGCTCGGCGGCGCCGGCCTCGCGCTGGGCCTGCTCGGCGTCGCACTCGGGCTGGGCAACGTGATTCGTGGGCGGCGATCGTGACCCGCCGCTTGTTCGCTGCCGTCGTGGCGGGCCTGTTCCTGCTCGGATTCGGGGTCACCGCGACCGGAGTCGCCTCCGCACATTCGACGGCGACCGGAAGCGTCCCGGACGACAACGTGACCGTCGACAGCGGCCCGGCGCGGGTCAGCATCACCTTCAACGAGGAGCTGCAACCCAGCTTCCCGTCGCTCACCGTGGTCGGCCCGGACGGCAACCTGTGGTCCAAGGGCGATCCGGCCGTCGAGGGAAAGACGGTCAGCGTCACCGTGGGCGAACTGGGTCCGGTCGGCGAATACACCATCGGCTACCGGGTGACCTCCGCCGACGGCCATCCGGTCAGCGGCACACGGCACTTCACACTCAGCAAACCCGGCAACGGAACGCCGGGCCCCAAGGCGAACGCGAAGGCCGGCGACGGCGACGGCTCGGGCGGAATTCCGCTGTGGGTGTTCATCCTCGGCGCGATCGCGCTGTTCGGCGGTGGGCTGGCGTTCGCGCTGTTCGGCGGCAGGAGCCGGAACCCGAAACGGTGAGCGACAGGACGATCGGAGGCCCGGGTGGCGCGCGACGCGAGACCGCCCGGGCACCATGGTTCTCGGCGCTGCTTGTCGCCGTGTCCGGGCTGGTCGGCGTGGCGCTCGCCTGGGCACTGAACTCCCGGCAAACGCTGCCCGCGGAGGCTGTTGTGCGGGTGTTCGCCGACGGTGTCGGTGCCACCGTACTCGGGCTGGCCGCGCTACCCAGGGTGCAGCCGCGGCTGCTGACGCCGTGGCGGCTGCTCGCGGTGCTGGCCGGGATCTGGGCGGGCGCCGAATTCGCCGTGCTGGTCTTCGAGGCGGCCGAGGTGGTCGGCGTTCCGGCAACCGACCTCGCCGCAGGCGAGTTCCGCACCTACCTCGTCGATATCAGCGGCGGCCAGGTCGGAATCGCGATCCTGGTCGGCGTCGGTGTGGTGGCCTGCGGATCCGCGCTGGCCTTCCGGCGCCCCGGCTCCGCGTCGCCCGACCTGGTGCTGGTGTTCGCCGCGGTCGCGCTGGCGTTGCGGCCGATCACCGGACACATGTCTCAGCAGGCGTTCGGCTCGGTGCTTGCCGCGGTGCACGCGCTCGCGGCGGCGGCCTGGTTCGGGTTACTGATCGCGCTGGCGCTGGCCGTACGGACGCGCGGCGAATGGGCGGTCGCGCTGCCCAGGTATTCGGCGGTGGCGCTGCCCTTGGTGGCGACGGTGGCGGTGACCGGCCTGCTGAACGGGGTGGTTCGAGTCGGCGGGATCACGCCGTTCGTGACGACCGACTACGGCAGGATCTTGCTCGCGAAGACCTTGGTGCTGATCGGGTTGCTCGCGCTCGGCTGGTGGTGGCGGCGCACCTGGGTGCCGCGGGCCGCCGACCACCGGATGAATGCGGAGGCTTCGCTGCGCCGCGCGGTCGTCGAAGCCGTCATGATGGCGCTGGCCTTCGGGCTGGCCGCAACGCTGGCGGTCACCGCCTGATCGGATGACCGTTATCGAAGCCGGTTACTGTTCCGGCATGACCGTGAAGATCGCGGTACAAGACACGACGCACAACATGGTCACCCAGATCATGGACTTCCATCCCATGCGCCCGTAGCGCTGGCGTGCATGTCGGCGCCGGTTGCGCGAGCGCTGGCCAGGCCAGGATGCTGGACCCATGAGCGAGCGCAGCGAGGTGCAGGCATGACCGCGAAGCCCTCTTTCACTCAGCGCATCGGCTACATCTGTGGCCGCACGCTGCCGGACTCGATGTCGGAGTGGGTGCGTCAAGACCTGGTCGGACCCGGCGCGACGCGACGCTATCTGCTGCGCTTCCTGGTGCCGATCATCCCGGTCCTCATGCTGTTCCTGCTGTTGCCGGGCCCGCTGTGGATGGGCTTGGCGATGATGGCGCTCCTGTATCTGCCACTGATCTATTTCACCGTGGCACTGCTGTATGTCTATCGACGCCATCGGCTGATCAAGCACGGCCTCGACCCCGCGCTGGCAGACGCCGACGCCCGGAGCCGAGCCGAGCGCGAACACCTTGCTTACGAGCGCAGACACGGACGCGGATGAGCGGGAAACACAGCACACAACCTAGCGGTGCCTTACATCACAGGCATAGCCTAGAGGCATGAATACCCCCACGATAAGGCAGCGGGTCGCCTACGATCTGGGCCGCGAGCTCCCAGAGGAGCTGCACGAGTGGGTCATCCACGACCTCGTCGGACACGGGGCCATGGAGCGATATCTCGTCCGGTTTCTCGGGCCGGCCATCCCGTTCCTTGCCCTGGTACTGCTGTTTCCAGGGCCGATGCCGCTGAAGATCGGCTTGATCGTGATGATGATCGTCCCGCTGGTCGTCTTCACGGTCGCGCTCAGCTACGTCTGGCGCCGCTTCCGCCTCGTACAGCACGGATTGAGTGCGGATTTAGTGGACCACGGCAAGTTCACCGACCACGATCGGGACCTCTACCAACTGCGCTACGGACATCGATAGGGCGGAAATCACCGACCCGGAACGCGCGTACGGTGCACAACCACCACGGCGCGGGTTGTTCGCGCGGACAATCGGGGGCACTGTCTGAACCAGACTGACCCTACGCGTCCTACGACGGCAACCCTGGAATTCTCGAGCCCATAGCTGCTGGTCGCTCGACTGATTCGGACCATCGCTTCCGCCTGCATCAGGGGCCCACGAATACGCCGTGCCGCAGGCACGGCAAAATCGACACAGTGACCGAATCGCAGAAAGACGTCGCCACCGCAGACTTGGCCGATCAGATCGGCCCGGAGATCCGCAGCTGCGATACGCAGTTCCTCGAGTTCGGCGGACGCGAAGCGTTTTCCGGGCGGGTCACCACCATTCGCTGCTTCCAAGACAACTTGCTGGTCAAGCAGACGCTCGGCGAACCAGGAGAAGGCAAGGTGCTTGTGGTCGATGGCGGCGCGAGTGTGCACACCGCACTCGTCGGGGACATCATCGCGGGGCGCGGCGTCGAGAACGGCTGGGCAGGCGTCATCGTCAACGGCGCGGTCCGCGACTCCGCCATCCTGCGCACCCTCGACATCGGAATCAAGGCGCTGGGCACCAACCCGCGCAAGAGCACCCAGACCGGCAGCGGCGAACGGGACGTGCCGGTCGAATTCGGCGGTGTGACCTTCGTTCCAGGCGACATGCTCTACAGCGACCACGACGGCGTCGTCATACGCGCCGAAGACTGAGCCGATTCGCCGGGCCTCCAGGTCCATGCGGTAGTCACGCGAGCTGCCACCTCCGGGTATGTCGCTACGTGCAGGTCAGCCGGACACCCTGGCCTTGTGACCTGCGAGGGCAACGACGTCGCCGACGTGCAACTGCCGGCCGCGACGTAGCTCGACCTCGTCGTTCACCCGCACCAACCCGGCGGCGATCACCGTCTTGGCCTCCGAACCGGATTCGATCAGGTTGGCCAGCTTCAGAAACTGACCGAGCCGAATGACGTCGTCATCGATCGGCACATCGACTGGTTCTGACATGGGGTAAATACTTACTCCCCCACCCGGACTCACCAGAAACCGCCCTGCGCCTCCAGCGATCCGAGAGCAACATTCCACCGCGGCCGAGTCCGTGGCCCACACCCGAATCACCCGAACCCACAGCACGCCTCTGGTTACCCGGCGCGCATTCGACCAGGGCCAGTTGGCGGCCGAGACACGCAGCGGCGGTCGCTCGGACGCGCGCCACAAGGTGGACCGCGAACACGCCGCGCCGCAGGCGTGGCAAATTCAACACAGCAACGTACACACTGGTTCCGTGACCTCCACGCAAGCCCAGCAACACCTCAACACCGAACCACTCGCTGACAGACCTACGCCGCCGGTGCCGCATCGGGGACACGGAAGACTCGCCGAGGTGCCGCATATCGCGGGATTGACGCTCGGTGTGTTCGCTGTGCTGTGCTTTCTTTGGAGCCTTTCGCCCGGGCTGCGCTTTTTGACGCAGGTGCCGCGCCGTTACGTCGACAACTATTACTTCGACGCACCGGACACCAACCTGATGTGGGCGTTGGTCGTCGGTCTGATGGCGGGCGCGATCGCCAGCCGGAAACGAATCGCCTGGTGGTTGCTGCTCGGCTATATCGCGCTCTACGCGCTCGCCAACAGCATCGACTTCGCCGAACAGGGCAATATCAACGCCTTGGTCGCCATGGTGCTGCACATCGCGGTGATCGGTGTGCTCATCGCGGCGTGGCCGGAGTTCTACACCAAGGTGCGCCACGGTGCGGGCTGGAAGGCGCTCGGTGTGCTGGTCGGCGGACTGACGATCGGCTGCCTGCTCGGCTGGGGCCTGGTGGAGTTGTTCCCCGGCAGCTTGCCGCAGGGCCTGCAGCGGATCGGCTGGGCGGTCTATCGGGTGACCGCGGCGGTGTTGGTGGACAACGAGCACTTCGACGGCCATCCGCGCCCGTTCGTCAACTTCCTGCTCGGTCTGTTCGGCGCCATCGCGCTGCTGGCGGCGGTGCTCATCCTGCTGCGCTCACAGCGTGCGGCCAACGCGATGACCGGGACCGACGAGTCCGCGATCCGCGGGCTTCTGGAGCGCTCGGACGTGGAGGATTCGCTCGGTTACTTCGCAACCCGGCGCGACAAGGCGGTGGTATTCGCGCCGAGTGGCAAGGCGGCGGTGACCTACCGGGTGGAGCTGGGCGTCTGTCTGGCCAGCGGCGACCCGGTCGGTATCTGCGAGGCCTGGCCGCAGGCGATCGATGCCTGGCTGCGCCTGGCCGACCAATTCGGCTGGGCTCCCGCGGTGATGGGGGCGAGTGAATTCGGCGCGACGGCCTATCGGCGCGCGGGCCTTTCCGCGTTGCGCCTCGGCGACGAGGCAATCCTGGATACCAGGAACTTCTCGCTGGCGGGCCCCGACATGAAGCCGGTGCGTCAGGCCGCGAACCGGCTGCGCAAGCACGGCATCACAGTCCGCATCCGAAGGCATCGCGATATCCCGGCTGAGGAGTTCCCGGGGATCATCTCCCGCGCGGACGCCTGGCGCGATACCGAGACCGAGCGCGGGTTCTCCATGGCGCTCGGCAGGCTCGGCGATCCGCTGGATAGCGACTGCCTGCTGGTAGAGGCGGTCAACCCGCAGGATCGGGTGCTCGGCATGCTGTCGCTGGTGCCCTGGGGTCGCACCGGCGCCTCGCTCGAGTTGATGCGCCGCGACCCACAGAGCCCGAACGGCGTGATGGAGCTGATGATCTCGCAGCTCGCGCTGGCCTCCGAGCAGCATGGCATCACCAAGGTGTCGTTGAACTTCGCCGTGTTCCGCTCGGTGTTCGAGGAGGGAGGCCGGATCGGCGCAGGTCCCGTGCTGCGATTGTGGCGCGGCGTGCTGCTGTTCTTCTCCCGGTGGTGGCAACTGGAAGCGCTGTATCGGTCGAACGTCAAGTATCAGCCGCACTGGGTGCCCCGGTTCTTCCTGTTCGAGGAGCGCAGGCAGCTGCCGCGGGTCGCGGTGGCCAGCGCGCTGGCCGAGGGCTTCCTTCCTCGGTTCGGCAAGGACCCGGACACCGTGACACACACCGGTGTGCACAGCGCGGTACCCGCGACGATGACGGGTCTGCACGCGGACGGCAGCCCACCCGACATCGCCGTAGTCGAGGGCGAGGAGCAGCCTCCCCGCAGGCCCGAGCAGGTGCGTGTGCGTATGGAGAAGCTTGCGCGCCTTGCCGATTCCGGAGTCGAGGCCTACCCGGTCGCCTACCCCCCGACGCACACGGTTGCCGAGGCGCGGCGTTCCCCGCGGGGCACCACGGTCCGGGTCTGCGGCAGGCTGCTGCGCATCCGCGACTACGGCGGCGTGATCTTCGCCGTGGTGCGCGACTGGACCGACGATATCCAGCTGGTCATCGATCGTGACCGGGTCGGCGCCGAACGCAGCGCCGAGTTCGGCGAGTTCTTCGACCTCGGCGACCTGATCGAGGTGAGCGGTCAGATCGGGCGCAGCCGCCGCGGCGAGCTGTCGCTGCTGGCGGCGGATTGGCGGATGCTCGGCAAGTGCCTACATCCGTTGCCGGACAAGTGGAAAGGTCTGTCCGACCCCGAGGCCAGGGTGCGCCAGCGCTATGTCGACATGGCGATCAACACCGAGATCCGCGAGGTGCTCGCCAAGCGCAGCGCGGTGTTGCGCTCGCTGCGGGATTCGCTGAACTCCTGGGGATACCTCGAGGTGGAGACCCCGATCCTGCAGCAAGTGCACGGCGGCGCCAACGCGACGCCGTTCCTCACCCATATCAATGCCTACGACCTGGATCTGTACCTGCGGATCGCGCCCGAGCTGTACCTGAAGCGGCTGTGCGTCGGCGGTATAGAGAAGGTGTTCGAGATCGGACGGACCTTCCGCAACGAAGGCGTCGACTTCAGCCACAATCCCGAGTTCACCATCCTCGAAGCCTATGAGGCGCATAGCGACTACGAGCGCATGATGCATACCTGTCGTCAGCTGATCCAGAATGCCGCGCTCGCGGCCAACGGTGCGATGGTGGCATTGCGGCCCACTGACGAGGGCACGTTCGAGCAAGTGGACATCTCCGGCGAGTGGCAGGTGAAGACAGTGCACGGGGCGGTGTCCGAGGCGATCGGCGCGGAGATCACACCGGACACCGGCGTCGAGGAGTTGCGCGAGCTGTGCGACAAGGCAGACGTCCCCTATCAGCACGGCTGGGACGCGGGTCAGGTTGTGCTGGAGATGTACGAGCATCTGGTCGAATCGCATACCGAGGAGCCGACGTTCTACATCGACTTCCCCACCTCGGTGTCGCCGCTGACCAGGGCGCATCGCAGCATTCCAGGCGTCACCGAGCGATGGGACCTGGTCGCGTGGGGTGTCGAGCTCGGCACGGCCTATAGCGAGCTCACCGATCCGGTGGAGCAGCGGCGCAGGCTCACCGAGCAGTCGCTGCTCGCGGCCAACGGCGACCCGGAGGCGATGGAGCTGGACGAGGACTTCCTGCTGGCACTGGAACACGCGATGCCGCCCACCGGTGGCCTCGGGATGGGTGTCGACCGGATCGCCATGCTGATCACCGGACGCAGCATCCGCGAGACGCTACCGTTCCCCTTGGTGAAGCCGCGCTGACCTGAGTCGCCCTCGGTGCGGACTTCACATCGAACGAATCAGACAGCTAGGCTTGGAAATTCGGCTCCGCGAGGAGGCCGATACACCTCGAGGGGTTCGGATATGTACCTTGACCTGCTGGCCAACGCGACCTTGCTGGATCACACCGTGTGGACCGACCCGGATGTGTTGTTGAGTTCGGCAACGGAGTACGCCGCTAAAAAGAAGAAGAAAAGCGGCGGCGGGCTGATCTTCGGCGCGATCTGCTGCCTCCTTGTCATCGCGCTGATCATCGGCGGCGTCTACCTGTTGGCCCAGCGCAAGAAGAAAAACCAGTAGCCGCCAGGGACTGATCGACCCGAACGGCCCGGCACGCTTCCTGCGAACCGGGCCGCTCCGTCTGTGCTATCTGTCAGAGCGCAATGCGCTCGGACGCCACCTGTCGGTAGTCGACGACGGCACCCGCACCGTCGCCCGAGGCGCCACCGGCACCGCCCCTACTGCGCTCCACGGAAGCGTCCCCGCCTCGGTCGCGGTCGTCGTCGACATGCATTCAGTGCGCGAAGCGGTGACCGTGGGGACCATGAATATCTCCGGCGCCTTGCCGCCGCCGAACAGTGCGCGAGTTTGTTCCAGGTGCCCCCGCACTGCTTGGCGAACGGAGAGATGCCCGGCTCAGAGCCGGTCGATGTCGGTGAGATCGATGTCTATGTCGAACGGAACAGTAAGCCGGAGACGATCGTGATGAATTCCGGTAAGTGCGTAAGCCTTCGTCGCCGGGTCCAACTCGTACACGTAGACCGCCGGGCGGCCGTCGACGTTCTCGACCCGCCAGAAGTGGGCGATACCCGCTCGGGCATAGAGCTGCGGTTTGCGCTCCCGGTCGCGCGTGCGAGATTCCGCGGACACCACTTCCACTGCCGCGACGACGTCATCGCCCTGATACGAAGTCAGCTCCGGACCGCCGACGCGTTCGGCGTGGATCACGACGATATCCGGTTCCGGACGCTGGTCCCGCCCAAGTGTCACGGTCATTTCCCGGCGAACACGCAGATGTGCCGGGGCCAGGCGGCGAAGCGCGGAGTCCAGCAGGGTGATGACCAGCATGTGGAACTGCGCCTGCGGGCTCACGAAGACGAGACTCCCGTCGATCAGCTCGGTGTGCGGGGGAAGGTCGGGCAGGCGATCGAGATCCTCGGCGACGAATCCGCCCGGCGGCGGGCGCAGCCACTGCGGAAACGGCTCGACGGTCATGTCCTCGAGTATGTCAGCAAAGGCCAGGCGTATGGGCATACAGACCTGGATGGAAGCGGCAGCGGGCATGGGGCAGAGTGGGCGTGTGCAGTTGATCCTCGTTCGCCACGCCCAGCCGATCCGGATTCTGAACTCGGACGCGCCCGCCGATCCGGAACTGGCACCGGTGGGACTGGAGCAGGCCGAGCGGGTGCCTGCTGCGCTCGGTCACCATCGGATCTCTCGAGTGGTGAGCAGCCCCCAGCGCCGAGCTCGGGAAACGGCGGCACCGACCGCCGCGAAGCTAGGGCTCGATCTCGAGATCGTCGACGACCTCGCCGAATACGATCGTGACCTGCCCGCCTACATCCCGATCGAGGACGCGAAGGTCGAATTGCAGGACACGTACGAGCGGATCAAGTCCGGGCATTTGCCGTTGCAGATCGACGGCGAGGGGTTCAAGGCCCGGGTGCACGAGGCGATCATCCACATCGCCGCGACCACCGACCCGGCCGACACCGTGCTGGCCTTCGCGCACGGCGGCGTGATCAACGTGCTGCTGCAGGACATGCTCGGGCTGGAGCGGCCGCTGACCTTCCCGATCGATTACTGCTCGATCACGCGAATCCTCTTCTCTCGCACCGGGCGCCGGACCGCGGCCACCGTCAACGAGAACGGGCACGTGTGGGATCTGCTGCCGCGCAACATCGCGGCGCGAGCCTGAAACGCGCATTTCACAGTCGATTGCCAGGAGCGTCGCACCGGCGTCCCAGTGACGGAAACTTCTATGGGATCAGTGAGCCACTGAATCAGCGGCTCACGGTTCGAGAGAAAGGAATTCCGTGTCGCTCTCCAAAACCGCTACGCTGCGGCGTCTCACCCGGCTGGCCGCGGCTGGTGCGCTGATTGTCGTCCCGCTCGCCGGCCTCGCGGCGACGGCCTCCGCAGAAGCTCCCAACCCCGCGCCCGACGCGGTCCAGGTCCAGCCGGTGGACGCGCCGCAACAGGGCGCCGACATCGACGGTCGATTCCATCATCACGACTGGAATGGCCGGCGCGGGCCGGGCGACCACAATTGGCAAGACGACCAGCCCTGGCAGAGTGGCCCACCTGCGCCGCTGCAACAGTTCCAGCAGTTCTTGCCGTCGACCGGGTCGGGCTAGGCCGTCTCCCACCGAGAAACCGGCGGCCCACCTCCGAGTTCGGAGGTGGGCCGCCGGTTTCGTTCGTGGATCAGGCCATGCCCGCGATCCAGTTGTGCATCCAGGAGATAGCGCTCTGGCCGCCGCCCACCGAGTAGCTGCCGTAGAGGGTGTGCGCATGCGACTTGTAGAAGCGCTCGAGATCCTTCGCCCGCTGCTCGTTCGCCGAATCGGTCAGCTGCGACTGCAGGGCCGGGACACCGCCGAAGGCCATCAGGTCGCCGATGATGTTCCCCGCCTCGATCTGGTAGCGCCACAGGTTGGCCGGGTTGGCGTCCGACGCCTGGGCGAGGAAACCGGCGAACCGGGTGACGAAGTCATCGTTCGCGGTCGCGCAGTAGAGGTCGTCGAGTGCACAGATGGTGCGCGTGCGGTCACTGATCCAGCCGAAGCCGCCGACCCGGGGGCCGCCCGCGCCCGCGCCGGGCGCGACCGGGCCGACCTGAATATCGGTGGGCGAACGACGCGGGTCGGAGATCAGGCCGACGCCCGCGACGCGGTCCGGCGACACGACGCTGAGACCCGTACCGATCTCCGCCGCGAGATCACCAGCGGCGTCCGCGCCCTGGCTGTAGCCGACGAGCGCGATCTTCGTCGCGCCGCACCGCTGCGCCATGCCCGCGATCAGGCCGCGCGCGCTGTCGACCGCTTCCTTCTTCGAGTTGCCGTAAACCTCGCCCTCCCAGGGGAAGGCGGTCGCGGCGTAAGTCACGTAGTCGACATCTGTGGAGGACGGGAGACCCCTGGTGACGCCGGCCAGCATGCCGGGCTGCGGCGTCTTGTCGCGCCCGGTCTCCCAGGTGCCCGGGATCGCCACCACGTACAGGCTCGGGCATCCCGGGTCCGCGTTCACCGGACCGCTGCCGAAAACCAACCCGGACATCACTGCCGCGGACGCACCCAGAACCGCGACGACCTTTTTCAACTGCATACCGCTCCAGTCCAAACCTTGCCCTCGTTGACCTTCCCACCGAGTTGCCGCGTTCCATGCTGAACTCGACGGGTGTCGTTCCAGTGCACGCCGGGTGAATACAAGTCACCCAACTGTTATGACGTGCGCGACTCGACTCACATCCCAAGCTCGACGGCACGCCGCAGATAACAATAAAGCCACAACCGCCCCGACGCCATTCGGACACTCTGACACGATGCGTTTTTCCGTCATGGGGGCATCTTCGGACGGAAGCTTTCGAGCGCGTTGGTGGCCCGAGAACAAAGGCGCCTATGGACGAATTGTCCACAGGCGCCTTTGTTGCCGCTCCGGTAAGAGAGGACCTAGCGCTGGGCGACCATGGTCGGGGTAATCGGAGCCGGAAGGGCGGTTTCGCCTTCCAAGAACCGGTCGACGCCTGCGGCCGCGGCGCGGCCTTCCGCGATGGCCCAGACGATGAGGGACTGGCCGCGGCCGATGTCGCCCGCGACGAAAACGCCTGGGATGTTGGTCGCCCAGTTCTTGTCGCGCTGGACGTTGCCGCGCTGGTCGTAGCCGACGCCGAGATCGTTGAGCAGGCCCGGCTTCTCGGGGCCGACAAAGCCCATGGCGAGCAGGACCAGATCGGCCTCGAGGGTGAAGTCGGTGCCTTCGACCTTCTCGAATCGGCCGTTGACCATCGTGACCTCGTGTGCCTCCAGACCGGTCACCTTGCCGTCCACACCGACGAAACGCTCCGTGTTCACCGAGAACACCCGCTCGCCGCCCTCTTCGTGCGCGGACGAAACCCGGTACATGAGCGGATAGGTGGGCCATGGGGTCGAGGCGGCGCGCTCCTCGGGCGGACGCGGCATGATCTCGAACTGGTGCACGCTCGCGGCGCCCTGCCGGTGCGAGGTGCCCAGGCAGTCGGCACCGGTGTCGCCACCACCGATGATGACGACCTTCTTACCCTTCGCGTGGATGGGCGGCAGTCCATCGGCATCGGTGACATCGTCGCCGAGCTGCACCCGGTTGGACCAGGGCAGGAACTCCATCGCCTGGTGAATGCCGTCCAGGTCGCGACCGGGGATCGGCAGATCACGCGCCAGGGTGGCACCACCGGCCAGCACAATCGCATCGAACCGCTCACGCAGCTGCTCGGCGGTGATGTCGACGCCGACGTTCACGCCGGTCTTGAAGATCGTGCCCTCCGCCTCCATCTGAGCGAGACGGCGGTCGATGAAGCGCTTCTCCATCTTGAATTCCGGGATGCCGTAGCGCAGGAGACCACCGATGCGGTCCGCCCGCTCGAAAACGGTCACGGTGTGCCCGGCCCGGGTCAGCTGCTGCGCGGCGGCCAGACCGGCCGGACCGGAACCGACGACGGCGACCTTCTTGCCGGTGAGGCGGGTCGGATAGACCGGGGTCACCCAGCCTTCATCGAAGGCGTTCTCGATGATCTCGACCTCGACCTGCTTGATCGTGACCGGATCCTGGTTGATGCCGAGCACGCAGGATGCCTCGCACGGCGCGGGGCACAGCCGCCCGGTGAACTCCGGGAAGTTGTTCGTCGCGTGCAGCCGGTCGATGCCCTCCCGCCAGCGGCCCTTGTAGACCAGATCGTTCCACTCGGGGATCAGGTTCCCCAGCGGACAACCGTTATGACAGAACGGGATACCGCAGTCCATGCACCGGCTGGCCTGGGTTTGCAGGGTCTGGTGGGAGAAGTTCTCCTCGTAGACCTCTTTCCAGTCCAGCAGGCGCAACGGCACCGGCCGCCGCTTGGGCAGCTCCCGAGAGGTGTGCTTCATAAATCCCTGGGGATCAGCCACGAGCGGCCTCCGTATTCTCGCCTCTCAACATCGAACTCAGCTCACGAACGCGTCTCGCGTCAACCACGGGCCGCCTCCGTATTCTCGCCTCTCAACATCGAACTCAGCTCACGAACGCGTCTCGCGTCAGCCACGGGCCGCCTCCATAATCGCCTCGTCCACGTCCTTGCCGCTCTTCTCAGCTTCGGAGATGGCGAGCAAAACTTTCTTGTATTCGCGCGGCATGACCTTGACGAAATGGTTCACCTGCTGTGACCAATCGCTCAGAAGGCGGTCGGCCGCGGCGGAACCCGTCTGATCACGGTGCTGGGTGATGATGTCGTGCAGCCAGGTGAAATCGTCACCGGACAGCTGCTCGACCGCGTCGGCCTGCTCAGGGTTGAGCTTCGCCTCGAAGGTGCCGTTCGGGTCGAAGACGAACGCGACACCGCCGGACATACCGGCGCCGAAGTTGCGGCCGGTCGCACCGAGGATGACTACCCGACCTCCGGTCATGTATTCACAACCATGGTCTCCGACGCCCTCTACCACCGCGGTAGCGCCGGAGTTGCGCACGGCGAACCGCTCGCCGACCACACCGTTGATGAACGCCTGGCCGCTGGTGGCGCCGAACAGGATCACGTTGCCCGCGATGATGTTCTGCTCCGCGATGAACTCCGCGGGCGCGTTCAGCGACGGGCGCACCACGAGGTGGCCGCCGGAAAGCCCCTTGCCGACATAGTCGTTCGCGTCACCTTGCACTCGCAGCGTGATACCCGCGGGCACGAAGGCGCCGAAGCTGTTGCCAGCCGACCCCGTGAAAGTGATGTCGATGGTGTCGTCGGGCAGGCCCGCACCACCGTACAGTTTGGTCACCTCGTGGCCGAGCATGGTGCCGACGGTGCGGTTCACGTTCGTGATCTTGGTCTCGAACTTCACCGCCCGGCCGCGCTCCAACGCGTCCCTGCTCTGCGAGATCAGCTGCTGGTCCAGCGCCTTGTCCAGCCCGTGGTCCTGCGACTTGGTGCAGCGGCGATCCTGGGACATGAACGCTGTCTCGACGTCGTCGAGGATCGGCGACAGGTCCAGCTTGCTGGCCTTCCAGTGCTGCTTGGCCCTGGAGGTGTCGAGCAGGTCGACCCTGCCGATGGCCTCGGCCAGCGTGCGGAAGCCCAGCTGCGCAAGCAATTCGCGGACCTCTTCGGCGATGAACAGGAAGAAGTTCTCGACGAATTCCGGCTTACCGGTGAAGCGTTCCCGCAGCACCGGGTTCTGCGTCGCGACACCGACAGGGCAGGTGTCCAGGTGGCAGACGCGCATCATGATGCAACCTGAAACCACCAGCGGCGCGGTGGCGAAGCCGTACTCCTCGGCACCGAGCAGCGCGGCGATCATCACGTCGCGGCCGGTCTTCATCTGGCCGTCGACTTGCACAACGATCCGGTCGCGAAGTCCGTTGAGCAGCAACGTCTGCTGGGTCTCCGCCAGGCCGAGTTCCCAGGGACCGCCCGCGTGCTTGAGCGAAGTCAGCGGCGACGCGCCGGTGCCACCGTCGTGGCCCGAGATCAGCACGACGTCCGCATGCGCCTTGGAGACGCCCGCGGCGACGGTGCCTACACCCGGCTCCGCGACGAGTTTCACGTGAATCCGCGCCTGCGGGTTCGCGTTCTTCAGGTCGTGGATCAGCTGCGCCAGATCCTCGATCGAGTAGATGTCGTGGTGCGGAGGCGGCGAGATCAGCCCGACGCCCGGCGTGGAGTGCCGCACCTCGGCGACCCACGGGTACACCTTGTGCGCCGGAAGCTGTCCGCCCTCCCCGGGCTTCGCGCCCTGGGCCATCTTGATCTGGATGTCGGTGCAGTTGGTCAGGTAATGCGCGGTCACGCCGAAGCGACCGGAGGCCACCTGCTTGATCGCGCTGCGTCGCCAGTCGCCGTTCTCCTCCGGCTCGTAGCGGGCCGGCGACTCGCCGCCCTCACCCGAATTCGATCGTCCGCCCAAGCGGTTCATCGCGATCGCCAAGGTCTCGTGCGCCTCGGCCGAGATGGAGCCGTAGCTCATCGCACCGGTCGAGAACCGCTTCACGATTTCGGCGGCGGATTCGACCTCATCGATCGGGATCGGGCTGCGTGCCCGCTGCTTGAACTTGAACAGACCGCGCAGCGAGGCCAGCCGCTCGGACTGATCATCGACCAGCTTGGTGTAATCCTTGAAGATCGAGTACTGGCCGGAGCGAGTGGCGTGCTGCAGCTTGAACACCGTGTCCGGGTTGAACAGGTGGTATTCGCCCTCGCGCCGCCACTGGTATTCACCGCCGACCTCCAGCTCGCGGTGCGCACGCTCGTTGCGGTTCTCCAGGAACGCGACCCGGTGCCGCTCGGCGACGTCGGCCGCGAGGTCATCCAGGTCGACGCCGTTCAGGTGCGAGCGCAGGCCGGTGAAGTACTCGTCCACCAGTTCCTGCGACAGACCGATCACTTGGAACAGCTGCGCGCCGTTGTAGGAGGCCAGGGTGGAGATACCCATCTTGGACATCACCTTCAGCACGCCCTTGCCCGCGGCCTTGTTGTAGTTCGCGACCGCCTTGCGGTAGTCCGCGGCGAGGTCGCCGGTGCTGCCCGGCAACTCCAGTGCACCGCGTTCGAGCATGTCCTCGATGGTCTCGAAGGCCATGTACGGGTTGATCGCAGCGGCGCCGAAACCGACCAGGGTCGCCATGTGGTGGACCTCGCGGGCATCGCCGGCCTCCACGACAAGGCCGACCATCGTCCGCGTGCGTTCGCGTACCAGGTGGTGGTGCACCGAGGAGGTCAGCAGCAGCGACGGGATCGGCGCCAGCTTCTCGTTGGACTCGCGGTCGGACAGCACGATGATCCGCGCTCCGCCGTCGATGGCGGCCGACACCTGGGTGTTGATCGCCTCGAGCGCCTTACGTAGGCCCTTGCCACCCTTCTGCACGGGGTACAGGCCGCGTACGACCACCGAGCGCAGCTCGGGGTGCGAACCGTCGTCGTTGATGTGCACGAGCTTGGCCAGCTCGTCGTTGTCCAGGATCGGTCCCTCGAGGGCGATCTGCTTGCAGGATTCCGGTCCCGGGTGCAGCAGGTCTGCCTCCGGGCCGATGTTGCGATTCAGACTGGTGACGACCTCTTCCCGGATCGCGTCCAACGGCGGGTTGGTGACCTGCGCGAACAGCTGGGAGAAGTAGTCGAACAGCAGACGTGGGCGGGCGGAGAGCACCGCGATCGGGGTGTCGGTGCCCATCGAGCCCAGCGCTTCGAGGCCGGTCTTGGCCATCGGCGAGATCAGCAGATTCAGCTCCTCGGTGGTGTATCCGAAGATCTGCTGGCGGATCAGCACGCGGTCGTGCGACATGTGCACATGTGGGCGGTCGGGCAGGTCGGCGAGGCGGGATACACCCGCGTCCAGCCACTCCTGGTACGGGTGCTCGCCGGCAAGCTGGGACTTGATCTCCTCGTCGCCGACGATCCGGCCCTGTGCGGTATCGACCAAAAACATGCGGCCCGGCTGCAATCGAGCCTTCCGGACCACCTTCGACGGGTCGATGTCGAGCACGCCTACCTCGGAGGCCATCACGACCAGACCGTCATCGGTCACCCAGACGCGGCTCGGGCGAAGGCCGTTGCGGTCCAGCACGGCGCCGACGACCGTGCCGTCGGTGAAGCACACCGATGCGGGGCCATCCCATGGCTCCATCAGCATCGAGTGGTACTCGTAGAAGGCCCGCTGCTGCGGGTCCATGGTGTCGTTGCGTTCCCATGCCTCGGGAATCATCATTAGCACGGCATGGGGCAAGCCGCGGCCGCCGAGATGCAGCAGTTCCAGCACTTCGTCGAACCGGGCGGTATCGCTTGCCCCCGGGGTACAGACAGGGAACACCTTCTCCAGCCGGTTCTTGCCCGCGGAATCGATCCCGAAGACGTCGCTGCGCAACAGCGCTTCACGAGCGCGCATCCAGTTCTCGTTGCCGGTGACCGTGTTGATCTCGCCGTTGTGCGCCACCCTGCGGAACGGGTGTGCGAGCGGCCAGGAGGGGAAGGTGTTGGTGGAGAACCGGGAGTGCACGATGCCGAGGGCGCTCTCCACCCGGGAGTCCTGCAGGTCCAGGTAGAACGCGCGCAGCTGCGGAGTGGTGAACATGCCCTTGTAGACGAAAGTCTGCCCGGACAGGCTCGGGAAGTAGACCGATTCCTTGCCGACCGCGCCCTCACCAGCACCGGCCGACCCCAGCTCGTGTTCGACCCGCTTGCGCACGACGTAGGCGCGACGCTCCAGGTCCATCCCCGTCAACCGCTCGGCAGCGGTGGTCGGCGAGGCGATGAAGATCTGACGGAAGGTCGGCATGGCGTCCCGCGACAGTGCACCGAGCGAGGAGTCGTCGATCGGCACCTCACGCCAGCCGAGAACGACGAGGCCCTCTTCCTTGACGATCTTCTCGACACCGTAGGCGGCACGCGCGGCTTCGCGACGCGCCTGCGGCAGGAAGGCGATGCCGGAGGCGTAGGAGCCCTCCGGCGGCAACTCGAAGTCCACGATGGCGCGGAAGAAGCGGTCCGGAATCTGGAGCAGGATGCCCGCGCCGTCACCACTGTTGGGTTCGGCGCCCGCGGCACCACGATGCTCTAAGTTCAACAATGCCGTAATAGCCTTGTCGACGATGTCGCGGCTGCGTCGGCCGTGCATGTCGACGACGAATGCGACGCCGCAGGCGTCGTGCTCGTTCGCCGGGTCGTAGAGCCCGATGGGTCCAGGGGACCTGTGGCCAGGAAGTTGCGTCATGCCTCTGCCTTCAAGAAAGTCGGCCTTCGAAGAAAAACGGCCTTTCGTCGAACGCCTCCGTACAAGACTGCGCCCGTACGTTCCGAAGCCAGCCGCGCTGATGGTCTTCGGCGTGCAGTCAGGTCTGCAGTTGTTCCACCCGCTTCTGGGATGTAGTGGGTGCTCGTCGGTTACAGATCCCTAACAAGATCCTTACCTCCGCGCGAAGTCTCGCCCGCTACGCTGAGCACCGGCTAGGGCTTGCCCGAGCGGGCGATGTCGCCGGACATTCTGTGTTCGGCGTAAGAGCAAACGATAAGTCAGGTCCGGTGCCCAACCAACTTAGGTTGGGCTAATAACCCGGTCTAGCTGGGCTTCTTCAATTCGGTCCTCCACGTGTGCGCGTCGTCCAGTGTAAAGCAGCGAGTACCGCTTGATCGATCCCGTGGCACTCGATGCCAGCCTCGCTATACAGGCGCGCGAAAGCGGACCAAAACAAGCAAGAAGGTCAGGAACCCGCCCTCACCTGCATCGAAAAAGGTTTCCCCGACCCGGGGCGCGGCAAACCATCCGATGGCGACTAACTCGACGATCGGGTGGATGAGATATTTCCGACAGGGTGTGACATGCTGCAACCAATATCCGACCGTTCGGCCTCTTTTGCTACCTATGGTTTTTAGCACACTTTTAGCAAATGGCTCGGAGTGGAGTCGGTCACATCCGATCACGCACTGATCGACCCCCGTGCCACGTGGTGGGGAAACAACCTAGGCCGGGCAAAGCGAAGCCGCGGCCCGCGCCAGCGCGGCCTGGTGCAGCGCGTCGCTCCTGCCCGCGGCGAACACGCCGAAGACGCTGCGCGCCAACCGTTCCGCGCAGTCCGGCGCGGTCAGCTCGGCCCGATGCGCGGCCAACCGGTCGAGAATCTCGATGTTCACCCGGTCGATGATCGGGCGGACGGAGACGAGCTCGTCGGGTGTACTCGGCGCAGTGGCGGGGTCGAAGCGCCACCGCACCATAAGCCCACGCTGCACCACCTTGTTCGCTTCGATCTGCCCGGAGAACACCTGCCGCACCCAGTCCTGCGGCAAGTCGCGGCTATTGCCGAGCCGGGCCATCGCGTCGTAGACCTCGGCCTCGCGGGCCGGATCGTCGATAGTCGGCCCGATGCCACGTTCGTTCGCCGCCGCCCACTTCGCGGCGGCCACCGCGTCGGCAGTGTCCAGCCGCTCGACCACCAGCGCGACCAACCGGTCCATCGACTCTTCGCTTGGGGACGCGCTAGCGCTAGCGGGCCACACGAGCAGCGCCGCCGAGAGGATCGTCAGCACGACTCTGCGCATGTCGGGCCCTCCTGGGATCGCTCGGGCGGAAACGAATCACCGCGCCAGAGTAGGCGCAATCGCCCACCCACTCCGCGACGTGCAGCCACCTGTGAGCCTGGACACATCCGTCCGCCCCTCTCAGTATGTCGGACCTCGGGCTGTCACGCTGTCACAACGAATCCGTGACAGTTTCGCCGCGCCCGCGAAAGCGACTGGGACGTAGAGGATGTGCATTCCGATGACCGTCACCGGCTTGTTCACCTGGCTCGGCGGGGGTCTGAGCAGCGAAATCACCGACCGCCACGAGCGCGCCGGTTACGCCGTCACCGGCGCTGTGGTCCTGTGCTTCGCAGCGGTGTCCGGTGCGGTTACCGCCCTCGCCCTCGCCTCGACCGAAACCTGGCCGCTGTGGGCAGTCCTCCCGGTGGCCCTGGGGGTCGCGGCGCTTGCGGGCGCGGTCGCCCGGACCCTCGCGACCGCACGACCGAGCGGAGGACCGGATCGGCTCGGGCTGATCGCGCGGACCACGATCACGGTGGTAGCGGGCGGATTGATCGCTGAAGTGGCCGCGGTCGCACTCTTCGGCGCAACCGTCGACCGGCTGCTGGACGAGAAGGCCCAGCGATCGGTCGATTCGGCGCCGCTGGTCATCGCCGCGCGGATCGAACTGGACCGGGCGAAGGCCGACCGGACCGCGTTGGACCAGTCGATCACGAAGACGCAGGGCGATGTCGACCGCGCGCTGGTGATCGCACGCTGCGAGTACAATCCGACGGCGGAGTGCCCGCAGACCAGAATCACCGGCGTCCCCGGCCGCGGCCCCGCGGCGCAGACCGCCGACGACATGCTCGACGACGCCCGCAAGCAGCTCGCCGCGGCCCAGGGCCGGCTGGACGCGGTCGACCGGCGGGTCGCCGATGACGCGAACGCGGTCGCCAGCGCACGGGCCGTCGCCTTCGACGGCGCCGACCGCGGCCTCGGCGCCCGCTGGCAGGCGATGAACGACTACACGGTGCGCGACGCACTGCCGCTGCGCATTCTGACCATCGTGGCGTTGGTGATGCTTGCCCTGCTGCCGCTGGTGTTGCGCTGGTGGCGCGGCGAGACGTCGTTCGACCGGCACAACGCGGCGCGGACCGTGCACGACCCCGCCGAACGCGACGCCGACGCGGCCATCGGGGTCAGACAGGCAGAGGTGCGCGCCGAGGCCGAGACACTACGCGTGGAACAGCAACTCACCGCCGCCCGGCTCGCCGTCGAGGCGGACACGCCCATCGACCGGGAACAGCAGCGCTCCCGCATCGTCGCGGCTCTCGGCGGCATCGAGATCGGTATCACCGAACCGCCGAACCGCCCCGAACTTCCAGCCGCACCGGCTGACGATCGAAACCGCTCCGTGTCCGCAGAGCGAATCGCGACGCCCAACCTACCGGCCCCTACCACCGTGGCGGTGGTGCCCGCCGTGCCTGGGACCGGCGGCGGCCTCGAGCTCCCGCTGATCGGCACCGTGCCGTTCACCGACACCGCGGCGCGCTTCATCCGGCCGCTTGTTCCGTCGTTCGTCGCCACTGCGATCGACACCGCGACGCACCCACTGCGCACCGCGCGCCAGGCGTTCGAAGAGGTCGAGGAGATCACCTTCACCCTGCGCCGCACACGCAAGGTCACCGTCGACGGCCAGACCTCGCACCCACAGGCTGTGGGAGTTCCGATCGGCTACCAACCGCAGCCCGGCTCCCCCCAGGTCGCGCACGCCCAGCACATCGCCTCCACCGTCGTCGACGTCGACTTCCCCCCGCACGCTCCGCGCTACTCCCTTCCGCCGACCGGCGCCGCAGGCTACGGCCTGCCCACACGCCGCAGCGACGAGCTGACCGGACGGCGGGATGCCGAACTCGAGGTGAACCGCCGCGAACTCCCGCCCACTCGCTGATCCGTTTCGGCGCTGGCACCACGGTAGTCACGGCAGACCGTGACTCGACGGTGCACGCGAGCCCGGGGAGTCGAGTCGGAAAGGCGCCAAGATGAGCGGATCGACATGATCGGCGCTGCGGATGGCCTGCCGCCGATCGACCCTGCCCGGCTACCGGGCACGTTGTGGACCGCCTGCTCGAGCACTGACGGTTAGACTCGGCCCGTGCGACCAGCCGCCGACCCGGCCGGTGCCGTCGGGGCGGAAGCAGATCCGGTACCAGGGTCCTCTGAAGCGACGGTGCCGATCCGACCGCTGACCTTCCGCGAACTGCTAGATGTGCCGTTCGCGCTGATCCAGGCGAACATCCGCGCCCTGGCCGGGTTGAGCGTGGCAGGCCTGCTCGCCGCCGAGGCCGTGGTCGTCGCGGTGACCGCGGGTGGCTCCGCGCTGACCGACGGCTCGGACGCGGGTACCGCGTGGGCGGCGATCCTATCGACGGCGGCCTGTGCGTGGCTGCTGCGGTTCGTGCTGCGCGGGGCGACGGTGGCGATCGGCCTGGCGACCGTGACAGGGATGCCGATCGGCTGGCGCACCGCACTGGGCCGGTTCTGTGGAGCGTTCGGATCGCTTCTGAAGTTCCAGCTGTTGTTCACGCTGGTGGGAGTCGGCGTGATTGCGGTGTGCGGCATGCTGATCGTGACGCTGCCGCTGGCGTTGGTCTGGCTCGGCTGGCTGCGGGCCCGCCGCTGGGCCGCGGTACCGGTGCTGTTCGTAGAGCGCACCTCGCACCGCGATGCCGTCGCTCGTTCGAGACTGCTTGTCGAGGGCGCGGATTGGCCGACGGCGGGACTGTGGACAACCCAGCGTGCCTTGTTCGGGCTGCTCGCAGTGCCGCTGCTGGGCATCCCATGGTTTCTCGCGGACTTCTCCGGCACCCATCGGTGGCCGGTGATCGTGCTGAGCACCGGGGCCGTGCTGCTGCTCACCGCGTTCGGCGAGGTGGTCGAGGCATCTTCGCGCGTGGTGTGCTACATCGATCGCCGCTGCCGCAGAGAGGGATTGGACATCCGCATCCCCGGCATGGAGGCACAATGAGCGAAGGTGCGGACGCGAAGCGGCAGGTCGCGGTGATCAAGGGCACCGACGCGACGAATGACGAGGCACCCGACACCCCTCGACTCGGCCCCGCCGCCGACCATCGGGCCGCCGCCGAATCGGCGGCACAGCGCCGCGATTTCGACAGCGCGCTGCGTGAACGCTTCCGCGCGGTGTTGCGCGGTCTCGAACAGCGCGGCCTGCTGGAAGTGCGGCGCTCGCGGACGGCGCGGGAGACCGCCGACGACGTGACAACCGCGCTGCCACTCGAGGTCGCCACCGAATTCCACCCCGCCGCATATAGTTTCGACGAGGTGGTGTACGGCGGGCGCCGGGCGACCGAAGACGAATATCGCAGGCTCGAATACGCTGACCGGTTCTCCGCAGCCGCGCCGCCGCCCACACCGGAACCACCCGAGATCGACGCGATGAAGCATGCGCCCCGGACCAGGCGCCGACTGCCACCGCTGCCGAGTCTCTTGCGTGACCCCAGATTCTGGGCGGCCTTGGCCGCGACGGCCGCATTACTGCTGCTGCTCTACGGCACGCTGCAGTCTTGTGGGGCGCCGACGGCCCCGCCACCACCGAAGGCTCCCCCCGACCTGCCGGACGTTCCGCCGGATGGCTCGTACGGCGGCCCCGGCTCAGGCGCGGGTGACGACCCGATCTGGGAGCGGCTGCCCGCACCGGTCTTCTTCGGCGGCTTGCAGTTCCTCATCGCCGCCGCATCGGTGGTGTGGTGGCGGGCACGTCGACGGGGCGCACTGGTACGCGAGCCGCGCCCGGTCGAGGTCGCGGCAAACGAGCTGTTCGCCGGGCATGCCGCGTTGTACCGGCGATCGAAGGACCACGACCACGTCGCCGCGAAACTGCGCGCGGCTACCCTGCGTCGCATCCGGACACCGCTCGGCGTCACCGCCGACACTCCACCGGACCGAATCGTCGCCGGCATCGCCGCGCGCACTGGGGCCGACCCCAACCGCATCGCCGCCACGCTGTTCGGCCCGGTACCCGACACGGGAACCCTGCGGATAGTCGCCGCCCAACTCGAACTGATCGAATCGGAGGTCGGATGAGACACACTCGCGCAACGCTCATTCGACCAACGGGGTGCGGGAACACCCGAAGAACATTGGAGGTCGGATGACCAGCACTGAGACCAACCACACCCGGACGGCCGAGGAAGCGGGCGCCGCGTTCCATGCCCTGCGCGCCGAGATCGGTAAGGCGGTGGTCGGCAATGACAACGCGATCATGTACCTGGTGCTCGCGCTGCTGTGCCGCGGCCACGTCCTGCTCGAAGGTGTTCCCGGCGTTGCCAAGACGCTGCTGGTGCGGGCGCTGGCCACGGCGCTGGATCTGGAACACGCGCGCGTCCAGTTCACCCCGGACCTGATGCCCGGCGACGTCACAGGTTCGCAGATCTACGACCCGCACTCGGCGGAATTCACCTTTCGGCACGGTCCAGTGTTCACCAACCTGCTGCTTGCCGACGAGATCAACCGCACGCCACCGAAAACTCAGTCGGCTTTGCTGGAATCGATGGAGGAGCGGCAGGTCTCGGTGGACGGGAAGCCCCGGTCGCTGCCTGATCCTTTCGTAGTCGTCGCCACGCAGAATCCGATCGAGCAGGAGGGCACCTACCCGCTGCCGGAGGCGCAGCTGGATCGATTCCTGTTCAAGGTCGACGTCCACCTGCCCAGCCGCGACGACGAATTCCGCATCCTGCAGCGGCATGCCGCGGGCTTCGATCCGCGCGATCTGGTCGCCGCCGGGTTACGTCCGGTGGCGGGCCCGGCGCACATCGCCGCAGCGCGCGCCTCCGTCACGCACGTGACGATCACCCCCGAGGTCCTCGCGTACACCGTCGACGTGTGCCGGGCCACCCGCACCTCCCCAGCCGTGCAGCACGGTGCCTCGACCCGTGGCGCTACCGCGCTGATGGCCGCCTCTCGTGCATTCGCCTGGCTGAACGGCCGCGGGTTCGTCACGCCGGACGACGTGAAAGCCGTCGCGGTCGCTGTGCTCCGGCACCGCCTGCAGCTGCGGCCGGAGGCGGAGCTGGATGGGGTGACCACCGAGGGCGTGATGGCGGCGCTACTGCTGTCGGTTCCGGTTCCGGTGTAGCTGTGGTCGTCACCGGTCGGCTGGCCGCCGCGGCAGGAGTCGCGGCCCTCTTCGTCACCCTTGTGCTGCCGTCCTGGCTGACCGTCGTCGTGCTGACCTGCGCGCTGGCCGCGGCGCTGCTTCTCGATCTCGGCGCGGTGGGCCGAGCGCGGGATCTCGCGTTGGCCAGGGAACCCCTGACCGTGGTGCGGCTCGGACGCTCCGTCGAGGTGGAAATTGTCGCGGTGAACACAGGCGCGCGGGTGCTGCGCGGAACACTGTGGGACGACTGGCCCGACAGCGTGCATGCCCGGAACCGGACGCACCCGGTGTATCTTGCGCCGGGCACCCAGGTCCGGTTCCGCACCACGCTCAGCCCGACCTACCGCGGCGACCGGGTCGCGGGTCAGGTCACCGTGCGGCTGCTCGGCCCGCTCGGGCTGGCGGGCAGGCAGAGCAGGCACAGCGTGCCCGCACGAGTACGCGCGCTGCCCGCGTTTCGCAGTGAACGGCTGCTTCGTTCGAAAGTCAAGCGACTGCAGCATCTCGAAGGCCGCAACGTGGCCGACCTGCGCGGGCAGGGCACCGAGTTCGACTCGTTCCGCGAGTACGTGGCGGGTGACGACGTGCGCGCCATCGACTGGCGGGCCACCGCCCGCGCCACCGATGTGCTGGTCCGTACCTGGCGCCCGGAACGCAACCGGCACATGCTCATGCTGCTGGATACCGGGCGGATCAGCGCGGGCCGAGTCGGCGAAGGCACCCGGCTGGACGCCAGCATCGAGGCGGCTCTGCTGCTCGGCGGACTCGCGGCCGCCGCGGGCGACTCGGTGGACCTGCTCGCCTTCGACCGGCAGCCGCGCGCCGAGGTGCGCGGTGTCGGGGGAAAGGGCTTGCAGCTGAAGCTGATGCACGCGATGGCGGGGATCACCCCCGCCCTCGTCGACACCGACAGTTCCGGGCTGGTGCGCGCCGCGATCCAGCGGACGCGCCGCCGCAGCCTGGTCGTCTGGTTCACCGTTCTCGACGGCGCAGCGGTCGAGGAAAACCTGCTTCCAGTCTTGCCTGTTCTCACGCAGCGTCATCGGGTTCTCATCGTCTCGGTCACCGACCCGGATGTCGCCGCGGCCGCCGCCCGTCGTGACACCCTTGCCGACCTCTACGCCGCGGCCACCGCCGAATCCGTGCTCGCCGAACGCGCCTTGGTCCAGGAATCCCTGCGCCGCCGTGGGATCGCGGTCGTCGCCGCTCCTCCGGAGCGCCTGCCCGAGGCACTGGCGGACGAATACCTGGAGCTCAAACAGTCCGGCGCCATGTAGTGACCCCCACACCCTCTCGGCCATCCGACGGCAAGCCAGGGCATCCTGGCGCGAGCGCCGCGGAGCTGGTGCGGTTGGCCAGGAATTCGTTCCAGGCCTCCTGGACGCCGGTGCGGCTGGACGATTCCTGCGCGAGATCGACGTACGTCGCTGCGAACACTTGTACCTAACTCGTTCGCAGCGGTGGCGGCACCCGCAGCGGTGGCGACGGGAATGAGGGGAACATCGGCGGCGGCAGCACACGACGCTGCCGCTCGGCGACGATCGCGCCCAGAATCTGCAGCGGCGGATAACCGGTCGGCGGCACGACCCGCACTCGCTTGCACACCTCTGCCACGAGAGCTGTGCCCAAGTTGTGTTGTGCGGCGGGAGTCAGCGCGCGAAACCGCGTCAGATACTGCCGCACCGCCAGCGCCAGATCCTCCGGCAGCCCGGACAGGTCGAGCTGTGCACTCCAGCCGGTCAGCCACGGCGGCGCGACCGCGAGCGCGGGCGGAGGCAGCGCCCGCTGCGCGTGCACCACCACGGTGCCAGCAAGCACGTCGCCGACCCGCCGCGCGTTGGGCGAGCACATCGAGGTGAGCACCGCGATGGCGCCGAACCCGCCGAGCATCCAGAAGTCGACAGCTGCTCCGGCGAGGCCGCGGGTGAGCGCGTGTCGGAAGTCGATGGGTCCACCGTCCGCTCGCACCACGCGCAGTCCGAGCAGCAGCTTGCCCAGCGTCCGCCCGCGCCATGTGGTCTCACAGGCCACCGGGTAGCCGACCAGGACACCGACGATGGTGACCAGTACCGCCACGTCCAGCCAAGCCGAATCCACACCTGTGGGCAGCAGTACCGTCGCGATCACGAACATGAGGGCGCACCCGAGTGCGAACTGGACAACCACGTCGATCAGAAACGCGGTGGCCCTGGTGGGGATCCGCGCGATCGGCAGCTCCAGGGCCACCGCTTCGCCGGTAGTGAACTCAGCCATCTCGATAGCATTCTTCCGACCGGCGGTAGTGGGAGGCAACCGAATGGACGTGGACGCGTACAGCTTGGCGCACCGGCGGGCGTGGGAGCGGCTCGATTACCTGTCCAAGCGGAACAGGTTGACCGGCGCGGAGGCGGACGAGATCGTCATGCTCTACCGGCGCACGTCCCAGCAGCTGGCACGTTTGCAGTCGCACAGCCCTGATCCGGAGTTGATCGCCGGTCTGAGCGCGCTGCTGACCCGTGCGCGCGGCCGAGTGCTCGGGACGAGAGCGGACACCTGGCAGGAGGTCGGCCGCTTCTTCACCCATCGCTTCCCTGCGGCCCTGTACCGGGCGTGGCGGTGGTGGGTGGGCGTGGCCGCGGTGTTCCTGCTCGGGTCGGCGAGCCTGGCCGTCTGGGTAGACCGGTTCGATTCGGCGCGTACGGTTCTCGGCATTTCGGACGACACCGCGGACCTCACCGCGCCCGGCGGCGCGTTCGAGACGTACTACTCGGAGCATGCCCAGGGCGCGTTCGCCGCGCAGGTGTGGACGAACAATGCCTGGGTGACGGCGATGGCATTGTTCACGGGCGTGTTGATCCTCCCCGCCGTCTACCTGCTGTTCATGAACGCGCTGAATCTGGGCGTCACCGCGGGGTTGATGGCCGATGCGGGGCGGCTGGATTCGTTCTTCGTTTTCATCCTGCCGCACGGCACGCTGGAGCTGACGGCGGTGTTCGTCGCAGGCGGCGCCGGGCTGAAACTCGGTTGGACACTGATCGATCCGGGTCGGCTGAGCCGGGTGGAGGCGGTGGCCCGGCAGGGCCGGGCGACGGCGACGGTGGCGCTCGGGCTGGTTGGCGTGTTGCTGGTGTGTGGCTTCATCGAGGGTTTCGTGACGCCGAGCCCGCTGCCCGCGCCGATCCGCCTCGCGATCGGGTTCACCGCCGAGGCGTTGTTCCTGGTCTACGTGTTCGGGGTCGGGCGCAGCGTGGTTTTGAATCAGGTCGGCTACACCATGGACCAGCCGAGCGACTTGCCTGCGATTAACCCCTAGCGAACAATCAGCACACCACAAGTGGACATGGTCGGCCAATCGGCAGCAGCGTAAGGTCACGGATCGGTTTCGACATCCCCCATTGAGTTCCGCTGGCCGCAGCGAGTCGGGCTCGAGCTGCGGCCAGCGTTACCGTCAACTCTACACAACCGTTATCCCTACGCAACCCTCCCCGCCGAGGTCAAGCGTATAAAGCAGCAGGCCAGCAAACGCCGACGGCGCCTCATCATTCCGCTAGCCAGCTAACCCGAGGCGTTAGCAGTGGCCACCGCCCTGGCAAGCAGATCACGCTCCGACGAAACCGTCGATACGCCTCCCGCGGGCAGGCCAAGAGGGTGTATCAGTCTTTTTCCAGAGCATTAGCTATCCCGGTTGAATAGACATGTCTATGGTAGACGTTTTGCAACTTTACCTGGGCATTCACCCGTGGAAGGTGCCGATTGCTGAGTGTTATTTCAATAAAAGCGACTCAAGGTTTGTTTAACGCTCAATAAACAAGATGCATACTCGGCGAAACATGCCGTTGCCATGCTTGCGTCTTGTCAAGATCAAGAATAACCGGATGCGAAAGGGTCCCTGCGCAGCCACTCGAACCGGGTGCATCAGCACCTCGACCGCAACCATAATCATGGATGTGATCTTCGCCTCACTGCCTCTTCGCGACGGGAAGAGCCCCGCGAAATCGACACTGCCGCACAGCGTCACGAGGCCAACGTCACACCTTGCCAATGCGCCGAAGCGTGCTGACAAACCTCGTTCGACTCTGTCGGCGAATGCGCCCGCTCATACCCCGCCCGCCTGTGCTTACGGCGATGCGTTCACCCACCCGGTTCGGCACCGTCCACAGCTGTGCACGCAGACAACTCCACCGCTGTGCACAACGAACCACCACCCTGGTGCATCAATCGGCGGTGCCGCGATCGGCCGTGTGATATCCACAGCCCCCAACTCCTCCGCCATCCCCAGGCGCAATAGAGGCATCAACAATCATGATCCACACCCATCCCCAAGCTGGTGAATACTTCACCCGCCAGGTCAGATGCAGAACCAGAGCCGCGAACAAGTCTCCGCGGTTTCGTTCGCCTGCAGCGTCGTTGCGAACTCCCGGCACTGAATCCCGAAGCCACACACAGAGTTATCCACAGCCCAGACTGCCAGTCGGCCGAGGTCGCACCGTCGGTATCCCGGACAAGTCGACCGATCGACGAAGGCCGGCCATCCCGAGAGCACTCACAGCGTCATCCACAGCGTCGACATGGCCGGCGCGCTCGGCAGCAGCGCCAGCGTGCAGGCCGCGAGGATGGTCGAAGGTAGACGCATCGTGGTCCTCCTTCGGCTCACTGCCTCCGAGTGGTCACGCCGAAAACCGTATCGACATCCGAATCGGCTGATCGGGCGTAGCACCGGCCACATCGATACGATGGCGCCATGAACGGCGTCCGGGCCCGCGTGCTGTCCAGCCTCGCCGGTCAGCTCGGTAACCCGCATGGCGTCCTCGGCAAGGGCGTCGCCTTGGCACTGAACCGCGGCAACAAGCGCGCCATCGCGGGCGCGGTCGAGGCCACCGCCGTCGCAACGGGCGGAAGGGCTGCCGATATCGGATTCGGCGGGGGCGCAGGGCTTTCACTCCTGCTGAAACGCGTCGGCGACACGGGTGTGGTGCACGGCGTCGAGATCTCGCACGACATGCTGGCCCGTGCTCGCTCCGGCTACGCGGCCGACATCGGCTCTGGCCGACTGCGACTCGACGAAGGTTCGCTCACTGCGCTGCCGCTCGCGGACGACAGCCTCGACGCCGCGATCACGGTCAACACCATCTACTTCGTGGCGGACCTGACCGCGGCCTGTGTCGAACTCGCCAGGGTGGTCCGACCCGGCGGCCGTCTGGTGATCGGGATCGGCGATCCGGACGCGATGGCGAAGCTGCCATTCACACCCTACGGCTTCACCCTTCGTCCGGTGCCGGACGTACTCGCGGCACTGGAGCAGGCCGACTGCGTAGTCGAGCACCGACAGTTGGCGCATCTGCCGATCCCGCACCATCTTCTCGTCGCCACGCCCGCATAGCTCCCGCTCCCTACATCAGCGCACCGCCGTCGACCCGGATCTCCGTTCCGGTCATATAGCGTCCGTCGTCGGAGGCCACCATGGCGACCACCCCGGCGATGTCTTCCGGACTGCCGAGCGCCCCGCCATCGAGCCAGCCGGTCATCCGGGAAAACAGCTGCGGATCGAAACCCTCTGGCTGATCGCGGATGGACTTCGTGGTGATGCCGCTCGTGATACCCGCGGGAACGATGTTCACCGCGCGCAACCCCTGCTTCGCGTACTCCAGCGCGATCGCATGGGTGAAAGCGTTCACGCCGCCCTTGGACGCCGCGTAAGACGCGAGGTAGGGCGCCGCGCTGAAGGCCGCGGTCGAGGAGATGTTGACCACTACCCCGTGCCCGGTGTCCAGCAGTGCAGGCAGCGCGGCCTGGGTCATCAAGAAGGTCCCGGTGAGGTTCACCGTGATCACCTGATTCCACACCTCGAGCGGCATCTCGTGGGTGCGCGCAGGCCGCAGGATGCCCGCACCGTTCACCAGCACATCGAGGCCGCCGAGGAATTTCAGCGCCTCCCCGGTGGCCGATCCGACCGACTCCGGGTCGGCGACGTTCACCTCGACCGTTCGCAATCGCTCGGTGGCATCGCCTGCCTTAGCCGTGGTGGCCGCGAGGCCCGACACGTCGATGTCGGCGGCGACCAATTGTGCCCCCTCATCGAGCAGCCTCAGGGCGATGCCCTGACCGATGCCGGAACCCGCTCCAGTCACCACCACACGGCGGCCGTCATATCTGCGCATGCCAAAAATTAGAACAGGTTCTCATTGTGAGTCAAGCCACTTCCGTCGCCGGCGACCGTCAGGTCAGCCCTCACTCCTGTGCGATTCGCAGGACCATTGCAGCCATCGCGGCACCGTAGGCATGACCGGTCGACTGGTGGGTAATTCGAGGTGCGTAACTGCCACCCCGTCCGACAGGGTCACAGCGCTAGCCGCGATGGTGGCGACGCAGTTGGCACCGCCTTCGGCCTCGAGTCGAGGGTGACCGTACCGAGAGCGAGGAGGTTGAGCGCCGAGGGTCCCACCCGCGCGTCACCGATCAGACACCGACTATCGTTACGCTATCTGATGGCACGTTAGATGACGGGAAGGTAGCTATGGCGAACGCGAGGATGCTCGGTACCATGCGTCGAGCGGGGGCCGCGATGCTGGTCGGAGGCACGCTGGTGACGCTGGCAATCGTCTCGCCCGAACCTGTCGTGGCCGTCACCGCAGACCGTTATTCGCACGACCCTGCGGATCGGCGCGGCTACGGCGTGGGAGAGCGCGGCACGAGCAGCAATCACGGCGCGTACAGAGGCCGCAACGAAAGACCCTGTCAGTACACCCCCGAGGGGGTTTGCACCGGAGGGCGCTGACAATAGCAACGCGAAGTGGTTGTCGCGCCCGAGGCTTCACCCTCCCGTCCATCTGCCCCACCGGCCTGCGCCGGGGTGCGGGCGGCGTGGTCGTCACCGAAGCAGGTGCTGGTGAGGAGAAGATCGAGGTGCGGTTACCGGCTTGGTCCATCACCTGCAGGGGGCTGTCGGCGTCCTGGGTGGGCCGGCCGGACATGCCGTCGGGCGGGACCTGGCCTGCGGCTTCGGCCCCGGCTGCGAAGAAGTCGGTCACAAATTGCGTGTGGACGATCATCTGCGGCGCAGAAAGGCCCTGTGGGTGGTTGTCGACTTTTACGGCAGGTATCAGTGGATGATTGTCGGCGGCGCGCCATCAACAAGCCGTGTTGACAAGAAAGGCCGCAAACCAGAGAAACCCTCTGACCTGCGGCCCTTTCGCACTACACTGTGGGCGAAGGGGGACTTGAACCCCCACGTCCCGAAGGACACTGGCACCTGAAGCCAGCGCGTCTGCCATTCCGCCACTCGCCCGAGCGACTGGGAGACAGTATCACGCCCCTATGCCGGACATGAAATCCCCATTTCAGAGCCCTGACATGGAGGCTCGGCGGGCACGGGAACCCGGGGTCGTCGCCAATAGTTACAGGTGTGGACGATCGTGGATATCATGCAATGAACGTGGTCGATGAGCGACACGCCATACTCGCGTGTCGTTGTTACGAATCAGGAAAGAGACGCTCACCGAAAGGAGGCCGAGATGGGCATCGTTTCGCGGTTCGAGCGTCGCCTGCAGGGCGCCGTCGGGGATGTCTTCGCCAGAGTGTTCGGCGGCAATGTCGTACCCCAGGAGGTGGAAGCGGCGCTGCAACGCGAGGCAGCCGATCACGTCCAGGATCTCGGCGGCGGTCATCTCCTGGCGCCGAACAGTTATGTGATCACGATCAACTCCTCGGATCACCAGCAACTGGATGCCGATCACGACCTCACCACCCGCGCGTTCGCCAAACATCTACAGGATTACATCCGCGAGCAAGGCTGGCAGACCTACGGCGAAGTACACGTGGCGTTCGAGGCATCACCTACGCTGCACACCGGACAGTTCAGGGCAAGTGGCCGCGTCGATCCGGACGCCGGGCACAGAGCCACAGCGGCTCGCGGCCCCGAATCACCGCCACAACGACCTGCAACCCCGCAACCAGGAGCTGGCCCCATGACGCAGAACTCAGGCTACGACCCGAGCCGTGAGCCCGCGGAGTCCGATCCACGCAACCGCGGGTACGCCCCACCGCCTGCTGGTCGCGGCGGTCCGCAGAACGGCGCGTACCGCGACGACTACGGCCGCGGCGGCGCGTACGCAGCGGATTACCCAGCGCCGGACGCCCAGCAGGGGTACGGCGACTACCAGAACGGCTACGACTACCAGCAGGGCGAGCGCGGCGGCTACGGCCAGCAGGGGTACGGCGATCCGGGGTACGGCCAGCCGGGCTACAACGACCGCGGCTACGGCCAGCAACAGGGCTACGCCGAACCCGGCTACGCCGAACCCGGCTACGGCCAGCCGGGCTACAACGAACCCGGCTACGGCCAGCAACAAGGCTATGCCGAACCCGGCTACGGCCAGCCGGGCTACAACGAACCCGGCTACGGCCAGCAACAAGGCTACGCCGAACCCGGCTACAGCCAGCAAGGCCAGGGCTACGGCCAGCCGGGTTACGCCGAACCCGGCTACGGCGACCAAGCCTACGGCGATCAGGGCGGCTACGGCCAGGATGATCAAGGCGGCTACGGCCAGGCCTACTCGCAGCAGCCGGGCTACGGCGCGCAGCAGGGCTACGGCGGCGGCCAGGGTTACGGCGCCGCTCCGGCAGCCGGTTCCGGCTACTCCGCGACCCTGCAGCTCGACGACGGAAGTGGCCGGACTTACCAGCTGCGGGAAGGCAGCAACATCATCGGCCGCGGCCAGGACGCGCACTTCCGGCTGCCGGACACCGGTGTCTCGCGCAGGCACATCGAGGTGCGTTGGGACGGCCAAACCGCGATGTTGTCCGATCTCGGCTCCACCAACGGCACCCTGGTCAACGGTTCCCCCGTGCAGGATTGGCAACTCGCCGACGGCGATGTCATCCGCGCCGGGCACTCCGAGATCCTGATCCGTATCCTCTGATCCCGTAAGCTCGCGGTGCAGGTCACGACATGGCTCTCGAGGATTCGTCGGTCGTATCGTGATCGAAATCGACCGACGGCCCTATGATGCTGCCAACACACGCGCGGCGCCGATACCGGGGCCGGCAAGACCAGCAGGCTGGTGGGGGTGGTCGAACCGCACCTACGGCACCGACATACACGGTCGAACAGGAGGTGGAGCGCCGTGCAGGGACTGATCCTGCAACTGACCCGGGCGGGGTTCCTTCTGCTGTTGTGGTTGTTCGTGTGGGCTGTGCTGCGCACATTGCGCAGCGACATCTACGCGGCATCCGGCATTCGGATACAGCCCAGGGCCGCACGCGGTTCCGCGGTGCTGCCCTCCTTCAGCCGGGGCCAGAAGGGCGCCAAATTTCTTGTGGTGACTCAAGGTTCACTCGCCGGCACCCGTATTTCGCTCGGCACCCAACCGGTGCTGATCGGACGTGCGGACGATTCCACGCTGGTACTCACCGATGACTACGCCTCGACCAGACACGCGCGGCTATCTCCGCGTGGTGACGACTGGTACGTCGAAGATCTCGGCTCGACGAACGGCACCTACCTCGATCGCGCGAAAGTCACCACCGCGGTCCGAGTTCCGCTCGGCACGCCCGTCCGTGTCGGTAAAACAGTGATCGAGCTCCGATCGTGACACTCGTTCTCCGCTACGCAGCGCGCAGCGACCGCGGTCTCGTCCGTGGCAACAACGAAGACTCCGTGTATGCCGGAGCGCGACTGCTCGCACTCGCCGACGGCATGGGCGGCCACGCCGCGGGAGAAGTTGCCTCTCAGTTGATGATCGCCGCGCTCGCCCACCTCGACGACGACGAACCAGGCGACGATCTGCTCGGCAAACTCGACGCGGCGACCCGAGAGGGCAACGCGGCCATCGCCGACCAGGTCGAGGAAGAGCCCGAGCTCGACGGCATGGGCACCACGCTGACGGCAATCCTGTTCGCGGGCAAGAAACTCGGCCTCGTGCACATCGGCGACTCGCGCGCCTACATGCTGCGTGGCGGTGAGCTCACCCAGATCACCAGGGACGACACATTCGTCCAGTCCCTGGTCGACGAGGGCAGGATCACACCCGAGCAGGCGCACACGCACCCGCAGCGTTCGCTGATCATGCGCGCGCTCACCGGCAACGAGATCGAGCCGACGCTGATCATGCGCGAGGCACGTTCCGGGGACCGCTATCTGCTGTGCTCCGACGGCCTCTCCGACGTGGTCAGCGACGAGACCATCGCGAACACCATGCGCGAGGGCACGACCGACGAATGTGCCGACCGGCTCATCGAACTCGCGTTGCGCAGCGGTGGTCCCGACAACGTGACCGTGGTCGTGGCCGACGTCATAGATCTGGACTACGGGCAGAGCCACCCGATCGTGGCGGGCGCCGCATCCGGCGTCGACGACGACGCACCGCCGCCGAACACGGCCGCCGGCCGCGCCTCCGCGCTGCGTCCGCCGCGCGCCGCGCCGCGCAGAGCCACCGCCACGCCGGAGCCTCCCCCGAAAGGGAAGTCACACCGGCTGCGCTGGATCGTGCTCGCGGCGGCGCTGGTCGTTGCCGTCTGTATCGGGCTTTTGGTCGGCTACAAGATGATTCGCAGCAATTACTACGTCGGCGCCGACGATGGTTCGGTGGTGATCCTGCGCGGGTTGCCTGGCTCGATACTCGGCTACTCGATTCACGACGTGAACCTGGTCGGCTGTGTGACCCGCAGCGGTGAACTCACCCTGGCCGAGCATCGCGACGACCTGCCGTCCTCCTGCAAGCCGCTTCAGGTCGGCGATCTGAAACAGACCGGCCGCGATCAGGTGGACAAGGGGTTGCCGCCGGGTTCGCTGGACAAGGCCAAGGACTCGATGACCTATCTCGCGCAGCGAGAACTGTTACCGCCTTGCCCGGCCAAGGGATCGGTGCCGCAGCCGGGGGTCATTCCGCCCACCGAGCCCGCGCCGCCGGGGCCCGCCGGTGTGCCGCCCGCCCCGACCACCGCACCCGCACCCGCACCCGCACCCGCACCCGCACCCGCACCCGCACCCGCACCCGCCGAGGGTGACACCAGGGGCACCGAGATCAAAACGCCGACGAAGTCGGAGGCTCCTGCCTCGCCGTCGAGCACGTCGTCGAACCCCCAGACCGCGGGGGAGAACTGCCGGGTGACGGACTGATGTCCGCACCGTCACCGCCGTCCGCGGGGGCCTTTCCCAGTCCCCCGGGCGGATTCGCTCCCGCGCCTCCGCCCAGCACCAGACGCAATGCCGAACTGTTGCTGCTTGCCGGGGCGGCAGGGATCACTACAGCCTCTCTGTTTCTGGTCGAGGCCAGTCAGGAGCAGTCGATCACCTGGGAGATCGCCAAGTACGGTCTGGCGTATCTTGCGTTGTTCGGTGTCGCGCATCTGGCCGTGCGGCGATTCGCGCCGTTCGCCGACCCGCTGTTGCTGCCGATCGTCGCGCTACTCAACGGCCTCGGCCTCGTGCTGATCCATCGGCTCGACCTCGCCGACGAGCAGACCGCCGCCTACAACTCATGGGCGGTTCCCTCTCCCGACGCCAACCAGCAGATTCTATGGACCGCGTTGGGCACGGCCGGGTTCATCGTGCTGCTGATCGCGCTGCGCGACTATCGAACGCTGGCTCGCTACAGCTACACACTCGGCCTCATCGGACTTGTCGCACTGGCCATTCCGGCCATCCTGCCCAGCAGGTTCTCGGAGACCAACGGCGCGAAGATCTGGATCCGCCTGCCCGGGTTCAGCATGCAGCCAGGTGAGTTCGCCAAGATCCTTCTGATCGTCTTCTTCGCGTCCGTGCTGGTCGCCAAGCGCGATTTGTTCACCGCCGCCGGGCGCCATGTGCTCGGAATGGAGTTCCCCCGTGCCCGCGACCTCGGCCCGATCCTGGTGGTCTGGCTCGTCTGCATCGGCGTGCTCGTGTTCGAGAAGGACCTCGGCACCTCGCTGTTGATCTTCGGCACCGTCCTGGTGATGTTGTACATCGCCACCGAGCGGGTCGGCTGGCTGATCATCGGAGGCGGGCTGCTCGCGCTCGGCTTTTTCTTCGCCTACCAGTTGTTCGGTCATGTCCGGGTCCGGGTGGAAACCTGGCTACACCCGTTCGACGACTACAACAACACCGGCTACCAGATCTCGCAGTCGCTGTTCGGCCTGGCCACCGGCGGCCTCGCGGGCACCGGGCTCGGGAGCGGCAGGCCCAACCAGGTGCCTTTCGCCAAGACCGACTTCATCGTCACCACGATCGGCGAGGAACTCGGGCTGATCGGGCTCGCCGCGGTGCTCATGCTGTTCCTGGTGTTCGTGGTACGCGGCCTTCGCACGGCGCTCGCGGTGCGCGACAGCTTCGGCAAGCTGCTCGCGGCCGGCCTGTCGTTCACCATCGCGATCCAACTGTTCGTAGTGGTCGGCGGCGTCACCAAGCTGATTCCACTGACCGGTCTCACCACGCCGTTCATGTCCTACGGCGGCTCCTCGCTGCTCGCCAACTACGCGCTACTCGCGTTGCTGATCAAAGTGTCGGACGCCGCCCGGGCGCCTGCCCCGGTGCGCAAGAAGGAACCAGCACCGATCGCCGACGCGCAGACCGAGCTGCTGCGCCGCGACGCGGCACGACCGGAAGCGGGGCCCGCGACGTGAACACTCCGCTACGCCGAGTCGCGGTCGCGGTGATGCTGATGATCGTCGCACTGCTGCTGAACGCCACCTATGTTCAGGTGATCAAGGCCGACGATTACCGCAACGATCCGCGCAACTCGCGGGTGCTGCTCGACGAGTATTCCCGCCAGCGCGGGCAGATCTCCGCGGGCGGCACTGTGCTGGCCAGTTCGGTCGCCACCGACGACCGCTACAAATACCTGCGCACCTACCCGACCGACCCCGAGGCGTTCGCGCCGGCCACCGGCTTCTACTCGATGCAGTACGGCAGCACGGGACTGGAGCGGGCCGAGGACGCGCTGCTGAACGGGTCCGACAGTCAGCTGTTCGGCAGCCGTCTCGTCGACCTCGTGTCCGGCCGGGATCCACGCGGTGGCAACGTGCTCACCACGCTCGACCCGGTGATGCAGCAGGTCGCCTACAACCAGCTGACCAGCAAGGGTTACACCGGCTCAGTGGTGGCGATCGAGCCGAGTACCGGCAAGATTCTCACCATGGTGTCCACGCCGAGCTACGACCCGAACGTGCTCTCTGGGCACGACGGCGCGCGCGGGACCGAGGCGTGGGAAAACCTGAGCTCGGATCCGCACCATCCGATGTTGAATCGGGCTATCTCGCAGACCTACCCGCCCGGCTCCACGTTCAAGGTGGTGGTCACCGCCGCCGCGCTGGCCAATCGCACCGCCACCCCGGAGGACCAGTTCACCGCGGCGCCGAATATCACGCTGCCCGGCACCACTACCACGCTGGAGAACTACAACGGCTCCACCTGCGGGCCCAACCCGACCGCCTCGCTCTACGACGCGTTCCGGCTGTCCTGCAACACCGCGTTCGCCGAACTCGGAGTCAAGGTGGGCGCCGCGAACCTCAAGGATGAAGCGGCCGCTTTCGGCATCGGCCCGCACCGCGGCATCCCGATGCCGGTAGCGGAGAGCACCGTCGGCACGATCTCGGACGACGCCGCGCTGGCCCAGAGCAGCATCGGCCAGCGGGACGTGGCGTTGACCCCGCTGGACAACGCGGTCGTCGCGGCGACCATCGCCAACGGCGGCGTCCGGATGGAGCCCTACCTGGTCGATCAGCTACAAGGCCCGGACCTGAGCGAGCTCTCCAAGACCAAGCCGGTCTCGGTCGGGCAGGCGGTCAGCGCCCAGGTAGCGTCGACCGTGACCAACCTGATGATTGCGTCGGAGAACAACACCGCCGGAGGTGGCCAGTCCCGCTATCAGATCGCGTCCAAGACCGGCACCGCCGAACACGGGTCCAACCCGCGCAAAACACCGCCGCACGCTTGGTACATCGCGTTCGCCCCCGCACAGAACCCGAAGATCGCCATCGCGGTGATCGTGGAAGACGGCGGGGATCGGGCGCTTGCCGCGACGGGCGGCTCGGTGGCCGCGCCGGTGGCCCGCGCGGTCCTGGACGCGGGTCTTCGAGGGGGCTGAACGATATGGATGTGCGAGTGAAGGTACGGGGACCTCGATGCTGAACAACGGTGCGATGATCGCCGACCGGTACCGGCTGCAAAGACTGATCGCGACCGGCGGCATGGGCCAGGTCTGGGAAGCCCTGGACACCAGGCTGGACCGCCGGGTCGCGGTCAAGGTGCTCAAGTCGGAGTTCTCCACCGACCCGACGTTCCGGCAACGATTCCGCACCGAGGCGAAGACCACCGCCCAGCTGAATCACCCCGGTATCGCCGGTATCTATGACTACGGCGAGACCATCGACCCGCAGGGCAGCGAAACTGCCTACTTGGTGATGGAATTGGTCCAGGGCGAGCCACTGAACACGGTGCTCAACCGGCTCGGCAGACTGTCGGTGGCCCAAGGCTTGGACATGCTGGAGCAGACCGGGCGCGCGCTGGAGGTGGCGCACCGCGCAGGTGTGGTGCACCGCGACGTGAAACCGGGCAACATCCTGGTGACACCTACCGGCCAGGTGAAGATCACCGACTTCGGCATCGCTAAGGCGGTAGACGCTTCCCCGGTGACCAAGACCGGCATGGTGATGGGCACCGCCCAGTACATCGCGCCCGAGCAGGCGGTCGGCGAGGACGCCACCGCGGCAAGCGACGTGTATTCGCTCGGCGTGGTCGGCTACGAGGCGCTGGCCGGGCAGCGGCCCTTCCTCGGCGACGGCGCGATCACGGTGGCGATGAAGCATGTTCGGGAGACTCCGCCGCCGATGCCGTCCGATCTGCCCGGCAACGTCCGCGAGCTGATCGAGATCACCATGGCCAAGGAGCCAGGGCGCCGCTATGCCCGCGGCGGCGAGTTCGCCGACGCGGTCGCCGCAGTTCGCGCGGGCCGCCGCCCGCCGCCGCCGAGCGGCTCTCATCCCGCCACGCCCATCACCGGAGCCACTCGGGTGCTGCCGCCGGGGCCCACCGCTGTCATTCCCTCCACAGCACGTGATTTCGACGGTGCAACGGTGCGCTACTCGACACCTGCGGCTGGGGCGATCGGCGCGGCCGGCCATGCAGGTGCGGCGGCCGGGGCGCCGGCGACTGTGATGAGCCAGGGCACCGGCGGCAGTACCCGGCCTCCTGGTGACGACAAGCGATTCACCGCGACGCAGAAGTGGTTCGCCGGGCTCGGCATCGGCGCAGTCCTGGTCGGTGCCCTCACGCTCTACCTGCTGTTCGGTGGTGACACCAATCCGAATTCGACGCCGTCGCCGACCACGACGACGGTGCCGAGCCCGAAGCCGGTGCCGCCGTTGGTCACCACGACCACCCCCAAACCCGCACCGCCGCCGGTGGTCACGACCGCCCCCGAACCGACAACCACCGAGCCACCGACTACGACCCCGGAGCAGACGACGACCACGCCGCCGAGCACCACGGCACCGAGCACGACGAAGCCGACCACGACCGCGCCGACCACCACCACGCGGGCACGAATTCCGCCCTTCGACTTACCATTTCCGGAGATTCCTGGTGCCCGAGTACCCTCGGTCACTCTCAGCGCGCCCGCTACTCCTTTGCAAGGACAACCATGACGACCCCGAAGAATCTCTCCTCCCGCTACGAGCTGGGTGAGATCATCGGGTTCGGCGGAATGTCCGAGGTGCACAAGGCGCGCGATCTCCGGTTGAGCCGAGACGTGGCGATCAAGGTGCTGCGCGCCGACTTGGCGCGCGATCCCACGTTCTACCTGCGGTTCAAGCGCGAGGCGCAGAACGCCGCCGCGCTCAACCACCCGGCTATCGTCGCGGTCTACGACACTGGCGAGGCCGAGGTGGACGGCGGTCCGCTGCCGTACATCGTGATGGAGTACGTGGACGGTGACACGCTGCGCGACATCGTCCGCGGCAAGGGCCCGCTGCCGCCGCGTCGCGCGATGGAAGTTGTCGCCGATGTCTGTGCCGCATTGGATTTCAGCCACAAGGCCGGAATCGTGCACCGCGACATGAAACCCGCGAACATCATGATCAACCGGGCCGGCGCCGTGAAAGTGATGGACTTCGGAATCGCCCGTGCGATCGCCGACAGCTCCAACCCGATGACGCAGACCGCCGCGGTCATCGGGACAGCACAGTATCTTTCGCCGGAACAGGCCCGCGGCGAGACGGTGGACGCGCGTTCGGACGTCTACTCCGTCGGCTGCGTCTTGTTCGAAATACTCACCGGGGAACCGCCTTTCACCGGCGACTCGCCAGTCGCGGTCGCCTACCAGCATGTCCGGGAGGACCCGCGGCTGCCCTCGCACGTGTACTCGAGCGTGCCACGCGAACTCGACTCCGTCGTGCTCAAAGCGATGAGCAAAAACCCGGCCAACCGATACCAGACCGCGGCCGAGATGCGCGCCGATCTGATCCGGGTGCTCGGCGGCCAGAAGCCGAGCGCCCCGATGGTGATGACCGACGAGGACCGCACCACCATCATGGGTGCGGACGAGCCCCCGCCGCGCAGCTACCGCACCATCGAGCGCAACGACGACACCGCAGAGCAGGATCCGGCCGATCATTCCAATCAACGCCGCACCGCCTACATCGCGATCGGTGCCGCCGCCGCGATCGCTGTGGTGTTCGCGCTGTTCTGGGTGTTGCTCGGCCCGGGAAGCAGACCGGACCAGGTAGCCGTTCCCGACATGTCGAACAAATCCTCCCAGCAGGCGCAGGACGCGCTGCAGAAGCTCGGGTTCACGGTCGCGATCCAGCAGAAGCCGGACAGCAAGGTCGCGACGGGCAATGTGATCGCCACACAGCCGCTCGGCGGCTCGCGGATCGACAAGGGCAGCACCATCACAATCCAGGTCTCCACCGGTCCGGCGCAGGTTCAGGTGCCGAAGCTGACGGGCCTGTCGCAGCAGCAAGCCGAACAGGAACTCAACGCCAAGGGTCTGCGGTTGAACTCGAACGTCGACCGCAAGCCATCGAGCACCGCGGAGAAGGACACGGTGATCGAGCAGAACCCATCGCCGGGTTCGAAGGTCGATGTCGATTGGGAAGTGGTCGTTACCGTCGGCACAGGCCCCGAGGCGGTCCGCGTTCCCTACGTCGTCGGACAGCAAATCGATGTCGCCGAACCGAACATCGAGGGCAACGGCTTCAAAGTGCTCGTCCAAGAGGTGCAGTCGTCGAAGCCGAAGGGCGAAGTGATCGCGTCCAGCCCTTCGGGCGGCAGCACGGCGGACAAGGGATCCACGGTTACCGTGCAGGTGTCCGCGGGCGATCTGAGGATGCCTTCGTTGATCGGTCTCACGGTCTCGCAGGCGGTGGACAAGCTCCGCGCGGAGGGCTGGACCGGCAGCACGAGCCAGATCAGTCAGTCCCCACAGGGCACATTCGACGCGGGCAACGTGGGCCGAGTCCTCAGCCAGCAACCGTCCGCCGGAAGTTCGGTCCAGAAGAATGGGTCCATTGTGATCGGCGTAGGAGTTCTCGGGCCGCCGTGAGTGGTCTCGTCGTTTCCGTGGGGTCGTCGTCCCCCGCGGAAACGTCTGGTATCGAGAAAAACGAGACCACTCGGTGTGAAAATGCGGGAGAATGAGCGTGCTTCATCCCAATCAGCGCAGCTGAGCACGAGGAGGTAGCTCATGACCACCGCCAGGGACATCATGAAACCCGGCGCACAGTGGATCTCCAAGGACGAGACCGTCGAGAAGGCCGCCAGCATCATGGCCGAGCTCGGCGTCGGGTCCCTGGTCATCTCGGATGAGAACGAGCGGATGTGCGGCATCGTCACCGACCGCGACATCGTTGTGAAATGTATCGCCCAGGGTCGGTCCCCGGGCACCACTCGGGTCGCCGAGCTGTGCGAGGCGACGCCGCGCTGGGTCGACGCCAACGCCGACATCGAGGTTGTGCTCGACGAGATGGAAAGTCACCGGGTCAAGCGCATCCCGGTGATCGAGAACAAGCGACTCGTCGGCATGATCAGCGAGGCGGACCTGGCCAGACATCTGGACGACAATCAGCTCGGCGAGTTCGTGACCGCGGTCTACGGACGGCCGTAGGTTCTAGGACAGGTCCAGGTGGCGGTTCATCGACTCGCCGCCTGGGCCGGTTCGACCGGCTCGCCAGAATGAGGTAGCTCCGAGCGGGCTGTAGCTCGTCGTCACGGACAGGCATCGGCCGGGAAATACGCGACTAGTCGCGTCGCGGTGTTCGAGCACCTGAAGCGGCACTGTACGACGCACTCCGATCAACCGATCCGCCGATCGGCATTGTTAGCTTTCGGCAGGTAGCGCAGTACAGCGACATCGCCCACTCGGGTAACGTCCGCGAGCCGCATTCTGCGGTGCGGCGCGCCCGGATAGTCGGCGGCGGCGAGGAAGCGCGGGGCCGCGACGTCACCGACCAGGATCGGGGCGACGGCCAAGTGCAGCTCGTCTGCCAGATCGGCGGCGAGGAAGGTGGTGTGGACGCGGGTGCCACCCTCCACCATGAGACGGGCGATGCCACGACGACCCAGGTCGTCCAGCAACATACCGAAGTCGAGGTCGGCGCCCAGGCTCATCACCTCGGCCAGGCCGGCCAACCGATCGGTGAGCCGCGCTGCGCCCGCGTCGGTGGTATAGGCGAGTTTGCCGCCGCCGTGGTGCCAGAACCGCAAGTCGGGGTCCAGGTCGCCGCTCGCCGAGACCGTCACCTTGAGCGGATACTCCGGTTTGCCCGACGCGAGACGCGCGGCCCTGCGGTCGGCGCTGTCCACAAGCAGCCGTGGATTGTCGCTGCGCAGGGTCTGCGCGCCGACGAGGATCGCGTCGGAGTCCGCGCGCACCTGGTCCACGCGATCGAAGTCCGCCGAGTCCGAGAGCCGCAGCCGCTCAGGGCTCGCGTCGTCGATGTACCCGTCGACGCTCACCGCGACCGACAGCAGCACATGCGGACGGGTCACTGCAGCACCAGAGCGGCGACCTCCGCCTCCAGCCTCTCCACCAGCCCCTCGGTCGGACGCTCGCCGCACACGCCGAGCCAGTTGGCGAGCATGCGGTGCCCGCCCTGAGTCAGCACCGATTCGGGATGAAACTGCACGCCATGGATCGGCAGAGTGCGGTGGCGCATGGCCATCACGATCCCACTCTCGGTGCGTCCGAGCACCTCGATCTCCTCCGGCAGGGTGTCCTCGACAACCGTGAGCGAGTGATACCGAGTGGCGGTGAACGGGTCGGGTAAACCTGCCAGCACGCCGGCGCCGATGTGGAACACCGAACTCGTCTTGCCGTGCAACAGTTCCGGGGCTCTCGTGACGGTTGCGCCGAACGCCGCGCCGAACGCTTGATGGCCCAGGCACACGCCGAGCAGCGGAATGTTGTGCTCGGCGCAGGCGCGCACCAGAGCGATGCTGGCCCCAGCGCGGTCCGGGGTGCCCGGCCCCGGGCTGATCAGGATGCCGTCGAAATCGCGCACCACCGCGTCGACGTCGGACAGGTTCGGATCGTCGTTGCGCCAGACGACGGCGTCGACACCGAGCTGTCCCAGGTACTGCACCAGATTGAAGACGAAGCTGTCGTAATTGTCGACGACCAGAACACGCATGGCATCGAGATTACGTCCCCGCCCGGCACCACGTCGCATCCATTAGCAGTTGGGATAGCCTAGAGGCACACCGGAGGGCGCCGGAGCCTCGTCCCCAGCGGCGAGTGGGCTCGGCAGACCATCGAACTGAATCCGCCCTGCTGGTACCGACCTGTACGCCGATCACGAGGGACGTCATGCCCAAGTCGAAGGTCCGTAAGAAGACCGACTATACGATCAACCCCGCCAGCCGGACCCCGGTGAAGGTGAAGGTAGGGCCGTCGCCGGTCTGGTACGTCGCCATCATGCTCGGGTTCATGCTGGCCGGGCTTGTCTGGCTGCTCGTCTACTACTTGGCCGCCGAGCACATCAGCTGGATGAACGACCTCAATGCGTGGAACTTCCTGATCGGATTCGGCCTGATGGTCGTCGGGCTGATCATGACGATGCGATGGCGCTGATCCCGGATTACAGACGTGTCATTCATGCACACCTGTGGATGAGCCTGTGGACAACTCGAGGAGCGATTGAGGAGCGGCCTTGACTCCTGAGCCCGGGGGCCCTGTACCACGGGATGCCGAGACCCGCATCGCCTGGACTACCCCCACCCCGGCACTCGTCGCTGTCACGGTCGGCGGCGTCATCCTGGCTGGTGCCGCGATCCTCGGCACCGACGCCGCCAGCCGCCTGCTCGTCGGGCTCGCGGCGGTCGGCCTGCTCGCCCTTGCCGGGCTCGGATTCCGGCAAAGGCCACGACTGTCCGTGTTGCCCGGCGCGGAGCCGCGCCTGGTGGTCCGCACCCTGACCGGGCCCGACGAGTACGCCCCCGATCAGATCCTCCGCGCGAGGGTGATCAGCTACCGCCGCCTCGGACGCAAGGTGCCGATGCTGGAACTCGACGTCCAGCATGCGGACGCCGAGCGACTGCTGATCTTCGGCCGCTGGGATCTGGGCGTCAATCCCGAATTCGTGTACCGCGACTTGGTCGCGGCCCTGCGCCTGTCCGAGGACAAGACCCGCTGAATCCGCAGCCGCGGATCGACGACGAACCGCGGCGTAGTGCACATGCGGATGTTTCACGTGAAGCACGAATTCCCGGTCAGGAAGTCAGTGCCACCGCGGTCGCGCCTACCACCGATAACGCCACGATCGCCACGACAGCCACTGCCACCCAACCGATTATCCGGGCGGTTTCCTGGGATTTCGCCCGCAACCAGCTCGGCAGAAACAGGATGCCGAGCGTCGCGAAAGTGCCTGCGGCCAGACCGCCGAGGTGTCCCCAGAGCGAGATTCCGGGCAGCGAGAAACTGATGAAGACGTTGATGCCGATGATGATCAACATCTGGTTCGGATTCTGCCGCAAACGGATCAGGATGACTGTGATCGCGCCGAACAGGCCGTACACCGCACCGGACGCGCCTGCCGTCACAGTGTTCTGCGCCAACGCCATGACAGCGGCCGAGCCACCGAGCAGCGAGACCAAATACACCGAGAGATAGCGCAGCCGCCCGAGCACCAGCTCAGCGTCTCGGCCGACCACATACAGCGCAAACATGTTGAGCAGCAGATGGATCGGACCGTAGTGCAGGAATCCGGAACCGAGTACCCGCCACCACTCACCGTCCGCGACGGCAGGCGCGAAGAGCACCCAATCGAGGAACAGCGATGAGCCGCGCTGGTTGTCCATCAGGCTCTCCGACTGCGCCGCCGTGATCGCGAAGACCACTACGTTGATCGCGATCAAGGCATAGGTCACATACGGCATCGACGCCCTTGCCGTCGTCTGAGCGCCGGCGACTGTGCGCACCGGTGGCGCGCTGCGCTGGTCTTGGCGCAGGCAATCCACGCAATGCTGACCGACCGCCGCGGGACGCAGGCACTCCGCACAGGACGGCCGTCCGCACCGCGTGCAGGCCAGGCCGGTCGGGCGATTCGGGTGGCGGACACACGTCGGTGCAGGCGGCTGGGGGTTCATACTCTCATTCGATCGTGATATTGGTGATAACGACAGGGTCGAGCGGACGGTCGTTGCGATCGGTTTTGGTGGTCGCGATCGCGTCGACAACTTTGCGCGAATCCTCGTCGACCACTTCGCCGAAGATCGTGTGCTTGCGGTTCAGGTGTCGCTGTGGTCCGACCGTGATGAAGAACTGCGAGCCATTGGTGCCCGGTCCGGCGTTGGCCATCGCCAGCAGATAGCCGCGGTCGAAGCGCAGTTCCGGGTGGAATTCGTCACCGAACTCGTAGCCCGGACCGCCACGGCCGGTGCCGGTGGGATCGCCGCCCTGAATCATGAAGCCGTCCATAACCCGGTGAAACAGGGCGCCGTCGTAGAAGGGGCCGGTGCGCCCCCCGCTGGCGTTCGCGGTGGTGTACGTTGCCGAACCATCGGCGAGCCCGATGAAATTGCGAACCGTCTTGGGGGCGTGGTTACCGAAGAGCGCGATCTTGATATCGCCGTGATTCGTGTGCAGCGTTGCCACGGAAGTCTGATTCGGTGAGGTCACGCCGCCCATCGTGCCACGATCGTCGGCGAAGGCGGGAAACTGGATGGGACCGCGCTGTGAGCTGGGCCTCCTGCGCGAATCGCCGGGCTGTGCCAAAGTGGTCCAATGACCTCGGGGCGCCTACATGTCTCTGCACGTTCGCGTAATCGGCTCATCGTCACGGCAGCCGTCGCGCTGGCGGGTGCTGTGGCCTGGTTGGTACGCAACCGGCGGCCCCAGCCGCCGGAACCCGCCCCCGCGCCGCCGCGGATCGGCTATTCCCGCAATGGCTCCGCGCCGACGCCCTTGACGGGAGCCGGCGCGGAGAACGGCCGCTGATGCCAGAGCCGCAGGTCAGCGGCTAACAGTCTTTTTGTACTGACGCAGGGCGAGCGGCACGAAGGCCACCAGGATCACTACCACCCAGATCAGCGAGGTGGCCACCGGGTGCTGCATCGACCAGGCATCCGACTTGGGCGCCAGCGGGCTGGTGTTGCCGAACAGGTCCCGCGTCGCCTGGGTGAGCGCGGATACTGGGTTCCATTCCGCGACCACCCGCAACATGGTGGGCAGCTTGTCACTGGGCACGAACGTGTTGGCAATGAAGGTGAGCGGGAAGACCACCATGAAGCTCGCGTTGTTGAATACTTCCGGCGCCCGCACCAGTAGCCCGACCACGGCCATGATCCAAGACACCGCGTACGCGAACAGCAACAACAGCACGTACGCCACCACCGCGTCCAGGAACGAGCCGCGAATCCGCCAGCCGACGACCAGGCCGGTCAGCGACATCACCGTCAGGCTGACCACGTTGATCACCACGTCGCTGAGGGTGCGGCCGACCAGCACCGCCGAGGAGGCCATCGGCAGCGAGCGGAAGCGGTCGATAATGCCCTTCTGCATATCCTCGGCCAGGCCGGCACCGGTGAAGGTGGCGCCGAACACCACGGTCTGGGCGAAAATGCCGGCAATGAGGAACTCGCGATAACCGCCGGAGAGGCCGGGCACGTCGATGGCCGCGCCGAAGATGTACGCGAACAGCAGCACGAACATGATCGGCGAGAGTGTCGAGAAGATCAGTACGTCGGGTACCCGCTTGATCTTGATGACGTTGCGCTTCGCGATGGTCAGGCTGTCGCTGACCACGATCGACAGTCGTTCTCCCATCGAGAGTCGTTCCAGGACAGGGGCCGCCGCGGTCATCGGGTCGTTCCTTCCGTAGCTTCCAGCTTGTCGTTCGCGGTTCGGCCGTCACCGTTGGTCAGCGCCTCGGCCTCGTGGCCGGTGAGGGTGAGGAAGACGTCGTCGAGCGAAGGACGCCGCAGACCGACGTCGTGGATCTGCACGTTGTGCTCCGCCAGCTTGCCGACCGCCTCGACCAGCGCCTGCGATCCGTCGGAGACCGGAATGGTAATCCGGCGCAGTCCCGGCTCGAGGTGGATCTCACCGTCGGCCAGGCTCTTCAGCGCGGCCTCGGCTGTCGCGAGATTGTCGGCGTGGTCGACGGTGAGTTCGATGCGGTCACCACCGACCATGGTCTTGAGTTCGTCCGCGGTGCCCTTGGCGATCACCTTGCCGTGATCGATCACCGCGATGGAGTCGGCGAGCCGGTCAGCCTCCTCCATGTACTGCGTAGTGAGCAGCAGTGTGGTGCCGCCCGCGACCAATTCCTCGATGACATCCCAGAGATCGAGGCGTGCACGAGGATCGAGCCCGGTGGTCGGCTCGTCGAGAAACAGTACCGGCGGGTTCGCGACCAGCGCGCCCGCGAGGTCCAGGCGACGTCGCATACCGCCGGAATAGCCCTTGACCGGCCGGTCCGCGGCGTCGGTCAGCCGGAATCGCTCGAGCAGCTCGCGTGCGCGTTCTTTACTCCGCTGCACGCCCATGTGATACAAACGTCCCACCATTTCCAAATTCTCGAAACCGGTGAGGTATTCGTCGACGGCGGCGTATTGACCCGACGCGCCGATCTGTGAGCGCAGTGCCTGGGGCTCGCGCAACACATCGATTCCCGCGACAGTCGCGCGACCCGCGTCCGGCACCAGCAATGTGGTGAGCACTCGGACGGTAGTGGTCTTACCTGCACCGTTGGGTCCGAGCAGCGCGGTAACGGTCCCCTCCGGAACCGTGAGGTCTAGGCCGTCGAGGGCGACCAGCTGGCCGTATCGTTTGACCAGACCCTCGGCGACTATTGCGTCGGGCATGATTCTCCTGAGGTTTGTGAGTTTTCGATGTCGGGGACAGGCGGCGCCAGGAGCTTCCAGCGCCGACCAATTCGCTGGATCGGTTGACCGGCCGATACCCGAGTCAGTATTGCTGCGTCCACCGACAAATTCATCCGATTTGTTCGACTCGTTGGGCATGGCTCAACGCCTGAGTGGCGAGAAAGGCCGCATTCCGATCCAGGCCGTGCTCGGAGGTACCGGATCGGAATGCGACCGTTTCCATGATCCGATGTGCCCGCGTGCCGGGTCGTCGGTACTGGACTACCCGATTCGGCATCGACCGATGCTCGCGTCGGGTGCGCTCGGGCAAAACATGACAGGCCGAGCGGGTGGGCTCAGTCGATGTGGTCGATTCGGTGAACACGAACACATGTTCGCATCGGGGTACGACAGGTTTCGCCCTCGCGACATGCAGTGACTATGCGACACGCGGTGCCGATCGGCCCGATTTACCCGCAGACAGCGTATTTTCGGCCGCGCCACCCACCACACGAGGCGCCTGGTCGGCGTGTTTTCACGTTGGTCTCAGCACCGAGATCACACGAAGCAATACCGAACAGCCTGCTCGTGAATGCTTTTGGCAAACAACAAGCCACCCGATGCGAGCAGCGGGAACGGTTGGTTGGTCAGCCGTTCCTGCTACCAGTCGTTCAGAGATAGTCCGACCCGAAAAACTTGAAAAAGTGGCAAGCCCCACGCACGCGCAATCGCAGATCATCGAGTAGCATCATTCACGTCGGCCCCTCCCCCCCGGGCCGACCCTACGCGGGCCTCGGCTAACTCCCCCCCTTCGCCGAGGCCCGCTCCCCATTTCTGAACCAGGTCAAGCGTATTCCGGCCGGTTGGCCTCCGGCAGCACGGACCGCGCGTATCCATGGGCGGCGATATCGTCGAGCGGGGCGGTCGCCATGGGCTCGGTCAGCAGGCACTCGAGCAGAGAATCCACCTCAGCACGGTAGCCCGAGTGCGCGTCGCTGCTGCCGGATCGCCTACCACGGCGGGGCCTGCCGGATTCGGCTGCGCAGGTCCATGCCTCGGATAGATCCGGCATTCGGTCGCTGGTAACCCGATGGCGATCCCGGCGCTGCGCAGGCGAAATTCCCGAGCAAGCCTGTATCACTGAGTGGTCCACCACGGCGGAAGGAGCCTGACCCGTGCCGAAGCCGGACGAAAGCCGCAGAAAGGAACTCTTCGACACCGAAGCCAGGCTGGCCTGGGTACTCGCTGCGCTCGCCGGCCTCATCGGTGCGGCGGCGTTCATGCACACTGCTGGCTATTTCGTCACGTTCATGACGGGCAACACCGAACGCGCCGTGCTCGGATACTTCCACGACGAGCCCGACCTGGCGGCCGCGGCAGCGGGACTGCTGATGTCATTCCTGGCCGGTGTCGTGGTCGCGTCGTGGTGCCGCAGGCGCTACTGGTCCGGGCATCCGCATGGCCCCACCCTGCTCACCACCCTCTGTCTGGCGATCGCCTCAGCCGTGGACGCCATCCAGTACCAGGCGGGCACCGATCGGATCGACCTGGTGCCGATCATGTTCGTCGCGTTCGGTGTGGGGGCGCTCAACACCTCGTTCGTGCAGGACGGTGAGGTGTCGGTGCCATTGAGTTACGTCACCGGGGCGCTGGTCAAGATGGGCCAGGGCATCGAGCGCCACGTCAGCGGCGGCGACTACGCCGACTGGCTCGGATACTTCCTGCTCTACGCGAGCTTCGCACTCGGCGCCCTGCTCGGTGGACTGCTGAGCATGCTGGTGGCGGGCTGGGCCATGCTGATCACCGCCACCGTCGTCTGCCTGATCGTCACCGCCTACACCTATGCGCACCTGGACCGGCACGGACCACTTACCCAGTGAAGTCGTCGGGCTGCGCTTGTCGGTGTCCGCGGCTACGGTGGCCCGCGTGGAAAATATCGAGGACGAAGCCACCGCGTTCGCCGCGCTCGTCGTGCAACACCTGTCCGAGCTCGGCGAGAACGACGTCGAGTACCACCAGGACGAGTTCGCGCTACATAGCGGTGACGTAATCTTCAACTTGCACAATATTTTTCACGAGACCCGCGAGCTCGACCCGGTGGAGCGCGACGCCCGCATCGCCCGGTACGTCGATGCCATGCGGAATGCGTTCGGTCCGGATCAGGACTGGGCATCCGCGAGGTCGGCACTGCGACCTGTGTTGCGGCCCAGCAGCTTCGGCATGGACGTACCCGAACCCGATATGCGGCCGGTCGCGCGGCCCGCCTTCCCATTCGTCGACGAGATGGTCGCCGTCGACATGCCCGACGCCCGCACGATCGTCTCCTACGCAACGCTGGAGCGATGGGGGATCACCGCTGATGAAGTGTTCGCGGCCGCGCGCGAAAACCTCGGAGCCATGGCTGGTTTCACCGGAATCAAGGAGCCGGGCATCCTGCATTTCGTCGACGACGGTGACGGCTACTGTGCATCCTGGCCGCTCGTACCCGGCTGGCTCGCGGGCTCCGGCGACGGCGTCGAGCCGGCTGTCGCCTTCATGCCCGACGTCGACACCTTGATCATCGCTCCCAGCGGTACCGAACTAGAGCACATCTTCGAGATGGTCGAGGAGCAGTACCGCGACGCCGTCCGCCCGATCTCACCGCAGGGCTATACCGTCGACGTCGGCGGAGCGGTGATTCCGCTCGACCAATCACCAGCGCATCGCCACCTGCCCGCGGTACAGCGCGCTCGATGCGGTTTGGCAGTCACCGAATACGACGCCCAGGCCCAGCTGCTCAACGAGATCGTCGAGCGCGATTTCGAGTTCACCCCCTACGGCATCGAGCCCGCCTATGTCGCTTCGGTCATGTACGTCCATGGCGACAACGGCCCCTACACGATGACCGTCTGGGGCGAGGGCGTCGACTATCTGCTCCCCGAAGCCGACTACGTCGCGTTTTGCCGAAACGACGAAAACGGCGAGCTGGAGCGGCTTTTCGAGGTCCCATTTCCCGCCGTTGCCGATTTCGCGGGGCTGACACCGATCCCGGATCTGTTGCCCCGCCGGTACGAGATCCGCGAATGGCCCGACGCCGAAACGTTGGCACAGCTGCGGGCTGCAGCCGTCTCCCCCTGAGCTCCCGCGATGACAAAGGCGCAGTTCAGAGCGACTCCGCCGCAGTGGCAAAGGCCCCGTGTCAGCGAGTGGTGACCTCGTGCCACATGTCGTCGCTGCGCCGGCGCAGCTTGGAGATTCCGACAAGGACCAGAACCACGACACCGACTGTGAGGAGAAGTTTCATAGTTCCCACCCTACTGTGATGGCGCGTGTCGACCCAGGAGGATTTGGCCGTATAACATGAGTGATTGGATAGTCACTCACTGTGATGATGCGGCTATCGCCGAGTTCGCTCGGTCGGGTTTTCACGGAACGCCGATCAATACCGTGGCAATGCGGGCGGGGATCTCGCCGGCATATGTGTTCAAGCTGTTTCCCAGCAAGGTAGAGCTGTTCGTGGCCGCGCTGGATCGCTGCTATGAGCTGGTCCAGCAAGCTATGGCCGCGGGAGCCACACAGGCGGGTGATGGCGGCCCGGAGAAGATTCTCCACGAAACGGGCGGCGCTTACGCCCAGTTGATCGTCGACAAGAGCTTGCTGATGTTGCAAGTGCACGCCCAGTCGGCGGCCGACATTCCGGAGATCGCCGAGGCGGGGCGCCGGGGGCTCCGGCGGGTAACCGAGTACGCCAAAACCCGTTCGAAGGCCGAAGACGACCAGGTGCAGCGGTTCATTGCGTATGGCCAACTGTGCCATCTGATCACAACCCTCGAGTTGGACGGGCACGACGCAGAGTGGGCAGGAATCCTCACCGCAGGCATCCGCGATCTGAAAGCACCAGAGACGCCCGAGAGAACGTGAATGCGATGAGGAGGCCTCTCTCGGCCACAGACCTGGCGAGATCCTCGGCCCCGATCTGATCTCTCCGCCACACCGGTTCGGGGCCTTTCGCTGACCAAGATCGGCGGCTGGAGCAGTCATGTCGTGCTGGAGGCCGCCGAGCTGGTGGACGTCCCGGAGGGCCTCGAGGCCGCCGAAGTGGAGACCTTCGTCGTCAATGGGATCACGGCCTGGCAGATGCCGCACCGGATCGCCAAGGTAGGTACTGGACAGACGATCCTGGTGCACGGAGCGAGCGCGGGGTCGGTTCGACGCTGGTCCAACTGGCCCGTCTCCGGAATTCGGGTGATCGGCACCGCGTCGGCGCACAATGCCGCGGTCGTGGACGCGCTCGGCGCGATCCCGGTCGACTACCGCGGCGATGTGCCGCAGCAGGTTCGCGCCATCGCGCCGAAGGGAGTGGACGCAGTGTTCGATCACGTGGGCGGTCCCGGGATCGTGGATTCATTCCGGCTACTAGCACCGGGCGGCATGTTGGTCGCCTACGGCAGCGCCTCGACGAAGGACCATGCGGGTAACTCCCGGCTGCCGGTGCTTAAGCTGTACACGCGACTGCTGTGGTGGAACTTGCTGCCCACAGCCGATCCGCGCACTTCTACAACATCTGGGCCGGCAAACGCCGCCTCACCCGGTTCCGCCGACGGGTCGCGAAGGACCTGGGCTCCGTATTCGTTCTGGCTGCTCAGGGCAGATTGCATGCCCAGGTGGCCGCCCGCATCCCGCTCTCGGAGGCAGCTCGAGCCTTGGAGCTGGCCGAATCCCGCACTGTAACCGGCAAGGTCGTCATCGTCCCCGACATCGAGCGCTGACCCGAGCCCCGCATACTCACGAATTCGAGGGCAGCCATGGTAGCCGTAGCTGGATGCATCGATGCGCCACGCCGCGCAGGGACTCGTCGCCGTATGGCTCGGTTCGCGGACTACGGAAGGGTCAGGGGATGGGAACCCCAAAAGCTTGAGAAACAGCTCTGACCTGCGGTTAAGCAGGTCAGAATTGTGGAGCCTAGGGGAATCGAACCCCTAACCCCTGCCTTGCAAAGGCAGTGCTCTGCCAATTGAGCTAAGGCCCCGTACCGCGCGCAAGACGCGGAATCCAGACCATCTGAATGGTCGATGACCAGGAGTTTGGGTGTGGGCCTAGGAGGACTTGAACCTCCGACCTCTTCGTTATCAGCGAAGCGCTCTAACCGCCTGAGCTATAGGCCCGTACTGGTGTTGTGTCATGTGCACATTATTTCTTACACACAACTCATCGACCGAGAACAGAGATTACCCGACGCCCCCGAGAACGGCCAAAACGGCTGGTAGCAGCCTTCGGGGCGGTTAGCAGACTACCTGGAACGGCCGGTACCGGTCCTCTGTGCGCGGGGGCACCGGCCGTTCGGGAAGCCGAACTAGTCGGGGTCGGCCAGGGTCACCTGGATCCCACCGACGAGGTCGCAGCACTGGTTGTAGATGAATGTGCCGACGGTGCCGAGCGCAGTGAACAGCACGACGTTGATCAGACCGATCACGCCGGCGTAGCCGAACACGGTGCCCGCGTCGATCAGACCCACCGACCCGCTGTCCTGCGACACCATGTCGGTGAAAGTGTTGTTCAGCCGCTCCCACACGCCCATACCTTCGAGCACGATGTAGAGCAGTCCGACCGCCAGCATCCACACGAAGAACATCGCCACGCTGATCACCAGCGAGATCTTCAGCGTCGACCACGGGTCGATGCGACGGATCTGCACCGTGGCCCGTAGCGGCTCTCCGGAGGCAACGGCCGCGGCGACCGCGACCGGAACCGCGGGCGACAGCGGCGTAAGCGGCGACGACTGCGAACCGGCACTCTCGGTGGGCGGCAGCGGGTGTCGGATGTCGGACAGATCCGGCATGTCCTTGATCAGTTCCGGGCGGGCGATGCTGCGGGTGGGTCCGTCGATGCCGACCGACTTCACCATCGCCGCTTCCTTGCGCGCCGCCTTTGCCGCCAAATCGGCGGTGGTGCGCGCGTTGCCGGCGCCGCCGCCGAGGCCGACCGGAGCGGTCGAGTTCGGGCGCCCGGTGACCGGCGCCTGACCCGGACGGTACAGATTGGACTGGGGTTCCCGCTGTGGGAGCTGCGCCCACCCGTCCTGGTACGTCGACTGGCCACCGTTGGATGCGGACCTGTCCCCGCCCTCGGGCGCGGACTGCTCGGCCGGGTTGTTGATCCGCAACGGCTGGTCGAACTGTTCCTGGCCGTTGCCGCCGGGCGCCTGGTCCGACGTTCCCTGCTGGGGTGCGAAATCGCCCTGCTGGTTACGGATCTCGTGCGGCTGGGCGTTGGGTTGACCACCCGGCTGAGTGCCGCCTGGTTGACCGCCGCCCTGATGCCCAACCGGCTGGCCGCCACCCTGGCCGCTGCCTTGCTGGCCGCTGCCTTGCTGGCCGCCACCCTGGTGACCGCCGCCTTGCTGGCCGCCACCCTGGTGACCGCCGCCTTGCTGGCCGCCACCTTGCTGACCGCCGCCTTGCTCGCCGCCACCTTGCTGACCGCCACCTTGCTGGCCGCCACCTTGCTGACCGCCACCTTGCTGACCGCCGGGCTGACCGTTCCCGGCCGAGGCGACGGGCCGTGGGATCGGCCGCGGCGGGATCGGTGACGGTGCGATCCTCTCGGTCACACCGTTCGTCTGGTGCCGCTCGTCATTCGGCTGATTCGGAGTGGTCAATGGGAATCCTTAGATCCGTTCGTTGCCGCCGCTGTTGGGTTACTGCTCAGAAGAACCGGTGTCGCCGCTGCTCGGGACCTGATCGGGATCGGGCTCGTCGGCATTGCGTGCGATCGCAAGCAAAGTATCGCCAACCGCGAGGTTCATCAATCGCACACCCTTGGTCTGTCGTCCAGCCTTACGAACCTGCTTTGCCGCCGTCCGGATAACACCGCCTCCGGAGGTGATCGCGTACAACTCATCTTCGTCATCGACGATGAGCGCCCCGACCAGGGTGCCACGTTTCGCGTCGAACTGGATGGTCAATACGCCTTTACCGCCGCGACCCTGCGCCGTGTACTCCTCGATCGCGGTCCGTTTGGCATAGCCGCCGGACGTCGCGACCAGCAGATAGGTGCCGTCACGGACCACATTGAGCGACAACAGTTCATCACTGGTATTGAACCGCATGCCCTGCACGCCCGAGGTGGCGCGTCCCATCGGGCGCAGCGCCTCGTCGGTGGCCGAGAAGCGGATCGACTGGCCGAGCGCGGACACCAGAAGCAGGTCGTCGTCGGACGAACAGAGCACGACACCGACCAGTTCGTCCTCGTCGCGCAGGTTCACCGCGACGATCCCACCGCTGCGATTCGAGTCGAAGTCCGACAGCTTCGACTTCTTCACCAGGCCGTTCTTGGTGGCAAGCACCAAATACGGGGCATCATCATACGACTGGATCTGGATGATCTGGGCGATCTTCTCGTCCGGCTGGAAGGCCAGCAGATTCGCCACATGCTGTCCGCGCGCGGTCCGGTTGGCCTCGGGCAGCTCGTAGGCCTTGGCGCGGTAGACCCGGCCCTTGTTCGTGAAGAACAGCAGCCAGTCGTGCGTCGAAGTGACGAAGAAGTGTTTGACGATGTCGTCCTGCTTGAGGCCCGCGCCCTGCACACCCTTTCCGCCGCGCTTCTGGCTGCGGTAGAGGTCGGTCTTGGTGCGCTTGGCGTAGCCGGTCTCGGTAATGGTGACGACCACGTCCTCGCGGGCGATCAGGTCCTCGTCGGCCACATCGCCGTCGGCCGCGATGATGCGGGTCCGCCGATCATCGCCGTGCTTCTCGACGATCTCGGCCAGCTCGTCGTGGACGATGGCGCGCTGACGCTCGGGCTTCTCGAGGATGTCCTTCAAATCGGCGATCTCGGCCTCTATCTTGACCAATTCGTCGATGATCTTCTGCCGCTCCAAGGCGGAGAGGCGACGCAACTGCATGTCGAGGATCGCGGTGGCCTGGATCTCATCGATATCCAGCAGGTCCATCAGTCCGGTCCGGGCGGTGTCGGTATTAGCCGAGCGCCGGATCAATGCGATGACCTCATCGAGCGCGTCGAGCGCCTTGACCAGGCCGCGCAGGATGTGGGCCCGCTCCTCCGCCTTGCGCAACAGGTAGCGGGTCCGCCGGACGATGACGTTCAACTGGTGCTCGACGTAGAAGCGGATCATCTGATCCAGGCGCAGCGTCCGCGGTACCCCGTCGACGATCGATAGCATGTTCGCGCCGAAGCTGGTCTGCAGCTGGGTGTGCTTGTAGAGGTTGTTCAGCACCACCTTGGCGACGGCGTCGCGCTTGACCGTCACGACGATCCGCATACCAGCGCGGTCCGAGGACTCGTCGTGAATGTCGGAGATGCCGGCGATCTTGCCGTCCTTCACCTGCTCGGCGATCGAGTTGATGAAGTTATCGGTGTTGACTTGGTACGGAAGCTCGGTGATGACGATGGTCGTGCGACCCCGGTTGTCCTCTTCGATCTCGACGACGCCGCGCATCCTGATCGAGCCGCGCCCGGTGGTGTAGGCGTCGTGGATGCCCTGGTTGCCGACGATCAGGCCGTGCGTCGGGAAGTCCGGTCCCTTGACGCGCTCCATGCACGCCGCCAGCGTTGCTTCCTCGTCGGCGTCGTGGTTGTCCAGCGCCCAATAGATCGCCTCGGCGAGTTCGTTCAGGTTGTGCGGCGGGATGTTCGTCGCCATACCGACCGCGATGCCGTTGCTGCCGTTCATCAGCAGGTTCGGCACCCTGCTGGGGAGCACCGTCGGCTCCTGGGAACGACCGTCGTAGTTCGGCGTGAAATCGACGGTCTCATGGTCGATCTCGCGCAGCAGTTCCATAGCGAGCGGGGTAAGACGGCACTCTGTGTACCGCATCGCGGCAGCGCCGTCATTGCCGCGGGAACCGAAGTTGCCCTGACCGTCGACCAGCGGATACCGCAGCGACCATGGCTGGGCCATGCGGACCAAGGTGTCGTAGATCGACGCGTCACCGTGCGGGTGATAGTTACCCATGGTCTCAGCGACCGGGCGGGCAGATTTCACGTAGCCGCGGTCCGGGCGATAGCCGTTGTCGTACATTGCGTAGAGCACGCGACGGTGCACCGGCTTGAGGCCGTCGCGCACGTCCGGCAGCGCGCGGCCCACGATCACGCTCATCGCGTAATCGATGTAACTGCTCTGCATTTCGTTCTGAATATCGACCGGTTCGATACGGTCGCCTGCACCGCCGTTCGGGGGCAGCGTGGTCTCGGTCATGCGGTCTCCTTACAGGGCCTGGCGTGGAGGGGCTGTGCAGCAGCTGAACTCACGCCGGCTATACATCGAGGAAGCGAACGTCCTTGGCATTGCGGGTGATGAAACTGCGACGCGCCTCGACGTCCTCGCCCATCAGAACAGAGAACAACTCGTCGGCCGCGGCCGCGTCATCGAGCGTCACCTGCCGAAGCACCCGCACCGCGGGGTCCATGGTGGTCTCCCACAACTCTTTGGCGTTCATCTCGCCGAGACCCTTGTAGCGCTGCACACCATCGTCTTTGTTGATCTTCTTGCCCGCCGCGAGACCCGCCTCCAACAGACCGTCGCGCTCACGGTCGGAGTAAGCGAACTCCGGTTCGCTGCGCTGCCACTTGAGCTTGTACAGCGGCGGCTGCGCCAGGTATACGTGCCCGTGCTCGACCAGTGGGCGCATGAACCGGAACAGCAGCGTGAGCAGCAGCGTCGAGATGTGCTGGCCGTCGACGTCGGCATCGGCCATCAGCACGATCTTGTGGTAGCGCAGTTTGGCGATGTCGAACTCGTCATGGATGCCGGTGCCGAACGCGGTGATGATCGACTGGACCTCGTTGTTCTTGAGCACCCGGTCGATACGGGCCTTCTCGACATTGATGATCTTGCCGCGTAGCGGCAGTATCGCCTGGTACATCGAGTCGCGGCCGGACTTGGCGGAGCCACCGGCGGAGTCACCCTCGACGATGTAGATCTCGGACTTGCTCGGGTCCTTCGATCGGCAGTCGGCCAGCTTGCCGGGCAGACCACCCAGGTCGGTGGCGGACTTGCGGCGCACCAACTCGCGTGCCTTACGCGCGGCGACACGGGCCTGCGCCGAGGACACCGCCTTGTTCACGATGGTCTTCGCGTCGGCCGGGTTGGCTTCGAACCAGTGCGTGAGGTGCTCGTTGCAGGTCCGCTGCACGAACGACTTCACTTCGGTGTTGCCGAGCTTGGTCTTGGTCTGCCCCTCGAACTGCGGCTCGCCGACCTTGACGCTCACGATGGCGGCCAAGCCCTCTCGGATATCGTCACCGGTGAGGTTGCCGTCCTTCTCCTTGATGAGCCTCTTGTCTTTCGCGTACTTGTTGACCACCGTGGTCAGCGCCGCGCGGAAGCCTTCCTCGTGGGTGCCACCCTCATGGGTGTTGATCGTGTTGGCGAAGGTGTGCACCGACTCGGAGTAGCCCGAGTTCCACTGCATAGCGACCTCGAGCTCGTGGCCGGTGCCCTTGCCGGTGAAGCCGACGACCGAGTTGTGGATCGGCTGCTTGGTCCGGTTGATGTGGCGGACGAAGTCCTCCAGACCGCCCGGGTAGTGATAGGTCCGCGTCTTCACCTTGTGCTCGACGGGCGCGGCGTTCTCGTCCGCGTGCTTGGGCGCTTCGGCGGTCTCGCTGACCACTTCCTCGGTGACGTCGTTGTCGCTGACACGTTCGTCGGTGAGCTTGATGGTCAGGCCCTTGTTCAGGAAAGCCATCTCCTGGAGCCTGCGGGCCACGGTTTCGAAGTTGTACGTGGTGGTCTCGAAGATCTCCGGGTCCGCCCAGAAGCGAATGGTGGTACCGGTCTTCTTGGTCGGCTCCCCCTGGGTCAGCTTGCCCGGGGTGGAGTCCTTGTAGGTTTGGCTCCAGTGGTAGCCGTCGCGGTCGATCTCCGCCTCGAGGCGGCTCGACAGCGCATTGACCACGGAGATACCGACGCCGTGCAAACCACCGGACACCGCGTAGGAGTCCGAGTCGAACTTGCCGCCCGCGTGGAGCTGGGTCATGACGACCTCGATGGTGGGGACGCCCTGAGCGTGCATCGCCACCGGGATGCCTCGGCCGTCGTCGACCACCTCGACACCACCGTCGGCCAGCAGGGTGACCTCGACCTTCGTTGCGTACCCGGCCATCGCCTCGTCGACGGAGTTGTCGACGACCTCCCAGATCAGGTGATGCAGGCCGCGCTCACCGGTGGAGCCGATGTACATGCCCGGACGTTTGCGGACCGCCTCGAGCCCCTCGAGAACCGTGATGGAGGAGGCACCGTAGTCCTGCTTCCCGGTCGCCCTGGTCGAACCCGATGCGTTGGAGTCGTTGGCAGCCACTGGTCGGTAGCTCTCCTTACTTGCTGATCCTCGGTGTGCAACGCTTGACAGCACACGTGGGGCCCCAGTCATGTCTGCTCGAGATTCACGGGTCCACGCGGGCTGTGTCGAACGCGCCGAAGGTATCGCCGCTAGTTACGTCACCATCCTACTGGTACACCCAACTTACAACGCACCTCCGACACCCCTGACAGCTCCGTGGATGCGAGAAATCGGATTACCACGACTCGGTTCCGCCTTCCGGCGGTTTTGATCCATCAGACGTCGGCTGAGAGAGGCGTTGCGCATTGGCCACTTCGGACCGGCGGTTCAGCGGTCGGCGCTGAACCGGTCGACGAAGGCAGCGGTGCGGTGCGCCAGGTCGGCCGGATGTGAGATCGGCGACCAGTGCTGCGCCGGAATTTCGGACCTGGTCAGGTTCGTTACCCATCGGTCGGCCTCGGCGTTCACCACCGGCCGCACCGCGCGGTCGCCGGTCGAAACGATCACCTGCACAGGCACGTCGATCCGGCGCGGCCGCGGATGGCGCAAGTGGGTCCGGATGTTCGCACGATAGAGCTTCAGGTTGTTGATCATGTCGGCGCGCAGCGTAGGGGCCGTCTCCACCAGTTCGGGGTTCAGGCCGTCGAAGAAGGCGAGGAAGCGCGGCCAGCGGTTGGACAGCACTCGCAGCACCGGATTCGGCAGGCCGGGAATCTGGAAGGCGACGGTGTAAGCCGAGGCGATGGCTTGTGACAGTGCGCCGCGCAGCCGTGCCAGGGAGCAGGGGCCGCGCAGGTAGGCGCCGAGGAAGTCGAGGTTGGGACCGGACACCGAGGTGAACGACGCGATAGCGGACGCGGCGCCCGGGGCGGAGACCAACTCCCAGCCGATCACCGAACCCCAGTCGTGGCCGAGGACGTGCACCCGCTCGCCCGGCGCGACAGCGTCGATCACCGCGCGGACGTCGGCCGCGAGCTCTTCGATGCGGTAGGCGGCGACATCCGCGGGTACCGAACTATCGCCCGCGCCGCGGTTGTCGAAGGCGATCACACGATGACGGCCCGCGAGCAGCGCGGCGACACGGTTCCACAGCAAGTGGGTGTCGGGCCAGCCGTGGACGAGCAGCACCGGCGCCCCCTCGGGATCGCCGCATTCGTAGACAGCGAGCTCGACCTCGCCGCGGCGAACGGTGCGCCTCGCGGACGCGGGAAACGGACCGATGGTGCTGGTTGTCATCGAAACCCCTTCTGCCCGGATGCTTTCGATCCGACACCGGAGGCCCTGGGCGCGACATCGGGCCGAGGCGTTCCACGTGAAACGCCCGTGTCGCGTAAATGTAACACTGGGTATCAGATATTTGCCAGCGTGCTCACCCGTAGGTGTCGCGCGGCCCGCGGCCTTTGATGTGCCGGTCACCCTTACGCCAGCTCGGCGCCGCCGGACCCGAGATCTTCAGCGAAGTCACCACACCCTGACCGATGGCGACATTGATCTTCGCCAGGATCTGGCCTTGGAGCATGCGAAGCTGGGTAGCCCACGCGGTCGACTCGGCGGCGATGCTCAGCACGCCGTCCTTCAGGGTGACCGGTGTGGCGTGCGCGGCGATGTCCTCCCCGACGACGCCCGACCAGCGGCCGAACACCATGCCCTCGGCGACCTTGTTCGACCAGCCACGGCTTTTCGCGATGGATCCCGTCAGCTTGGACAACAGCTGGGGATCGCGCTCGTCCGGCCGTGCGCCGGACCACCCGGTGCGCCTGCGGGCGCCGGCACGGAGCCTGCGCTGCGGAGAGGAACGACCCTGCCCGACAGCCTTGCCGCTCGCGCGCGCCGCGGCGCGCGCTTCCTCCAGCGCGCGCCGCGCCAGATCGATGCCGCGCAACTCAGGTTCCTTGCCTTCGGATTCGGCGGCTCCGGGCTGGTCGGGCTGATCGCTCATCGCCCCTCTCCCTTCCCGGACAACTCGTTTGTCCCCAGTTTCGGCCGAGTTGTCCCCAACTGTTGCCGTATGTTGCCAGCTGAGAGAATTCGCATGTTGCCCAGTGCTGGACAAGTGGTAAAACGACCTGCTCGACGCCCACATTGAGGATTTGCGGATGAGCAGAGTCGCTCGCTCAGCCGTTGCTGAACCAGATTTCACCGGGTAAGCGGAGACGGCCGAGCTGAGTTCTCCACAGGCATTGGTTGAGCGAGCTCAGCTGTTCCCATGTGCAGGCGGTGGTCCCGACGAATGGTCACTGTAGTGGACCACCCCGGTCGCTGCAGGCCGCGGCATGGCCGCATGAGTCGCGTACGGACGAAGCGGCCCCGGGCACCACCATCGGCTCCGGTGTCGGGCAGCGTCGGCCCGAGACACTGTGGATAGCCACGGGCACCGACCTATGAATCAGGCTCGGTGCCGACCGCGGAATCCGCCGGCAGTTCCGTGCTCGGGGGCGAGTCGGTGATACGCGAGACCCGGCCGTCAGGCCCTCCGGTGGTCTCGACCCGCAGCGGCGCCGCGGCGAGTTCCACGGGCACGTCTTTCGGCACCGCAGCGGTGATCAGCACCTGCTCCGCCCCGGCGGCCACGGCGGCGAGTGCGGTGCGGCGCCGGTGGTCGAGTTCGGCGAACACGTCATCGAGCAGCAGCACCGGTTCAGCTCCTGTGGCGCGCAGTAATTCGAACGACCCGAGTCGCAGGGCCAGCGCGAATGACCATGATTCGCCGTGACTTGCGAAACCCTTCGCGGGCGAATCCCCGAGCGTCAGCTCCAGTTCGTCGCGATGTGGGCCGACCAGGCACACGCCACGCTCGAGTTCCTTGGCCCTGGCCGCGGCGAGTTGACGCACCATGATCGCCTCCAGAGCCTCGGTGTCCTCCGGCTGCGGTTCCCTGTCCGGATCAAGGAACTCCGGCGGCACCGCGGCACTGCGGTAGGCGATCGAGGCGGGACGCGAGTCAGGAGCGATCGAGGCGTAGGACTGCGCCAGATACGGAGCGAGGTCGTGCACCAAGCGCAACCGCTGTGCAAGCAGCACCGACGCGTGGACGGCCAAATGTCCATCCCACACGTCGAGCGTGCTCAAATCCGCCTTCGACCGGGCTTGCCGTCCAGCGGATTTCAACAACGCGGAGCGCTGGCGCAGCACACGGTCGTAATCGCTACGTACCGCAGCCAACCTGGGCAGCCGGGCTGTGCACAACTCGTCCATGAAGCGACGGCGCTCCCCGGGATCGCCCCGCACCAGTGCGAGGTCCTCCGGCGCGAACAGCACCATCTGGAGGATGCCGAGTATTTCGCGGGTCCGGCGGACCGGTGAGCGATTGATCTGTGCGCGATTGGCGCCGACCTGGTTCAGTTCGATATCGATTCGCAGCTCGCGACCGGTGTTGACTACCGTCGCGCCGACCCTGGCGCGTTCAGTGCCCAGCCGAATCAACGGTGCATCGGCGGACACCCGGTGCGAGCCGAGCGTGGCTAGATAGCCGACCGCCTCCAGCAGGTTGGTCTTGCCGTTGCCGTTCGATCCCAAGAAAACCGTGCGACCTGGGGATAATTCGAGTTCCACATGCTCCCATGAGCGGAAGTCACGCAGCGACAGGGACCGGATGAACATCTGCTACCGTGCCCCTACCTGGGGCGAAGCGATAATTTCTGCTTGTTTGGACACCATCGGCACCGGTGTCGACCCCATTTCCGCATGCCGACTCCCTGTGGAATACCTGTGGATAGATTCCACGTTCAGCTGCGGTGCGACCGAATTCCAGGAGGTCGCTGGGGGGATCGAAGCGGGGCGACCGATTGTCCGCACCGGATCACACGATGCGGATCCGCACGATACGCGATCACGCACAGGCGATCAGCCCGGGAGCCGGACCGGCATCAGCAGATAGATGTACGGACTGGCCAGCGCCACGAACGCGCCGGAGCCGAGCACCTCGGGCTCCTCCTCGGAGGCGGGCAGCAGTACCGCGGGCCTGCTCGGCGTGGTGAAGCCGAAGGTGACCCGGTCCGCGTGCAGCGCGGAGAGCCCGTCGATGAGATAGCCAGGATTGAACGCGATGGTCAGAGATTCGCCGCGGAAATCGGCTTCCAGCCACTCCTCTGCGCGTCCCGCGTCATCACCGCCGGCGGACAACAGCAGGCCCTCGGCGGAGAACTCCAGTCGTACTTGGGCGCCGCGCTCGGCAACCAGCGCTACCCGCTTGATGGCTTCGGTCAGCGTGGCCACCGTGAGGGTGGCGATCGAGGTGTGCTCCTTCGGAAGCAGCTGGCGGAACTTGGGGAATTCCGCGTCGAGCAAGCGGGTGGTGGTTCTGCGGCCCGCGTTCACGATGCCGAGCAGACCGTCCGATCCGGCTCCGGTGCCCAGGGACAGTTGCACAGGGGCGTCGGACGGCCCGAGGGTCTTGGCTGCCTCGGACAGCGTCTTGGCCGGGATGAGTACCGCGGTCTCGATATCTGCGCGGGCAGGCTGCCATTCGATGTGCCGGACGGCGAGGCGGAACCGGTCAGTGGCCGCGAGGACGACCTGCTGACCTTCGATCTCGACCCGGATACCCGTGAGCATCGGGAGGGTGTCGTCACGGCCCGCGGCGACGGCAACCTGGCCGACGGCCTCGGCGAAGACATCCACACTCAGTTCACCGGTCTGCTGCGGGACTTCGGGAAGCTGGGGATAATCCTCGACCGGCATCGTGGGCAGGGAGAACTTCGCGCTGCCACAGGTGATCAGCACACGAGTGCCGTCCAATGAGACGTCGACGGGCTTGTTGGACAGCGCCTTGGTGATGTCGGCCAGCAGGCGACCGGAAACGAGCACTTCGCCGGGACCCGCGACCTCGGCTGCCACCCGCATCTGCGCGGAGACCTCGTAGTCGAAGCCGGAGACGGTCAGACCCTCCTCGCTCGCGACCAGCAGCACACCACCGAGCACCGGGACGGGAGGCCGGGACGGGAGGCTGCGCGCCACCCAGGCGACGGACTCGGCGAAATCCTCTCGGGCGACCCGAAACTTCATGCTCGCAAGGTCCATCGCCCGATCTGTCCTCTCCCGGTTCCGTGATCTGTTGTCGGCTCGTCAGTGTCGGTCTCGAAAGGGTTGTGCCGATCGGCCGCCTTCGAAGTCTGGCACAGGCGACCGACATCAAACCGTACCCGCGTGTGAGACGTGCACCTAGCCCGACCCTCCGGCAGTTCCGGCTTGTCGCGTCGTCAGCACTGACACGTGTGCGGGGATGAGGGCGTTCGAGTCGCGCGCCGCGCCGGAGCGTGCGTCGGATCGGTCCGGCTTCTCTCCTCGTTCTGTCGGACCAGTCGGTCGATCGGGTCGGAGGACGAAGTGATGTGTGGAGGGATCGGTCTGCGTTCTTCTCCGTGCCGAAAACCGGAGTGGCTCCGAAGAGGCGTTGCCGGATCAACTTTCCACACACCCTGTTTTGAAGAGAGATCTCTAATGAGAAGAACTGAAGTAGTAATAGGTGCTGTGGATTCTGTGGACTGCGGCCGAATCCGCTGGTCAGCGGGCGTGGTGCCGTGGGGATGACCGTGGGGTGTCTCGAGGATGAACTCAAGGCGTCTGTGGACGCTCTCCGGTTGTCCCCCGTTCATCCTCGAGCGCTCCTCGAGTTGTTCCACCAGATTCGCCTGGTTGTTCCACGTGTGCACGAAATCGTGGACAGCTCGAGGATTCCTCGAGGACTCCACAAGGATTCCTCGAGGAATCCACAAGGCTCGATCCGGACACCGTGCTGGTCATCGGGTGTGGACAACCATCGATGTGGAAGCTGTTGAATTCGACCTGTGCGTCGCCGGTTGTGGACGCTTTTCCCGCCTGTGAGCGAATCGGTGGACAAACCAGTGGATTCCTCGAGGACTCCACAGGGATTCCTCGAGGAATCCACAACCCACAAAAAAGCACCGCCCCAGGTCAGGAGCGGTGCTCAGCTGTGCATAAGGTCAGCGCGAGCGCTGTTTGATCCGGGCTGTGAGTTCTTGCACCTGGTCGTAGACCCGGCGCCGCTCGGTCATCTCCTTGCGCACTTTCTTCTCCGCGTACATCACGGTCGTGTGGTCGCGGCCGAACGCCTGACCGATCTTCGGCAGCGACAGATCAGTCAGCTCACGACACAGGTACATGGCGATCTGCCGGGCCTGAGCCAGTGGCCGCGCCTTGCCGGGGCCGGTGAGCTCCTCCAGAGTGGTGTTGAAGTACTCGGCGGTGACGGCCATGATCGTCGCCGCATTGATCTCCAGCGCCGCGGTGTCAGGCATCAGATCGCGCAGCACCACCTCGGCCAGCGGTAGATCCAGTGGCTGACCATTCAACGAGGCGAACGCGGTCACGCGAATCAGTGCGCCCTCCAGCTCGCGGATGTTGCGCTCGACTCGGCTGGCGATCAGCTCCAGCACATCGTGCGGCACATCGAGCCGGTCCATCCGTGCTTTCTTGCGCAGGATGGCGATCCGGGTTTCCAGCTCGGGTGGCTGCACGTCGGTGATCAGTCCCCACTCGAACCGGGTCCGCAGCCGCTCCTCGAGGGTGGCCAGCTGCTTCGGTGGACGGTCCGAGGAGACGACGATCTGTTTGTTCGCGTTGTGCAAAGTGTTGAAGGTGTGGAAGAACTCCTCCTGGATACCTTCCTTGCCCTCGATGAACTGGATGTCGTCGACCAGCAGGATGTCGGTCTCCCGGTACCGGCGCTTGAATGCGACCTTGCGGTCGTCGCGCAGGCTGTTGATGAAGTCGTTGGTGAACTCTTCGGTAGAGACGTACTTCACTCGCATTCCGGGAAACAGGCGCTGGGCATAATGGCCTGCCGCGTGCAGCAGATGCGTCTTGCCCAGCCCCGACGCGCCCCAGACGAACAGAGGATTGTAGGCGCGCGCGGGGGCCTCGGCGATCGCGACGGCCGCGGCATGCGCGAAGCGGTTGGACGCACCGATGACGAAGGTCTCGAACGTGTATTTCGCATTCAAGCTGGCCGATGAGGTCGCGGGGGCCGAGGTCTCCTGTGACTTGGTGAAGTAGGTCGGCCAGGAATTGCGGACGTTCACCACGGGTTCGTCGTCACGTTCACCGCGGGGGTTGTCGCCCACCGGCTCGCGTACTGGATCGTGCGCCAGTCCCGTGCCGTCGGCCTCCGCCGCTTCACGCACCGGGGCACGGACCGGACCGCGCATCGTGCCGGGACCAGGGTCGGGATTGAACAACGACTCCTGCCCGGGCGGGATGGCCTGGTCACGGCGCGGAGGAAGTCCTGGTTCGCGCCGTGGGGCTGGGTCCTGGGCCGATGGCAGCTCGGCTGGCGCCGAGTAATCGCCACGTGGCCGGTAGTCCGCACGGGAGTACTCCGGCTGGGGGTACTCCTCTTGCGGCATGTACTCCTGCCTGTACTCGGGGCCGGGATAGTCGGAGCCATCGCTGTAGGACGCAGCGGATGCGAAGTCCGTGGGCTGTGCATAACGGGGTGCCGGGTACTCGTCGCGGCCAGAGAAGTCGGACCTCGGATATCCGGCGGGGCTGCGGCCGGTGTCACGTGCGCGTTCAGGTCTGCTCGTCATCCTGGCGTGCCGGGGATTGCTGCTCTGCTGGTCGGCGGCAGGCGCAGTCGGCGCGGCGATCCGGACACCGAGCCCCTCGACCTGGGGACCGAGCCGGCGGGCGAGAGAGCGCAGAATAGGCTCGCGCAGATCGCGTTCGATGGCCTCTTGGGCCAGCGACGAAGGGACCGAGAGCAGGGCGAACCCCTGCGCGACCGTCAGCGGCTTGACCAGCTTCAGCCAGGCCTGCTGCGCTCTTGTCACCGGCGGGACCGCACCGTCCGGTGAGCCGGTGGTCAGCTCGGTCACAACCTCGGGCCACACCGTGGCCAACACGTTCTGCTCGTCGTCCATGCAGTTTCCTCCCCGGAAGTAGGTCGATAGGAGCAGACGGCCGGGGCACGCGGGGAGGGTGTGGTGCGACCGTGCTCGAGGTCGGTCCCGTGATCCTGCGTACGTCCGTAACCGGTTCGGACACTGCCCGGGTCCCCCATCCGGGCGGCGGCGTGGCACCGTCGGCCCTACGAATATGCCACTCCGGGGGTCTTTCCACACAATTATCCACAGATGTGGAGAACCTTGGGGAATGGGAAAGCGCGCACACGCGTGCTGACCGCAACGCCACGAGCTGCGGTTCTGTAGCAATCGCCTGGCTAAGTACGGTGGTGGTCGAAGTAAGCTGTAACCAGGGGCGTGGACGAACTCACGGTTACCGCCAGGACACCGAACTCTTCGGCTCCGGATTCTGCCTGGTAGGGGGGCCCGATCCGGTCGGGTGGGGCGAGTTTGACCTGCCACGGGCCGATCAGTACCCTCGTACAGTCACCCCTTGGTGCGGTGACGGTCTTGTGCTGACCGCGTTTAGGTCGTGATCGACCGACTGCGCGCCAGGACCGACGCGCACCGATGATGACCAGACCTACGATTCATTCGCGCACTACATGTATCACCAACAAGCTTCGGGCACTAGCTGGTGCCCGCCTACCTCGAGGAGTGTTGACCGTGGCCAAGGGCAAGCGGACGTTCCAGCCGAACAACCGTCGTCGGGCGCGGGTTCACGGCTTCCGCCTCCGGATGCGCACCCGTGCGGGCCGCGCCATCGTGTCGGCGCGTCGCCGCAAGGGCCGCGCTGAACTCACAGCCTGATCCTCGCTCTCGGACGCTCGGGTGTTGCCTGAGCCGTATCGGTTGCATCATCGTGCCGACTTCTCCCGGACGGTGCGCCGCGGCCAGCGAATCGGGAGGCGGGATCTGGTCGTGCATACGTTCGTTCACGGGTATGACAGAGTCGTGGGCGTTGATGAACGACACGATCCGATCCCCGATGATGCGTTGGTCCGTGTAGGCGGGCCGCGATTCGGGTTGATCGTCAGCAAGGCGGTGGGCAACGCGGTGATTCGACACCGCGTTGCCCGCCGCCTGCGTCATATGTGCGCCCAGGTGAGCGCCGAGCTGCCTGCTGGGACGGACGTCGTAATCCGGGCACTGCCGGGCGCCGCGACGGCATCCTCGGATGAGCTTTTCCGCCAGCTTCACAGCGCACTCCGCAAGCTCGGCGTCGGCCCCACGATCTCGGGCGGTCCGGCATGAACCTGTCGGCAAAAATCGCCCGCCTGCCCGTGAACGCACTGACCTTTCTGATCGAGCTGTATCGGACCTACATCTCCCCCACTCGCATGCCGGTGTGTCGATTCACCCCGACCTGCAGCGAGTACGCGGTCACCGCACTACGCACCCGCGGGCTGTTCATCGGGCTCGGATTGACGGTCGTGCGCTTGGCCAAATGCGCGCCCTGGCACTCTGGTGGGTGGGACCCCGTTCCGGAGCGGAAGCGAAGCTCCCTTCGCACCGAGCCGACAGACGAGGCAGCTACCGACGCGGCGCCGCAGGAACCGAGCCTGCCTGCCGAGCCTCCGTCGGGGCCGAACGCTTGTAAAGGATCGCCGCGTGCGGCGATCGGCGACACGAACGACGGGAGTGCATAGAGCCGTGCTCGACTTCATTTATTACCCGGTGTCCTGGATCCTCTGGTTCTGGCATCGGGTCTTCGGGTTCGCGTTCGGCGCGGACAACGGTCTCACTTGGGCGCTGGCCGTGGTGTTCCTGGTGTTCACATTGCGCCTGGTGCTTTACAAGCCGTTTGTGAAGCAGGTGCGCACCACAAAACAGATGCAGGAGCTGCAGCCGCAGATCAAGGAGCTGCAGAAGAAGTACAAGAACGATCGCCAGAAGATGGCGGTCGAGATGCAGAAGCTGCAGAAGGACAACGGCTTCAACCCCCTGATGGGCTGCCTGCCGATCCTCGCCCAGGTGCCGGTGTTTCTCGGGCTGTTCCATGTCCTGCGCTCGTTCAACCGGACCGGTCACGCCTTCGGCCAGCTCGGCCTGACGCCTGAGCAGAACGCGAATACCGCGAACTACGTCTTCAGCGCCACTGACGTCCAGTCCTTCCTCAGCGCCCGTATCTTCGGGGCGCCGATCTCGGCGTTCATCACCACGCCGGTCAACGAACTGCAGGCGTTCGCCGACTACGGTGGTGTCCCGAGCAAGCTGAGCATCGCGCTGGTCGCCATCCCGCTGATGGTCATCGCCGGTCTGGCGACCCACTTCAACGCGCGCGCATCGGTCGCACGGCAGACCCCTGAGGCCGCGGCCAACCCCCAGGCCGCGATGATGAACAAGCTCGCACTGTGGGTGTTTCCGCTCGGCGTGCTAGTCGGTGGTCCCTTCCTGCCGATCGCGATCCTGCTGTACTGGGTCTCCAACAACATCTGGACCTATGGGCAGCAGCACCTCGTCTTCGGCCGCATGGCGAAGGAAGAGGAAGCCAAGAAGCAGGAGAAGCTGGAGCAGCGCGCGCAGAACGCTCCGAAGCCGGGCGCCAAGCCGGTCAACGTGAAAAAGAAGCCGGCGTCCGCTACGGATGCCGAGTCGTCGGAAGCGGCCGACGCCGCTCCGTCCACGAACGGTACCGCCAAGCCGGAGAAACAGGCCACGGGTCAACGCCGCTCGAGCAGTCAGAAGCGGTCGGGCAACCGGGGCAGGCCGAATCAGAAGCGCAGACGCTGACGACACGATCGGCGGGCTGGTCGGTCCGCCGCGATCGCTGAGCAAACCTTGATCGCGAATACCGCCCGGCGGCGAGTGCCCGGCGCGCGCGATGAGCAGATGAAGGAAACCAAATGAGTATTGAGACTGACGGAGGGGACGCCACAGTGGCGACGACGATGGTGAACGCCGAGTCGGACACCGGCGATGTCGTAAACGATGCAGAGGAAGCACTCATCGAAGAAGGCGAGATCGCGGGCGACTACCTCGAGCAGTTGCTCGATGTACTCGACTTCGACGGCGACATCGATCTCGACGTGGAAGGCGATCGCGCCATCGTGAGCATTGACGGCGGCCGGGACCTGGCGAAGCTCGTCGGACACAACGGCGAGGTACTCGATGCCCTGCAGGAGCTGACTCGCCTGGCCGTGCAGCAGGCGACGGGCGTGCGCAGTCGGTTGATGCTGGACGTGGCGGGGTGGCGTGCCAAGCGGCGGTCCGAGCTGAGCGCGCTCGGCGCGGCCGCAGCGCAGCGCGTGTTGGAGTCGGGTGCGCCGGAGCCGCTGGCGCCGATGACGCCGTTCGAGCGCAAGATCGTGCACGACGCGGTGGCCGCGGTAGATGGTGTCAGCAGCGAGAGCGAAGGGGTCGAGCCGAACCGTCACGTGGTGGTCGTTCCCTCCTGAACATCGGACTTTCCCGAGGGCGTCATGTTTCACGGCGGGGACGGGTAGTGGTTGGATAGGGCCTCTGGTCTTCGGACCGGGGGCCTTATCCGTGCCCGGCGCCCGACTGCTCGCTCGCTGATCGACTCGAGTTCGGAAGGATGTTTCACGTGGAACGAGATCTCGGTGGAACCACCGCGGTGCCTACAGAGTTGGAGCCACCCACGTCGGCGGCAACCGTCTTCGGCGCCCGACTCGATCTCGCGCGGCGATACTGCGCGGCGCTCGCCACCGTCGGTGTGGAGCGCGGGTTGATCGGTCCCCGTGAGGTGCCGCGTCTCTGGGATCGGCATATCCTCAACTGTGCGGTGCTCGGCGAGTTGATCGCCGAGGGCGCGTCCGTGGTTGACATCGGGAGTGGCGCCGGGCTGCCTGGCATCCCGCTCGCGATCGCACGACCGGACCTCCGGATCACCCTGGTTGAGCCGCTGCTGCGCCGCACAATCTTCCTGAGCGAGTTCATCGAGTCGGCCGGGTTGGATATGACCGTGGTGCGCGGCCGTGCTGAACAATCGGGCGTGATGAAGGAGGCAGGAGGGGCCGACGTCGTCACGTCGCGCGCGGTCGCTCCCCTTGGAAAGCTGGCCCAGTGGTCGGTCCCTCTCCTCCGCGACCACGGACACATGCTCGCGCTCAAGGGAGCCAGCGCGGCGGAGGAACTCGAACGCGACGGAGAAGCGCTAGGTCGAGCCGGTGCCGGCAACGCGATTGTGCTCCAGTGCGGAGCGGGACTGGTGACCACGCCGACGATGGTGATCAGCGCCGAGCGGCTCCCCCGAGCCGAACGGAGCTCGCGGCGGCGGGCACAGCGAACGGTCGAGCGCCGAGCGAAGGGTGCAGGTCGCAGTGGGACGGACAAGCCTGGACGAGCGGCTCGGAAGTCAAAGTAAGAGAAGTCGGTTCGACCAACGGGTGCGTGTGAGGCCCGATTTATCGGGCGCCTTATGCTGGCCTGCTCGGTGCAGTCGAACCCGCGTATCCGCCGGATGCCCCTGATGTGTGGCGTATTTCGTCACACTGACGGAAGGCGGCGTACCGCGGAATCAAAAGGGTGGTATCCGAAACAGTTCCTCATCACTGCCCGAAGCGGAAGCGTTGCGCGTCCGCCGCTATTTCGACGCTGAAAGCGATCCCAGTGGCCATCGACACCTCTGGACGCGTCCATGTTGCCCCCGCAGAATTGATTCAGCGGTCTATTCGCCGCAACAGCGTTCGCGATTGATGTGGCTGGTGATTTTCCAGTTCCTGCCCCGATCGCATGGGAAGGGGCAGTGGACGAGGTTCGGAGCTGCTTGACGAACTGTTCTGTAGTCGGCTCGTCGATGTTTCACGTGAAGCAACGTCGGGCCTCTTCGGTACCGGGCCGTCGCATTGTGTGGCAGCAGGGTTGACGAGGCCGGCTTCCAGTTGCAAACGGTGAGACGGTTTCCGGGGCGCGCCAGGCTGAAAATTCCGATCCGAGTGGCGGTGTCGGTTAGCTCACTGTCGAAGCCTTCTAGTCGCCCGAATGGATTCACGTGAAACAATTGCCCGAGGTGATCTTCTATCGGGAAAATGCCGGTCTGCGTCGCGGGCGTAACTCGTTCCCGCGATCAATCGGAATTGGGCCCGCCGAGCCGCGTTCGGTAGCATCGCGCACTGGTCTGCGCCGTATCGACTTCATATGGCGGCCTGCGATTCAAGCTTTGGACGGTAGCGGTGTTGCTGGTCGCCCGCGTGTTCCGACGGCCCGACTCGCAGCGCCGCCATGCCGAGCATGCCCCGGCCGACTCCCCTCGTATCATGCGGCGCCAACGCCACATACTCGCACCGTGATTCGATCCCACTTGTAGCACCGCTTTCGCCAGGCAAAGGCCGTTGGTTGCGGGTCTCCGATGTCCATCTGTTGTGGGCACATCGAGGTCCCGTCTAGACAGCCCCTGATCAGTCGTAGCGGCAAATCGGTGGCGCACGGATGCGCGTTGGGGCGGAAGGCCAATGGGGGTCTAAGCGCCGGACGCCTCTTGTGGCGTCAATGTTTCATGTGAAACAGCGAACATCGAGTCTCGAGTCCTGCTGTTTTGCGTGTCCCTTTGCGCGTCGCCGCGATTCAGCTTTCTTATCGCGCTCAGTGCTGGCAAGCTAGTGGGCGTTGGGCGTGAGCGTAGGTGCCACGGAGGAATCTGGTTGCCACATCGGCAAGGGCTCCGCTCGGTCGATCGGGCGGCGCGAACCCGGTTGAGCATCATGTTCGATCCGACAAAGGCTGTTGCAGACACGGCGCCGTCCCCGCCTGGCGCGTGCACGTCGTCTGAAGTTCTCGGGTAAGGAGCTGTCTATGTCGAGCGGTCCGGCGAATGTTTCACGGGAAACGACGTCGCGCGTGCCGGGGATGCTGGACTCCAGCAATTTCGACACGGAAGCATTCGGAAGTACACCGTTCGGGCACATCTCCCCCAGTGAGACCCCGATAGCTGCCGAAGCTCAGCGTGCAAGTCAGGTCCTCCATCCTGGAAAGGTGACTGTGCCGAAACCGCACGAGCAACGCATCATCACGATCGCCAATCAGAAAGGCGGCGTCGGGAAGACGACCACCGCGGTGAATCTGGCGGCGGCCCTGGCTCATCAGGGGATGACGGTGCTCGTGATCGATCTTGATCCACAGGGCAACGCAAGTACCGCCCTCGGTATCGAGCATCACTCGGGCGTTCCCTCCAGCTACGAGCTCCTGATCGGCGAGGTTTCCATCAAGGATGCGATCCAGCAGAGTCCGCACAGCGAACGACTCCTGTGCGTTCCCGCGACCATCGATCTGGCGGGCGCCGAGATCGAACTCGTGTCGATGGTGGCCAGGGAGGGACGACTGAAGGCCGCTATCCAAGAGGCGAACATCGCCGGGTACGACATCGACTACGTGATGATCGACTGCCCGCCCTCACTCGGACTGCTCACCGTCAACGCGATGGTCGCGGCTAAAGAGGTACTGATTCCGATCCAGTGCGAGTACTACGCGCTGGAAGGCGTCGGTCAGCTCCTCCGCAATATCGGTCTGGTGCAGGCACACCTCAACCCGGAACTCCATGTGTCGACCGTGATCCTGACGATGTACGACGGCCGGACCAAGTTGGCGGACCAAGTCGCCGAGGAGGTTCGTGGGCACTTCGGCGATGTGGTGCTGCGCTCGGTGATTCCGCGCAGCGTGAAGGTATCGGAGGCGCCGGGGTACGGCATGACGGTGCTCGATTATGATCCAGGCTCTCGGGGCGCGATGAGCTACCTGGATGCCGGTCGCGAGATCGCGGCCCGCGCGATAGTGCTTGGTACCGCGACGAAGTCGGTGGAGTGACTCGGTGTGCCGATCTGATGCTCGGCAAGTCCGGTTTGGTGGCGGAACGAGGAAGGGGTCGATAGACCGATGAGTCAGGCGAAGAAAGGTGGGCTAGGGCGCGGTCTGGCCGCGCTGATCCCGACGGCACCGGCGGCCACGCCGGGTCTCAGCAGCGCTGCTGCAAGCGTCATCGGCCTCGATCCGATCGGACCGCAGCCCGCGTCGACATACCTGCACCGCGTTCCCGACCCCACCGATGACAGCGCCGAACTAGCGGCTGGCGGAGCGATCTACCGAGAGATTCCGCCGGATCAGATCGAGCCGAACCCCAGGCAGCCTCGTACGGTCTTCGAAGAAGACGCGTTGTCCGAGCTGGTGCATTCGATCCGCGAGTTCGGTCTGATGCAGCCGATCGTAGTGCGCAGGGTCGCACCAGGCGCCGACCGCTATCAGCTCGTCATGGGCGAGCGACGCTGGAGGGCCTGCCAGGAGGCCGGTCTGGCGACCATCCCCGCGATCGTCCGGGAGACCGCGGACGAGTCGATGCTCCGCGACGCCCTGCTGGAGAATATTCACAGGGTCCAGTTGAATCCGCTCGAAGAGGCTGCGGCCTACCAGCAGCTGCTGGAGGAATTCGACGTTACGCACGAGGAATTGGCGACGCGGCTCGGTCGTTCCCGCCCCGTGGTGACAAATATGATCCGCCTGCTGAAGCTGCCGATCCCGGTGCAGCGCCGGGTCGCAGCGGGCGTGCTGTCCGCTGGGCACGCGCGGGCACTGCTCGGTCTCGAGGCGGGCGCGGATGCTCAAGAGGTGCTCGCCGCCCGCATCGTCGCCGAGGGCCTCTCGGTTCGAGCCACAGAGGAAGCCGTCACGCTGGCGAACCGGGACCCGGACGCCGCAGCGCCCTCCCCCGCTCCTCAGCGGAAACCGATTCACATGCCCGGTCTGCAAGACGTGGCGGAACGGTTGTCCGGTTCTTTCGACACCCGGGTCACCGTGAGCCTGGGCAAGCGGAAGGGCAAGATCGTCGTAGAATTCGGATCGGTCGAAGACCTCGAGCGCATCGTCGCCCTGATGGAGCAGAACACTCCCACCGTGTGACAGAAGTGACAAAAAACAGCTTGTGATTCCGATAGGTGCGTGCCCGTGGTCGAAACGTCACTGTGACGGCACGGGTTCGCGCGGATAAGCGGGGCGTTGCACGGTCTCCCCGGCAGAACACCACAAGTTCTCCGACCAACAGCACAGCGATATGGAATGAGGCGGGTTCTCTTTGATCGCTTATTCTTGCTGGCGAGCAACCATTGATGCGGTATGAGCGTGGATGAATCGGACAGCTGGAGGCTGAGCAGAGCGGTGTCGACCAGCGTCACAGCACTAACCCTCGGCGGACTGGATAAGCTCCCCGCGCATGCGCGGCGCTGTGTGTTTTGGGAGATAGATCCTGCCGTTGCCGAGGACTCCCGCAACTTCAGCGATCCGGTCTTCGAGAAGGAAGCCTGGCTGTCGACGGTGATGCTGGAATGGGGCTCGTGCGGGCAGGTGGCGGATGTCGATGGCAACATCGCCGGCTGTGCCTTGTACGCACCGCCGAGTGCGGTGCCGCGGGCCACCCTCTTCCCCACATCTCCGGTGAGCCCGGACGCGGTCCTGCTCACCACGCTGCGGGCCGAATTCCCCTATAAGGATGCCGACATCGCCCACCGGCTGATCCAGGCCGTAGTGGCCGATCTGGTGCGCCGCGGTGTCCGCGCGCTGGAGGCGTTCGGCATTCGCACCGACCCACCGGCGCGGGCGCTGTCAGAGCGATTCGGTTCGATGACGCTGATGGAGCGGATCATCGCGCCGATCAAGGGCGCAGGCGTGCCGGGCGCAATGACCGAATGCTCGCCTGAGGCGTGCATGGTCGACGCCGACTTCTTGGAGGACGTCGGCTTCGAGGTGATTGCCCCCCACCACAGGTTCCCGCGGCTGCGGTTGGAACTCAATTCCGATCACGGCTGGAAGGAAGACGTGGAACGGGCGTTGGACCAGCTGCTTGCCGCCGCCTCGATGGCGGCTCCGACCCGCGTCGGAGCACCCTGAACCGAGCCGACATCCGAAGCGCCCCTTACTGATTCGAATATGGCAAGGGGCGCTTCGTGATTCAGCTGGAGATTTACTACATACGATCCGCTGCGGCAAGCTCCTCGGCTAGCAGCTCCGCGAAAGTGTAAGTGCCGGTGGGCTGGTCGTCCTGACCGAGCAGGTACAGCCGCTTCACCGAAATCAGGATGGCTTCGGCGATCACGTCGCGCATACGCGGATTGGTGAGCACCGAGGCGTCGTATGGGTTTGTCAGGTAACCGATGTCGACCTGGACGGTCGGCATCTTGGTGAGTCGCAGCAGATCCCAAGTTCGCGCATGGGTTCGGCAGTCCTGCAACGAGGTTCGCGCCACCACTTCCCGCTGGATGAATCCGGCCAGCACCTGGCCGATCATCGACACCGAGCCGTGCGAGTTGCCGAAGTAGAATCCGGCAACGCCGTTGGCCAGTGGGCTCGGGTTGACGGCGCAGCGCAGCGAAATCATGAGATCGGCGTCGAAGGCATTCGAGGTGTCGGCGCGTTCCGCGTCAGTCGGGTTGGCGCCCCACGGCCGGGACAGGAAGGTCTCCATGCCAGTCGCCGCCATCCGGCCCTCCAAGCGACTTGCCAAGTCCCACAAGACTTCCGACTCGTAGACGTCGCCGTACTCGGTGGGCACCGCGAAACCCTTGTCCGCTCCACCGAGGCCCGGATCGATGACGATCCGTTTACCGGTGAGCTGCGGACCCGCGCGGTGTACCACCTCTTCCTCCGCGATCCGGTGTGGGTTGCCGCCGGTGACCCTCGCACCGAGCAGATCGAGCGAGCGCAGCGTATCGGGACCGCAGATCCCGTCGGCGGCAAGCCCGATCTCCCGTTGGAAGGCCGTGAGCGCGTCATGGGTGTGCGGACCGAAGTATCCGTCCACGCGATGGACGTAGAAGCCGAGGTCCTGCAACCTGCGCTGCAGCGTGGCCACGTCATCACCGTACAGCGGCGCGGAGAGTTGGTAGATCAGTGTCCGCGCGCCGAGCCGGTAGGACGCTTCCTTCAGTGCACGGTAGGTCGCGGGGCCGACTACGCCGTCGACCAAAAGCCCGCGGTGCTGCTGGAACGCGCGTACCGCGGAGTCGAGGTGGTGGTCGAAAATGGCGTCGGTGTCCATCCAGTACTCGCGCGCGCCTGCGCGACCGGTACCGACATGAGCGTGTAAGAACCCCAGGCTTGCCAGTGTGCTCCGAACCTCTGCTACGGCTGGACCGGTATCGCCGTGACGAAGTCGGTGCATGCGTGAGAGCCCTTTCCTTCCGTCAACCTGCGGGTACCCACTCATGCGATGGCATACACCTTCGCACGACCGGAGCGTCGGTCGATTGTCTCAAACCTGGACCGGATTTCGGCAATCCCGGATTCAGGCATCCTACGGCGCGTCGTCGGACCGTGTGGTCAGATGACGCCTTCGAGTTCCCGCAGAAGGGCGGCTTTGCCCTTCGCTCCGACGATCTGCTTGACCGGCTTACCGCCGCGGAACAGCATCATAGTCGGCAGCGAAAGGATCTGGTAATCGCGGGCGGTGCCGGGGTTGGCATCCACGTCCAGTTTCGCGATGGTCAGCTTGTCCGCATGTGTACCGGCGATCTCCTCCAGGACAGGGGCGACCATCTTGCACGGTCCGCACCAGTCGGCCCAGAAGTCGACGAGCACGGGTTTCTCGCTGAGCAGCACATCGTCGGTGAAGGACGCGTCGGTGACGGTGACCGTCTTGGCGGACTCGGCCATTGATTTTCTCTCCTTGCGGTGAAACGAGACGGAAGCTCAGTTGGCGGGGACGGAAACCGAGTCGCCCACGTTCTCGAGGCGATTCGAGGTGATGTCACCCTGTTCGGCGAGCCAGCGCTCGGCATCGATGGCCGCGCGGCAGCCGGTCCCCGCGGCCGTGATCGCCTGGCGGTAGGTGTGGTCGACGAGGTCGCCCGCGGCAAACACGCCGGGGACATCGGTGGCGGTCGACGGGTGCAGCACCTGTACGTAGCCTTCGTCGTCCAACTCGACCTGGCTCTCGACCAACTCGCTACGCGGATCGTGGCCGATCGCGACGAACAGACCGGTCGCGGCCAGTCCGGAGGTCTCGCCGGTGCGGGTGTCGCGCAGGGTCAGGTGGGAGACGCTGTTCTCGCCGTGCACCTCTATCACCTCGGCGTTCAGCACGAACTTGATCTTCTCGTTCGCCTTCGCCCGCTCCAGCATGATGCGGGAGGCGCGGAACTCCTCACGGCGGTGCACGATGGTGACCTTGGAAGCGAACTTGGTCAGGAAGATGGCCTCCTCCATCGCCGAGTCGCCGCCACCGACTACGACGATGTCCTGGCCTTTGAAGAAGAAGCCGTCGCAGGTGGCGCAAGCGCTGACACCGCGGCCGAGCAGCCGCTGCTCACCCGGCACATTCAGGTAGCGGGCGGCCGAACCCATGGCGAGGATCACGGCGTGCGCCTGGTAGGTCTGATCGCCGACGGTGATCTTCTTGATCGGGCCGTTGAGATCGATAGCATCTACGTCCTCGGTGCGGATGTCGGCACCGAATCGCTTGGCCTGCTCGCGCATCTCCTCCATAAGATCCGGACCCATGATGCCGTCGCGAAACCCTGGGAAGTTCTCCACTTCGGTGGTGGTCATCAGTGCGCCGCCGAACTGGGTTCCCTCGAACAGCAGCGGCTGGAGCTCCGCGCGGGCCGCGTACACGGCAGCCGTGTAGCCGGCGGGACCGGAGCCGACGATGATCAGGTCGGAAACTGGCGTGCTCATGGGGCCTTCCGGGGAGAATCGGTGGACGTAGCGGTCAACAACAGGGTAATGGCTGTTGTTCCCACGTTGACTGGGTCACACCACGAGCGTGGCCGATATCGCAATGTCAGCCGATATCCTGCAGCGCCCTCCGCTGAGGATCGTCTGTGCGGCAACCGGTCCCGACGACCAGAGCAGTGATCTTGGGCGGACGCGGGCCGGTGAGCAGGATGAGAACCGCGTCGCGGCCCTGGAATCTGATGTCGGTCGAGCCGAGCACCGCACGATCGAGTCCGTTCGCGTGGACGCAGCGGTCGAGCGCTCCCGGCCTCGCGAGCGAGCCGGAGATGTCATGGCGGCCCAGTGCGCCGAGCGTGGCGGTGGCGGTGAGGTCGTCGCCCAGTTCGTCATTGTTGCTTGCGATCGGTGGGGCGGTCGGCTGAGCGGTGGGCGCGACGTCGTCGCCGCGCAGCGTCGTCACGGCAACTCCCGCGCACGCCACCGTCGCGATCGCGGCCGCCGCGGCGAGCCAGCGGAGGCTGCCGCGGCGTCGCTGGTCGAGTGAGACCAGCGATGCGGGAACGGTTTGGGAAACCATGGGTTCGCCATCGGATTCGGCCTGGGGATCGGACGACAGCCGGTGGATCGCGGTCCCTGGCTCGGCAGGCGGCTCGGACAGGTCCAACTCGTCGACGACCCGCGCGAGTCGTGCGGCCACATCCGCGGGCATGACGTGGATGATGTGCTCGTCGCGGCCGAAAGCGCGCAGTTCGGCGGTCACGTCGTCGAGCGAGCGCAGGAAGCGCAGTGCCTCCGGATCGCGCGACACCACCGGCCACAACTGCTCGCGTTGCTCCGGCGTCACATTGCCGGCGTGCAGGTCGGCAAGCAGGTCGGCGGTGAATGGAGGCTGCGGCACCGACCGGGTCGCCATCGCACCTCCGTTATTTGGATCTGACATCGCGGGCATCCCTCGACGACGGGGACTACATGGACATCGTTCAGTGGTTCGTCACTATTAATGACGCATCTCAGCTACCTCCGGTTCCCCGGATCACGCAGAAATTCCAACCGCTCCTTCAAACGCTGCCGCGCCCTGGCACACCGGCTTTTGATCGTCCCCTCGGGCACACCGAGCATCGCGGCCGCCTCGGACACGCTATACCCCTCCAGATCGATCGCCACCAGCGCGGTGCGCTGATCCGGCGGCAACGAGAACAGCGCGTGATCGACGATCATGGACATCTCCAGCTCGGCCATCTCGTCCCGGTCATCGCCGGGCTCGGGCATGGTCTCGGGCGAGTGCGAGAACGCGCGCCTGGTCTTGTTGCGCCGGATCCGGTCCAGGCAGGCGTTCACCACGATCGCGTGCAGCCAGCTGCGCACCTCCGCCTCGGCGCGGAACGAGGCGGCCCTACGGTGGGCGGACAGCAGAGCGTCCTGTAGCGAGTCGGCCGCGTCCTCCCGGGTATAGGACGTGCGCAGGGCGGTCTGCCAGAGATGGTCGTTGTGCCTGCGCAACAGCTCCGCGAACGCGTGTCGCTGGCCGCGCACATGCGCCTGCAGCAGTTCGATATCAGAGTATTCGTCGGGTGCGAACGAGCGTTCGCGGCGCGCGACCGGCCGCGACGTCCCCCCGCGAAGCTCCTCGTTCAATTCGGACGACAATGCCAACCCCTTGGACAGCGCTCACGGCAGCGACGGGCACGGTAGACCATCGCCGAAATTTCGCAGCATCCAGGAACGAGACACCAGAACCCGGGAAGCTCCCCTGCTGAGAGCGCGACAAGATCATATCGTCCGTAACGATTCGGCAGCAACCAAACCGATCGGGCTGATGATGATGGAGTGCGCGACACGCGTCGCGCGAGCGAATGGCCTGCACAAACGATACGTGCGGCAAGAGTCGTGCCTGGGCCGGGCTAAAGCGCGGCGTCGAAACGAATATCGGTGATAGCGGTTTGGAACTGACCGCCGGACTTCCCCAGTCCGGTGATCCAGACGAGCACGTAGCGGGCGGCTTGGTCGGCGTGCACCGGGATGTCGGTGACGCCGTCGCCCAGTCGGGCAGAACCGATCAGCTGAGTCTGATCAAGGGTCGGTGAGCCGGTAGGCGAGGTGCGGATCTCCACCGAGGTGCCGGAGCTGGGCGAGTTGATCGAGACGTTCGTCAGTTTGGTAGGGCTGGGTAGCGTCGCCAGCAGGCCGACCCCCTTCTTGAGGGCCGGGAACTGCTGGAAGTACTGATCCGTGCGCCACTCGGTCCCCGGGTCGTTGTCCAGCACCGCCTGGACGTGGCCGACGCCATCGGGAGTGCCCTCGGGGGAGAACACAGATACGCCGGTCACCGGCACCGGGACGCCGCTCGACGCGATGTTCGGGCCCGCGGCTGCCGGTGTCGGTGAAGGCTGGCTGTTCGTCGTGAGACCGATATTGCGCTGTTCGTTCAGCGGTGCATCCGACGCACCAGGCGCGAACACGCTGACCATCCACCAGATGACGATGCCGACAACCAGTGCGGCGAGGATGCCGAGCCCGACCATGATCCACATCATGCGTTGAGACCGTTCCCGCTCCGCCGCAAGCAGTTCCGGATCGGCGAGCGAGTCGTCGGTGCGCGCGGGTGCGCGCTGGCCCAGTCGCAGCACCGGGATGAAATCGGTCTTCTGGTCGACCACCGACGCCTGCTCGAGCACATGCTGCACGGTGGCGGCGGTGCGCACCCCCTTGTTCGACTCCAGCGACCGCACCGCGACCGCGGAGATCTCGAACGGCACTTCGGGACGGATCTGCCTCGGCTCGACCGGGGTGCCGTCCGGGCCGAGATCCGCGAGGTGTAATCCGCCGATCGTCGCTGCGGTGCCGGAGACCCCGCCGAAGCGGATCGGCCAACGCGCAGTGATCAGCGCGTAGAGCATCGCGCCGAGACCGCGCACATCGGACTGGGCATCCGAGTCGGACAGCGTGCCGGGGAAGGCGAGCACCGCGTCGCCGGACGCGCTGATGCGTATCCGATCCGGGTGGTCGATGGACAGTGATCCGCCGCCTCGGTGCGCCAGCTCGGCGGCGGAGGCGAGAGCGCGGATTGCACGCGCCGCACCGATCGGCGAGGGCACCGTCTCCGCCATCTCGCGCAGCGAACGGCCCGGCGTCCACTCGGCCACCACGATGCCGCCGGAGCTGCCGCGCACGACATCGAGCACACGGGCGAGGCCGGGCGAGTTGATCCGGCCGAGGCGGAGCGTGCGTGACAGGATCGCCTGCGGACCGTCGTGGCCGGAGTTGTCGGTGGCCTTCTGGTCGGCGTCCACGAACGTCAGAGCCACCTCACGGTCGAGCTTGATGTCCAGCGCCTGCCAGAATCTCAGGCCGCGTGCGCCGCCGTGGCCGGCCAGCAACCGGTAACGGCCACCGGCAACCGAAGCGCCGGGAATCAGCTTGGGGCCGCGCGGAACTCGCCGTGCGCCCAAGTTCTCACCGCCCATCGGCGGCATTTCCGGCGACCCGATCGGGATCATCCCGGTGTCGTACATCGGATCGCGCGGCGGCATATGGCCGTCCTGGGGTCTCGCCGCATCCTGATTCGGTGGAGCCGTCCCGGACGCCTTGTTCGCGTACGCGGGATCCAACGGCTCCCCCGCGGTCGGCGGAACATCGGTATACAGTCCGCCGGCCGTGGTCGCAGAAGAATCGGCGGCTGGGACGCCGCCCACCGCGTCGTCGCTCACCCTCGGTCCTCCTTCGCCCTGATATGTCGCGGTTTCGGCGAATTCGCCACTTGTGCTTCTCTGCCGAACAGGGTACGGGAACTCGCCCACACCGGTGATGTCAACGGCGTCGGCTCTGATCACCGGCAGCACCATGGTCTGGGCGTCCATGTACGCGTCGAAGCGCGGGTACGCCAGATACGGGTCGGGCCTGCGGAGCACCTGTGTGACATAAGGATCTTCTACCGGGCTCTCCAGATCGAGATCCGGTGCGGGCGGGGTCCAGCCGAGGCGCCGCGAGATGGCCACGGTGATGGCGATGATTTCCGGAATACCGGCGAGTCGCATCAGGCCGAAGGCCACCGCCAACATGACGATCGCGGTGATCGCCACCCGAACCAGCGAACCGGGCCCACCGAAGGACGCAGTCAGCCGATCCAGGCCGAGTACCCGGTCCACTATCCACATCACCGCCCCGCCCGCGAGTGACGCGAGGACGACACGTGTCACCGTGCGGCCGACGTTGGCCATCCTGAGATCGCCGAGACTGCGGTGCAACAGATAGCCGCCGACTACGGCGCCGACCGCGAAGCCGAGGCCGTTCGCGACGCCCAGGGCGATCACCACATGATCGGCATCGGTGACGACCGGGGCAAGCGCGGAGAAGACGATCTTCGCGGCGGTGATGCCAAGGATGATCCAGGTCGGAATCCACGCCTGCTCCCTGGCATAGAACACGCGCAGATGGATGAGCACGAGCGAATACGGAATCAACGCGAACGCCGACCAACTGACCGCGAGGCCCAGACGCTCGGCATCGGAGCCGCCGAAGTTGCCGTACCCGTACAGTGCCTGGCCGACCTGCGGCCCTGCCAGCGTAAGGAACGTGACCACCGGGACCAGCGCGATCATGGTCAATCGGGTCGCGGCAGAGAGATCGTCGACCACCGCGGGCGTGTCATCGGCCGCGGCGTTGCGGCTCAGTCGCGGCATGATCGCCGTGAGTACCGTGACACCGAGCACACCGTAGGGCAGTTGCAGCAGCAGCCATGCGTTGTTGTAGATCGCCGGACCCGCCGCGTCGGCATGCGAGGAGATGCGGGTGGCGAAGATGAAACCCGACTGGCTGATCAGGACATACAGGATGATGGCAGCGCCCATGCCGCCGAACTGCTTGAGCCGCGCATCGATACCCCACAACGGGCGCAGGTCGATGCCCGCCCTGCGGACCGCCGGCACCAGGCTGACCGCCTGCACCACCACACCGACCGTGACGCCGACGCCGAGCACCAGCAGCTTCGGGTCGCTCATCCGGACCGGGTCCAGCGTGATCTCTCCGGGCATCAGCACGTACACACCGAGCACGGTCAGGACGACCAGATTGTTCAGCACCGGAGCCCACGCGCCGGGCTTGAACATCTGCCGTGTGTTGAGGATGGCCGTAAGCAGCGCCGACATTCCGTAGAACAGGATCGCGGGCAGCAGCAGGAAAGCCAGCGCCGTGGTGAGGCCGGTGTTCACCTTGCCGTCGTCGGAGAGGAAGACGTGCGTAGTCAGCAGCGGTGCCGCCGCGGTTGCCAACAGTGCTGCCGTGGCAAGGACCACAAAGGCGGCGGTCACCAGGCGCCGGACGAAGGCCGCGCCGTGATCGGGGTCCTCCTGCTCGGCCCGCACCAGGGTCGGCACGACGATCGCGGTGAGCACCGCCCCGAGCACCAACTCCGCGATCATGTTCGGGATCTGGCTGGCAACGGTGAACGCACTCGCGATGGCTGGGCCGAGCACGGTCAGCAGCAGCAGCTGCTTACCGAACCCGGTGATGCGGCTGATCAGCGTCGCGAAGGCGATCGAGCCGGAGTCGCTGAGCAGCCGGGAGCTAGAAGTCTGCTTCGGCTCGGCGGGCTTCTCCACGGTCTCGGTGGCAGCGGGCCACTCCGGGGTCCGGGGGCGGTGCGGCGAGGCGGGCTCGCGTCGGACGGGAGTGGGGGGACGCTGCGGAGGGGGGTACGGCTGCGGAGGGGCGTATCGCGGTGGTGGCACGCGGCCGGACTCCGGCGTGGCAGCCGGAATCGGACCCGACTGCGGTGGCCGTGGGGCAGCCGGAATCGGACCCGACTGCGGTGGCCGTGGGGCAGCCGGAATCGGACCCGACTGCGGTGGACGCGGCGGGGGCGCCGGGGATGGGCCTGACTGCGGCCGCGGCACGGCGGCGGGGGGCAGGCCGGATTGCGTGGGCCTAGGTCCCATGGGTAGGGCGCCAGACTGTCCCGGCCCCGGACGGGGCGGCACCGAGCGCGGCTGTGCGGGGCCCGGGTGGCCGGGCGGGTACTGCCGCTGGCCAGGGTGCGGTACGGCACCGGGACGTTGGGGCGGCATCGGTGGCCGCTGGGGTCTCGGTTGCTGCTGTGGTGGCGGCGGTGGCGGGATGCGCTGGCCGGGCCTGGGTTGCTGTGGTGGGGCGGGGGGATGACTGATCTGCGGCACCCGCGGCATCGCGCCGCTGTAGGGGCCGCCGTTCACGTCCGGCTCTTCGGCATCGGCCTGAGGCAGCGGCGGGCGGCGTTCCCATGGCGCGACGGGCGCCCGGCGGGGCGGGGGCCCGTCACGCCGATCGCCTGGTACAGGCCGATGAGCCGATATGTCATCGTCGCTCATCATGCCTCCTGTACCCGCCGGGACATCCGCATCCCCGTCGGTGTGGTGAGCCGCGTCTCGCCGACGCCGTAACCGGTGAACGCTTTGCCCATCGCCGCCCTCCGGTCCGTGTCGGCACGGGAACACTGTGATTGTCCCCCACCGTGCCATACGACACTGCGGCAGACCACATCAACGCAGGTGAAAGCGGTTTGCGAGGGCCCGTCCGTGCGGGTTCGCTCACCGTGCCTCCTGGTGCTGCTCCTGCTCTCGCAGAACCCGTCTCCGTGCGCGCCGATAGCGGTTGACCCGCCGCCGGGTATCGGGGTCGAAGCCCTCGTCTGCCGGATCGGGCTGCCCGCGGAACCGGCGCCACAAACGGCGGCCGGCCAGGAACAACAGCAGGAGTCCTGCGCATGCGGTAATTATCGCCAAAGCCTGGCCATAGGCGTTCGAACGCACCGAGACCTGCGTGGGATTACCGAGCGGGATCCCCTCGGGCGAGGTGAGCGAGATGGGAATGACCAGGTTGCGGCTGTCACTGACCTCGGTCGGAACCTGGAACGAGCGCGTCCCTTTCGCCGGGAGCTGCTGCTCGCCGGGATCCGTGATCTGCGTCTCGGAAGGGGCCTCGATCCGGAACCGGACCCGGATGGCAACCGGCAGGTCATTGCGCGCGACCAGCAGCAAAGGGCTCTGTTCGGACGCCAGCGTATACACCCCGCCCGGCGGAAGTACGGTGACCGAACGGTAGAGGCTGTTCATCGTCCGGGTGGTCTGATCCAGCCTTCGCTGGGCGAAGGTGTCCGGTTGGGCGGCATCGCCCGTGCGCCGATCCGACAAGCTCAGCACGCGGATCAGGTCGTCTCGCAGCGGGGTCAGGAAGTCGTGCGACGTGGGCTCGGCCTCCGGCACGTCGACCAGCGCACGCATCATCTCGGTGATTCGGCGGCCCTGGTCGCGCACCGGAAGCACGAACCGGCCCGGCACCGCGTCCTGCGCGGCCTGCGCAAGATAGTTCAGCTCGTAGGGCTGCGGATCCGGCGGCAGCGTCACCAGGTCGGGGAACGGTCGAGCGGTGGCGAGGTCGGCGCGCAGCAGCAGGTCGACCTGGCGCAGCAGAGCGGTCGCCTCGTCCCGGTTCGCACCCCACTGCTGCGGCGGGACGAGCAACAGGGAGCGCGGGCCGTTCGCCTCCGGGTTCAGTGCGCTCCAGGACACCGCACCCAGCGCGTCCTGCAGCCGCGCGGCACGCGAATCGTTGGTGACGTCGTAGCGGACTCCGGAGGGGGTGAATGACGGCGTCGGCGGATTCGAGCCGACCGCGGCGAGCGCCGTCGCGGACCAGATATCGAAGGTCGCGGTGTGCAGCGCAGGATCGGCCGCCGGGCTGGGCGAAGTCGTCGCAGTGTCGTTGACCGGCGGCACGGCCTCCTGGGGGGTGGACGGCTGGATCGCGGTGATCGCGGGCATCCTGACGACTTCCGGGCCCGCGGGGTCCGTGGTCTGGGGAAGTGAATTCGCGTTGCCGGTGGACTGGCTGCTTTCGCTCAACCGTGCCGAGTCCACCGTGCCCTCCGGAACGGTCGCGGTGTCGGCGAGCACAGCGGTCCCGAAACCATGGCTTCGCAACAGGAGTCCGGCGCCGTCATCGATACTGCCGGAATCCGGCAGGCTGACCCCGCGCACCGAGCGGGTGGTCAGAATCGAGTCGACGATGTCGGCAGGTTCGTTGATCGCGCGCGCGGACAGTGCCGGATCGTTCACCGCGGCCAGCGCCGCCAGATCGACCTGCGCGAACGGCAGCGCCACCGTGCACATCGACCCGGCCAGCGCGCGCAGCCGATCAAGCCAGGACTGTGCCTGCTCGGCGCCTGCGCCCGCCCTGGTCGCGCCGTCGGGGTCGGACGGACTGGCCAGCACGCGATAGCCCCTGGTCATCGCGCGTACCGTGAGGAGCAGGTCGGGGTCTACGGCGAGGCACACCGCCGAGGCCAGGTTGCGGTCCCGTCCGCCGTTGGCGCTGAGCATCCCCTCCAGCGCGGCAAGCAGCTGATCGAGGCGGCCGCCTTTGCCGAGCGAGGCGGCCAGTTCGTCGTCGGTGAGTTCGACCTTGCCGTCGACACTGCCCGGATGGCCCGCGACCTGCCTGGGGCGGTCAGCCAGCGGCCACAGCAACGTCGTCGCGACCGGGGCGCCGGTAGGCGCGGACACCGGCTCGGTGGCCGTACCCGACGAGTCGTCGCTCGCCGCGGGCGGCACGCCGAGCACCGGAAGCAGGAACCTGGCGTCGTCGAGCCTGGCCTGGGTGCCGTACGCGGGTTCGCCGTTCACATTCAGCAACAGCGGGTAGACGCCGGGGGTATTGATGTTCAGCGACGGCAAGCCGCTCTCGGAGCGCAACGGAATGCTCAGCGTGAACTGCTTGCGCTGGCCCGGATTCAGCCGCTGCTCGACATCTTCGAATTGGCCGGTTACCTCATAGTTGATCTGGTCGAGGCGCAGCGTCGCCCGTAGCCCGCTCGGCGCGGTGATCGCCGCCGCTCGTTGGATACGGATACTGATGTCGTCCACCACGCGGTCGCCGATATTCGTGACCGTGCCCGATACGGTGAGCAGCGGATCGCTGGTGGTGGTCACCGCGGTCGGCGACACCGAATCCAGGGAAAGCTTGAGGAATTTCGGGTTCGAGGAGGATCCGGACCCAGTGGGCTGCGCCTCGGCTGCCGGCGAAATCAGCAGCGGCAGCGTGGTCGGGCCGAGGATGGTCAGGACCGCCACGAAGATCCGGAACAGTCCACGCGTCATCGCTTGCCGGTCTCCATCCGGTCGATCAATTTATTCGCCATCTCGGCCAGTCGCCGTTCGTCGGCGTAGGCCAGTCGAGAATCCAACTCACTCAACGGGACCCACGCGACCTGCGTGACCTCCACGTCGGCGTCGGACAGTTCACCACCGACCGATCGCAGCAGATAATGATGCACCGTTTTGTGTACCCGCCGACCGTCGGTAACGAACCAGTAATCGATGTTGCCGAGTTCGGCGACAACGACACCGTTGATGCCGGTCTCCTCGGCGACCTCGCGGATCGCGGTTTGCTCGGCGGTCTCGCCTTCTTCGATATGTCCCTTGGGCAGCGACCACAATAACCGCCCGCGGCGGTCGGTGCGCCCGATGAGGGCCGCGCTGCGCTTTTCCCGGGGACCGTCCAAGCCGTCGACGACGAGTCCACCCGCCGAGGTCTCGCGGACTGTTCGCATCCGCGGCTTCGCGGCATTGGCGGCCGAACCGCGGCGCCGAGGCTGGCGGCGTCGACTGTTCGCACGATCGGCCGGAGACACCTGGCAATCCTACTGTGTTGTTTTGCCGCGCCTGTGGCTGTGTTGCTCTGTGGCGGGCGGTGCGCGGTGATCGGGCGCGAGTGGTGCTTGTCGCATTGCACAGGACGCGACCGCCGCTGGCTCGGTTGATGCAGATGGCCTTATATATCTGGGGCTGCTGCGCGGGCTGCGCCGCGATATTCGTCGCCGCGGCTCGGTAAGCTGCTCATTCGTGGTTTCGCCCAAGTCTGAGGACGCTGCGCTGGATAGACGTACCCGATTGCTGGCCGCGGCGGCGGTGACCCTCGGGAGGCTGTCCGATGTGCTGACGCCTCTGGGCGAGTTGTTCGCCGCGCGGGGGCACGAGCTGTATCTCGTCGGCGGCAGCGTGCGGGACGCGGTGCTCGGCAGGTTGGGGACCGATCTGGATTTCACCACCGACGCCCGTCCGGAGGTAGTGCAGGAGATGCTGCGCGGGTGGGCCGATCATCTGTGGGACACGGGTGGCCTCGCGTTCGGCACCGTCAGTGCGGCCAAGGACGACCAGCAGCTGGAGATCACCACCTTCCGCGCGGACAGCTACGACCGGGTGTCCCGCAACCCCCAGGTGACCTTCGGCGACTCTCTCGAAGATGACCTGGTGCGCAGGGATTTCACCGTGAACGCGATGGCTGTCGAGATCGGCGCGGATGGCTCTTTGTCGTTCGTCGATCCGCTCGACGGGATGAACGCGCTGCTCGAGGGCATGCTCGATACGCCTGCCGCGCCGGAGGATTCGTTCAACGACGACCCGCTGCGGATGTTGCGCGCCGCGCGATTCGTATCCCAGCTCGGATTCGAGCTGCCTGCGCGGGTGCGGGCGGCGATCAGCGCGATGGCCGATCAGATCGATCGGATCTCCGCCGAGCGGGTGCGCGTCGAACTGGACAAGCTGATCGCGGGCGCGCATCCGATCGACGGCATCAACGTGATGTGCGAGACCGGGCTGGCCCAGCGAGTGCTGCCCGAAGTGCCCGCGATGAAGCTGGAAATCGACGAACACCACCAGCACAAGGACGTCTACTGGCATTCACTGACCGTGCTGGAGCAGGCCATCGACCAGGAGGATGGCGACCCCGACCTGGTGCTGCGCTGGGCCGCGCTGCTGCACGACATCGGCAAACCCGACACCAAGCGCAACGAGCCGGGCGGTGGTGTCAGCTTCCACCACCATGAGGTGGTGGGCGCGAAGATGGTGCGCAAGCGTATGCGGGCGCTGAAGTATCCGAAGCAGTTCACCGAGGACGTTGCCCGGTTGGTTTTCCTGCATCTGCGCTTCCACGGCTACGGCAAGGGGCAATGGACCGATTCGGCGGTGCGCCGCTATGTCACCGACGCCGACGACCTGCTTCCCCGCCTGCACAAACTCGTCCGCGCCGACTGCACTACCCGCAACAAGCGCAGGGCCGCCGCGCTGCGCGCCACCTATGACGAGCTGGAGGGGCGGATCGAGCGGCTGCGCCAGCAGGAGGACCTGGCGCAGGTTCGCCCGGACCTGGACGGCAACGCGATCATGGAGCTGCTCGGCCTGACGCCGGGCCCCGAGGTCGGCCGGGCCTGGAACTATCTGAAGGAGCTGCGGCTCGATCGCGGTCCGCTCACCCGGGACGAGGCCGAATCGGCGCTGCTGGAGTGGTGGAAGACGCAGAACTGACCGGATCAGAACACGATCAGAGTGCTGCCCGCGAGGATTGCGGAGCGGATCTGGGCCAGATCGAACGAACCGGTGATCTCCGGTAGCTCGATTCGGAACCGGATCAGATCGTCCTCGCGGATGGTGGAGACGATCCGCGCGTCGTTGGGCAGCCGGTTGAGCGGCATCGTGGGAATGCCGACCATCCTGCGTGGTATCCGGATGCCGAACCAGGCTGCCTTGCGGACTTCGATGCCCAGGCGGTTGTTCGTCACGGACGCATCGACCAGGGCGGTCATTCGCTTTCGGCGGTGCCGGGCCCGGATCAATCCGGTCTCGTGCAGGTCAAGCGCCCAGCCCAGCGGTTGGGTGTTGAGCCAGCCGACCACTGCGGCGGTGGTGACGGTGCCGTCGATGTCGAGCTGTGCTGCGCGCAACTTGGTCGGTACGCCGGGGATCAAACGGACTCCGTGGGCGATGACCGTCACGGCCTCGATCCGGTGGTCGTCCCAGCGCAGCCGCGACAACACTGTCTTGGTTTGGAAGTGCGCGCCGCGCCGGCGCACCTTCAGCACCTGCAGGGTGGCATCGACGTCGTGGCCGAGTAGTGTCGCGCTGACCTCTTGCCCGCCGAACCGGCTCAGGATGCCTTCGCTGAGCATCGTCATCAGGATGTCCGGGAGCAGCGCCGTGGCGGTCCCGGCACCGAGATCGGCCACCGGGTCCATCCATGCGGTCCCGAAGGAGATCCACTGCTCCAGCCGGGAACGATCGAACAGGCGTTTCCCGAGATCGACGGCGCGCCACGGCGACCAGGACTTCGGATCGAAATACATGGCCATGATTGCTCGAGCGTACTTGGCGGCGCCGAGCGGAACTATCGCGTCGTGATCCACGTGCGCTGCCGGGCCTCCTTGCCCGACGAACACCTCCGCACCAGAATCAGAGGTCCGTCCGCAATACAATGCCGGTGGGAGGACGCACATGCCGCTGGACCTCAACAGTGATCTCGGCGAGGGTTTCGGGCCGTGGACGATGGGTGACGATGCCGCGATGCTCGATATCGTCACCAGCGCCAACATCGCCTGTGGTTTCCATGCGGGCGACCCGACGATCATGCGCAGGACTTGCCTGCTCGCAGTAGAGAAGGGGGTGCGGGTCGGCGCACATGTCGGCTATCGCGACCTGGCCGGTTTCGGCAGACGCGAGATCGCCGTCGCGCCCGCCGAAATCCGAGACGAGGTGCTGTACCAGATCGGAGGTCTCGACGCCTTCGTGAAGGCCGCGGGCGACCGGGTGCGATATGTGAAGCCGCATGGGGCGCTTTATCATTCGGCCGCGCGCGACCCGGAGCTCGCGGACTCGGTGCTGGCCGCGATCACCGAGTACGACCCGCGGCTCACGCTGCTCGGGCCTGCCGGTACCCAGCTGGAGCGGGCGGCACGCGAAGCCGCGGTGCGATTCGTCGGCGAGGGCTTCGCCGACCGCGCCTACCTGGCGAACGGCATGCTCGCCGCACGCAGTGTGCCCGGCTCGGTGCTGCAACCGAACGAGGCGGTGACCCAAGCGGTTTCGATCGCCATGTCGGGCACCGCGCGTACGGTCGACGGGTCCGGCGTGGTGTCGGTGAGCGCCGCGAGTATTTGCGTGCACGGTGATTCGCCCGCGGCGGTGGAGATGGCCCGCCTGATCCGTAGTGCGCTGGACGACGTCGGTGTGCCGGTGGAGCCGTTCGGCTGAGGCCGCGAGATGACGAAGGACACGGCGTGGCAGGCGGCCGAGCGGGCGATCCGCGCGGCTGGAGATCGGGCATTGCTGGTAACGCCGGACCGCCGCGATATGGTGGCGAACCTGGCCGCGGCGCTACGTGACCGACCCGTGGCCGGTGTGCAGGACGTGCTGCCTGCCGCGGAGACCGTTTTGCTGACCCTGCATTCACCGCGCGACGGTGCGGCCGTGCGTCGTGTGGTGACCACGTTGCTCGCCGCGCTGCGGGACGAGCACCTGGATAGTGTTTCCCGTGGAACACTGCCGGACAGCTCATCTCCTACGGATCCAGTGTTGATTCCGGTCCGCTATGACGGCGACGATCTGGACGAGGTGGCCCGGCTGCTGGAGCTCAGCGTCGCGGAGGTGATCGCCGCACACACCGGGACGGTCTGGCGGTGTGCCTTCGTCGGATTCGCCCCCGGCTTCGGCTATCTGGAATCGCCCGACGGTCGGCTGACCGTGCCACGCCGAGCCCAGGCCCGCACCGTGATTCCGGCGGGCGCCGTCGCGCTCGCCGGTGGCTACAGTGCGGTATACCCGCGCAGCACGCCCGGCGGGTGGCAGCTCATCGGAAGTACCGGCCAGAGGATGTGGGACGTCGAACGTGACCCGCCCGCGTTGATCCGGGTGGGCCACACGGTTCGATTCGTCGAGGCGGCCGGATGATCGTCGTCGAGCAGGTCGGTCCGCTGGCGACCATCCAGGATCTCGGCAGGCCGGGCTGGTTCGATTCCGGTGTCGGGCCCTCCGGTGCCGCGGACCGTTCGTCGCTGCGGCTGGCCAATCGGCTGGTCGGCAATCCGGAGGGGCACGCGGCGATCGAGGTGCTGCTCGGCGGGCTCGCGCTGCGCGCCGAAGAGCACGCCACGTTCGCCGTCACCGGTGCGCCCGCGCCCGCGGCCGTCGACGGCACGCCGGTCGGGCACGCCAGCGTGCTGGAACTCGAGGCGGGGCAGGTGCTTCGGCTCGGCTACGCGTCGGTCGGATTGCGCAGCTACGTCGCGGTGCGCGGTGGCGTCGATGTGCCGCCGGTGCTGGGTTCGCGCAGCCGTGACACCATGTCCGGGCTCGGCCCGGAGCCGTTGGCCAAGCGCGATAGGCTGCCGATCGGACCCTCGCCGCGCACTCTTCCGACCGTGGAGTTCGCTCCGGTGGCCGAACCACCGGCAGGCCTCGTCGCGGTGCACGCCCTGCTCGGGCCACGCGACGACTGGTTCACCGATGCCGCGGCGTTGTTCGACGGCGTCTGGGAAATCTCCACCGATACCGACCGGATCGGTGCCCGGTTGGAGCGCCGTACCGGTCCGCCGCTGACCCGAAAAGACAAGGCCGAGTTGCCGACCGAAGGCGTGACGCTCGGTTCGATCCAGGCGCCGCCGAGCGGGCAGCCGGTGGTGTTCCTTGCCGATCATCCGATCACGGGTGGCTACCCGGTGGTCGCGGTAATCATCGATGCGGACGTCGACGCTGTCGCGCAGGCGCGGCCCGGTCAGCCCGTCCGGTTCGTCCGCGCGGTCAGCGGCCAGGATCCAACCGGGCATGCATGAGATACACGTTGTAGCTGTCCCACGCCGAGAGTGTGAAGTACAGATCCTTGCCGGTCGACCACGGATGAATGAACCCGCCGTAGGACTTCGGGTAGTCATTCGTGGGCACCAGCGGGATCGCGTCTGTCCATGCGCCCTGCGGGCTCCCGGCGGTGCGCAGCACGATCGCGCCCCGCGCCGAATCGAGGTAGACCATCTGCCACCGCGCGGTTTCCCGGTCATAGCGCACCGACAGCTCGCTGGCCATGCCGAGCACCAGCGGAGTAGCCAGATTTTCGGCTGCGGGCGCCCAGGTGCCGCCGACCCAATACTGGTAGGCGGACTTGTTCAGCACCTCGTCCTTCCGTACCCTGGCCAGCCCGATCACGCCTATACGACCGTTGGGCGTGCCGAACATATAAACGTAGTCACCCTGCGGCACCATCGCCGCCACCTGGAACCGGCCGACACCGAAGAGGTTGTCCCACTTGGCATTCTGGTCCTTCTTCCAGGTGCGCCCTTTGTCGTCGGAGTAGGCCAGGCCGCCGTAGTTGGTCCACCACAGGCCGGGGATGCGGCTCCACCGATTCACCGACATATAGCTCAGATACTGCCGGTGTCCGATGGCGAACCCGGAGGTGGGGATGGTGGTGGTCTCCCAGTTCTTGACCTTGCGGCTGCCCAGGATCTCCGCGGCGTGGCAGCGGGTGTCCTGCGCGAAGGTGTCCAAGGTCAGACCGTCGGCAAGATCGCGGTCGGAGCTGAAGCCGATCACGTTGCTGCGCCAGTCCTGGTCGTCGTGGCCCGCGCCACCGCCGCCCCAGCCCTTGCCGAAGGTGTCGCCGAAGACCACGGCGACCTCGCCGGGCCCGGTCTCCCACATGAGACCGAGGTCGGTGCCGTCTACCTGCCAGCGCATGTCGGTCCGATTCTCCGAGCCGTGCCCGGTCACCTGCCCGATCAGTCGTACCGACTCGACGCGTGGCGCGTCGATCGGCGCCGCGAGCGGACCCGGTGCATTCGGGCGCACCACCTGCGGAGGGGCCGGTTGCGATTCCTCGCCGGGGCCGCCGGGCACCGGGATCGGAATCGGTTCGGCCTCCGGGTGAAACTCGATGCGCGGCAGTTTGATCGGCTCGCCGGAACCGCTGCCGGAGCCCGAACCAGAACCAGAACCGCTGCCGGAGCCCGAACCGGAACCGGAGCCGGAGCCGGAGCCGGAGCCGGAACCCGAACTCGAGCCGGTCCCGTTATCGATGCCGTTGTTCGGCGTCGGGCTGGGGTCGGGATTCGATTCCGGAGGCTTCGGGGTATCCCGGATGTCGGGGCAGGGATTCTCACACGGATCGGTCGGCAGCGGGGCAGGCACGATTCGCGTGTTGTCCTGCGGTGGGTCGGGCACCGGAACCGGTGTGAGCTCCGGAATCGGCACCGGGATATCGATCTGTGGCGGCAGTGGCGGCGGAGGCGGCTGTGCGGGATCGGGCTCGCGATTGAGTGGGTCGAATCCGGTCTCGCCGCAGCTGTTCACTGGTGGTGGCGCCCACGGAAACGGTGCGGCCTGCGCCGCGGGCATCGGCAGGGTGAGGACTCCGGCGAGCAGGGCGCCGAACATTGCGGGCGTACTCGAGGAGGTGATTCGGGATCCGCGCATCACGTCGGTTCGGTCGATCGACTATCCGGCATCCCGGACGGATAGGACAGATCGGGTTTTCCACGCGCCCAGCAGTTCTCGCACCGCGTCGGGATTATTCGGAGAAAAACCCATCTCGTGTTGACTCCTGTCGAATCGGGCCGCAGAAAGAGCAACTTACCCGAATAACGTCTGCAAATGTGGGACGACGGAATCGGAGAATTACTCACGAAATGGAACCGGTGCCACGGTCTGCGCGTCAAAACACATATGAACGAGATCGAGTACGTGTTCGGTACCGGTGACGGAAGGGTGCACCTCTGGACCAGCGAGGCGGATCTGGAGCTCACCGGCGCAGGCGTGGCCGACGCGGTAGGGCTGGACTTCGACGGTGACGGCTTCGCCGACGACGCGCTGTGGGACTCCCGCGGCTCCGGCATCGCGGACATCGCGGCGCTGGATCTCGACGATGACGGCGTGCTCGACCATTTCTTCACCGACCCCACCGGCCTCGGCACCTGGGATCACCAGATCACGGGACTATCGGCCGATGCCGCGAGCGAGCCGTTCGACTGGATCCTGCGCAGCGCCGCGGATGAGCCCGATCGTCCGGTGACCGATGCGCCGCAACCGGATTCGGCGTCCCCGCGTCCGGACTGCGATCAACCGGCGGCGTTGCCCGATCGTGCCCCCTACTCGGCCGATACGCTCCCCGAACACTTGGCGCGCTGGTTGAGCCGCGATGGTCGAAGCCTCGGCGACGAGCCGATCATCGCGTAAGCGTGCCGCGGCGCGTGTTCAGCGCGATTGCCGCGATTCCCGCGCAGTAGATCGCGGCGCCGGCCAGCACCACGGCGTGCGATAACCCATCCTCCGGCATCACCAGCGCCGCAAGGGCGATGGCCAGCACGAAGGCGATGTTGAAGACGGTGTCCTGCAGCGCGAATACTTGGCCGCGCCGAGCGTCATCGATGTCGATCTGCATGGTGGCGTCACCGGTCAGCTTGATCGTCTGTCCGGCCAGTCCCAGCAGGAACGCACCGACCAGCAGCAGCTGATGCGCACGCTGCACCGTGGTTGTCGAATCAGCGACCGCGATCGGCGTGACGAGTACGAGCTGCACCAGCGTCGCGACGAGGAGACTGGTGACCACGGTGCGCGGCCGCCCGAAGCGGGGTATGAGCAGCGGCGTGACGACGGCGGCGACCAGCATGCCCGCCGCGGTGGCCGCGATGGCGACGCCGAATCCGACCAGACCGCCACTGAGCCCGGAGCTGTCCAGCGGAGCCTGGCGCAATACCAGCACCATGATCAACGTGTTCACGCCGAACACGATCCGGTGTGTGCCGATGCCCAGCATCGCCGTGGTGACCTGCACCGACTCCCAGACGGCCGCGGCGCCTGTGCGCAGGCCCGTAGCGATGGCGTGCACGGTGTTCTCCCCAGGCTTCGCCTCGGTTTCGGGACCGAGAACCCGAGGGCGGAACCCGGCCGCCAGCACCGCGCCGAGCACCGACCCGGCACCGCTGAGCGCCACCGCGACCGCCGATGCGAAATCCCCCGCCCCGATCAGACCGATCACCGCCACCGAGGTAGCCGCGCCGAGCCCGGCACACCCGGAGGCCACCGTCGTGAACACCGAGTTCATCGGCACCAGCCACGCTTGCGGCAGCACTCGGGGCAGTGCCGCAGAAACACCGGCCAGCACGAACCTGCTGATTCCGACTACGGCAAGTGCCAGCAACAGCAGCGGCGTCTCCCCCATCCCCGCGAGCAGCCCCGCGCTCACCACGCCGATCAAAGCCGCACGGAACACGTTGGCCGCCAGCAGCACGGCGCGCCGGTCCCATCGATCCAGCAGCGCACCCGCGTACGGCCCGATCAGGGAATAGGGCAACAGCAGCACCGCGAAGCCTGCCGCGACGGCCAGTGGATCGGTCTGCCGTTCGGGGTTGAACAGGATCGCACCCGACAGCGCCGCTTGGAACATCCCGTCGCCGAACTGTCCAGCGAACCGGACCACGGCCAGCCGCGACACGCCCGGGCTTTCACGCAGCGCGGTGCGCAGCGGAACGGGCCGCTCCTCCTCGGGGCTCAGACCTGCGGTGCGACCAGTCGACACGTTCGCGAGGGTACTGCGTTCGCTCGATAACGCGCGAACAATGGCCGACCGGCTCAAACCCGATCGAGGAGCGTGCTCACCGTCGCTCGCATATCCGGGGCCATCGGCAGCTCGGCGAGCGCGCCCGCATCGATCCAGGCGAACGCGTCGTGCTCCTGTGGCGTGAGGGCGACATCGCCGGGTTCCGCCTCCACGACGACGTTGTATTTGCGCACGTTCGCCTTGGTCCGGGTCGCGTAGTCGAATCCGGCCAGGAAGCCGGTGATGGCGCGTAACCGCAGCCCCGTTTCCTCCAGCAATTCCCGCGCCACGCATTCGGCGAATGTCTCTCCAGATTCCACACCGCCGCCGGGGAGTTCGTACATACCGCCGTGATAGTCGTCGGGCACCCGGCGCACCACTAGAAGTCTGCGCTCGCGGAACACCGCGATACCGATCACGAAATGCGCGATGCCGTCGCGGTGTGCTTCGCTGCGGAGTTGCCGCTCTATCCGGGCGAGTTCATCGGATCCCAGCACGTCGTCACCTCCGGTTCCATTGTGGCAGTTGGCGATCGACGCCGGTCGCGCTATCCGGCGAGATGGCCCGGCGTTTCGACGTACCCGTCGGTTCTGCTCGCCTGCCGTTCACCCAGTGGTCGCTCGCGTAAAATGCCGAGTGCAGGACAATTTACTAGGATGTGGAGTACCGCGATGGACGTGCTCCAACCCTGGACAGCGATCGGTGCACGGTCCCGAGAGGAGGACCTGATGTCCACACTCACGACGCCACACATCGATGTTCATCGCGGCGGCGACCGTATGAAGACGCGGATCTCGTGGCTGGATTCGAAGCACTCGTTCTCGTTCGGCGAGCATTACGATCCCGACAACACGCATCACGGCCTGCTGCTTGTCAACAACGAAGACATCGTTTCTCCCGGTCAGGGCTTCGATACCCACCCGCATCGCGACATGGAAATCGTCACCTGGGTGCTCGGCGGCAGCCTGGTGCACCAGGATTCTCTCGGCCACCGCGGCATCATCTACCCCGGGCTTGCCCAGCGGATGAGCGCGGGCACCGGCATCCTGCACTCGGAGAAGAACGACTCCTGGCGGCTGGATGGCCGTGGCTCCGAGCACGAGGAACCGGTGCACTTTGTCCAGATGTGGGTGGTGCCCGACGAACCAGGCCTCACCCCGGGCTACGAACAGCTCGAGATCGATGACGAGCTGGCGGGCGGTGGCCTGGTAACGGTCGCCTCGGGCCTGCCGCGCTACCGCGATCGCACCGCCATCGCGATCAACAGCAGCCATTCGGCGCTGCACGCGGCGCGTATGGCAAGTGCGGAGCCGAGCGTCGAATCGGTCGTCAACCTGCCCGACGCGCCGTACCTGCATCTGTTCGTCGCGCGCGGGGAGGTGGAAATGGAGGGGGTCGGCCCGCTCTATGAGGGCGACGCGGTGCGTCTGACCAGGGCCGGAGGGCAGCGCGTAGTGGCGAGGCAGCCTTCGGAGATCCTGGTGTGGGAGATGCACGCGCGGTTGGGCGCCCAATAGTCGTTTCGATCGGCGTCCGTCCGTCGGGAACGCGATCAGTAGGCGACCGCCGCGGACCACCTCGTCCGGACCGAGCATCGCGAGGCACTGACGGAGAGGAATTCATGTCGCAATATCCCCCGCCCGGCCAGTATCCGCCGCCCCCGGGGCAGTACCCGCCGCCGAGCCAGCCCGCCTATTGGCAGGAGTCGCCCAAAGGCAGGGGCCTCGCGATCACCGCGCTGGTGCTCGGCATCCTCGGATTGCTGAGCTGCTGGACGGTCGTCGGCGGCTACTTGTTCGGCATCTTCGCTCTGATCTTCGGCGTGGTGGCGCTGGTCAAGGCCCGCTCGGGCACCGCAGGTGGTACCGGCATGGCGATCGCGGGTCTGATCCTCGGCGTGCTGGGCCTCATCGGCGCCATCGTGATCACTGTCGTGGGCTACAGCTTCTTCGTCGACTCCGGCGGCAAGGACTTCATCGACTGCATCAGTAAGGCGGGCAACGACCAGTCCGAGATCGATCAGTGCGAACGTGAGTGGAACCAGAAGCTACAGGACAAATACAGCGTCACACTGACTCCGCCGCCCGCCCCTACACCCCGCTGACCGCGGCGCACGCCCGGGTATCGGTGATCACCTCGGTGAGCTCGCGGCGGAAGTCCTCCTCGGGCGCTGCGACCCAGATCCGATAGCCGCCGCGTTCGTCGGTGGGTGAGGGCAGCACGATGTGGCTGCCCGGCAGCGCGATCGACGCGCAGACCCGGAACAGATCGGCGAACAGCGCGGTATCGAGATATGAGTTATCGGTCGGGCCGGTGAGGAAGGTCCAGCGGTCCGAGCGCGGATGCGCGATGATCGGCCCTGGCCGATGTTCGGGTCCGGAAGTGAGCCGGTCGCGCACCTGCCTGCCGAACGCGGCGGGCATCACGACCGCGCCCACGGAGCCGACTTCCAGCATGATCCGCCCCAGGGCCGGGTCCACGATGCCGTACAGCCCGTGCTCCGTGCCGTACCGGCGGCAGCGATCGAACGCGTCCTGGATCTCCGTGAAATCCAGGGGCCCGGTATGGCCGCCTGTTTCGGTGCGGGATGTAGTCATGACGAGCAACCTCGCCTCGATGCGGGTGGATCGTGCGCTGGGAGACCGACCGCTGCTACCGACCCTAGTCGGGTGCAATCGGGTTGACAATAGTCACACTTGGGCGAGTCGGAGGGCGCGTAGCATCGCCAGGCATGGCACCCGTGTCGCCGACCGTCGCCCGCTGGGAACTGGTGCTTCGGCTACGTGAGCTGCGGGAACAGCGCGGCTTCGACTCTACGGGCTTCGCCGAGCGAGTGGGGTTCACCCCGGCCAACTGGTCGCACGTGGAGAAGGGCAGGCGCGTGCTTACGACCAGCACCATCGGACCGGTGCTCGAGCTGCTCGAGGTGGAGACCGAGGAGCGCGAAGAGCTTGTTGCCCTGCTGGAGGTGAGCAAGCAGCGCGGGTGGTGGGCGAAGTCGTCGGCGCTGATCGGACCGGAGCTCCAGCGGCTGTACGGGATGGAGTTCGGTGCGCAGAGTATCCGTAGTTACGACAGCCTGGTCGTGCCTGGCCTGCTGCAGACTGAGGACTACGCCCGCGCGCTGATCAGCGCTGACGTGATGATCCGCCCAGTGTAGGTCGAGCAGCTGGTGGCGATTCGGATGCGCAGGCAGGAGCGGCTGCGCGGCCCGGACCCGGTCGAACTGACCGCGGTATTCGGCGAGGGCACCCTGCTACAGCAGACCGGCGGGCCGGATGTGCTTCGCGGGCAACTGAACTATCTGGCGGATCTGATCGACGAACTAGAGACAGTGGAGGTGCGGGTGATCCCGTTCGCCGCCACGGCGGGCGCGGTGCTCGGCGGCTCCAGCTTCCATTTCATCGACTTCGCGGGCGAGCAGCTGCCAACCTTCGGCTGGGCGGAGAGCGCGGTGTTCGGCGGGGCGGTCGACGACCCGGATCTGGTGCGCAATCTCGGCTTTGCGTACGTGCGGGCGCTCGAGCAATCACTTGAACGTACGAAGTCATCAGCCCTGATCAGACACTATTCCCGCGTGTAAAATCCTGCCCATGGCCACCACCGTAAGCCCCATGCCGGTATCCACCGGCTGGTTCACATCGACTCGATCGAACAACGGCAATCAATGCGTCGAAGTTCGATTCGATGGTGATGCGGTGCTCATCCGTGACAGCAAGTATCGCCGCAACCCGGCACATCGCACCGCCGAAGAGCCCGTCATCATTGTCACCGCCGCCGAATGGTCCGCCTTCCTCGATCTCCTGCGCACCCACGGGCGACCGGAGGGCAAACTGAGTACGCACACTGCCGCCAATGGTCACACCACACTCCGCCATGGCAAGACCACCCTCACCTACACCCCTGAGGAGTGGGAAGCCTTCCTGCTCGGCGCCCGCGACGGCGAATTCGACCACATCGACTTGCCTGCCTGATTCAGCTGCTCTCGGCCCCCGGCCGCAAGCGGCTGGGGGCCGACCCGCGCGCGTATCGGCATACTGGATGCCGTGACTTCCGAACTGACTCGTCCTTCCGGTATCGATCTGTCCCATCTCGACCAGGGCGTGCGCGTGCAGGACGACTTGTTCGCGCATGTCAACGGCAAATGGCTGGCAGAGCATGAGATACCGGCGGACCGCGCGGTGGACGGCGCGTTCCGAACGTTGTACGACCAAGCCGAGCTGGACGTTCAGGCAATCATCCAGAATGCCGCGGCCGCCGACGCCGAGCCGGGTAGCGACGCCCGCAAGATCGGCGATCTGTACTCCAGCTTCATGGACACCGATACGATCGCCGCCGCCGGTCTCGAGCCGATCTCCGCCGAGTTGGCCGCCATCCATGACGTCGCCGACAAGGGGTCGTTTGCCGCGCTGCTCGGCCGGTTGCAGCGCACCGGCGTCGGCGGTGCCGTCAGCGTCTACGTCGACACCGACGGCAAGAACTCCAACCGCTACCTCGCGCACGCTACTCAATCCGGCATCGGCCTTCCCGACGAGTCCTACTACCGACAGGACGAGTTCGCCGAGATTCGCACCAAATACATCGCGCATATCGGCCGCATGTTCGCCCTCGCCGCAGTCGACCCTCGCATCGCGGCGCTGCTGCCCGCGGACCTGGACACCGTCGGGCAGCGGGTATTCGAGCTGGAGCAGAAGCTGGCCGCCGGGCACTGGGACGTCGTGCGCCGCCGCGACGCCGAACTGCGCTACAACCTGACCACGTTTCAGGCGCTGACCGAGGAAAATCCCGAGTTCGACTGGGTCGCGTGGGCTTGCGCGCTGGCCGAGGGCGCGGACCGCACCGGACCCGAGCTGTTCGCGGAAGTGGTCGTGGGCCAGCCCGACTACCTGCGCACCTTTGCCCAGGTGTGGGCCGCCGAATCGCCGGCCGACTGGCGTGCCTGGGCAGCCTGGCGGGTGCTTCGTTCGCGCGCGCCGTACCTGACCGACGCGCTGGTCGAGGAAAACTTCGACTTCTACGGCCGCACCCTCACCGGCGCCGAAGAGAACCGGGAGCGCTGGAAGCGCGGCGTCTCGCTGGTGCAGGACCTGCTCGGTGAGGCAGTCGGCAAACTGTATGTCGCCGAACACTTCCCCCCCGCGGCCAAGGCCCGGATGGTCGAGCTGGTGGCCAACCTGCAGGAGGCCTACCGTCGCAACATCGCTCAGCTGGACTGGATGGGTCAGGACACCAGGGCCGCCGCGCTGGCCAAGCTGGAGAAGTTCACCCCGAAGATCGGCTACCCGGACAAGTGGCGCGACTACTCGGCCGTCGTGATCGACCCAGCTGACCTGGTCGGCAACTATCGTAACGGCTACGCCGCCGACCACGATCGGGACCTGAACAAGCTCGGCGGCCCGGTCGACCGCGGCGAATGGTTCATGACCCCGCAGACGGTCAACGCCTACTACAACCCGGGTATGAACGAGATCGTATTTCCCGCCGCCATCCTGCGGCCGCCGTTCTTCGATATGAACGCCGACGATGCCGCCAATTACGGCGGTATCGGAGCGGTGATCGGGCACGAGATCGGCCACGGTTTCGATGACCAGGGCGCGAAGTACGACGGCGACGGCAACTTGGTCGACTGGTGGACCGACGAGGATCGCGCCGAATTCGGCAAGCGGACAAAGACTTTGATCGACCAGTACAACGCCCTTTCGCCCAAGGCGCTCCCGGATGAGCACACCGTCAACGGCGAGTTCACCATCGGCGAGAACATCGGCGACCTCGGTGGACTGTCCATCGCGCTGCAGGCATACAAGATTTCGCTGGACGGTAACGAGGCGCCGGAGATCGACGGTCTGACCGGTCTGCAGCGGGTGTTTTTCGGCTGGGCGCAGGTATGGCGCACCAAAGCGAGGACGGAGGAGGCTATCCGCCGTCTTGCCGTCGACCCGCACTCCCCTCCCGAGTTCCGCTGCAACGCAGTGGTGCGCAACATCGACAGCTTCCATACGGCGTTCGACGTCGAACCCGGGGATGCCCTGTATCTGGACCCGTCGGAGCGTGTGAAGATCTGGTAGCCCGACGGCCGAAGCGGTACGGTCGGCCGACTCTCAGCACACGCGGTCCTCGGTTTCGGCGTCGAAGAAGAAGACGTCGTCCGCCTTGGGCCGCAGGCGAAGTCGGTCGCCCAGCGCTACCTGAAAGCGACGATCGACGCGCGCGACCACCTTCTCGGAACGGCTGGTCCACCCCTCGGCGACACCATGGCTGTAGACGAACGACTCCGCGCCGAGTTCCTCGAGCAACTCCGCGTCAACGGCCAGGCTGTTGTCGGTGTCGGTAGTGATCTCCCACGACTCCGGCCGGATGCCGAGGACCACGCGGTCGCCGATTTCAGCGCTGCGCGGCAGGGGAATTCGCAGATCGCCGAGCACGGCGGTACCGCCGTGCACTGGCGCCTCCAGCAGGTTCATGCCCGGCGAACCGATGAATCCCGCGACGAAGGTGTTCACCGGGTTGTCGTAGAGTTCGCGGGGCGCGGCGATCTGCTGCAACTTGCCCTCGCGCAGCACCGCGACACGGTCGCCCATCGTCATCGCCTCGACCTGGTCGTGGGTGACGTACACCGTGGTCGTGGCGAGCCGCTTCTGCAGCGCGGCGATCTGGGAACGGGTGCTCACCCGCAATTTCGCGTCCAAGTTGGACAGGGGCTCGTCCATGCAGAACACCTGTGGACGGCGAACGATGGCGCGTCCCATGGCAACTCGCTGCCGCTGGCCGCCGGACAGCTTCGCGGGTTTGCGATCGAGTAGCTGCTCCAGCTCCAGCATCCGCGCCGCCTCCCGCACCCGGAGCTGGGTGTCGGCTTTGTTCATGCCCGCGTTGCGCAGCGCGAAACCCATATTCTGCGCGACGGTCATATTCGGATACAACGCATAGCTCTGGAACACCATCGCCACGTCGCGAGCACGGGGAGGCAGGCCGGTGACGTCCTTGTCGCCGATCAGAATGCGGCCGGCCGCAACGGATTCCAGCCCGGCGAGCATGCGCAGGCTGGTCGACTTGCCGCAGCCGGAAGGGCCGACGAGCACGATGAACTCGCCGTCGGCGATATCGAGTTCGAGCTGGTCGACGGCGGGTGCCTGCGCACCGGGGTACCGGTGCGTTACACCCTGGAACTGCACGGTGGCCATGCTGTCGGTCTCCTCGCGTCGGACAATGGGTACTACTCGGGCAGTTTCGGGGTGATCTGCCGGTCGATGATCGCCTGAAGCTGGCTGGTCACATTCGCGAAGGTGGCTGCCACGTCGGCGTTCCGCAGGCCGATCCGCTCCAGGCCGGCGCCGATGATCTGGTCGCCGCCCGGTACGAATACCCGTGCGTAGTCCTGCGACTTGGTCAGCGACAGCTGCTCGATGGCGACCTTGGTGTTGGGGTTCTTTGTGAGGAAGTCCTGTTCGCTGGGGTCGTGCACGGCCGATTTGCGTACCGGCATGTAGCCGGTGCCCTGCGAGAAGTACGCCGTGTTCTGTGCGTTGGTGACGAACTCGATGAACGCGAGCGCGCTAGCCTTCCGCTCGTCGGAGATGCGCGCCGGGATGGCCAGCCCCGCACCGCCGGTGGTGACGCCGGGCCCGTTCGGGTGCGGAAGGAACGCGGTGCCGAAGGTCAACTTGCCCTCGGCGTTTTTCTGGATTCCCTGCATGTCGCCGGTCGAGGCGATGGTGGAGGCGATCACGCCGGTGCCGAAGTCGACCGCGATCTGCGGCTTGATGCCCGCGTACTTCTTGGTGTTGATCATGTTGCGGAGGAACGCTCCCGCCGCGAGGGTGCCGGGGTCGTTGAACTTCAACGTCCAATTGTCCGAGTACGCGCCGCCGAAGGTCCAGTTCGGTCCCTGGAAGGTCCAGGCAAGGTAGTTTTTGGCGTCACCCCAGCCATGTGCGAGCTTGCCCGCGCCGACGACCTCCTGCAGCTTCGGTCCCCACTCGTCGAATTCCTGCCAACTCTCCGGGCCGCGGTCGGGCAGACCAGCGCGGTTCCACACATCCTTGTTGTAGTAGAACAGCGGAGTCGAGCGGGCGTAGGGCAGTGCGTAATGCTTACCGTTGAACTGGTAGTCGGCGACCAGAGAGTCGACATAGTCGTCCAGTTGCACGCCCGTGTCGGCAAAGTGGCTGTCCAGCGGTTCGATGGTGCCGTTGAGCGCGTAGTTGAACCACCAAACATCAGACAGCACGACGATATCCGGCAGGTCGCCGCCGGACAGTGCCGCGTTGAACTTTTGCGACACCTCCTCGTAGTTCTTGCCCGCGTCGACCAGGTTCACCTTCCGGTCGGGATATTTCGCCTGAAACCGATTGATCAGCTCGGTCTCGAGTCCCTTCGAGGTGCCGGGGTGGTTGGACCAGAAGGTGAGGGTCTTGCCGTCGCCGGGCTGCTTTGATCCACCTCCGGTGCCCGCGCACGCTGTCAGGGCCGCGCCCGCGGCGACCGTCCCGGTCAGCCCGAGGAATCCGCGCCGGGTCAGTACTGATTCCCTTGTCGCTGCGCTCCTGCCCGCCGGCAGGGGGAACTGTGAAGTGGACACGTGGATCTCCTGTACCGGTTATCCCTTGACCGCACCGGAGGTGAGGCCCTTGATCATGTGGCGTTGCAGAATCAGGAAGACGAGGAGAATCGGCAGCATCGTCAACAGCGTGCCCGCCATCACCGGACCCCAGTTCGTGACGCTCGGATTCTCGGTGTTCTGCAGCAGGGTCAGGCCGACCGGCAGCGTGGCGACGGTCGTGTCGTCGGCCATGAGAAACGGCCAGAGGTATTCGTTCCATTCGTTCACCAGCGTGACCACTGCGAACGCGACCATGGTCGGCCCGGACATCGGTAGTACCACCCTGGTGAGCAGCCGCCACCAGTTCGCTCCGTCCATCCGCGCCGCCTCGATCACCTCCGAGGGCAGCGAAAGAAAGTGATTGCGCATCAGGAACGTTCCGAAGGCGACACCGCAGAGGGGAACGATGATGCCTTGGAAGGTATTTCGCCAGCCGAGCTGAGCGATCAGCGCGTAATTGGAGATCACAGTGATCTGGTTGGGCACCATCAACGCGGCGATAATGACCAGGAAGATGGCCGTCTTGCCGGGAAACCGCAGGAATACCAGGCCGTACGCGCTGAACACGCCGAGCACGAACTTCACAGCGGAGACGATCCCGGTGACGATCAGCGAATTGCGCAGGAATGTCCAGAACGGCAGCGTCGTGGTGGCTTCCTCGTAGTTCGCCGGATGCCAGCTGCGCGGCCAGTACACAGCGGGCTGCACGTAGATATCGGGCCGCGCCTTGAACGAGGTGATGAAGATCCAGAACAGCGGGACGCCGACGATGATCAGCACGCACACCATCGCGGCGTAGCCGAGCAGGGTCACGGCGCGCTGCCTGCGTCGGTAGGAAAGCGTTTCCACGCCAGGGTGTTTCACTGCTCGCCCCGATCCATAATGCGAACCTGCACCAGCGTGACGACCAGCAGCACCAGGAACATGATGGTGGCCACGGTCGCGCCGTATCCGGCGCGGAAGTTGCGGAAGGACTCTTGGTAGACCTGATAGACCATGGTGGTGGTGCCGGTGCCCAGCGGGCCGCCGCGGGTCATCACGTTGATGATGTCGAACACCTGCAACGAATTCAGCAGCACCGTGATGGACAGGAAGAATGTGGTCGGCCGCAACTGCGGCAACAACACTTTGGTGAAGGTGGTCCAGCTACTCGCGCCGTCGATCTCGGCGGCTTCCATCAGTTCGGCCCGAACCCCTTGCAAGGCAGCCAGATAGATGACGAAGGTGTAGCCGAGGTTCTTCCAAATGTAGGTCGCCGTCACCATGAACAGCGCCCAGTGCGGGTCCTGGTAGAAGTCCGGTACGTCGTTCACGCCCGCGCGGTGCAGCACGTCCTGGATCAGGCCGAAGCTCGGATCGAAGACGAACTGGAATGCGACGCCGATGGCGGCGCCGGAGATGACGAACGGCGCGAAGATCGCCGAGCGGACCACGTTGCGGCCGAACAGCTTCCGATCCAGTAGCAGGGCCAACGCCAGCCCGAGCACCATGCTGCCGACCACGGCTGCCAGGGTGAACACCACGGTGTTGGTGACGATATCCCAGGAGTCCGATCGGCCCCACCATTCGCGGTAGTTGTCGAACCCGGTGAAGGTGGCGATCGGATCGGAGATATTCCAGTCGAAGAACGACAGCCGGATATTGTCGATCAGCGGTCGATAGACAAACATCGCGAGCAGGGCGAGATTCGGCAGCAGCAGCACCAGGAACAGCGCGTAGTCCTGCCACGGCCGATTTTTCAAGCTACGTCCGCGTGGCGGCGGCAGTACTCGCTCCGGCCTGGTACGCACGGTGGAGACTCTACGGACCGGAGCAAACAGCCGGTGACGATCGCTCGCCGATGGGCTGAACTTCTCGCGCACCGGCCAAGTGAAGCAAACACCGGATATGCCGGTGATCGACTTCGCATTATTTGTTCGTCAGCGCCCCCGAGGGGCGCGACACGACACGACAACTGATCTCGCGAGCACATGGGTAACTCATCGGGCACGCCCAAAACTCAGCCAGGCACTTACGCAGGACCTGCGCCTGTCCTACCACGCATCAAACTGGTACGGCCTGAATACCCGGAGAGGCGGCTCAGAGAGGCGGCTCAGCTCAGTTCCAGTCGCCCAAGCCGTCGCCGGCGCTGAGCGTGCCGCCCTGAGTGTTCGCCACGATGACCGGGTCGCCCTTGCGCGAGTTCTCCATGAACCATTTGGCGTTTTCGGTGCTGACGTTCAGGCAACCGTGGCTGGCGTTGGACACACCCTGCTGAGCGACGGACCACGGCGCGGCATGCACGAAGATGCCGCTGTTGGAGATGCGGGTCGCGTACTCGACCTCGAGTTTGTAGCCCTCGGGGTCGGTGACCGGCACACCGTAGGTGGAGGAATCCATGGTCATCTTGCGCAGCTGCTCACCGACGATGTAGGTGCCGTTCGGGGTCTCGTGCTTGGGCTTGCCCATCGAGGTCGGCATCTCCTGCACCACCTCGCCGTTGCGGGTAATCGTGATGGTGTGGGTGTTGTCGTCGGCGGTCGTGACGAACGCGTCGCCGATCTTGAACGAGCTGGTTGTGCCACCGGCCTGCACCTGAACGTCGGTGTTGTCCGGCCAGAACTCGTCCGGTCGCCAGCGCACCTGCTTGTCGCCACGCCAGTAGAAGTGACCGGGGGCGGGCTTCGACGAGGTCACCTTGATGAACTGCTCGGCGGCGGCGTGATCGGTCACCGGGTCCTTGAAGGTGAGGATGATGGGCTGCGCCACGCCGACGATCTCACCGTCGGCGATGTTGATCGCCGGCGGGGCGAAGTTCGCCTGCGGATCGGTGGCCGCCGCGGCCGAGCCTGTGTCGATGCCAGGAATCGGTTCCGCCTGCGCAGGGGCGACGAGCATGACACCGGCCGCGGCGATCGCGGCGGACAACAGGGCGCCTTCGCGCATCCGGCGGGTCAGTCGGCCTCCGTGACGGCGAGCAGGCAGCGACCCGGTGTGCAAAGCGGCATGCATAGATTTCTCGTCCATTCCATTTCTCGCACGCGCGCGTTGCGAGATCTCATTCGTGAGCGGAGCCGGCAGAGCGCTCCACGGGTATTGACGGCCCGACCCCTGTCACCCTTCCTACCGTCCCGGCGCGGCCCGAAGCCAGTGGTGTTTCACAATGATTCGGTCGTTCGTTAGTTTGTGGCAGCCATCACATATGTGGTAAGTGGGCATGAATTGATTGAACATCCGGGTCACGCGGGTGAGGGCGGTGCGAGGCCGGCTGTCGATGGGCGGACGGAAGGTGGGTCAACCAAACGTGTTAGTGAGATAAATCACTCAAAACGTCGAATGGTATCGAGCGGTGCGGACCGGTCGCGATGTTGTGCGGCACCGAAACCGGCGCGGGTCCGTGCGCGTAGCGCGGCCCGAGCCGCAGGCGCACCCGGCCGAGGATGGTGGCCAGCGCGATCCGCAGTTCGTAGTCCGCGAGCGCCGCGCCGACACAGCGGCGGTGGCCGCCGCCGAACGGAGCGAACTCGAACGGCCGATACTTGCGCTCGACGAACCGGTCCGGATCGAACCGTGCCGCGTCGGACCAGACATCCGGGTCCGAATGCAGCAACGGCACCGCGACCCCCATCGTGTCTCCTGGTGCGAGCGCTACGCCACGCAGCGTGCACGGCCCGGTCAGGCGGCGCAGGATGATCGGTACCGGCGGGTGCAGACGCAGTGTCTCCTGACACACGGCGTCCAGGTATGGCAATCCGGCGAGCTCGATCGGCCTCATACCCGGGCCGGCCTCGCGCAGCTCCATCCGCAGCCGTTCCAGCGCTTCTGGCGCACGGTGCAAGTGGAACAGCCCCCACACCAGGGTGGTCGCCGTGGTCTCGTGACCGGCGACCAGCAGGGTGCGCAACTGCTCGCAGAGTTCGTCGTCGGTGGGTGCGGTGCCGTCGTCGTACCGGGTGGACAGCAGCATGCCGAGGATGTCGCTGGACGGGGCGTCGACGCCCTGCCGCCTGCGCGCGATGTCGGCGCGGATCAGGCGGTCCAGCCGGTCGCGCGCCACGATGAACCGGTCCCACGGTGCGTGCCCGAGCAGGCCATGTCGCAGCGCCGGCACCAGCATCAGCGGCCCGGAGAATGACGCGAGTAACTCCGCGACGCCGGCGGTGTACTCCACCCGCCGCTCATGGCTGTCCACTCCGAACACTGCCGCCAGGATCACCCGTAGCGTGATCGCCCGCGCGGCCGCCCGCGAATCGATGCGCGCGCCCGGCTGCCACGTCGGGCCGGTCTCGCCGGACATCTCCCGCAGAGTGGAGTCCCGGATGATCTCGCCGTATTCGCGAATCCGCGCGCCATGGAACGCGGGCGCGAGCAGCGCCCGGTCCTGTCGGTGCCGCTCGCCCGACGTAAGGATCAGCGACGCGGCACCGACCAGCGGTTCGATCGGATTCGGTCGCGGTGGCTCCAGGAACTCGACCGGTGCTTGGAACATTTCGCGTGCGCCCTCGGCTGTCCCCGTGAACAGCGCCGCGCCGAACCCCGGGAATCGGACGTAGAACGGATCGCCCTCATGCGCCCTGCGCCACCGGAAGTACCGCTCGAAATCGATGCTCGCCGCCAGTGCGTGCAGCGCGATCAGCCGCGGCACGCGCGGCTGTGCGCCTTCCTCGCTGGCGTCGGTCCGCGGCATACGCACATCCATACCGATAGATACGAACTCGGCCCCGGCTGGGTTCGGCCAGCCGGACTACCGCGCGGGGACCAGCGCTATCGTTCCGTCCCGGCAAGCTTGTGCCTTCGCACCGTGGTCTGTGCCGTCGCCGCAAGCCGCGCGAGCCTGGCGTCACCGAGCGCGGTCACCGCGCCGCCGAGCCGGTTGGTCACGAACGCGATCGACATGCCGAGCTCCGGATCGGCGTAGGCGCCGGACCCGCCCATGCCGTAATGGCCGAACGCTTTTCGCGGTTGCTGCTTGGCCATCAGCACCGGGCGGTGATAGCCGAGGGTGAAGCGAATCGGCACGCCAAGCACGTAGTCGCGGCTCTCCGTCGGCTGCACCCGCCCGATCGTCTCGATCGTCTCCGGGCGCAGGAGGCGCACGACGCGCTCCTGCCCGGCCGTGCCGATGCCGCGAACGCCTTCGGGCTGGTCGATGTAGACCACGCCGCCGTTGGCCAGCGCGCCGTACATCCGCGCCAGCGCACGAGCCGAGAACACGCCGTTCCATCCGGGCATCACCGCGTCGTGCACGCGCGGGTCGCGGACCAGTTCGTCGAAGCTCTCCGGCATGCCCGCCTCGGCGAGCCCGCGCACGGGCCGCACCCAGGACAACACCGACGAGGCAGTGTTCCAGCGGATCCCTGGAGGACTCAATGGCCGGAAGATCCGGGCGATCCGGTGTCGCTCGGATTCCGGCACCCGGAACCAGAACTCGTCGAATCCCAGCGGGTCGGCGATCTCATCGCGTACCACCTCGATGAACGCCGTGTCGGTTACCCGTTGCACGATCTCGGCGACCAGCCAGCCGAAGGTGATCGCGTGGTAGCCCGAGGTTCGGATGCGGCGCGGGTCGGGCGGGCTCTCGGCCAGCGCGCGCACCACCTTGTCGTAGTTCAGGATGCCTTCGCGCCCTGGGACGAGGCCGCGCACCCGGTGCAGGCCCGCCCGGTGCGAGAGCACGTCACGCACCGTGATGTCGTCCTTGCCGTGCGCGGCGAATTCCGGCCAGTACTCGGCGACTGGAACGTCGTAGCCGATCAGGCCGCGTTCGGCGAGTCGGTGTACGACAGTCGACGCCACGCCCTTGCCGGTGGAGAAGGTGAGTGCGATGGTCTCCCCGTTCCAGCGGCGGCCCTTGTCCGCCCAGCCGGCCCAGATGTCGACCACGGGCCTGCCGTCGAGATAGACCGTGAGTGCACCGCCGCCGCGCGCGGGTTGGGAGAACATGCCGAAGAACTGATCGGCCAGCCGGATGAATCGCGGGTCGACCAGCATTTCGCGCGGCGCGGTCGGTTTTCTGTCCGCCGAGTCGTCGGGCTCGAACTCATCCGCAGCCATTGCCGAAACCATGGGGTCACCTCCTGACCGCCGTTCGTCGGGCCGGTCCATCAGGGTAACCGGTTTTACACCCTCTGCCAGCTACTCGAGGATCTGACGAGGAACGTCGCGGTGATGTCGGACGCGTTCGCGGAGTCACTGTGCACGTCGGCAGCCGAGGTCGTCTCGGTTGTGCAGCGCGTGCGGCGCTGCGTGTCTCCGGCCCACCTATGGCTGACGTCCGAGCAGGCGAGGCTCGTTCCCGCGGCGCATGTGCTTCGCCCACTCGGCCGCGAACAGTGCTCGGAAGACTCGCACCTCGACAGGGCTGGACGTGCGTGGATCGCGGGAAGCACGAGGAAGGTGCGGACAGCTGCGGTCGAGCAGACGATGGCGCTGATCAGCTTCACGGAGAACTCCTCTCGCACCGGAATTCCACCATACCCAGATCGGTTGCCGACGGTCCGTTTCCAGCCTTCGGCTCGACGTGTGCTCGGTCCATGGTGTATTCATGGCGTGGTATTTCAAGCTCAGCCATGTCAACTTCGGATTCTTGCGGGGGTGTGAGTTCGGAGCGTTACAGCTCGGGAGGACTGTACGTGTCTCGTCAACCGACCTGGGGTCGTCTCGTGTTCGCCGGACTCGCCGTCGCGGCGGGGCTGGTGGTCGTCGGGTGCAGCTCGACCATCAACGGCACCGCCCAGCCGGCTGTGAACAACGGCACGATCGACGCCGTTTCGGTCACCAGCACGCCCAAACCGTCCTCGGGCAAACCCACTCCGAGCACCAGCAAGCCGGCGCCGACCACCAAGGGCGGCAACACCGACTTCGAAGCCAACGTCGGCGACTGTGTGACGCTCGGCGGCACTACCACCAACGCCACCATCGCCAAGTCGTCGTGTGGAAGCCGCGCGGCGAACTACAAGGTGGTCGAGAAGAAGCCGAAGAGCTCGCAGTGCGTGAGCGACGCCGACAACTACTACGCCGAGACCGTGAACGGCATCGAGCAAGGCGCGTTCTGCCTGGACATCGACTGGGTGGTCGGGGGATGCATGGACGTCGGCGGCGACGATCCCAAGCGCATCGATTGCACGGGTTCGGCCCCCGCGAAGGGCGTGAAGGTGGTCAAGATCCAGCAGAACGCCGACGACGTCAGCGTCTGCGGCAGCGGTACCGGGTACGTCTACGACAAGCGCCGCTTCGTCGTCTGCGTCCAGGAGCTCTGACCGTGTCTCCGGCCTGCCTCTAGGTTGGTTTCGATGAGTGCCACCAAGCTTCCCCGACTGCAATCGGGCACCGGGCGCTGGATTCTGCTGGCCACCATTCTCGGGTCGTCGGTGGCCTCCCTCGATGCGACAGTTGTGAACATCGCGCTGCCGCGCATCGGGGAGTCGCTGGACACCGACGTTGCCGGGTTGCAGTGGACGCTGAACGGCTACACGCTGACCCTCGCCTCGTTCATCCTGCTCGGTGGCTCGCTCGGCGATCGACTCGGGCGACGCAAGGTCTTCATCTGGGGCACCATCGGTTTCGCGATCGCCTCGGTGCTGTGTGGGGCTGCGACGAACATCGAGATGCTGGTGGCGGCCCGCATACTGCAGGGCGTGGCGGGCGCGATGCTCACGCCGGGCAGCCTCGCGCTGATCTCCTCATCGATCGATCAGCGCGACCAGGGTGCGGCGATCGGCCTGTGGTCCGGCTTCGGCGGCGTGGCAGGCGCGCTGGGTCCGTTCCTCGGCGGCTGGCTGATCGAGCTGGCGGGCTGGCGGTCGATCTTCTTTCTCAATGTGCCGCTGACGCTGGTCGTCGTGCTGGTCGCACTGAAGCATGTGCCGGAGAGTCGTGATCCGAATGCGGTGACCAGGCTCGACGTGCCGGGCGCCTGCCTCGTCGCCGGGGCGCTGGGCGCGCTGACCTTCGGGTTGATCGACTCCATGCCGCTGCTCGTTGGCGTGGGCGTCGTGCTGCTGGCCGCGTTCGTCGCGATCGAGGTGCGCAGCGACCACCCGCTGGTGCCGCCGTCGCTGTTCGGCTCGCGGGTGTTCACCACGGCCAACCTCGTGACATTCGCGGTCTACGCGGCCCTTGGCGGCGTGTTTTTCCTACTGGTGTTGGAATTGCAGCTGGTCGCGGGCTATTCGCCGTTGCTGTCCGGCGTCGCGACCGTGCCGATTACGCTGATCATGCTGGTGCTCTCGGCGCCCGCCGGACGCTGGGCGCAGCGGCATGGCCCGCGCCTCCCGATGTCCGCGGGCCCGCTGCTGGCCGCGGCAGGTTTGGTTCTACTGCTGCGCATCGGCCCCGACACCGCCTACCTGACCGACGTCTTGCCCGGCGTGCTCGTCTTCGGCCTCGGGCTCTCGGTGCTCGTGGCGCCGTTGACCGGGGCCGTGCTCGGTGCGGTGCCTTCCAGCGAGGCAGGCATCGCCTCCGGTGTGAACAACGCCGTCGCTCGCACCGCGCAGCTGCTCGCAGTCGCCGCGCTGCCCGGCCTCGCCGGTATCTCCGGTGAGTTCAGCGATCCGGCCGCGTTCGATGACGGCTTCGTCTCCGCGATGTGGATCTGTGTCGGCCTTCTGGTGGCGGGTGCGGTACTCGCCGCGGTCCTGCTCCGGCCAGCCCGGCACGCGCCCGTCCTGGACAACATCGACTGCCTGCCGCAGTGCGCGGTGGCAGGACCGGCGCTCGCACCGGCTCACAACGAAGAATGAGCGGCCCGAACGGATCGGTATCCGTTCGGGCCGCTCATCGGGGTATGTCGGGCGTCGATCAGATCGGGACGTAACCCGCGCCGACGCCGCCGCGCGCGTTGATGTCACCCATGATGGCGCTCATGTTGGTGCCTACCTCCGGGCCGAAGCAGGCGACGGCCAGGTAGGCGTTCACCATGCCGACCAGCGTCGTGCCGGCGACCACCGGCGCGCCGGAGTCGCCTTCCACGACGCACATCTGACTCCAGGTCTCGACGTTGGTTTGGAACACATCACCCCAGGCGATGCCACAGGTGTTGCCAGTGGTGCGTCCTTCTTTACAGACGATCTGCGGGAAGGTGGCCGGCGCGCCGATCCCCGTGATGGTGACGTTCCCGACCCGGTTCACCGGGATGATCTTGCCCGGATCGAACTGGATGACGGCGTAGTCCAAGTCGTGGTTGGAGTACGCGAACCGGCCGATCAGGCCAGCGCCCCGGTCGGATTCGGAGTACACCTGCGCGCCGGGATCGCCACAGTGTCCAGCGGTCAGGCCGACCAGACGCCCTGCATTGTCGTGGCCGACGGTGGTGACGGTGCACTCGAATTGGTTGTCGATGATGATCCCGGATCCACCTCCCACGACCGGCGGGCCCGGTTGGGCGTTGGCGGCCCCTGCGCCCGTACCGAGCAGCGCCGCGCCAAGGGCGACGGCGAAGGCGGCATTTGCCACCTTGGCGAGTTTGCTGAACATGTCCCTCCAGACGTCGGAAGCCGGCACGATATCAATCTTGTCCGCACCCATCGTGTCAGTAATCTGCTCCGGGCGCGTCACCTAACACGGGTTGTCCGCCAGCGACCTGCTTCAACCCTATTTTGTACATGTTAGTTCGAAAGTATCTTATGCGCTGGCAATAGCGAGTGGCTATCGAAATTGCGAAAGCGCGAGTTCGATTTGTCTCACCAGGGTAGAAGTACTCGACCTGTTCGCCCTCGGAATCGAATGCGAATTTAAATGAATATTATCCGTAGTAATTCGGTGTACCGCGTGGTGCAGTGCGGGATTCGCGCAAGTGGGCTGTAGCTTGTTCTGGAAGTCCGACCGGCGGCGTTGGGATAAATCCCAAGGTCGCCGCCCCAATCTCTTTTGCTTTTCATGAAGGGTGACAGACATCTATGACTGCGATCACTAGTCATTGGTGTGTTCTGCGCTACTCCGTAGTAAGGTGCCTCAAGCAAGCGAGTCGTCGGGGCATCCAACCGGCGTCGAGAGGGGTTTAGCCAGTGCAGTCGACCGACAGTCCGCCTACAGGGTCACGGTTCGGTGACGCGGTCGATTGGACGAAGTCGTACTGGGAAAATCATCCGAAACGCTCGCTGGAGACCTTCGGTCGGCAGATCACGATGGGCATCGCGGCCGTAGCCGAACTGTTCGTCGCGATTTTCCGCAGGCGCTTTCCCTTCGCTGAGTTCGTCCGGCAGTGTGCCTTCATGGCCAGCGTCTCCGCCGCGCCGACGCTGCTGGTCGCCATTCCGATCGGCGTGATCGTCTCCATCCAGGTCGGTTCGGTCGCCGGTCAGGTCGGCGCCACCTCGTTCATCGGCGCGGCCAACGGCCTCGGCATCATCCAGCAGGGTGCGCCGCTGGTCACCTCGCTGATGATCGCGGGTGCCGTGGGGTCCGCGGTCTGCGCCGACCTCGGCTCGCGCACCATCCGTGAGGAGATCGACGCCATGAAGGTGATGGGCGTCGACCCGCTGCGACGGCTGGTCGCGCCCCGGCTCGGCGCGGCGATGCTCGTCAGCGTGCTGCTGTGCGGCTTCGTCGTCTTCGTCGGCTTTCTGACCGGCTACATCTTCAATATTTTCGCGCAGAACGGTACACCGGGCTCGTATGTCGGCACCTTCTCGTCGTTCGCGGTGACCACCGACCTACTTGTCGCACTGGTGAAATCACTGATCTTCGGTCTGCTGGCGGCGATCATCGCCTGCGATACCGGATTGAACACCCGTGGTGGTCCGGGCGGTGTCGCGAACTCGGTGAATTCCGCGGTGGTGAGTTCCGCCATCATGCTGTTCGGGGTGAACCTCATCATCACCCAGGTTTACAACGCACTGTTCCCGTCACAGGTGGTCTGAACCAGTGTCATCAACCTATGTACCTCCGCTGCTGAGGCCCTTCCAAACGATCCGGAAATCCGCTCAGGCGCCGGTTGATCTGCTCGCCAGGCTCGGCCACCAGGTGTTCTTCCTGCTGCGCTCGATCGGCTCGATTCCCCTGGCGCTCAAGCACTATCCCAAGGAAGTGTGGCGCCTGCTCTCCGACGTCACCTGGGGCAACGGCAACCTCGTCGTCGGCGGCGGCACCATCGGCGTAGTGGTCATCCTCAGCGCCTTCGGCGGTATGACCGTCGGCATCCAGGGCTACAACTCACTGAACCTGCTCGGCCTGAGCCCGATCACCGGTGCCATTTCGGCCTTCGCGACGACCCGCGAACTCGGCCCGCTGCTCGCAACGCTCGCCTTCGCGGCGCAAGCGGGCTGCCGGTTCACCGCGCAGCTGGGCGCCATGCGCATCTCCGAGGAGATCGACGCGCTGGAGTCCATCGCCATTCGGCCGCTGCCCTACCTGATCAGCACCAGAATGTTCGCGGCGATGGTTGCCATCATCCCGCTGTACTGCCTCGGCCTGGCCATGGCCTACATCTCCTGCGCGCTCACCGTTCAGCTGATCGGTGGCACCGCCACCGGCACCTACCAGCACTACTTCTATCAGTTCCTGATCCCGACGGACGTAATCTATTCGCTGATCAAGGCGATCCTGTTCGTCGCGATCACCACCTTCATCCAGTGCTACTACGGCTTCTTCGCCTCCGGCGGTCCGGAGGGTGTCGGCGTGGCCGCCGGCCGGGCGATCAAGATGTGCATCATCGCGGTCGTCTTCGCGAATCTGTTCATGACATTGGCGATCTGGGGCATCACCCCCGGCATCCGGATCTCGGGGTAATCACCAGATGATCATCGATCCCAGTGGGCGTGGACCCACCATGCGGCAGCTGCTCATCGCGGGCGTGTGCGGTCTGGTCGTCTTCGCGCTGGTGCTGAGCTTCCTGATGCTGCGCTACAAGGGCTTCTTCCAGGAGAAGGTGAACGTCACCGCGAACCTGACCACGACCGGTGACGGCCTGCCCGAGCAGGCCGACGTCAAGTTCCGCGGCGTGCTCGTCGGCGCGGTGAAGAACGTCGACATCGCGGCCAAGGGTGAGCTGCAGAAGGTCCGGATCGAGATGAAGCCGGAATTCGCGGGCGACATCCCGGCCAACGTGACCGCCCGCGTAGTGCCGAGCAATCTGTTCGCCGTCACCTCCGTCGAGCTGGTCTTCAACGGCCCCGCCGATCAGTACCTGCACGAGGGCTCCACCATCGACGAGGACCGCAGCCAGGGCACCATCGCGTTGCAGGACACGCTCACCACGGTGCGCAACATCCTCGACGAGATCGACCCGGTGCAGTTCGGCCGGGTGCTCGGCACCCTGTCGCAGGCGCTGGACGGCAGCGGCCGGATGCCAGGTTCGACCATCGAGCGGTTCGACCGCTGGCTGCAGGCCGTCGATGACTCGATCCCCGATCTCGGCATACTGCTGGGTGATTTCTCCGCGTCGTTCCATGCGCTCAACCAGTCCGCGCCGGAACTGGTCGACGTGCTCGGCACCTCGGTGCAGACCGCGCGCACGATCGCCGATCGCCGCAGCGAGCTGGTCGCGCTGATCACCGGGGCAAGCGGCACCGTGGACACGGTGAACGATCTGTTCGCCCGCAACCCGAATGTCGGCAAGGAGGTCACCGCGGGGACCAGCGACATGTTCGGTGCGATCACCGCCGACCCGAACGCGATCACCCAGAGCCTGCTCAACCTGAGCGAGACCATGCGCCGGATGGACACCACATTCACCTGGGGTCCGCAGAAGCAGCAGGTCTGGAACGCGGGCGTCACGCTGACGCCGTATCGCCCGTACACCGTGGCCGACTGCCCACGTTACGGTGAAATGGCGGGCCCGAGCTGCTTGACGGCCCCCGCGGTCGCAGACGTCGGTGAACTCCCAGAGCAGCTGAAGCCGCGCGCGCTGGCCTCGGCCGCCGGGCTTCCTCCGGTGGTACCGATGCCGGGTCTGCCGCTGATACCGGGTGTCACCACCCCGGACCCGAACCGTGCCACCACGGCCGCTCCGACCGGCGGCGCACTCGCCCCATTCGCGGGCACTCCGCTGGAGGGTTTGTTCCCGATGCTGCCGCCGGGCCTGCTCCCGCCTGCCGCGGCGGTGCCGGCGCCCGCCGCTCCGGCCGTGGCGCCAGAGGGGACCCCGTCGGCCCGGCCGATCTCCTACCAGGGGGATTCCGCGATCATCGCGCTGCTCGGCCGCAAGCCGACCACCACCGAATATCTGCTGCTGAGCTCGATTCTGAAGGGCGGAACCATGCAGGTGTCCGACAATGGTGCCGGACGATGAGCATTCGCAAGCCGCTGATCGGATTCGGCATCTTCGCGATCGTGTCCATTCTGGTGACGGTGGTCGTGTGGAACACGTTGGCGCGCATCGTCAGCGGTGACACCAACACCTACACCGCGACGTTCTCCGACGTGCTCGGTCTGCACGAGGGCGACGACGTGCGGATGGCGGGCGTGCGGGTGGGCAAAGTCGAGAAGATCGAGCTGGGTCGCGACACCAACCTGAAGAAGTCGGTCGCGAAGGTGACCTTCGTGGTGCAGCGCGACCAGACGCTCTTCGACGACACCAAAGCGCTTGTCCGCTACCAGAATCTGATCGGTCAGCGGTATGTGGCGCTGGCTCCCGGTAAGGAGTCGAGCCCGGCGGCGCTGAAGAACAAGGGCTCGATTCCGATCGAGCGGACCGAGCCGTCGTTCGATGTATCGGGTCTGCTCAACGGATTCCAGCCGCTGTTCCAGGTGCTGCAGCCCGAGCAGGTCAACCGGCTGTCGGAGACCTTCATCCAGGCGTTGCAGGGTGATGGTGTCTCGTTGAGCGCGTTCATCGTTCAGGCTGCGCAGCTGGCGACCGACTTCCAGCGCAGGGACGCGATCCTGTCCGACGTGATCTCCAACCTGTCCGGTGTGATGTCGGGGTTGGCCAAGCGAGGTGATGAATTGGAGACCCTGGTGACCCAGACCCGGGCCTTGATCGGCGGGTTGTACGAGCAGGGGCAGTCCTTGCAGGCCTCTACGGTGCAGATCGCGAACGCGACCACGTCACTGGTCGACATGATGGGCCAGATTCAGCCGAAGCTGCAGACCGCGCAGAACTCCACCAGTGCGGCGCTGACCCTGCTGCTGGACAACGGCGCCAAGCTCGACCAGGCGGCGATCGACCTGCCGAACGTCCTCGCTGCCGCGGGTAGGCATGCCTCCGAGGGCGCCTACGCCAACGCGTATCTCTGCGGACTGGACGTCTCGCTGTACGGCGTCCTCTTCCCCCGCGGTCTGTTCTCGCAGATCGGTGGCACTTCGCACTCGGCGGTGTGCCGCCCATGATGACGAAGCTCAGGTCCAGGTTCGACAACAACCGGTACTTCTGGCTCGGCATCCTCGGTGGCGTCCTCATCGTGGTGCTGCTGCTGGTGTCCAGCGTCTACAAGCTCGTCGGGGTGGGCGAGCAGACCGTCGAGGCCGAGTTCGTGCAGGCCGCCGGCATCAAGGTCGGCGACAAGGTGAACGTCGCGGGCGTCGGCTCCGGCCGGGTCGCCGGTGCGAAGCTCGAGGGTGACCACGTGCTGCTGACGTTGAACGTGAGCGATGACGTGAAGCTCGGCCCGGACGCACGCGCCTCGATCAAGATGGCGACGCTGCTCGGAGCACGGTTCGTCGACCTCGATCCCGGCGACGGCTCCGGCTTGAAGGGCGGGCGAATCCTGGTGTCCAACACCTCGGTTCCCTACAACCTGTCCGATGTGGTCCAAGTCGGCACCCCGAAGTTCGAGGCGCTCGACACCGCGAAGCTGGCGGCGGCGCTGAACCTGATCAACAAGCAGATAGGCGACTCGCCCGAGCTGATGGTGCAGGCGCTCGACAGCGTCGGCGCACTGGCCAAGGTGATAGATGCCCGCAAGGGCGAGGTGGACGGTCTGCTCAAGGACCTGGACCGGGTCACCCAGATCCTCGGGGACAATCGCAACAGCGTGCTGCTGGTGATCACCCAGGGCGAGGCCATCGCGAACCGGGTGATGGAGCGCCAAGGCCTGCTGCGTCAGCTGCTGGACAACATCGCGGCGCTGACCAAGCAGCTGCAGGCAATCGGCGCCGAGAACAACGATCAGCTCGGCCCGACCATCCAGCAGCTGAACACCATGGCCGAGGGCCTGCAGAAAAACAAGGACAACCTGGATCGCATGCTGTCGCTGATGCCGCCGACCCTGCGTTACCTGGCGAACTCGTACGGCGGCAGCGGTCCGTACGGTGACGTCGGCCTGCCGTGGCTGTTCCCGGACAACTGGCTGTGCTTCGCCCAAGTTATCGAGGGGTGCCAGGGATGAAACTCCGCAGCGCTTTCCAGCTGAAGACAGTCGCGAAGACACTGATGATCAGCGCCGCCGCCTTGGCGGTCGGCAGTTGTTCGCTGCTGCCGAGTTCGGTGAACGACGCACTGGGTACGACGATGCGGATCACCGCGGACTTCGAGAACATCGCGGGCATCTACGAGGGCAACCCGGTCACGGTGCTCGGACTCGACGTCGGCAAGGTCGACAAGATCGTGCCGAAGGGCACCCTCATCGAGGTGCACATCTCCATCGACAAGGACGTCAAGATCCCGAAAGACGCGATGGCAGCGATCATTTCGCCATCCATCGTGACCGACCGGCACATCGAACTCACTCCGGTCTACACCGCCGGTGACACCATGTCCGACGGCGCGCATCTGCCGAAGGGCCGCACCAAGACGCCGGTCGAGCTGGACACAATGATCAAGACGATTGATCAGTTCGCGGCCGCGCTGAAGCCCGAGCCCGGTCAGGAAGGCCTCGGCCCGCTGTCCGGCCGGGTGCTCTACCCGATGATGAACGGCAATGGCGCGAAAATGCGCGACACCCTCAACGCGCTGTCCGGCGCGCTGAAGGTCGGTGTGGACAACAAGGATGCGGTGTCCAACATTATCGTCAAGCTGAACGATCTCACCACGATGCTGGCCGAGAACGACCAATCGGTGCGCGATTTCAGCAACCGGATGACCCAGATGAGCGGCCTACTCGCCGAGCAATCCCCTGGCCTGCAGGCGACATTGGATCAGCTCAACGCCTTCCTGGCGAATACCAGCACCACGTTGTCGCAGTATCGGGATCAGCTGTCGGGGTCTATGACAGGCCTGACCAACGTCACCCAGCAGCTGCGTGACAACGCCTACGGCATCACCGAGGTCGTCGACCTTACGCCGATGGTGATGCAGAACATCGATGGCATGGTGAACCGCGAGCACAGCTATGTCCGGCTGCACGGGGTGATCGGCACCGCGCTCTCAGGTGAGATCGTCAGCTTGTTCTGCGAACGGATCCAGATGAAGGCGGATGGCTGCCGTACCGGAAACATGCAGGACTTCGGACCCGACTACGGGCTCACCGCGGCGCTGCTCGGACTGACGAAATGACGTATCGCATGACGATCAAGGCACGCAGGGCGCTGGTCGCCGCCGCAGCGGTGGCCGCTGTCGGCGTCACCTCAGGCTGCGGGCTCACGGTGGAGAAATTGCCACTGCCCAAGCCGGGCATGTCCGGGGACACCTACACCGTGCACGCGGTGTTCGAGAACGCACTGAACCTGCCCGACCAGGCGAAGGTGAAGATCGGCGGCTCGGACGTCGGCGTGGTCTCCAACATCAAGACCAAGAACTTCCAGGCGGTTGTCGATCTGACCATCAGCAAGGACATCGAGCTGCCCAAGGGCAGCACGGCGGAACTGCGCCAGGCCACCCCGCTCGGTGACGTGTTCGTCGCGGTGTCCAAGCCCAAGACCGAGCCCGGCACGCAGACGCTGCACGACGGCGACACGCTCACTCTGGAGAGCACGTCCGCGGGCGCGACCGTCGAGCAGTTGCTGATCTCGGTCTCCCTACTGTTCAATGGCGGCGGCATCGCCAGCTTGTCGAAGCTGGGTGCGGAGCTGGACTCGATCGTCGGCGGGCGTGGCGGGCAGCTGTCCCACCTGATCACCGAGATGACCGGTGTGGTCGGCAGTTTGAACGACAACACCGCCCGGGTCGACAGCGTGCTCAACGAGTTCAGCACACTGGCGACGACCATCGAGTCGCGTCGTGCCGAGCTGGGCGAGGTTGCCGACACGCTTCCGCAGATGATCGGTGCCATCGCCGAGAACAACAGGGCCATCGGTGAACTGCTGACCAAGGTGTCCACCACGAGCGCCGCCCTCGGCGACTACGCCGACACCACCACCCAGCAGTTGAGCAGCCTGCTGGACAACACCCGCCAGCTGATGGACGCACTGGCCAGAACTGGCGACGGCTTCGGGGTGCTGCTCGAGCGGATGAGGGTGTTGCGGCCGAAGCTGGACGCGACGTTCCGAGGCAACAGCTTCGCGGTGTACGCGACCGCCACCAATCTCGACCTCAGCGCGCTCACCGATCCGCAGCACGGCAGGCTTCCGGACCTCAACGACCTGCAGGACTTCGCGGGCAGCCTGATCCAGGTGCTGCAACTGGTGTACGGCCGGGTGACGGGAGGGCACCGATGACCTTCTTGTCCAAGCTGTTCGGGCGCAAGCTGCTGCTGTCGAATCTCGGCCTGATTCTCGTGTTGCTGGTCGGGGCCGCGTACCTGATGGTGAATGTTATGCGGATCAATCCGCTGCGCTCGAACTACACCGTCACCGTGAACTTGGACCGTTCCGGCGGCCTGCAACCGGGTAACGACGTGACCCTGCGCGGATGGCGGATCGGAAAGGTCACCTCGATCAAGTTGACCGACCGCGGCCAGGCCATCTCCGCAACCGCGGAGATCGAGTCGAAGTACAAGATCCCGGTGGACACCGCGATCGCGGTGCAGGCGCTCTCCGGCGCCGGTGAGCAGTACATCGACTTCCGGCCGAACGCGGAACAGGGCCCGTACCTGGCCAACGGCGCGGTGATCCAATTCGATCCGGAGAAGATCCACACGCCGACGCCGGTGTGGTCGGTGCTGGACAACTCCAGTGCGCTGATCGCACAGATCGAGCCGGGCAAGTTCAAGGTCATCCTGAACGAGCTGGACATCGCGCTCAGCGGTGGACCGGATCAACTGCGCGGCATGGTCAACGGGATCAGCCTGGCCGCGGCGGGCCTGGACTCGCTGCTGCCACAGACCACGAACCTGATCACCAACCTGCGCACCATCTCCGAGACCACATCGCACGCGCAGCCGGATCTCGCCACCCTGACGCGCAACTCCGGAACGTTGTTCGAGCAGTTCAACGACGCGAACGCGGAGCTGCAGCGCGTACTCGAGCAGGCGCCAGGCCAGCTCACCAGCCTCGGTGCGGTGCTGGACAAGACGGCCGACCCGATCACCAGCCTGGCGACCAACTTTCAGGCGATCACCAAGGCGGCGCAGCTGCGGCTACCCGCGCTGCGTGCGCTGTTCCCCTCGCTCGCACTCGGCGGCGAGGCGCTCGGAATCCCGGCGCACGACGGTGAGTTCCACGCGATCGTCGACATTTGGCCGCGGCCGTTCTGCACCTACAACACTCCGAAGATCCGCAACGAGGTCGTGCAGGACGGCACGATTCCGAAGTGGAACTACTGCGAGAACCCGCCGCCGGGTCAACTGATCCGTGGCGCGGCCAACGCGCCGCGTCCCGATGTGCCGAACAACGGCGCGCACATGCCGCCGGGTGTGGATCCGAACGAGCGGACCCTTCCTCCGGTGCGGTGAGTTCGTACCCGGCCCGGTGGCCATCCCGCCGGCCGGGCATACTCGCCGGTTGAACGCCTACGGTTCGCCTCTGTTGCGGGCCGGTCAGCCAATCGGCGCGCCGACGCGCGTCGGGAAAGTGCAGGTTGTATCGATGTCTAGCGACGACGCCGAGACCGACAAGGACGCCGAGACCAAGGCCGCCGACAACGAGGAGGCCACCGACGAGGTGACCGCCGAATCGGAGGATGCCGCCGCCGCGAAGGCCGAGGAGTCCAAGGCGGAGAAGGCGGACAAGGAGAAGACGGACAAGAAGAGCGAACCCGAGGGGGGCGCTCGTCCCGCCACGCCGCAGAGATCCACTTCGCTGCCCTTGGTGGCTGCCTTCGTGGCCGGTGTGCTCGCGGTGGCGGCGATCACGGCGGTCGTCGTGTTCTTCCTGCAGGGCAAGGACCGCGGTGACAAGCTCGACGCGATCCGCGATTCGACCAGTGCCGCGTGCAAGTTCGGCAAGGACGTCTCCGTCTACGACTACTCGAAGAACCTCGACGACTACTTCACGACGGTGAAGGCCGGCGCGACCGGGGAGTTCCTGAAGGAGTTCGACGACGCGACCAAGGCGCTCAGGGATGCCATGGTCCAGGCGCAGGTCAAGTCCTGGGCCGACGACGTGCAGTGCGGCTACCAGTCCGGGGACCAGACCTCGGCCAAGGTGCTGGTGACCTTGACGCAGTACCGAACGAATTTCACCCAGCCCAACCCGGAGCGGCAGTTTGTGGTGGTGATCGCCCAGCTGCAGAAGTCGGGTGACAAGTGGCTGGTCGAGAAACTCGACTCGCCTATGTTGAAGGGGGCGGGAAACGGCCTGCCTGGTGCGCCCGCGCCGGGCAACGGCCAGCAGCCCGCGCCGTCGGGCCAGCCCGCGCCGCAGCCGGGCAACTAGCCGAGTGCCTCCGGCGGTGGGCCGAGCCACCACCGCCGGAGGCTATTCGGGCAGTCTTCGCGATCCGCGCGAGCGGATCAGAACAGCGTCAATGTCTGCGGCGCCGACGGCGCGGCCGCCTTCCCCGCGGCCTTGTCCTTCGGCGCTTCCGGCGCCGCCGACGCTTCTTCCACAGTCACCGCGGGGATCTCCACGGTGTTCACCTCGGCGACGGCCGCGGTGGCCGCAGCCCGTCGAGCCGCTTCGCCGGCCAGCGCGTCGGCCTGCTCGTTGAAGTAGTTGCCGACATGCCCACGGACCCAGCGGAACCGGACCGGACCCGGCCTGCTCGCGATGGCCCGGTCGATCTGCCGGACGAGTTCGACGTTCTTCACGGCACCCCCGGCGGATGTGCGCCAGCCGTTGACCCGCCAGCCCGACACCCACTCCGAGGCGCACTTGATCGCGTACAGCGAATCGCTTTCGATGAAAAGGGGTTCGGACCCGGAATGGGCGACAATCGCTTCCAGTACCGCACGTAATTCCGCGACCTGGTTGGTTCCGGACGCGGCTCCTCCGCTCGCCGAGGAGCCCTGATGATTGACCCAAGCCCAGCCGATGGCGCCGCCGGGATTGCGGAGGCAGGATCCGTCGGTGCTCACGATGATCATAGGTGGCACCCTACGCAATCCGACCGACAAGATCGGTACCGTGGAATTCCTCTATCTCCCTTCGCAATTGGGTTTCAGTGCGGCGGAGTGCCGACTTCACGGCGGCATCCACCGGACCGGCGCACAGGCGCCCGGTGATGAATCCGCGGGGTGGACTGTACTCCGCCTCGGACGTCAGCACCGACCGCCCATAGCCGAGCGGGTCGAAGCGCAGCGTCAACGTCCAGGTCAAACGCCCACGGAGCGTATACCCGATCACCGCGTTGCGGCGGTATTCGGTGATCTCGCATGTCACGGCCTGTCGCCAGAGCCCGAGACGGGCGGCGAAGGCTGCGCCGAGGCCGCGGTCGAGTTCGCCGGTCGGCTCGAAGTTCGCGATGCCGAACATCCAGTTCGGTACGAAGAGATGGTTGTCCGTGTAAGTGAATGCCACTTCTACCGGCGCTCCGACGTCACTCGCGTACTTGATGTGGCCCATAGGCCCTCCCTGTCCCACGACTGGCGTTAAAAGTACTACAGCTCTCCTCTTTATTCGAGAGGATGACCGGAATTTGGTACGACGTATTGCCAGATATGGACTGGACGGTTGCTCGAGAGCTCGGGTGCGAGCCGCCGCCTTCGAAGCTGGTCGACGAGGTGTCCGCGATCGGGTTACACCGCGACTGCGTGGTCGGCGCCGCCCGGGAGCGCAACCGTGGTCTCGAGGCCGGCAGGCTCGGAACTCATGCCTGTGGGGCGTGTCTTCTCCGGAGTTGCCGCGGGCTCAGGGCAACGGCTCAGACGCAGATCGTGCTCGCCGAGGGTCGGGTCGGAGAACGCCAATCGCACCTCACCGTGGTGGATGTCGAGATCGGTGCGCACCGTGGTCACGGCCGACGGCGCGGCGCCGAGCTGTTCCGGCACTGGAGTCGGCAGGTAGCCGGTGAGCAAAGCGAACGCGTTGGTGCCCACGGTGACCGAGACGGTGTCCGTCTCGGCCTCGGCGATCCGCGCTTCGACAAAGGCGTTGCCCAACCTGACCTTGCCGCCCCGACTCGTCGGCGTGCGCTGGGTCGAATCGCTATGCGGCTCCGCGTGTGTCGGTTCGGTTGCCAGCTGTCGCGTGTACGCCGCGGGCAGCGCGAAGCTGCGGCTGGTCAGCCTCGGATCGGAGCCGACCGGACCGCCGCGGTGGGTATCCTTCGCCCCGGTCGGAGCGACCGGTGCGGCGAGCTCCCTGTCGGGGCGCTGCGCATCGGCCATCTGGTGCACGATGTACCCACCCGCGACGGCGGTCAGGCTGAGACTGGTGGCCGCAGCGAGCACGATGGTGGCGTGCCGTGCGAACTGGGCAGGTCTGTGTGCTGTCACGATGCGTCCTTTGTCTGCGTTGCTGCTCCTCGACAGAACGACCCGCATCATCGGAAGTCGCACGCTTATCCAGGTTACCGGCGTGGCCGGTGGCTACAGTGCGTGAGGGAGATCGGCATCACAATGTGCCGCCAGGGCTACCGCGCCGGACGGTCGAGAACCGATGCCAGGGCCTATGAATGTTTCCGACGGCACACCAGCGGGTAAACAATCGCGTAGCTGGCGAGCGTCATTCTCGACTGCCACATTGAGACACCCGGCCAATGGCGTCCGGCCGTCGACACGAACGGCGCACCCAAGTGTGGCGCTCGCCCGCTCCCGGATCTTCGGACCGGGTCGGGTGTCAGCGGGTCAGGCGAACTGGCCCGCTGTCCTGCCTTTTCCCGTCGGGCCCGCGAAAGCCTGTGCAATGCTGAGCCATTCGGCGGCGTCCTCGCCATGTACCTCGATCGCGAGGTCGTCGAGATGGCGGCGCTGCGTCACCAGCAGGCAGAAGTCCACTGCGGGTCCGATTACTCGCTGCACGGCCTTCTCTGGACCCCAAGACCAGATCGCACCATCGGGCGCCGTCAGCTCAACCAGGAATTCTTCGGTGGGCGGGGTCTTTTCGCGCACCGTGTACGCGAAGTTCCTGGTCCGCACGCCGATGTGCGCCACGGTGCGCAGGCGCGTGGTGGGAGTCCTTGCGACTCCGAGGGTATCGGCCACGTCCTGCCCGTGCGCCCAAGTCTCCATGATGCGGGCGGTGACCATCGAAGCCGCGCTCATCGGCGGACCGAACCAGGGCAGCTTGACGCCTACGGGCACTGCGCGCAGCGCGTCGGTGAAGGTTGTGCGTCCGTGCCGCCACCGGTCGAGCAGTTCGGCGGGTGGTGCGGCCGCGGCTTCCTCGGCCGCTTCATCGACGAAGGTGAGCGCACGTGGCCCCGCATCGGCTATCAGTTTCTGGAAGCCGTCGGCGTCCGCGGCGGCGATGGTCGCGACCTCGTCGGTCCAGGCCAGGTGGCCGATCTGGTGCGCGATGGTCCAGCCGGCCGCCGGGGTCGGCTGCGCCCAGTCCGCCGGTGCCAACGGGGCGACGAGCCGTTCCAAATCCGCGCATTCGGCGGCGAAATCGCCGAGTAGCACTTCGAGGTCAGCCATCCGTTCCCCTCCCGATCGGGGCACACCGCCTCGGGTGCCTTCCGGTTCAGCTTCGCAGCGGGCCGAGAAAAATGCAAGCGTGCGTGCTTGTATTTTCCCCGTCCTTGCGGCCGCGCGGTGCGCGGACCGGCTACCAGCCGAAAATGACCAGATGCGCGGTGCCGACGACCAAACCGAGGGCCGCGCCGTGCAGGTAGAGCAGCCAGGCATCCTGTTCGACCGACGCGTAGAACATCTCCATGAACTCCCCCGGCGTCAGCCGCCGGAGCTTGCGCGTGGCGAATTCGTCAATGGTCTTCGCCTGCTCGAGCGTGAATTCCTCGTCCTCGACCAGGCTCGGCGCCAGGCCGACTGCCGCACCCGCAGCGCCAACCTTGAGATTGTCGAACTGGCGGCGGCCGAGCGCAGCCCGCACGAACGAGGTGGTGAGCCCGAGCTGGCGGTTGATCTCGTCGGCGATGAGGTGCTCCAGCAGTTGCCTGGTCTTGTCCCCGTTCGGGCCGTCCAGGAGCTCCTTCGACAGATTCGGCAGGGTCAACACCTGGTAGGCCAGGATGTGTGCGAGGTCGGTAGCCGCCTGCGGCTGCCGCTTCGCGAGAAGTGCCTGTTTCCACGGATACTTGTACCTCGGCCGTGGGTCGCCCGGCTCGAACACCATCTTCACGGCGATGACGTTCACGATCACGCCGATCGCCGCTGAGGCGAGCAGTACGATCACCCAGCCCGGCACCGAACCGATCACCGGAATGTGCTGGTGCACATGCATATAGAGGGCCAGTAGGAGACCGAACGGCGCACCGAGGAACCCGATTCGCACCATGAACCGCAGCTCTGGTGCCGCGATCGTGGTGGTCAGATCCTTCAGGATGGACGGGTTCTCCCGCAGGTAGCGGATGACGAAGCTCTTGATGTCGATCAGCTGGTCGACGTTGTCGCCGAGCGATTCGAACGCCCGGCGCGACAGTGCGGGCAATTCGCGATCCACCCGCTGGTAGATCAGCTGCTTGGCGGCGCGCGGCACGGTGCGCCACAGGTCCGGATTCTCCCGGTACATCAGCTCGTCGACCAGCGACTGCACCTGTTCGCGCGCGAGAATCGCGATGTAGTCGGCGATGCCGTCCAGGTCGAGTTCGTGGATGAAGTCCTTGGGGCTGCCGATCCGCATCAGCGCCTTGTCCACACAGATACTGGCCATCTTCTCCGCGCGGGCCGGGATGAATCCCTGGAATCCGAGGCGACGCCCGTCACCGGAGAAGGTCGGCAGCACCTGGACCCGGCGCGGGAAGTAGGGATAGAGCACGGGCAGGCCGGGAACGCGGACGCCGCGGAACCGCACCGGCCAGAACAGCATCAGCACGCCGGTCCAGTTGGTCAGCCAGCCCGCCAGCGAGCTGAAGATCGGGAACGTGATCAGGTCGACGACGAACTTCGACCGTCCGGTCAACCCTTCCCAGTCGATAAACACGCCGGCGGCGAGCGACGACATCGATGGGACTCCCTGGGGCGAGCCGACGGAACCGCCGGAATGACATATCGAGGCCCCCACACTCTCATTGCGTTGGAGGGGTGTCAACGTGGCGCGGGCACCCATGTCGGCAGTTCTCGAGCGGCACGTCCGGGGACGTGAACGCGCGAGCGGCAGGATCAACTGGGCGACTCGGCGATCCGCAGGATGGCACGGCGGCCGACGGCTCGCACGGCAGGAAAATAGCGGGCGAAACCTCGCATCAGCTCGAGCGCCCCTTCGATGGCTTGGCCGTCCGTGACCTCGTCGATCGTCCGATACAGCCGTTCTTCGATCTCCGCGACTTTCGACGACAGTTGTTCTCCCTCCGCCGTAAGTGTGAGCGTGATCCGGCGCCGATCGTCGAGCGCGGCCTCTCTCTTGATGAGGCCCGAGGTGACCAGCCGATCGACAAGCCTGCTCGGGCTACCACCGGTCTCGCAGACCAGCAGTTCACCGAGCCCGGCGAGCGTCAGTGGTTGATGATCGGTCAGCACCCTGAGAACTTCGGCCTGGGACGGGGTCAAACCCAATGGCCGCAGATCCGCGGAGAGTATTCGATTTCCCTCACGCTGAATGGCCAAGGTGAGATAGCGCAGTTCCTCAGCGGGTCGCATGCCGATCCTCCTCCTTTAAATGTTGTGTAATCAGATCACACGACATTTAGCTGCTCGACAGATCCCCGGCGCCCGCGACTCTGGCCGAGCAGGATCGTGCCAACGACCGCCTGGCGGCAGGTGCGGGGGGCTTGGCTCCTACCGGGAAAGTCGAGTGTCGCTCTGCGACAACCGGGCTCAGGAATGCAGCAACTGCCGCACCCGGGCTGCCTCGCGGGTGAGGTGATGGCACTCAGGCACATTGGTGGCTGCGCGGGCTGCCTCGGCGTACAGGGCGGCGGCCTGCTCGAGATCGCCGGCGCCTTCGAGGAGGTAGGCCCGGACTGCGGTGTGGCGGGGCAGCGCTGGGTCCAGTTCGGCCAGTTCGGCCAGTCCGGCTCGGGGTCCGTCGGCCTCACCGACCGCCACTGCGCGGTTCAGCCGCACTACCGGGCTGGCGGTGAGGAGTAGCAGTTCGTCGTACCACTCCACGATCTGTACCCAGTCCGTCTCGGAGGTGCTCGGGGCATCTGCGTGCAAGGCGGCGATCGCGGCCTGGGCCTGGTATTCGCCCAGCTGGTCGCGGGCCAACGCGGTTTGCAGAATCGCCACCCCCTCGGTGATAAGGCCGGTGTCCCAACGGGATCGGTCCTGCTCCGCGAGCGGCACCAGGCGACCGCCCGGGCCGGTGCGAGACGCACAGCGAGCATGATGCAGCAGCATCAGTGCGAGGAGCCCCGAGACCTCGGGCGCGTCGGTCGAGGTGGCGAGCTGGCGGGTGAGGCGGATGGCTTCGGCCGCCAGGTCGATGTCCCCGTTGTAGCCCTCGTTGAAGGCGAGGTAGAGCACACGCAGCACTGTCGCGAGGTCACCGGGCTGGTCGAGCGGCAGCCCTGTGATTCGCCGTTTGGCCCGGCTTATCCGTTGCGCCATAGTCGCTTCGGGGACGAGATAGGCCATGGCTATCTGCCGGGTCGTCAGGCCGCCGACAGCGCGCAAGGTCAATGCGACGGCCGACCCAGGGGACAGGGAAGGGTGCGCGCACAGGAAATACAGCCACAGCGTGTCGTCCATGGCGGGCACCGGACCGGCCGGCGGCTCGACCTCCACGGCGAGTTCTCTTCCCCGCCGGGATGTTTCGGCCCGGGAGGCATCGAGGAACTTGCGCCATGCGGCCGCGACGAGCCATCCCTTGGCATCGCGCGGTGGATTGTCCGGCCACGTTTCCAGTGCCCGGATCAGCGCCTCCTGCACCGCATCCTCGGCCGCGGCGAAGTCGGCGCCGCGGCGGACGAGGACTCCGATCACCGAGGGTACGAGTTCGCGCAGCAGCGACTCGTTCACTCGGTCACCGTGGGCAACTCGGTGAGGAACGGTCGTACCTCGAGCCACTCCTGGACCGGCTTCCCGCCCGCGCCCGGAGCCGCGGAAAGCTCGCCGGCCAGCTCGAGCGCCCGCTCGTAGGTCTCGACGTCGATGATCATCCACCCGGCGATCAGATCCTTGGTCTCCGCGAACGGGCCGTCGGTGACAGGAGGGCGTCCGTCGCCGTCGGAGCGGACGAACGTGCCCTGCGGGGACAGCGCTCGACTGTCGACGAACTCGCCGGTGGCCTCGAGTCGCGCGGCGAAATCCCCCATGTACTGCACGTGGGCCGTCACCTCCTCTGGCGTCCACCGGTCCATCGGCACGTCGTTGACCGGCGCCGGCGCGCCCCGGTAGTGCTTGAGCAGCAGATATTTGGCCATGATGGTCTCCTCGGTTCGTTACGGCCCATTCTGGCCGGGATTGATCGGTTCAGGCGCGCTGACGTTCGGCCCGCTGCTGGATCAGCTCCTCGACCGCGGTGGGAAGGATGGTTTAGGCATCTCGCTTGTTGCGTACGGCCCTATCGATCGTCGCGTCGGCCGGTGCTCGCATCTCGGTGGGGCCCTGCGCCACACCGGCGTCGGATTTCGCTCGAAGCGAACGAGCTGAACAGGGCGGAACAAACCCGGGAACGCCGGGGTTGAGTAGGCATCGCTCAACTTTTTGGAAGGTCGAACACGTGACTACACCACAGAACCTGCCGGTGCTGTTCTTGACCGATCCGATCGTGCTGCCGGGCATGGTCGTGCCCATCGAACTGGACGAATCCGCTCAGGCCGCGATCGACGCCGCACGCGCCGCCAAGACCGAGGCCGTGCTGCTCGCGCCGCGGCTGACCGAGGGCTACGCCGCCTACGGCGTGGTCGCCACCATCGAACAGGTCGGCCGGATGCGCGGTGGAGCACCGGCGGCCGTCCTGAAAGCTGAACGGCGCGCCAAGATCGGACATGGGGTCACCGGGCCCGGCGCCGCCCTGTGGGTAGAGGCCGAGCCGGTCGACACTCCCGCACCGGATGGCCGGACCAAGGAACTGGCCGCCGAGTACAAGAAGCTGGTCGTCTCGGTGCTGCAGCGCCGCGAGGCTTGGCAGATCATCGACGCGGTCAATCAGCTGACCGACCCGTCGGCAATCGCCGACACCGCCGGTTATGCGCCGTACCTGACCGCCGAGCAGAAGCGGGAACTGCTCGAAACCCCCGACGTGGCCACGCGGCTCGCCACCCTGGTCGAGTGGACCAAGGAGTACATCGCCGAGGCCGAGATCACCGAGAAAATCAGCGAAGACGTCCGCGAGGGTATGGAGAAGAGCCAGCGGGAGTTCCTGCTGCGCCAGCAGCTCAACGCCATTCGCAAGGAACTCGGCGAGGACGAGCCCGACGGTGCCGACGACTACCGCACCCGCGTGGAGCAGGCCGACCTCCCCGACGACGTCCGCGAGGCAGCGCTGCGCGAGGTGGGCAGGCTGGAGCGGGCCAGCGATCAGAGCCCGGAATCCGGCTGGATCCGGACCTGGCTGGACACCGTGCTGGAGCTGCCGTGGACGGTGAAAACCACGGACAGCACCGATGTTCCGGCCGCCCGCGCGGTCCTGGACGCCGACCACCACGGCCTGGACGAGGTCAAAGACCGCATGGTCGAATACCTGGCCGTCCGGTCCCGTCGGGCCGCCCGCGGCCTGGAAGTCGTCGGCGGACGCGGCTCCGGCGCGGTGCTGGTGCTGGTCGGCCCGCCCGGCGTCGGCAAGACCTCGCTCGGGGAGTCCGTGGCAAGGGCGCTGGGCCGCAAGTTCGTTCGCGTCGCCCTCGGCGGCGTGCGTGACGAAGCCGAGATCCGTGGTCACCGGCGGACCTACGTCGGGGCTCTGCCGGGTCGCATCGTGCGCGCCATGAAGGAGGCCGGCTCGATGAACCCCGTCGTCCTGCTCGACGAGATCGACAAGGTCGGCTCAGACTTCCGCGGCGACCCGGCCGCCGCCCTGCTCGAGGTGCTGGACCCAGCGCAGAACCACACGTTCCGCGACCACTACCTCGACCTCGACCTGGACCTGTCCGACGTGCTGTTCATCGCCACAGCGAACGTGATGGAGACCATCCCCGGCCCGCTGCTGGACCGGATGGAGCTGATCACCGTCGACGGCTACACCGAGGACGACAAGGTGGCCATCGCCCGCGACTTCCTGGTGCCCAGGCAGCTGGAGCGCAACGCGCTGACCGCCGACGAGGTGACCATCACCGAGGAGGCGCTTCGCGAGATCGCGGCGAACTACACCAGGGAAGCCGGTGTCCGGCAGATGGAGCGGCTGATCGCGAAGGCACTGCGTAAGGCGGCGACCCGGCTGTCCGAGGACGGAATCGTCCCCGCCGGATCGGGGTACGACCCCGAACTCGGCTACGACGCGCTGGTGAAGTCCGAGGACGGAACTACTCCGGGCGGTTCGGGTGACGACTCCGAACTGGGCTATGAGGCGCTGGTGAAGTCCGAGCACGGTGGCGCTTCCGCGCAATCCGTGACGATCGGTCTCGGCGACCTGAAGGACTACCTGGGTCGTCCGCGCTTCACCCCCGATTCGGTGGAACGCACCGCCGTGCCGGGTGTGGCGACCGGTCTCGCCGTGACCGGCGCGGGCGGCGACGTCCTCTACATCGAGGCCAACGCCGCCGAGGGCGAGCGCTCGCTGACCCTGACCGGCCAGCTCGGCGACGTCATGAAGGAATCCGCGCAGATCGCGCTGACCTACGTGCGCTCGCACCTGGAGGAGATCGGCATCGAGCCGTCGGTACTGGATCGCAATATCCACATCCATTTCCCGGCCGGTGCGGTGCCTAAGGACGGGCCATCCGCGGGCGTCACCATGGTCACCGCTCTGGTGTCGCTGGCGCTGGATCGTCAGGTGCGTTCGGATGTCGGCATGACCGGCGAGGTCACGCTGAATGGACGGGTGCTGCCGATCGGCGGCGTAAAGCAGAAGCTGCTCGCCGCCCAACGGGCAGGGCTGAAGACGGTGTTCATCCCGGCCCGCAATGAGCCGGACCTGGACGACGTCCCCGCGGAAGTGCTTGCCGCGGTGGAGGTCCGCCCCGTCGCCGACGTGGCCGACATCCTGGCCTACGCCATCGAGCCGGTCGCCGAACCGGCCGTGGAACGCCCGGCGTTCGCGGCCACCGCCTGACAAGCCGAACCAGGCCGGGCACGGAACGTTTCCGCGCCCGGCCCGTTCGTGTGCCGTGTGCCGCCGTGGGGAATACTGGTCGATCCCGCCGGAAATCCGACGGCTTGTCGGACCACTGCGGTAAGAACGGCATGTGGCCAGGTGGCTGTTGCACGTCGATCTCGACCAGTTCCAGGCGGCGGTGGAGTTCCGCCGCCATCCGGAACTGCGCGGCCTGCCGGTCATCGTCGGCGGGCACGGCGACCCCACCGAGCCCCGCAAGGTGGTGACATGCGCGTCCTATCCGGCGCGTGCGTTCGGCGTGCGGGCCGGGATGGCGCTGCGCAGCGCGCAGCGCAAGTGCCCGGACGGTGTGTTCCTTCCGCTGGACATGGCCGCATACGAGGAGGCATCCGACGAGGTGATGTCCCTGTTGCGGACTTTCCCGGGCCGGGTCGAGGTGTGGGGCTGGGACGAGGCGTTCCTCGCCGCCGACACCGACGATCCGGAGGCTCTCGCACACGAGATTCGCGCCGCCATCGCCCGTTTGCACCTGACCTGCTCGATCGGCATCGGCGACAACAAGCTCACCGCCAAACTCGCCACCGGCTTCGCCAAGTCGTCGGGAAAGTCGTCGGCCGAACCGGCCACCGGCGCCGGCGCCGCCGCGGGCGTCTTCCGGCTGACCGCCGGAAACTGGGGTGAGGTGATGGCCCACCGTCCGACGAACGCACTGTGGGGCATCGGCAATCGAATCGCCGCCCGCTTGGCCGACCTCGGCATCGACACCGTCGGTGATCTGATGTCAGCGGACCGGCATCGCCTCGCCGCCGAGTTCGGGCCCAATACCGGCCCGTATCTCTGGGTGCTCGGCCACGGCAAGGGCGACACCGATATCACCACTGAGCCGCGAGTTCCCGTGGGCCGCAGCAAATCCGAGACTTTCCCGCATGATCTCACCGATCCTGGCGAGATCCGTGCCCAGGTGGCGCGGCTGGCCACCGAGGTCGCCGAGGAGATGGCCGCCGCGGGCCGGGTCGCCACCCGCGTGTCTGTGACGGTGCGCACGAACACCTTCTACACCCGCAGCAAGCAGGAGAAGCTGCCCGAACCGACCATCGACGTCGCGCGAATCGCGCAGACCGCGCTGCACATCATCGATCGGTTCGAGCTCGACCGCCCGGTTCGACTGCTCGGCGTCCGGCTCGAACTCGTCCCCGAGTAGTCGTGGCGCCCCTGGCACGGGGCCCCGCACTCGTATGCTCGTCGGCATGGAGTTCTGGGCGATGGTGGCACACGAATCGGACAGCGGGATCGTCCTGACCCGGCAGCAGGTCGACGAGGAATTCCTCGGGCCGGGCGAAGTGACGATCAAAGTGCACTACTCGAGCGCGAACTACAAGGACAGCCTGGCGATCACCAAGGGTGGTGGCGTGGTCCGCGACTACCCGATCGTGCCCGGCATCGACATGACCGGCGAGGTGGTCTCGTCCTCGGACGACGACTTCGCTCCCGGCGACCTGGTGGTCGCGCACGGCTACGAGATCGGAGTCTCACACCACGGTGGTTTCGCGGAATACGCCAGAGTACCCGGGGATTGGGTGGTCAAGCTGGGGGCGCTGAGCCCGCGCGATGCCGCCGCACTCGGCACCGCGGGCTTCACCGCGGCACTGAGCGTGCAGTCCCTGCTCGACCGTGGCCTCACCCCGGACGACGGCGCGGTGCTGGTCACCGGCGCGACCGGCGGTGTAGGCAGCGTGAGCGTGGACATTCTCTCCGGCCTGGGGTTCGAGGTCATCGCCTCCACCGGCAAGTCCGATGCGGGCGATTTCCTCAGCGAGATCGGCGCCAACGAGGTGATCGGTCGCTTGCCGGAAGACCCGAACGCCAAGCTTCGGCCGCTGACCAAGGCGCGATGGGCGGCGGCGGTGGACAGTGTCGGCGGCACCTCGCTCTCCTACATCCTCAGCGCCATCGGCTACGGCGGCGCGGTCGCGGTCAGCGGGCTCACCGGCGGATCCGACCTGCCCACCACGGTGATGCCGTTCATCCTCCGTGGGGTCGCGCTGCTCGGCATAGATTCGGTCAACGTCCCGATCGAGAAGCGCCGCGCGCTGTGGACCAGGCTCGGTAACGAGCTGCGCCCGCAACATCTTTCGGCCCTGGAGCGGTATGCGCCGATCACCGATGTGGAGCGCGTGCTGCACTCGATCAAGGACGGAACCCACTCGGGCCGAACCGTTCTCGGAGTAGCGGGCGAATTCTGATCGTAAGGGCCGTCGTTCTCGCACGCTATCGGCCTGTCGCACGGCAATTTTCGGACCGAACGCATTGCGAAAGCCAGCTCGAGTGAACGAGCCGGCTTCGTGAGGGTGTCTGCTACTCGGCCAGTGCGGCCGCCTGGGCGGATTTCTCGGCCTGGTCCGCACGGGCGGGCTTGGTATTGCGCATGAGGAACAGGGCGACGATCGCGGCGGCGAGGATGCCGACGCCGCCCGCGAGGAAGCTGGTCGACATGGCGGAGGTGAAGGCATCGCGGGCGGTGGTGACGAGTTCGGTGTTGTCGGTCCGGGCGGCGAGGGCGAGCGCGTCCGTGATCGAGTGCTTGGCGAGTTCCGGCGCGGACTCGGGCATGCTGCGGGTGAAGGTGCTCGACAGGACGCTCCCCAGAGCGGCGATACCGAGCGCGGCGCCCGCCTGCTGAATGGTGTCGTTCAAAGCGGACCCGACACCGGCCTGCTCTTGCGGCACCGCACCCATCAGCGCGGCGATGGCCGCGGGCTGTGCGAGGCCGGCGCCCGCGCCGAGCACCGCCAGCGCGACAGCCGGCATTCCGAAGCCGCTGTCGGCCGACATGCCGGCCAATAGACCGAGTCCGACCGCGGAGATCAGCATGCCGGTGACGGCGAGCGTTCGGTTGCCGACCTGGCTGCCGACTCCCGCGCCCAGCCCGTTGAACACGATGGACGCGACCATCATCGGGATGAATGCCAGGCCCGTCTCGGTCGGCGAGTAGCCGAGTACGAATTGCAGATACTGGGTCAGCACCAGCAGCAGACCGCCGTTGGCCACCTGGACCAGGGTCAGCGACAGGCTGCCGCCGCTGAAATCGCGGTTGCGGAACAGGCTCAGCGGAACCATCGGGTGGGCCACCCGCTTCTCCCGGATCACGAAGGCGGTCAGTGCCACGACGGCGGTGGCGAGCGTGGTCAGGGTACTTGCGTGATCGAAACCACCCTTGGGAAATTCGATGATTGTCCACACCAGTGCGGTCATGCCGACCATGGAAAGCGCAGCGCCGGGCAGGTCGGGCTCGGTCCACGGCCCCTTGGACTCCGGCATCAACACTAGCGCGGCGACGATGGCGAGGACCGCGACCGGGATGTTGAGCAAGAATGCCGCGCCCCACCAGAAGTGGGCGATGAGCACGCCGCCGAGCACTGGTCCGCCGACCAGTCCGAGCACCGACGCGGCGCTCCAGAAGCTCATCGCCTTGCGCCGCTCCTCGTCGTCGAACACCGTGATCAGGATCGACAGTGTGCTCGGAAGCACGAGCGCACCGCCGACGCCCATCACGGTGCGGGCCACGATCATCTCGATCGGGCTCGTGGCCAGTGTCGCCCCCAGTGAGGCGAGCCCGAACAGGGCGAGCCCGATGACCATCACCCGCCGTCGGCCGAATCGGTCGGCCAGACTGCCCGCGGTGAGCAGCAGTCCCGCGAAGACCAGGATGTAGGAGTCCAGGATCCACTGGATGTCCTGCGCGGTCGCGTTGAGGTCCTCGGCAAGCGGCGGCACCGCCACAGCCAGGACGAAATTGTCGATGACCAGAACCAGCGTGCTGAGGCACAGCACGATCAGGATCCACCAGCGCTTCGGGTCGCGGGTCGGTGTCGCGTCCATCGGAAAACCTCTTCCAGCAGTATTGCGTACAATGTTCTCGTTATGCGAACACTGTACGCACGAGATTCTTACGTTCGCAAGTGCGAACATCGTGCGCTAAGCTCCACGCAACGGAAGGAATCACATGCCCGTGGAGAAACAGCAAGTGGGTTCGGTGTGGACGCGCCCGCGACGCGGCAGGGAACAGCCGGCCCTGACCAGGGAACAGATCGTGGTCGAAGCGGTCGCACTGCTCGACGCGGAGGGAATGGAGGCGCTGAGCATGCGCCAGCTCGGTGCGCGTCTGAACGCGGGCGCCACCTCGCTCTACCGACACGTGGCCAATCGCGACGAGCTCGTCGAGTTGGTGGTCGACGAGGTGTACGGCGAGATCAGCGTTCCAGAGATCGACGATCCGACGCACTGGCGCACGGCGACACAGGAGTGTGCGCGAAGCCTGCGCGCGATGATCCTGCGGCACCCGTGGATGGCCTCGACGCTAGGCCAGGTCGGCCTGTCCTACCTGGGCCCGAACGTGATGCGGCTCAACGATCGGATGGTGGGGTTGTTCCAGGCGGGCGGATTCCCCGGCGACGAGGCGAGCGGCGGCATCGGCACGGTGATCAGCTACGTGGTGGGCATGGGCATCACCGAGGCGGCATGGCTGAGCATGTTGGCGCGCAGCGGACAGTCCGAGAAAGAGCTCATCGCCGATCTCCGGCCCGCCGCAGAGCAAGCGGCGCTGGAGTTCCCGAGAGTTCAGCCGACCGATTGGGACGGAGACCCGGCGGAGATGCGCGAACGGAAGTTCCGCTATGGGTTGGACCGCGTGCTGGACGGACTCGATGCGCGTCGAAATGCTTGACTCACCCTGAGTGGGTGTGGGTTACCACAACCGAACCGCCGCATCGGCTACGGTTCACGTCGCACCAACCTGCGTGAGCGCTCATGTCGAGAGGCGAAGTCTGTTGTCGGTGAACCTGTTCTGGCGTTCGATGTCTGTAGTGGCAGTGTCGCTGCTGATGGTTGTGCCGGCGTACAGCCAGGCCGACCCGGCGGACGACTCGCACCCGATCGGGTTGGACAGGTTCTATCACCAGCGGCTCGAGTGGAAGCCTTGCGGCGTCGAGAATGTAGACAAGGCCGGTGGCGAGTGCGCGGATGTACTGGTGCCGCTCGACTACGGGAAAATCGACGATCGCACGATGACCGTGGCGATTTCGCGGGTGAAGGCCGGCGATCCGGCGCGACGGCGGGGAATTCTGCTGTCCAATCCAGGCGGTCCCGGTGCGGAGGGTCTGGACAGCATGGATCTGCTCGGCGATGTGCTGTCGCCGGAGGTCTTGGCGAGTTACGACCTGATCGGCATGGATCCACGCGGGGTCGGCGAATCCGGTCGGAGCCCGCGGTGCGGGTGGCCGGTAGGCGAGATGATCCGGTCGGCCGGTCTGGAGCTGCTCGGATTCGTGCACGACACCGTTCAGTCCGCGGGGATGGCAGCGACCTGCCTGATTCGTGATCCGAACAAGCTGCGGCAGTTCACCACTCGCAACACCGCACGCGACATCGACATTGTGCGAAGCGTCCTGGGTGAGGAGAAAGTCAACTTCTACGGCTTGTCGTACGGCACGTACCTCGGGGCTGTGTTCACGCAGATGTTCCCCGAGCGCAGTGACCGGGTAGTGCTCGACAGTGCGATCGATCCTGACCGGTATTGGGAGGGCTTGGTCCAGGATTGGGGTCCGGCGGAAGAGATCGCGCTGGACGACTGGGCAGGGTGGGTCGCCGTTCGGGATGGCGAATTTCATTTCGGTGCGACGCCGCGGCAGGTGCGGGCAAAGATCGAGGAACTCGTTCGGGTCGCCGCACGTCAACCGATTGTCGTCGATGGCTTCGCGATCGACGATCACTGGTTTCCGTTCATCCTGCACTCCCTGCTGACGAGCTTCCGGCTGAACGAAGCGTTGGCGACCACTGTGCGGGAGATCGCCGATGCCGCAGGCGGTCCGCCCACGACTTCGCGGACGCCTCGGCTTCGTGCCATCGTGCAGGCGCTGCGCGACAACGAGAACTCGGTGCTGGCGCAGATCGCCTGCGGCGATGTCGGAGCACCGGTCGACCCGACCTGGTATTGGCGCAACATCGAGGAGACTCGTGCCACGCAACCGGTCTTCGGCGCGCTGGCGGGCAACATACAGCCGTGCGCCTTCTGGCCTCGGCCGGTCGAACCTCCGACTGTGGTACGGAATTCGGTGCCCGCGCTCATCGTGCAGGCGACCGGAGATGCCCGAACTCCTTATGCCCATGGCGTCCGACTGCATCAGGACTTGTCGGAGTCGCGGATGGTGACGCTGCAGGATGTCCGTATCCACATGACATTCCGGCCCGAACTGAGCAGTTGTGTGAACAACGCGATCAACACGTACTTCGGCGTGGGAAGTCTGCCGGATACCGACATCACCTGCTACGCGGATCAGCCGGCCCTGTAGGCGGGCACCGCTGACCCAGGATGGTCGGTCTCATCCGGGCCGGTGGATCGGTCAAGCGGCGACCGTGACGGTCTCGTCGGCGAACTGGGTGCGGTACAACTCCGCATAACGCCCGTCGGCGGCCAACAGCTGAGTATGGGTACCGCGCTCCACGATTCGGCCGTCCTCCAGCACCAAGATCTGGTCGGCCGCGCGGATCGTCGACAAGCGGTGTGCGATCACCAGGGCGGTCCGGCCGTCCAGCGCTTCCGCGAGCGCCTCCTGCACGGCGGCTTCCGAAGTCGAGTCCAGCGACGCCGTCGCCTCGTCCAGGATCACCACTCGCGGCTGTTTGAGCAGCAGCCGGGCGATCGTCAGGCGCTGGCGCTCACCGCCGGAGAGCCGGTAGCCGCGCTCGCCGACCACCGTTTCCAGGCCGTCCGACAGTGACGAGACCAGATCCCGCAGCCGTGCGCGCTCCAACGCGTCCCACAGTTCGTCCTCGGTCGCCTCCGGCCGGGCGAGCAGCAGGTTGGCCCGGATGGTGTCGTGGAACAGGTGCCCGTCCTGGGTGACGAGTCCGACCGTCTCCCGGATCGACCTGGTAGTCAGTTCGCGCACATCGGTGCCGTTCAACCGCACCGCGCCGCCGTCGACGTCGTAGAGTCGGGAAACCAGCTGGGCGACAGTGGATTTTCCTGCGCCCGACGACCCGACCAGTGCGATCAGCTGGCCCGGCTCGGCACGCAGCGACACCTTGTGCAGCACCTCCACCCCGCCGCGAGTGTCCAGAGTGGCCACGTCCTCGAGCGAGGCCAGCGACACTTTGTCGGCCGACGGGTAGCCGAAGCTCACCTCGTCCAACTCCACCGCGACCGGTCCCTCCGGCACCGGCTTCGCGCCGGGCGCGTCCTCGATCAGCGGCTTCAGATCGAGCACCTCGAACACCCGCTCGAAGCTCACCAGCGCGGCCATGATCTCCATCCGCGCGCTTGCCAGCGCGGTAAGTGGGGTGTAAAGCCTGGTCAGCAGTAGCGACAGCGACACGACCGCGCCCGCGTCCAACTGTCCGCGCAGGGCGTACCAGCCGCCGAGCCCATACACCAAGGCGATCGCCAGTGCCGACACCAGTGTGAGCGAGGTGACGAACACGGTCTGCAGCATCGCGGTGCGCACGCCGATGTCTCGTACCCGGCGCGCCCGCATCGCGAACTCGTCGGATTCCTGCTCCGGACGGCCGAACAGCTTCACCAGCGTCGCGCCGGGCGCGGAGAACCGCTCGGTCATCTGGGTGCTCATCGCCGCGTTCAACCCGGCCGCCTCGCGCTGCATGCCCGCGAGGCGATTGCCCATCCTGCGCGCGGGGACCACGAACACCGGAAGCAACACCAGCGCGAGCAGTGTGATCTGCCACGAGATGCTGACCATAACGCCGAGCGTGAGCGCGAGAGTCACCAGATTGGCCACCACTCCGGAGAGGGTGTCGCTGAACGCGCGTTGCGCGCCGATCACATCGTTGTTCAAGCGGCTGACCAGCGCACCGGTCCTGGTCCGCGTAAAGAAGGCGACCGGCATCCGTTGCACGTGGTCGAATACGGCGGTGCGCAGGTCGAGGATCAGTCCCTCGCCGATCCGGGACGACAGCCAGCGGATCACCAGCCCGAGCCCGGCGTCGAACACCGCGAGCATGCCGATCACCAGCGCGAGGGTGACCACTACGCGCGGCGCCGCCCCGCCGACGATGCCGTCGACCACGTGACCCGCCAGTACCGGCGTCGCTACCGCGAGCACCGCCGACAACACACTGAACAGTAGGAACGCGCCGATTCGTCGCCGATGCGGCACGGCGAACCGGATGATCCGCTCGGCGGTGGCCAGACGGAACGGCCGCTGCTCCTGTGGCGCGTTGGCCCGCCGGTACATCTGGCTCCACGCCACGGATTCGATACTCACGTCGTTTCTCCTTCTCGCTCCCCACCCATCAAAGCCATGGCCACCGACACTAAGACCTCAACAGCGGTTGAGTTCAAGTCGATTCCGGGCGCGACCCCCATTCCGCCGACAGCGAAACCGGTCGCCGCCTCCGCTCGGGCGCAGCCGGATTCTGTCCGTCATCGGCCCGCGCCTGGCTGAGCGAAGGCGAGGCAGCCGCTTGCGTCCAAGTGTCCGCCGCGTCCGCGACGAGTCACCAGTGGCAGTCACCCCAGCTGCGAGCCATCCGAGCGTGGCACACCCCAGTGCCGCCGATACCGCCCCCACGCAACCACATCGGCTCAGCTTCCACTTCCGAGCGCAGCGAGACCGAGCATTCCCCGTTAGCCACCAGGGGGCCGCGAACACGCCGCGCCCGCGCGGCCAACAAACACAGCTTCTAGGCTGGCTAGGTGACCGAGAACCGGATGGCGGCACTGCGCGGCAGGATCGCGGGTGAGGTCGACACCTCCGCGCGCCGCCGTGCGGAGTACTCCTCGGACGCCTCGAACTACCGTGTTCTGCCAGCAGCGGTCGTTTTCCCCCGCACCGACGCGGACGTCGCGTCCACGCTCGAGTTCGCCTGCGACCACGGTCTGTCGGTAACCGCGCGTGGTGGAGGAACCTCGGTGGCGGGCAACGCGATCGGTCCCGGGCTCGTGCTCGATTTCAGCAGGCACATGAACCGGATCTTGGCGCTGGATCCTGCGGCGCGCGTCGCCACGGTGCAACCAGGTGTGGTGCTTTCGCAGTTGCAGGCCGCGGCCCGGCCGCTCGGGTTGCGCTTCGGACCGGATCCGTCGACGCAGAATCGCTGCACGTTCGGCGGCATGATCGGCAACAACGCCTGCGGGCCCCGGGCCGTCGCCTGGGGGCGCACCTCCGACACCGTACGTGAACTGCGGATTCTGGACGGCACCCACACGGAGCGCAGGCTGGCCGCCGACCTGTCGGCGGTGCCGGGGCTCGCGGAGTTCACCAAGGCGCATCTCGCGGTGCTGCGCACCGATCTCGGCCGTTTCGGCCGCCAGGCCTCCGGCTACGGTATCGAACATCTTCTGCCCGAGCGGGGCGCATCGGCGGCGAAGGCGTTCGTCGGCAGCGAAGGCACCTGTGGCCTGCTACTGGACGCGACGGTCGAGTTGGTCGCGCTGCCCGCGGCGACCGTGCTCACCGTGCTCGGATACCCCGACATCGCCACCGCGGCCGACGATGTCGCCGCCGTCATGGCTTGCGCGCCGATCGCGGTCGAAGGCATCGACGCGCGGTTGGTCGACGTGGTCCGCGCCCATCGGGGCCGGGTCCCCGAACTGCCCTCCGGCGGAGGATGGTTGTTCGTCGAGACCGCGGGTGCGACGCAGATCGAGGCGGTGGCGGTCGCACAGCGGCTGTGCCGGACCGCGGGTGCACTCGACGCCAGGATCGTCACCGATCCTGTTGCCGCCGCGGCCCTCTGGCAGATTCGGGCCGATGGCGCCGGATTCGCCGGTCGCACGCGGGACGGCCGCCCGGCCTGGCCGGGGTGGGAGGACGCGGCCGTTCCGTCCGAACGGCTCGGTGCCTACTTGCGCGATTTCGCCGCGCTGACCCGGGATCACGATGTGGACGGTCTGCTCTACGGGCATATCGGCGACGGCTGCATCCATGTTCGCCTCGACCTGCCGATCGCCGACGCGCCGCAGCGTTTTCGCGCCTTCCTCTTCGACGCGGCCGAGCTGGTCGTGCGGCATGGCGGCTCGCTCTCCGGCGAGCACGGCGACGGTCGTGCCCGCTCGGAACTGCTCTCGGTGATGTACTCCCGCGCAGTGCTCGATGTCTTCGCCGGGTACAAGGCGCTGTTCGATCCTCGTGATGTGCTGAACCCGGGTGTCCTGGTCGCGCCGCGTCCGATCGATGTCGATCTGCGGCTCGCCGGGCTGCCGGTTGTCGGGTCGTCGAACGGATACGCGTTCCCACACGACGACGGCGATCTGAGCACAGCCGTCCATCGCTGTGTCGGCGTGGGCAAGTGCCGCGCCGACGGCGGTTTCATGTGCCCGTCCTACCTGGCCACCAGGGACGAGAAGGACAGCACGCGAGGGCGGGCGAGGGTGCTGCAGGAAGTGGTGCGGGGTGCGCTGCCGTGGTCGTCGCAGGCCGTCGCCGAATCGCTCGATCTGTGCCTGTCCTGCCGGGCGTGCCGCTCGGACTGTCCGGCGGGCGTCGATCTGGCCACCTATAAATCGGAGGCGCTGCACCGCCGCTACCGCCATCGGCCGCGCCCGGCCGATCACTATTCGCTCGGTTGGCTGCCGTGGTGGCTCGCCGTCGCGAGCCGGCTGCCTCGGGTCGTCAACGCGCTGGCCGATCGTGCCGTGCTGCGCCGACTCGGACTGCGGGCGGCGGGAATCGATCCACGCCGCGCTGTGCCGCGCCTCGCCGAACGAAGTTTCCGCCGCATATGGCGTGACCTGGACGACGGCGCTCGGCTCGCCGAGTTGGGAGACCCACCCGACCTGCTCGGGGACCGCTCTGCCCCTCGGCTCGAGGACAGCACTACCCGTGGCCGATCCGACGACCGCTCGGGCGAGGTGATGTTGTGGATCGACACCTTCACCAATGCCTTCGACCCGGAGATCGGACTGGCCGCGGCCCGGTTGGTGACCGCGCTCGGCTACCGCGTCCGGATTCCCGATCACCGTGTCTGCTGTGGCCTCACCTGGATCAGTACGGGGCAGCTCGACGGCGCCCGTGCCCGGCTGCGTGACACCATGGCCGCGCTGGAGGCGCACGTGCGCGCTGGAGGCCTCGTGGTCGGACTTGAACCGTCCTGCACCGCGGTCCTGCGCGCGGACCTTCCAGAGCTGCTTCCGGACGACCCGCGGTCGGCCACTATCGCGGCGGCGGTGCGCACGCTTGCCGAGTTCCTCGCCGAGCAACCGAACTGGCGCCCGCCATTGCGGACCGGGCAGTCGGTGGTGGTTCAACCGCATTGTCACCAGCACGCGATTCTCGGCTTCGATGCCGATCGCCAGTTATTAACCAGTATGGACATCAATGTGACTGAAATCACCGGATGCTGCGGCATGGCGGGAAACTTCGGAATGCAAACCGGCCATTACGACATTTCGGTCGCGGTGGCCGAGAATGGCATGCTGCCCGTCTTGCGTACTTCGGGAGACGACGCGATCCTCCTCGCCGACGGATTCTCCTGTCGCACGCAGGCCGTTGCCCTGGCCGGGCGAAGAAGTCGGCATCTCGCCCAGTTCCTCTTGGGGCAATGAGGCTTTCGCGCACCCGCCGCAACTGGCCGCGGCGAGTGCGCCACGCCGCTCAGCTGCCGAAAGGCAGGGTCCCGGGCGAAATCTGGTAGCCCGAGCTGCCCGCGGAAACGCCGCCCCAGGCGTTGAGCAACCAGTTGAGCACATTGGTGATCATCAGAAACCTCCGTAATGGCGACTGCCAGCTGTTTGCCGATCGAAATCAGTATCGGCATGCAATTTCTTCGCGTTACAAAATACCTACGTTCAGGCACTATGCGGAATCGCTATTGAATGGTGCGGCATCGCCTGGGGAAGCGATTCTCGGCCGATTGTGGCGGACGATGTCCCGAGCCCGCACCGGGGCAGAATGATCCAGGTGCGCAACTCGATGGTCGAGCCGGGAGCGGGCCGGGCCGGTTCGTCCAGGACCCTGACAGCGGATCGGCCGATCGATCTCGCGTGCACCCTCGCCCCGCTCGGCCGTGGCAACGGCGACCCCTGCCATCGGGTCTCCAGCGACGGCGCGCACTGGCACGCTTGCCGCCTCCCCACCGGCCCGGTCACCTACCGGTTGACCCAGTCCGGGCAGTGCGCTGTCGAGGCCCGCGCCTGGGGCCCCGGCGCGGCCGAATTTTTAGACGGCCTCGAGCACATGCTGTGCCTGGACGAGGACCTCTCGACGTTCGCTCCCGATCACCCGAAGCTCGTCGACGCCCACCGCCGTTATCCAGGTCTGCGCATGCTGCGGACCGGACTGGTCTTCGAGGCGCTGGTACCTGCCGTGCTGGAACAAAAAGTGCACACCGTCTCGGCTCGCGCCTCGTGGCGAACACTGGTGCGGCGGTTCGGGGAGCCCGCGCCCGGGCCCGGGCCGGCGGAGATGCGACTGCCGCCGGACGCCGACACCTGGCGGCGGATTCCGTCCTGGACCTACCATCGCGCCAACGTCGGCCCGCAGCGCGCTCAGACCATCGTGCGCGCGGCCCGGGTGGCGAGCTCGCTGGAGCGGGCGGCACAGGCCGATCCGGCCGAGGCCGCGCGCATGCTGCGGGCCATCCCTGGCATCGGGGTGTGGACCGCCGCGGAGGTAGCACAGCGGGCGTTCGGTGACGCCGACGCGTTGTCGGTCGGCGACTACCATCTCGCCGCGACGGTCGGCTGGACCCTGCTCGGTCACCCACTCGATGATGAGGCGCTGGTCGACTACCTGGAACCGCTACGCCCGCATCGGTATCGGGCGATCCGGCTACTCGAGATCAGCGGACATTTCCACAAGCCGAAGTTCGGCCCGCGTACGCCGCTGACGGACCACACCTGGCACTGAGCGACCTGCGCCGGGGCGTGACCGGCCGAGGAGACCGCCAACTACTCAGCAGGGCAGCGCGCGCTCGTCGAGCACGCACTTGCCCGCCTCTACCAGCGTCGTGCGCGCGCGGCGGCGCACCTGGCACCGGTCCACGGTGCAGTCGATATGTAATTGCATTGCGGCATGGGCTTGCTCGATGCTCATCGCACCAGGATCGGCTCCGCAGGCGAGCAGTGCGGCGACCTGTATGTTCACCTCGGTCAGCGGCATCAGGCGACTCCCTTTCCGCGGGCGCCGACGATCCGGTGATGCCTGGTCGGGGCGGGACGGGGCCCCCGCGGCCGGCGCGCGGTCATTCCGACCTCGTCGGCCGGCTCGCCCACTGAGCCAAGCGGCGTGGGTAGGACTTCGGCCACACGCAGGGCGGCGATCGCCTGCGCGCAGGTCAGGCCCAGAGAGGGCGCCACCCAGCTCTCTTGCCCGATTCCACGTGCCCGATGCGGAGTGAGATCGCTGGTCATCAACGACGACGCTATGACGTGTGCTGCCATGACTCCTCGTTCTGTGTGCGACTCCTGTGCGTGCCCGTGCGTTTCGCAGTGGGCGACGAACGGGCCGGAGACCTTCCGGGCATACTTCCAGCACACCACCGCCTCGACTGTGGGACAACGATCATCGTGGATATCCAAAATTTTCGCGCGAATTCCCAGCACGAAATCCAGCTCGGAGGAGAGGATTCTCCATAGTGGACGAAAGAGCCCTCTGCCCAAGCGAAGCGACGGGGAACCGAGCTTGTGGGTCGACCCAGATCGCCCTCGGGCGGTAATCGGAACACAGAACGGAGCGTGCTGTGTCAGAGAGTTCGGTAAGAGCGTCAGCGAATTCCCAGGAAGCGTCCTGCGGGTCCGACAAACCAAGCGGTTCTGAAAATCCCTCCTCAACCCTACCCCGCAGGCAACTCGGCAGATACCTCCGGGATTGGCGCACTCAGGCGGGGCTCACCATCGCCGAGGCGTCGAAGCTGATGGAATGGGGCGCAAGTACTTTGCAGCGCATGGAGAAGGGGCAAGCCGACCGCATCCGCACCATCGACATCCAGGAACTTTGCCGAATCTACGGGATTCCGGACGACCTGGCCGACGGTCTCAAGGGTCTGGCCCAGCAGGCGGCGGTCAAGAGTTGGTGGCACGCCTACGGCGATCTGATACCCGAAAACTTCGATGTCTACGTCGGTCTCGAGGCATCAGCCCGCCACCTCACCTCCTACCAGTCCGAACTCGTCCTCGGGTTGTTGCAGACCGCCGACTACGCCATGGCGTTGAATCGTCTGGGCTATCCCAACGATTCGGAGGCGGAACTCCATCGGCGGGTCCAGCTGCGCTTACAGCGGCAGGCCCTGATCACGAGGAAGGCGTCGCCCGCCACCGTTGACGTGGTCTTGCACGAGTCCGTGCTGCGCAGAGTAGTTGGTGGCGTAAAAGTGATGGCGGCGCAGCTACGACATCTTGCCGATTTCAGTACTCGAAGCAATATCTCGCTGCGTATCCTGCCGTTCGCGGCTGGTGTCCCGCTCGGAGTATCCACCGGGCCGTTCACGGTTCTCGAGTTCGGAACCGATAGCAAAGGGCAGCTGGTCGAACCGTCAGTGGTGTACACGGAAGGTTTCACCGGAGATCTTTACTTGGAAAGACGTGCCGATGTGCGGCGGTACGATCGGGCCCACGAGTGCCTCCAGCGCTGTGCGCTGGATATTCAGTCGAGTAGACACCTGCTTCGGCAGGTAGCGAAGGAGTATGCGGCATGAGTTTCGATCTGGTTGGTGCGCAGTGGTTCAAGAGCACCCGCAGCGGAGCGGGCAAGGACTGTGTGGAGGTGGCTTTCCTCGACGGTAGCCACGTCGGCGTACGTGACAGCAAGAACCCCAGCGGACCAGCCCTCGTGTTCACACCGGTGGAATGGGATGCGTTCACCGCGGGTGTGACCGGTGGAGAGTTCGTCCGCTCATAAGGGCAGCAGAGAGAGCAAAGGAGTCCATGTCGTGAGCATCCAAGGCAACACGAACGTCGATCTGGCCGGCGCGACCTGGCGTAAGGCGGGCGAAGGCGCGAGCAATAGCGTGGAGGTAGCGCTGCTCGCCGATGGGCACGTAGGCCTACGCAACGGCAAGGATCCCGACGGACCCGTGCTGATCTTCACCCCGGGGGAATGGGCGGCCTTCACCGCGGGCGTCCACGACGGTGAGTTCGACCGGCCGGAATAGTGATGGCACGGCCCGGCGGCGGGTGACGAGCTGCCGGGCCGAGTTCGGGGGGAGACAATACCCCCGATAGGCGGGCACGATGTGACACACTCTGCACTTTCAGATCACGAAATGGCAGAGATTCGACAACGAAAAATGTTTGCCACCGGCTGCTGACGGGTAGACAACTTGTTGTGGACCGTGGGCTCAAGAGTTCCCATCCCCGCTACAAGAAACTGCGTCCGGGGGATTGGGTCGAATGGCTGATCGTCGCGCTGTTGTTCGCGGTGTCGGCAATCGGTGTCTTCATCCTCACCAGCTCGGTGCTGTCGGCGTTGTTCGTCGGCCTGCTGGTGTGGATCGTCGCCATCGGTGTGGTGGCGACGCTGTAAGCGTGCGCCCACCGGCCGGGTGTGCTCCCGGCCGGTTGCCACGGCGTGCTAGCGTCGGAAAAGCTTGTTGCCCAGCCAGACCAGTGGATCGTATTTCCGGTCGGCCACCCGCTCCTTGAGCGGAATCAACGCGTTGTCGGTGATCTTGATGTGCTCCGGGCAGACCTCGGTGCAGCACTTGGTGATATTGCAGAAGCCGAGTCCTTGCTCGTCCTGTGCCAGTTCCCTGCGGTCGGCCACATCCAGCGGATGCATCTCCAACTCGGCGATCCGCATCAGGTACCGCGGCCCCGCGAACGATGTCTTGTTCTCCTCATGGTCACGCACCACGTGGCAGGTGTCCTGACACAGGAAACACTCGATGCACTTGCGGAATTCCTGCGAACGCTGCACGTCGACCTGCTGCATCCGGTAGTCGCCCGGCTTCAGATCGTCAGGCGGCGTGAACGACGGGATTTCCCTGGCTTTCTCGTAGTTGAAGGAAACATCGGTCACCAGATCCTTGATCACCGGAAAGGTGCGCATCGGCGTCACCGTGATCACCTCGTCCTCGGTGAAGGTGGACATGCGCGTCATGCACAGCAGGCGCGGACGCCCGTTCACCTCGGCGGAACAGGAACCGCACTTGCCCGCCTTGCAGTTCCAGCGGACGGCCAGGTCGGGTGCCTGCGTGGCCTGCAGCCGGTGAATGATGTCGAGCACCACCTCGCCCTCGTTCACCAGCACGGTGAAGTCGTGCAGTGCACCGCCCTCGAGGTCGCCGCGCCACACGCGGAATTCGGCGTCGTAACCCATCGCTACGCCTCTCGCTCTGTGGAATTCCCGGCTGCCGCCGGATGCCCGGCGAGTTCGGCCGGGCTGTAGTACTTTTCGAGCTCGTCGAGATCGAACAGAGCAAGCAGCTCGCTCCGCATCGGAACCTGCTCCTTGGGCGTCACCGTGACGGCGGGGATCGGGTCGTCGGCCGTGTTCGGGTCCACCGCGCAGACCAGAAGCCTGTTACGCCAGTCGGGATCCATCGACGGGTGGTCGTCGCGGGTGTGCCCGCCGCGACTTTCGGTGCGCAGCAGCGCGGCCTGCGCGACGCACTCGCTCACCAGCAGCATGTTCTGCAGGTCGAGGGCGAGATGCCAGCCGGGGTTGAACTGGCGGTGTCCCTCCACGGTGACCTGTCGGAACCGGGCCCGCAGCGCGGCCAGCTTGCTGATCGCCTCGCGCACCTCGTGTTCCTTGCGGATGATGCCGACCAGGTCGTTCATCGACTGCTGCAGATCGGTGTGCAGCGTGTAGGGGTTCTCGCCGCTGTCCTCGGTAGGTGGATCGAACGGGGCCAGTGCGACTTTCGCGGCCTTTGCGATGTCGTCCTCGGAGATCGACGGGCGCTCGCCGAGTCCCTCGACATAGGCGGCAGCGCCGAGTCCGGCGCGGCGGCCGAACACCAGCAGGTCCGACAGCGAGTTCCCACCCAGCCGGTTCGACCCGTGCATGCCGCCGGAACACTCGCCCGCCGCGAACAGACCGGGCACGGTAGCCGCGCCGGTATCCGGATCGACCTCGACGCCCCCCATCACGTAGTGGCAAGTCGGGCCGACTTCCATCGGCTCCCTCGTGATGTCCACGTCCGCGAGCTCTTTGAACTGGTGATGCATCGAAGGCAGCCGCCGCACGATCTCCTCGGCGGGCATCCGGGAGGCGATATCGAGGTAGACACCGCCGTGCTCGGTGCCGCGGCCGGCCTTGACCTCCTCGTTGATCGCACGCGCGACCTCGTCACGCGGCAGGAGATCCGGGGTGCGGCGTGCGGAATCGTTGTCGCGCAACCATTGATCGGCCTCGGCCTCGGTCTCGGCGTACTGCCCCTTGAAGACCGGCGGAATATAGTCGAACATGAACCGCTTGCCCTCGGTGTTCTTCAGCACCCCACCGTCGCCGCGAACGCCCTCGGTGACCAAGATGCCTTTCACGCTGGGTGGCCAGACCATGCCGGTCGGATGAAACTGCAGGAACTCCATGTTGATCAGCGTCGCGCCCGCCCGCAGTGCGAGGGCATGCCCGTCGCCGGTGTACTCCCAGGAGTTCGAGGTCACCTTGTACGACTTGCCGATGCCGCCGGTCGCCAATACCACCGCCGGCGTCTCGAACAGGATGAAGCGGCCTGATTCGCGCCAGTACCCGAACGCGCCGGAAATCCGGTCGCCGTCCTTGAGTAGTTCGGTGATCGTACATTCGGCGAACACTTTGATCCGCGACTCGTAGTCGCCGGTCTCCGCGAAATCCTCCTGCTGCAGCGAGACGATCTTCTGCTGCATGGTGCGGATGATCTCCAGGCCGGTCCGGTCACCGACGTGCGCGAGCCGCGGATACGTGTGGCCACCGAAGTTACGCTGGCTGATGCGGCCGTCCGGGGTCCGATCGAACAGCGCCCCATAGGTTTCCAGTTCCCACACCCGATCGGGTGCCTCCTGGGCGTGCAATTCGGCCATGCGCCAGTTGTTCAGGAACTTGCCACCACGCATCGTGTCCCTGAAATGGGTTTGCCAGCTGTCCTTTTCATTGGCGTTGCCCATGGACGCGGCGCAGCCGCCTTCGGCCATCACGGTGTGTGCCTTGCCGAACAGCGATTTGCACACCACCGCGACGGACAGACCGTGTTCCCTTGCCTCGATCACCGCCCGCAATCCGGCGCCGCCCGCTCCGATCACGACGACGTCGTAGTTGTGCCGTTCCACTTCTGCCATGCAGAGAAACTCCTCAGTGAGGCGGTCAGTTGATGAACCGCAGGTCCGAAATCGTCTTACTGGCAACCAACATGACGTAGAAGTCGGTCAGCACGAGCGTGCCGAGGGTGGTCCAGGCCAGCGCCATGTGCCGGGTGTTGAGCGTGGAGACCTGGGTCCAGAACCAGTAGCGCACCGGATGAGCGGAGAAGTGCTTGAGCCGTCCGCCCGCGATATGCCTGCAGGAATGGCACGACAGCGTGTAGGCCCACAGCAGGATCACGTTGACCAACAACACGATATTGCCGAGGCCGAAACCGAAACCGCCGGTTTTGCCGTGGAACGCGACGATCGCGTCGTAGGTGTTGATCACCGAAACCACAACGGCCACATAGAAGAAGTAGCGGTGCACGTTCTGGATGATCAGCGGCAGCCTCGTCTCGCCGGTGTAGGTGGCGTGCGGCTCGGCTACGGCACAGGCGGGCGGGGAGAACCACACCGCCCGGTAGTAGGCCTTGCGGTAGTAATAGCAGGTCAGCCGGAAGCCGAGCAGGAAAGGCAGCACCACGAAGCCGAGCGGAAGGATCGCGGGCAGCTCGCCGAAAGGCGTCCCGAAATGGCTCGAACCCTCGACGCAAGAGGTGCTCAGGCACGGCGAGTAGAACGGTGTCAGGTAGTGGTATTCCGAAACCCAATATGCTGTGCGTACATACGATCTGATCGTCGCGTAAATAACAAACGCGGCTAGCCCGAGCACCGTGACAAGTGGGGGAACCCACCATCGGTCAGTGCGCAAACTACGTTCGGAGATTCGGGCCCTTGTTCTGCTGAAGACGCCGGTGCCCGTCTCCGAGGCGGCGGTCGGTGCGGCACTCACTGGGATGCCTCGCTGATCTGGTGTGCGGGTGGTCATCGTTACCTCCGCAATCGAATGTGATGCTGAGCACCATACGACACACGTGCTATCGGGAGAGCAGGGTCCCGGCAATACCCGCCCGCTCGTATGTCCGTGATTTGTGCCACATCCGGCGTCGCGTCGCCGAGCCGCCGAGGTCGGTGAACGCACCGCAAACCCTTCGAACTCGCCTGAACGGAGTTGGTCCGGCGGGCGGACGCGTCAAGGAAGCTCGAGGTCGAATATCATGCCGGCACGCGATGCCCGGGCAGCAAAAGTATCGTTACCTCTACCGGAGATGTGCCCTTTGACGTGCGCTGATGCGGCGTCGCGCGGGCTCGGCCGGAACGGGGCGGGCCGGAATCGCGCCTGAACCCCGCGATGGGTTGCGATCTGCTCGTAGAAATGCAAGTAAAAGCCCAGATTCGCCTTCGAATGTATGTTCGAATCGCTACCCCGGGCGTGAAACCCATGCTGCCGCAGGTGAATGGTTCTCAGTTGTTGTTTGCCGCCCGCCCTGGGCGGTGCCGTCGTCGGCGGTGAATCGGGGATCAGTACCGGGAGTGGCTCGGCCGCCAGTCATCGCGCCGGGGAGGACGTGGAGTCGACCAGAAGTCCCGCGCCCCGGGAAGGCAGTGGCGTGGAAGAAGCGTCTACCCCGCACGGCCCTCCGGTCGGTAGGGCGCGGACTGCCATTGCTGAGAAATGGCTGCCTGACTCGGGCAGTGGCTCACATACCAGGTATCGGCATCTGTTGTTCTGTCCCAGGCAAGCGCATCATGGGCCCGGCCGGTGACGGGGAGGGCCCGTGATGCGTCCGCGTTGCGGGGCTACTTGGTCCGCGGCCGGGAGTGGAAGCCGAGTCCCTCGTCTTGTGCGCCCATCCATGCGGCCTCGTCGGACTTGCTGTCCGGAACGTAGATCGTGTCCTGCGGTCGGCGCGGCACTTCCGGTGGTGGCGACTGCTCGAGTTCGTCGGCGTCTATGACGAGCCGTTCGAGATCGTTCTCCAGGCGGCGCACAGTATTGGCGTCGCCGTAGTGGCTGCGCAGTGCGCCGATGGATTGCCGGAGCTGGTCGACCGCGTAGCGGAGTTCCGCGAAATCGCTGCGTGTCATCGATGCCTCCTCTATTCCTTGGCGGACAGCCGAACTCGGCGGGTAATGCATGGTTTCCGTCTGTCTCGAACCAAGCTCCACCGAGTTGTGTGACCCACCACACAACGTGATCTACAACACAGTACCGAATGATTTCGATTCTTGCTCGTCGAAGTCGATCCCGCCGCTAGTGGCGTGTTTTCCGGGTGTGGGGCGATCAGCCCGCGGCCGCGAATTCGGATCCTCGGCCCGCCGCGCCGAAGGCTCTCTCGACGAGTCCGACGATGGACAGCGCGACCTCGTCGGCCCGCTCCAGCATCACGCTGTGCCCTGCCCCTTCCAGGCGCACCAGCTCCGAACTCGCCAGCTGGGAGGCCAGCACCACGGAGTGCGCGAACGGAATCACGATGTCCGCCGAGCCCGCAAGTACCAGCGCGGGGATTGTGCCGAGGCGGTGCAGCGTCGCTGACTCGTCGAAGGTGATCAACGAGTGCAGGAAGCTGGACATCGTCAGCAGTGAGGTGTCGTTGAGCATCGCGGTGGCGAGCGCGACGATGCGTGGATTCACCTTCCTGGTACCGAAGTTGGCCTCCCGGATGATCGGCTCGAACAACCGCCGCGACAGTCGTTTGGACGCCTGCATCGTCCGGGGCGCCCGGGTGACGGCGGCTTGCAGCGATATCACCGCGCGCCGGCTCAGGAAGCGGCCGAGCCCGACCTCGGTAACACCGTTGGCTGCTCCCGCGAGCAGTCCGACGCCGACGACGCGCGTGCCGATGGCCTCCGGAAACAGCCGAGAATAGGCGAGCACCACCATCGCGCCCATCGAGTGCCCGACCAGGATCAACCGACCGGTCGGCGCGACCGTCCGCAGCACGGTGTCCAAGTCGTGTCCGAGTTGGTCGATCGTGTAGGTCGACGGCTCCGCCATTCCCGACTCGCCGTGGCCTCGGTGGTCGTAGAACACCATCCTGGTGTCGCTACCCCACTGCCGGAGCAGTTGGTCACGCAGGAAGGACCAGGATTCGGTGCGTAAGCAGTAACCATGCACGAAGACGACGGTCGCGGGAGCGTCCTCGGCGCCGAAGAGACGGACCGCGAGAGGGACACCGTCATCGGCCGATACCGTGACATGCCGGCCGTCGTAATCGGTGGCGCGGCGGGCGATCGTCGTGGACATGACACTCTCCTGAGGGCGAGCACCTGACGGAGCTTCTTGCCTGGTTGTCGATCCGGATTTCCGTGCCGTTAACGACGCATACCCGCTGTTATGGACCCGTTGCCCAACGGGAGACGGCGAACGACACCTCGTCTCGCCGTCGCGCTCGCCGAGGGATCCGGGAAAGCGGGCCGGAAGTCGAATTCCGTGGCAAGTCAGGAAATTCGCGCTTGGCTCTCTATCGACCAATCGAGTGGTTCTCCTAGAGTCCATGAGATTTTGTCATCCAACGGGCCGTCGCTGATGGCCGGTAAATCTGCGCCTCTCTACAATTATTCCTATACAGCCGAATATCGTGCGAGCGTCGAACCCGCGGCGTCACGTTCGGGTGCCGCGCCCCCGAACGTGACGTTTGTCCACCCGCAGGGAGCGCCGGGCCGTGCAAAGGCTCGAGGCAGCCGCTGATGCGCCGGGCCGCGCGAGGGCTCGAGGCAGCCGCTGATGCGCCGGGCCGCGCGAGGGCTCGAGGCAGCCGCTGATGCGCCGGGCCGAGCGAAGGCGAGGCAGCCGCCTATGCGCCCGCGTGGCTGCGAGTCGAGGGCAGGAACGGGCGCAGCAGGTTCGCCTCGGTCGACGGACCCACCTGCCACTCGGCGATCCACGGCCCGGTCCCCTCGCTCGGATCGAGCACGCCCTCCTCCAGCCACTGGTAGCGACCGTCGAGTACGCCGCGGGTGAGGGTGCGATCATCGTCGTCGGTGTTGTCCCACAGCGCGTCGAACAGCGTGCGCACGCGAACCCGCGACTGCCTGCAGAAGACATCCGCCAACTCCTCGGCGGACTTGCCTTCCGGCGCGCCCGCGCTGCGCAGCGCCTGTGCACGTACGCAGGCTGCCGACATCGCGAACAACTCGGCGCCGATGTCGACGATCCGGCCGAGGAAGTTCTGCCGGTACTCGAGGCCGGCCTGCCAACGGCCCATCGCGTACATCAGCGATCTGGCCTGCTTGCGCGAACTGCGCTCGACGAACCGCAAATGACGTGCCAGCGGGCCGAATTCGGGATAGGCCGCCGGCACTGTTCCCGCTCCGACGGCCAGCTGCGGGAACCACTTGGCGTAGAACCCGGTCGCGCCGACGGCAGCCTTGGCTTTGTCCTTCAACTCGGCCTTGCGGTCGACCAGCGCGCCTGCGGCCGCCATGTGCGCGTCCGCCATCTCCCTGGCGATCAGCAGCCGCATGATCTCGCTGGAACCTTCGAAGATTCGGTTGATCCGCAGGTCGCGCACAAGTTGCTCGGCGCCGACGGCGCGCTCGCCACGTGCGGCGAGTGAGGCCGCTGTCTCGTATCCGCGACCGCCGCGGATCTGCACGAGCTCGTCGGCGATCCGGCAGCTCATCTCGCTGGCCCACAGCTTGGCCAGGGCCGCCTCGATCCGGATGTCGTTGCGCGCCTCGTCGCACATGGCCGCTGACAGGTCGAGCGTTGCCTCCAGCGCGAAGGCGGTGGCCGCGATGAACGAGATCTTCGCGCCGACGGCGGCGTGCTCGCCGACCGGCCTGCCCCACTGCACTCGCTGCGTGCTCCATTCCCGCGCGATCTTCAGCGACCACTTCGCTGCCGCGGTACACAAGGCGGGAATGGCGAGTCTGCCCGCGTTCAGGGTGGTGAGTGCGATCTTGAGGCCGTCGCCCTCGCGGCCGATCAGATTGCGCTTGGGCACCCGGACGTTGTGCATGCGGGTAAGGCCGTTCTCGATGCCGCGCAGGCCCATGAACGCGTTGCGCCGCTCCACCGTGATGCCCGGCGAATCGGCTTCGACCACGAACGCCGAGATCCCGCCGCGATGTCCCTCGCTCTTGGGTACGCGCGCCATCACGACGAGCAGTTCGGCGACTACGCCGTTCGTCGTCCACAGCTTGACGCCGTTGAGCTCGTAGAACTCGTCGTCCTCGATGGGCGTCGCGGTGCTGGCCATGCGGGCCGGGTCGGAGCCCACGTCGGGCTCGGTGAGCAGGAACGCGCTGACCGCGCCCGCCGCGCAGCGGGGCAGGAACTCGGCCTTCTGCTCGGGGGTGCCCGCCAGCTTCAGCGGTTCTGGTACTCCGATGGACTGATGCGCCGAGAGCAGCACGCCCAGGCTCGGGTGTGCGGAACCGATCAGCATCAGCGCCCTGTTGTACCCGAACTGGGAAAGACCCTGGCCGCCATAGGCTTCCGGGATTTTCAGGCCGAAGCAGCCGAGTTCGGCCAGGCCTTTCACATAGTCGTCCGGGATTCGGCCTTCGGATTCGATTACCGATCCGTCGAGTGTCTCGCAGTACTGCCGCAGCCGGGCCAGGTAGGCCTCGGTGCGTGCGGTGTCCTCCGAGCCGGGTTGCGGGTAGGGATGGATCAGATCGAGCCGAAATCGTCCCAGAAACATCTCCTTGGCGAACGATGGCTTGGCCCAGCTGGTTTCGCGGGACTCCTCGACTAGTGCGCGGGCCTGTTCTTCGGTCGCGTCGACTTTCGCGGCTGTCGCCATGATGCCCTCCTAGGACGTGATCGGGATCACACATCAGTGTAGGAGGGTTTGTTACCCGCTGGTAGGTCTTCGCGTCGAGAGAAATCTACGAATATCTACTGATTTTGCGAGAGAAGCAGATCTACGGCCGATCCACACGGTCATCGCGGTCATCGGCCGCGCCTTCGCCGTCAGACCGAGCGCAGGTAGCGGCCGAAGTGTGGCACGGTGAAACCGACCGTCCCGCGTTCGGCCGAGTAGATGAGGCCCTTCTTGATCAAGCCGTCGCGCGCCGGGGACAGCGAGGCGGGTTTGCGCCGGAGTTCGTTGGCCACCGCGGCGGTCGCCACCGGGCCGTCGTCACCGGCCAGGTCGGCCATGGCGCGCATATACTCACGCTCCGCGGGGGTTGCGCGCTCATAGCGGGAACCGAAAAAGCCGACCGCCAACTCCTCCTCCGCGGAGGGGGCGGCCACCTCGACGTCGTCGGCACCGATGGGACTTTCCGGCGCCTGGTCCCAGGCCGCTTTCCCATACGCCTGCACGAAATAGGGGTAGCCGTCGGCCTTGTCATAGAGCGCATCGAGCGCTTCGTCGGTGAACTTCACGTCTTCGCGCTGAGCGGGCGCGATCAGAGCCTGGTCCGCCGACTCTCGGTCGAGCCGGTCGATGCGGTGATAGCTGAATAGTCGCTCGGAGTAGCTCTTCGAGGCGGAGAGTACCGCGGGCAGGTGCGGGAGGCCTGCGCCGACCACGATAAGCGGCGCTGCGTCCTGGCTCAGCTCGTGGCAGGCGCCGCAGATCGCGGAGATGTCGGCGGCGCCGAGATCCTGCATCTCGTCGATGAAGAGCGCGATGCCGACGCCGATGTCACTGGCCAGCGCGGCGGCCTCGACCAGAAGTTCCACGAGATCGATCTCGATGTCGCCGGAATCGGCCCGACCGGTCACGGCGGGCACGTCGATGCCGGGTTGCCAGCGTTCCCGCATGCCCTTGTCGGCGGTGGCCCGCAACGCGAAAGCCTTGAGGATGCCGAGGAAGTCGTCGACCCGCTCCGGATCGCGGTGTGCCATGGCGATCGCACGCACGGCCATGTGCAGCGCCGAGGACAGCGGGCGGCGCAGTTCCTGGTCCGGCCGCGCTTCGATTTTGCCGGTGCCCCAGCCACGCGAGATCGCGGCGGAACGAAGTTGGTTGAGCAGCACGGTCTTACCGACACCGCGCAGGCCGGTGAGCATGACGCTCCGTTCCGGACGACTGCGCGCGACACGTTCCAGCACAATGTCGAACGCGGTGAGTTGCTTGTCGCGCCCGGCTAATTCGGGCGGGCGCTGTCCCGCCCCGGGTGCATACGGATTCCGCACGGGGTCCATGCCCCGACACCGTAGCCCGTCTTGTCCCCATAATCTGGGTCTGTCTACGGCGTGTCCTAGAGAGGCTTAGCGGACGGTATTGCACTATTGCTCGCGCCGTCGAGCTTCTAGGCTGATGGCGGTTCGGCCAGAATGGTCGCGCGCTACCGCGCGCGGGAACGGAGGGGCATGTCCGACGAACCCATCGCTGAAACCACCGCAGAGGTGGTCGAGTCGTGGAACGTGCCGGCGGGCGCCACGGTGGCGCAGCGCATCAGGTCCAACATTCTCGTCGCCATCGAACGCGGCTACGACGACCCCCAGCTCGTCGCGGACCTCGCGGTCGGCCCGCTAGTCATGGCGCTGGGCAGACTCGAGGTCGATCTGGCCGACGCGCGGCGCAGGATCGATGAGCTCGAGCGCGCGCTCAGGACGCGCCCCGAATCCTGATCGCATGACCGCGATTCACGGCAGATGTCCGTTCGGTGATCGAGCGTCGAAGGTCGAGATCGAGTCGTGACCATCGGGGTGTGCGGTTTTCGTCGGATCGTCCAGGCTTTTCGGTGTCGATGGAGAAACGCAGCTCTGTGCGCTGGACAACACCGCGTTCGCGTCGTAATCTCTTCGTGACTTAGTGGAGTCAGTCGCTTCGTAAGAGAAACGGCGCCACTAGTTACCGCCTAAACGGCTGTCGAGGCCAATCGGTCTCGGCTGTCGTGCCGGGGACCCACAGGTTCGTCTGGGGTGAATCCTTGCGGCCATTTCGGCTGCGAGGTAGGGCCGTTCTCCCGGCCCGAACCCGTCAGCTAACCCGGCCGGCGGGAGAGCAGCAAGATCGGAGAAGTAGCTCGGTGGGTAAACACAGCTTGCAGCGGGATTCTCGGGTTCCGAATTCCGTCAAGGGCGCCATTGTGATGGGTGCGGTTGCCGCGACTGGCGCGATGCCGGCGATTCCGGCGATGGCCGCGACTATCAACGTTCCCGGCCTCGGCAACTTCGACATCCCGCAGGAATACGAGCAGCCGGCCCAGCAGCTCAGCCAGCAGATCCAGCAGGCGCTCGCGGCCTCCCCCGCTGCCCCCGCCGCGCCGCAGGCGGCTCCTCAGCCGCCCGCTTTCGCGCCGCTGCTGCCGGATCTGTTCGCCCAGCCGAGCAACCCGGGTGACATCGCCCTCGACGCCGCCAAGAGCAAGGTCGGCGCCCAGTACTCCTGGGGCGCCGCGGGACCCAGGTCCTTCGACTGCTCCGGACTCGTCCAGTGGGCATTCCGCCAGGCGGGAGTCGAACTGCCCCGTACCAGCTTCGAGCAGTCGCACGTCGGCGCTCCGGTGGCGTTCCAGAACCTGGAGCCTGGCGATATCGTCGTCACCAACAACGGCAGCCATGTCGGTATCTACGCGGGCGATGGGAAGCTGCTGAACGCGGTGCAGTCGGGAACGCCTGTTTCCTACACCCCCCTGCGCCCCGACATGGTGGTCACCGCACGCCGTATCGTGTAACGAGTGGCTCGCGCCGAACACGGCACCAAGAACAACGCGACGCAGGCCCGAGTCGACTCGTGGACCTGGGCGGTGCGTCTGTTCAAGACCAGATCCGCTGCCGCGGAAGCCTGTCGTGGCGGACATGTTCGCGTGAACGGCTCGACGGCCAAGCCCGCGCAACCGGTGCGTCCCGGCGATGAGGTCCGGATCCGGATGGGCGGTTTCGAACGCATCGTCATCGTGGAACGGATCGTCACCAAGCGGGTCGGTGCTCCGATCGCGGCGCAGTGCCTGATCGACCGCAGCCCGCCCCCTCCCCCGCGGGAGATCGCGGTGATCATGCCCCGTCGAGATCGCGGGGCAGGACGGCCGACCAAGCGCGAGCGACGCGAGACCGATCGGCTCCTGGGCCGGGCCGAGCACTGAATTCGCTAGCGGCGCATTCACGTCACCGCTTGTCGATGGCACGCAGATGGCTTCCCGGCTCCGGCATGTGCGCTACGCGCTGACAACGATCGCCCCGGTCGGCATCGCGCCAGCGCCCCGGTCAGATCATCGCGATCGGCCGAAGACGGCCCGCGAGATAGTGGGCCCTGCACTCGCCGCGGCGTAGCTTTCCGCTGCTGGTCTTGGGAATCCGCCCCGGCTCGACGAGTATCACCGCGCCCGGCATCACCTCATGCGTAGCGGCGACGACGGTGCGGATGCGACGTGCGAGCACGAAGAACTCAGCGGGCTCGGTGTCGGCCGCGGTGGTGATTTCGGCGACCACCACCAGATCTTCGCGCCGACCGTCGTCATGTCCGAACACCGTCACATGGCCTGGCCGGATTGCTCGGGCGCAGGCCTCCACGGTCATCTCGATGTCGGCGGGATAGTGGTTGCGTCCGTCGACCACGATGACGTCCTTGCGGCGTCCCGCCAGATAGAGCTCGCCCTCGTGTTGGAAGCCGAGGTCGCCGGTGCGCAGCCAACGGCCGCCCTCGCAGGCGAGGGTGGCGCCGAAGGTTTCCTCGGTAGCGTCGGGCCTGCCGAAATAGCCGTCGCACACATTGCTGCCCGTCACCCAGATCTCGCCGACTCGTCCCGGCGGCAGCACCGTCCGTGCGACCGGGTCGACCACCCGCACCGCCTGCCCCGCGGGCGTGCCGCAGCCGACGAGCGGCACACCGTCCTGGATTTCGGCGGTGCCGCCGATGGGCATCGGAACAACACGCCCCTCGGCGAGTGCGCCGCGTTCGAAGTAGCGCCCCAACGGTTCGTCCCGCTGGTCGCAGAGGGTGACCGTCAGAGTGGCCTCGGCCAGGCCGAAGCCGGGGGTGTGCGCGTGATGGTGGAAGCCATACGGGCCGAAGATTCTGGTGAACTCGTTCAGCGCGTCGGCGCGGACCGGCTCGGCGCCGTTGAGCAGAATCGCCAGTCCGGACAGATCGAGGCCGGCCCGCTCCTCGGGCGTTGTGCCCGAAACCGCCAGTACCAGACCGAAATTGGGGCAACCGGTCAGTCCGGCGTGGTAGTCGCTGAGCGCACGCAGCCATCGGATGGGGCGCTTGACGAACTCCGCGGGCGCCAGGGTGACGCCGTGGACGCCGAGCGCGAGCGGCAGAGACAGGCCGAGGATCAGGCCCATGTCGTGGAAGAACGGCAGCCAGGTCACGATCGGCCGGTCCCTTGCCGTGGACAATGCCTGCCGCAGCTGTACGAGCGCCGTCGCCAGGTTCGCGTGCGTCACGCGGACCCCGACGGGGGATCTGGTCGAACCGGAGGTGTATTGCAGGTAGGCGAGGTCATCGCCTATCGGGTCGATGACCGGATAGGCCGCATCCGGCACCGAAACGGTCATATCCGGCGGCAACACCAGTACGCGCCCGGTTGCCTGCCCGAGTGTCGGCGCGCTGACCTCGTCGTGCGCCGACAGCAGCGTGAGCGCGGGCCGGGCATCGGCGAGCACCGCTTGCAACCGTTCTCGATGGCGTTCGGCCGCGGCCGGAAACAACGGGACCGCGACGCGATTGCTGTACAGACACGCCAGAAAGGCCACGGCGTAGTCGATTCCGTGCGCGCAGAGGATGGCCACCCGGTCACCGGGCACGCTTTCTTGTCGTAATCGTGCGGCGAGCACACCCGCGGCGGCATGCAGACTCGCGTAGGTCAGCGTGACCGGCAGGCGTTCCTGCATGCGGAAGCGCAGTTCGGTGAAGGCGTCTTCGTCTGGCCGGGCCGCGGCCCACTCGGCCACGCGGGTCGCAAGGATGTTGCCGAGGGGCCAGTCGGTCACGATGCCCCGCTGGTATTCGTGGCGAACCGATCCTGCAGGGCGGCGCCGAGACAGTTGATGGTGGGGTGCTTGAAGAGTTCGGCCGTGGAGATCCGAATGCGTAGCCGAGCTTCCAGGTTGCGCCGCATCTCGATCGCGAGCAGCGAGCTGAGCCCGAGGTCGTTGAAGTCCGCGGCGGGATCGATGTGCTCAGCGGGCAGATCCAGCGTGCTCGCGAGGACGCGGCGGATGGTGCTGGTCAGCGGTTCGGTGGTGTCCGGTGTTTTCCGCGGCCGATCGGAGTCGGGCCTGCCGTCCACACTCCGCGTCCGAATTGAATTCGTTTGCGGGGCAAGGAGATTCATCAGACGCAGCGCCACCGGTGACGGGTCGGCCGTCGGGGAGTAATCCAGTGCGAGCAGGTACGGGCCGTCATAGCGCAGGGCTTCGGACAGCACGGTCATCCCGCGGCGCACGTCGAACGCCGCGATGCCCGCTCGGCGCAGATAACTCGCACCGCCCGCCGCCGCGGCGAGACCGGAATCCCATACGCCCCAGCCGATGCTGAGAATCCGCCGGCCCGGAGCGGTCGGTGCCAACGAGTCCATGGCCGCGTTCGCGGCAGCGTAGGCGGCCTGACCAGGGGCGCCGAGCGCGCCGGTTGCCGAGGAGAACAGCAGAACGAAGTCGGTGGGGTCCGTCGCGGTGAGCTCGATCAGATTGCCCGCCGCGGTGGCCTTCGGCGAAAGCATCCTGGTCAGCTGTCCCGCCGTGACCGCATCGAACGCGGCATCCTCCAGCGCGCCCGCGGCGTGCACGACGCCACGGATGGTCGAGCCGCATTCGCGGATATCGTGCAGCGCGTTGGCCAGATCGCTCGGGTCGGCGGCATCGCAGCGAACGACGACGATGCGATCCTCCAGACCATCGAGCAGCGCGGGCACCGGACGAGGCGCGCGCGTCAGGACCACGACATCCCGCGCTCCCGCATCGAGCAGCCAGCGCACCGCCACCGAGCCGAGCAACCCCAGTCCGCCGATGACGACATAGGTTCCTCCGGCGTCGATGGTGGCAACGGGCAGCGCGCGAGGTCGTGCGGGCGTGAAGCGCCGAACGGCGATATCACCTGAGTACAGACGCAGTTCGTCGGGAATCGCCAAGTCTCCGGCAGTCGCCAGGCGGCACAGCAGCGGCAAATTTCTCGCGTCGGCGTCCGCCCAGACCAGGCGCACCGCCCGGCCCGTCTCGAGCTGCAGCGAACGCACAAGTCCCGCGATCGCCGCCGGTGCGACCGCTGCTCGCGAGCGGGGTTCGTCCGGCAGTGTGCGGGTGCCGCTGCGGTCCGGCAGCACGATCGTCACAGATGCTGTCCTGTCCTCGGCGTGGACGCGCTGTAGCAGCTCGAGTACCCGTCCGACCGACGTGGCGGCCCCTATCGGCTCGGCTGCTTCGGCGTCGGGCGGCCAGACCACCACCACCGCGGTGGGAGCTGTGCCGCCGCGACCGGTCAGCACGGCGGTGACGATCGCGATCGCTGTGTCGGGTTCACGTGCGATCCGCTCGGTCGGCATATCGGCGTCCAGCGCCTTGGCCAGCCGGACCGCGAGGTCGGAGGCGCCGATCACCAACGCACGCTGCGCGCACGCCTCGCGCGCTCCGCCGAGTCCGACGGACTCCGGATCGCGCGGCTCCCATGTTTCCTGCCGGAACGGCGCGGGCTGCTCGCCGCGCGGTGCCCACTGTGTGCCGACATCCTCCGTGGCACCGGGGTCTGTGTAACGGATGCGCACGCCGGAGAAGGCGAGGCAGGGAACGCCGTACTGGTCGGTGCCGATGACGTCGCCGACGAGTCCGGTTCCGGTCCGCTCCAGAATCAGCGCGTGCACCTCGAGCACGACGCGATTCGGCTCGCTCGACAGCCAGGCGGAGTCCACGCCGACCGGCAGCGGGACCGCCGCGGCGGGCAGGTCATCGAGCACCGCGGCGGCGAGCAGCTGCAGACAAGCGTCCAGGGTTGCGGTGTTGAGCAATTCGGCGGCGTCGAGCAGACCGATGGCCCGCTCGGTGCCCGCGGCGATGCCGCGCAGCGCCCGGAAACGCGGACCGTACTCCAGCTGTCTACGGCGCAGCTCTTCGTAGAAGGCGCCGGTGGCGATGACGCGCATCCGGTGTCGGGCGGCCCGATTTGCGTCCACCACCCGCATCCATGCGACGATGTCCGCGGGTGTGGGGTCACCGGCGGGCCGGGCCGAAGCCAGCGTTCCGGTGCCTGTGACCTCCGCCCGCACACTTGCGTCTGTTCCGTCGCCGCGATACGTGACTTCGGGCAGTGCGCTCGGCTCGCTCCGCTCGTGCACGATGAAGTCGACGAGCGTGGCCGCCGCGGCCGTGTCGCGGGCCAGGCGCAGCAGCCTGCGCAGCCAGAACACGGCGGGCACCGTGGCGAGGCCCTGCACCATGTGATCGGTGAGATCCTCCGCGGCGAAAACGGTTTCGGCCGTTTTCAGGTGCGGAGTCATCGAGACCAGCAAGGGAAACCGCCGCTTGCTCCACCGGCGCGGCGACGGCCCGCTGAAGGGGCCGAGCGCCGACCAATCGACCGGCCTCCCCTCCAGGTACAGCCGGCCCAGACAGGTGAGGAAACCGCCGGCCTCGTCTTCGCGGAGTGCCACGGGGTGCGCGGCGTCGCGAAAGTCCGGATACTCCCGCAGCGCGGAGATCAGCACCGGATGCGGAGCGACTTCGATCACGGTCGAGAACCCGTCCGCGGCCGCGTGTTCCATCGCGGCGGCGAGTTCCACCGTGCCCGCGACATTGTCGGCCCAGTAGTCGCGGTCCATGACCGCGCCGGTGATCTTCTCGCCACGCCGGGCGGTGGAGTACACCGGGACGCGCGGCGCCAACGGCGTGAGTTCGCTCAGTGCCGCGGTGAACGACGGGAGCACGGCGGCGACCTGCGGACTGTGTGCGGCGAAGTCGACCGCGATCGTGCGCGCGAACATATCGCGGCGTCTGGCCCGTCGCACCAGGATGTCGATATAGCGCCGCGTGCCGGAGACAACCACCGACCGGGGGCCGTTGACCGCCGCGATGCCCACTTCGGTGTGCATCGGCTCGACCAGTTTCGCCGCCTCCTCCGGGCCCACCTCCAGCACTGCCATCGCGCCGTGGCCGTCCAGGGGCGCCAGGGCCGCGCTTCGCAGCACCACGACGCGCGCCGCATCGGCGAGGGACAATGCGCCGCTGACGACCGCGCCCGCGATCTCGCCGAGACTGTGTCCGACGACCGCGTCCGGCCGAATCCCCCATGCCGCCAGCAGTTTCGCCAGCGCGACCTGGAAGGCGAAGAGAGCGGGGTGCACCAAATCGGTGGCATGTGCGCCGACAGCTCCCGAAGGCGCGAGCGCGAAGCCATACCGCGGAGTCCAGATTCGCGGTCCACCCGCCGCGACGATGGCGTCGGCAGCCTCGGCGAGTGCGCCGGCGAAAACCGGATACCTCGCCGCCAGCGACCGGCCCATTTTCGGATGCTGGCCGCCCTGCCCGGAGAACAAGAAGAGCACGCCGCCGCGGCGGTGGTTCGTCACGGGACCCAGCGCCGCATCGGCGTCGCCGCGGCCGACGGCGCGAAGCCGATCCACCGCATCGCAGCGGTCGCTCACCAGGACCGCGGCGCGGATCGTCTCTGGAAGTAATCGCGCTGTGGCCGAGACGAACTCGCGCAGTGTCGGGCCGCCGCCGTTGTCCGCGTCCAGCTCGTCGGCCAGCCGCAGAGCGCGCTCACGCAGCTCCGCGTCGTCCCGGGCGGTCAGCGGGATCAGCACCGGCGGCTGGTCGCCACGGTCGTGCCGCCCCGACTCGAACCCGCGCAGCACCACGTGCGCGTTCGTGCCGCCGAACCCGAACGAGCTGACGCCCGCGGCGCGCTCGGATGCGGGTACGTCGCTCCAGTCCACCGGTTCGGTCGGCACCCGCAGTCCACGCTCGGTCAGTTTCAGCAGCGGGTGCTCCGTCCGGAAGTGGATCGTCGGTGCGATCACCCCGTGGTAGATGGACAGCGCGGTCTTCACCATTCCGGTGACCCCGGCGGCGGCCTCGAGATGCCCTATGTTGGATTTCACCGAGCCGATCCAGACCGGATCTCCGGCATCGTCGCCGAGTACCTCGGCGAGCGCGCCGACCTCCACCGCATCACCCAAAGCCGTCCCGGTGCCGTGGCATTCGATGTAGTGGGCACTGCGCGGCGTGAGTCCGGCGCGTGACCAGGCGGCGCGCAGCGTCTCCTGCTGCGCGCGGCCGTTCGGCGCGTACAGGCCGTTCGAGCGTCCGTCCGATCCGACGGCGGTGCCGACGATCTCGGCGTAAACCCGGTTGTTCTCGCGCAGTGCGTCCACGGTGCGCTGCAGGATCACCACCGCGCAGCCGTCGCCGCGGGTGTAGCCGTCCGCAGCGGCGTCGAATGGTGCTGCTCGGCCGCCCGCCGCCAGAAAACCGCTTTCGGCCAGGTAGTTCGAGGTGTGCTCCAGCAGTATGAGATTGACGCCGCCGACGATCGCGAAGGGCACCGTGCTGTCGGCGAGCAGCCGGACCGCGAGGTCTACCGCGGCGAGCGAGGACGAGCAGGCAGTGTCGAGCACCAGGCTCGGCCCGCGTAGATCGAGCACATACGACAATCGGTTGGCGATGATGCTGAGCGCGGAACCGGTGACCGCATACGGTGCGTCGTGGCCCGGCCGGCCGAGCACAGCGATGCCGTGGTCGTAACCGGACGCCCCGAACACCACCGCTGCGCTGGAACCTCGTGCACGATAACCGATTCCGGCGTCGTCGAGCGCCTCGACCGTGACCTCCATCGCGAGCCGCTGCTGCGGATCCATGACGGCGCTCTCCCGATCGGAGATGGCGAACCAGTCATTGTCGAACGACTCGACATCATCGAGGTAGCCGCCGTGCCGGTGGCCACGCCGTCCGGCCGGCGGTGTGGCGGTGGCGTCGCGACCGTCGAGTAGCAGCCGCCAGAAGTCGGTGAGGCGCGCCGCTCCGGGTAGTCGGCAGCCGATGCCGACGATGGAGACGGGTGGATGCGGGCCGCCGGAGTCAGGGGGCGCGGTGCTCATCGCATCGCGAGATACTCGACAAGCTGTTCGATGTCCGGATGGTCGTAGATCGCGGTCAGTGGAACCTCCACTCCCATGGCGTCTTCGAGATGTGCGGTCAGCCTGGCCAACTGGGTGGAGCTCAGGCCGAGATCGGTGAAGGGCGAATCCGTCGACACCGACGTGGCGTCGACACCGAGTAGGTCGGCGACGGCCGAGACGGTGGTACAGGTCAGCGCGGTGCGTCGGCGACAGCCGAGCGAACCGTCATTTTCCTCCGCACCACTACGCCCGTCCGGCAGACTGGGTCGCATCGCGTCCTCCCTACCCGTCTCCCGGTTGCTGTTGTCCACAGAGAACGGTACCTACGCGATTATGCCGGAGAAATCCTTCGGGGCAAGGACGCATTTGCGCTGCCTGCCCGGTCCTTTCCCGAAGCGGGTGATCGCTTACGGTGGCACCGTGACCGAACCGGACAGCGGTGCCCGAGCCCGCGCCGAGCGCACCCCGACCCTGCCCACCGTATTGCGCTGCTGCGCCGCGCTGGCCGCCACGCCGGGCCGGTTGCTGCGTCCGCGCCGCCCAGATACCGCACTGCTGGCAAACCTCGAGGTGACGCCACTTCCCTCGGCGAGCGCAGCCGTACGGCTCACCGTGCTGACACAGGCCACCATGTCGGCGCCGACCACCATCGTGGCCGAGGGCGTGCGCAGCCTGCGTGAGATGCGGCTGTCGATGGCGGCGTTCCTGGTCGAGCATCCCGAGGCGCGCTTCCTGGTCGATCCGGCGTTGTGCGCGGGCGTGCACGAGCGGGTAATTCCCGAACTCCCGTTCCCGGTTCCGCTGCTCGTCGCACCGGACAAGCCGGTGCTCGGCCTGTCCGACGCGCTCGCCGCCCGCGATGTCGCGGGCTCCGACATCGACTTCGTGGTGCCGACCCATCTGCACTGGGATCATGTGTCGGGTCTACTGGAGTTGCCGCCGTCGGTCGACATTCGTTTGCCCGCAGTGGAATACGACTGGGCAATGGGTGGCTCGCACGCCCCGATCGGCGTGGCGCGCGGTCCGCTGCGGAATCGGTCCTTCGACCGCTTCGAATTGAATGGCCCGCCGGTGCTGAGTTTTCCCCGCAGCAAGGATCTGTTCGGCGACGGTTCTGTGCTGCTGGTGGATCTCGCGGGCCATACCCCGGGCAGCATCGGCGTGTTGCTCGCGGTGGACGACGGCAGCCGGGTGCTGTTGGCGGGTGACGCCGTCTGGAGCAAGTTGCAGGTCGATCTGCTGCGCGAGAAGGCGCCGATGCCCGGCCGCCTGTTCGACGCCGACCGGGATGCCGCCTTCGCCACGATCCACCGCCTGCACGCGCTGCCCGACGGCATCGAACTGATCGCTGGTCACGACTACGCGGCCGTCACCGCGCGCGCGTCCAGGTAAGCGGAGCCGTCAGCTGACGACGGTTTCCCCGAGGAGGGCGGTGATCAGCTCCTCGGCCGCGGCGACCATCCGGGTGATCAGCTCGCGATGTCGTGGATCAGGCCGACCAGATGCCCGCTTCGAGGTCGCCCTCCTCGAACACGCGGCGCCCGCGCGCACCCGAGACCGGATCCCGCACGGCGTCGAAGGTGCCTCCAGCCTTCTCGATCTCGACGACCTTGCGGCTGATCTCGTTGTCCGCGACGCGCGCTGTGTTGGTGTGGAAGACGAGTTGGGTGTCGCGCGCGGAGTTCGCGAGGATCCTTCCGCGGTATTGCGCTTCTCCTATGCCTTCGCGCCGGTCCGCGCGAAGGCCTCGATGGTGACACGCGGATCGCCGTGCACACACCTCATAAGTAAGCCCAGGTTCGCATATTTAGTGACCTGCACTGTGATTGTCTCTGCGTGAAAATAGCGCGGATACGCGATTAATACCAGGTAGAGTGCGCTATTTCTGCCGCGATTTCGGCTTGTCTGATTAACGCGGATTCATTGCTCGAACTCTTGCTGCACGATTAAGTTAGTTGTTATTCTGCTCTCGATTCAGTCTGTCACCGCCGTCGGATGTCCCGACGGCTCCGGTGGCGGTCCGAGAGGAGTCGTGGCATGACCACCGATGCGGCAGCGCTCGACGAGCCGATGAGGTCGCGACGTAACCACTGGAACAACCAGATCGCGGTGCACGCGCAGATGCGCCCGGACGCGGTCGCGGTGCGATTCCGTGGCGTGGACACCACCTGGCGGCAGCTGCGCGAGCGGTCGCTGAAATTCGCCGATGGGCTCGCACGCCGCGGCGTCGGCTTCGGCGACCGCGTCCTGATCCTCGCGCTGAACTACCCCGAATACCTGGAGGCGGTGTTCGGCATCAACGCGCTCGGTGCCATCGTGGTCCCGGTCAACTTCCGGCTCACGCCGCCCGAGGTCGCCTACATCGTGAGCGACAGTGGCGCCAAGGCGGTCGTCACCGACACCTTGCTGCAGCCGCTGGCCACCGCGATGCAGGCGCAAGCGCGCACTCTGACGACCTGCGTGGTGATCGGCGGCAAGTCCGGTGACGGCGTGATCGGCTTCGACGACCTGCTCGCCGAAGCGGGTGAACCGCACATCCCGCTGGACCTTCCCGAGGACACTCCGAGTCTGATCATGTACACCTCGGGTACCACGGGCAGCCCGAAGGGCGCGGTACTGACCTACGCGAACATGAACGCCCAGGCGCTCACCTGCGTCCGGGCCCTTGCGCTGGAACCGGATTCGGTCGTGCTGTGCAGCTCACCACTGTTCCACATCGCCGGACTCGGCAGTGTCGCACCGGCTTTCCTGCTCGGCTCGAAAACCGTGCTGCACCCGCTCGGCGCGTTCGACGCCGGTGAGTTCCTCGACGCATTGGAGTGCGAACAGGCCACCTCGGCCTTCTGCGTCCCCGCGCAGTGGCAGCTGGTCTGCGATCACCCGACCGTGAAAGACCGCAAGCTCGCGCTCGAGGTGCTCAGCTGGGGCGCGGCACCCGCGTCGGACACCGTGCTGCGTGCTATGGCGGACTGCTTTCCGAACGCGTTCAACGTCGCGGTGTTCGGCCAGACCGAGATGTCGCCGATTACCTGCGTGCTGGAGGGCAAGGACGCGATCCGTAAATTCGGTTCGGTCGGCAAACCCATCCCGACCATCCAGGCGCGCGTCGTGGACGACGAGATGAATGACGTCCCGCTGGGCGAGGTGGGCGAGATCGTCTATCGCGGACCAACTCTCATGCAGGGCTACTGGAACAAGCCGGAGGCCACCGCGGGCGCGTTCGCGGGCGGGTGGTTCCACTCCGGCGACCTTGTCCGCCAGGACGAGGAGGGCTTCGTCTATGTGGTGGACCGCAAGAAGGACATGATCATCTCCGGCGGCGAGAACATCTACTGCGCCGAGGTGGAGAACGTGCTCTTCGCGCACCCGAAGATCCGGGAGGCCGCGGTGGTGGGCCGCTCGCACGAGAAGTGGGGTGAGGTGCCGGTCGCGGTCGTCGCACTGCGCGATCCGGACGACGAGCTGACCCTGGCCGAGTTGGCGCCGTTCCTCAACGAGAACCTGGCCCGCTACAAGCATCCCAAAGACCTGGTGCTGGTGCCAGAGCTGCCCCGCAACGCCAGCGGAAAAGTCGTGAAAACGCAGCTGCGCAATGATTATTCGTCCTGATCGCTCGTTTGTTTCACGTGAATCGAACTCCAGTGAGCGACCACGGATGCGTAAAGTCGGCAGATGGCGATTCAAGGTATCCGCGCCGCCGTGCTGGCGCTGCACTGGCAGGTGAATGTCATTCGGCCGGAGGGCTTTTTCGGTCCGCTGCTCGCCGCCCCCGTGGCCGCCAGTGGCGTGGTGCCCCGTGCGGCAAACTTCCATACCGCGGCGCGCGCGCTCCAGCTGCCGGTGGTCTTCACCCGGTTCACCATCCCGATCGGTGAGGGTGAACTCGTGCGCAACACTGGCTTCATGCGTTCGGTCGGTGCGGCGCAGACCGAGTTCCGGCCGGATTCGGCTGGCACCGCGATCATTTCGGAAATGGCGGCACAGCCGACGGAAGTATTCGACAACCAGAAGCTGTCCGGTCTGGCGGGCAGCAAACTTCCGGACTGGTTGGCGGACCGGGGCATCGAGACACTCTTCATCACGGGAGTGGCGACCAATCTCACCGTCGAGCAGACCGCGAGGCACGGCACCGATCTCGGGTTCACGGTGCATCCCGTGGCCGACTGCGTGGCCGCGGCCGGCGCGGGAGTGCACGAAGCGGCGTTGACCAACCTCGAACTCGTCACAGCGGGCAGTGTGACCGCGTCACACGCGCTCGAACTCGTCGGAAGTCGGTGAGGCCCGCCGCCGACGGCTGGTCGTCTGGAACGTCGATGCGGCCGGATAGCGCGCACGGGCGGCGCGCTCGGCGGCGGGTGAGCTGTTCGTGGTTCCAAAAGAGTGCGGCATCGGCCGGTCGCCGACGACACCGCGCAGGTGCTTCCGATCGAGCGCCGCGAGACCGCGCAGTACGGAAACTAGATCAGATCCTTCGCCGCCAGCCAGCGCATGGTCGGCCAGCCGCAGAACACCGGAAGCCAGCAGGTGAGCACGCGGTACAGCAGCACGGCGGGTACCGCGATGCCCGCTGGCAGGCCGAAGGCGGCGAGACCACCGATCAGCGCGGCCTCGACCGCGCCCACACCGCCAGGGGTGGGCGCCGCCGAGGCCAGCGTGCCGCCGATCATGGTGACGATGGTGACGGTGACGAAGGTCGTGCCGCCGCCGAATGCCTGCACACTGGCCCACAGTGCGCCGGCGAAGCCGAGGGTGATCGCCGCGCAGCCGAGGATGATCACCGAGAACCGCTTGGGATCGCGCGCGAGGTCGGCGAGTTCGCCGAGCACCTCCTGCAATTGCGGACGGACCGAAGTGTTCAGCCACCGGCGCAATTTCGGCACGAACATGAAGGTGCCCACAATGCCGACGCCGACACCGGCGAGCAGATACAGCACCGTGGCGTCGGGGACGAAGTGCGAGAGATCCGTCGAGGTGCCCGCCGCGATGCTGAACACGACGAGCAGGCTGACGTGGGTGATCACCTGCACGGCTTGCTGTAGCGCCACGGCGGCGGTGGCCCGTACCGCGCCGATGCCGCCCTTCTGCAGGAAACGCACACTCAACGCGAGCCCGCCGACGCGAGCCGGGGTGGTTGTCGCGGCGAAGGTGTTGGCGATCTGCATGATCACCAGATTCCGGAAGCTCACCGCGCCGGACGCGCAGGCCCACAGCGCCGCCGCCGCACCGAGATAGGTCAGCCCCGACACCGCGAGCCCGAACAGCGCCCACCACCAGCTGGCCGTCTTCAGCTGAGTAAAGAAGGTCGGTACCGCGCTGATGAACGGATAGGCGACGTACACAAGGCCGATCAGCAGCACCAGCTGGATGATCTGGTTGCGGGAGAAACGGGTGATCTGCTCGGCCTCGATCCGGTCCTGCCCGGTCTGCTTGCGCACTTCGTCGCGGGCCCCGGATAGCGCGGCCTTCCACTCCGGGACCGCCTTGCGGATCCCGAGCGGTATGGCGGACTTGGTCAATCGGCTCGCCGCGGTGAGTACTCGCTGCTCACCGAGCGTATCGATGGCCGCGCGCACGGCGGGTTCCTTGCCGAAGACCGCGGTTGTCGCGACGAGCAACTGGGCGACGTCCGACTGCATCTGCTTGTCCGACGCGCCGAACTCGGCGCTGTCGAAGCCGCCGAACACGGTGCTGCCGTCCACGATGCGAATGTCGGTCGGTCGGAGGTCGCCATGTGAGATCTTGCCCCGGTGCAGGGTATCCAGCGCCTGCCACACGCTGGGCAGTACGTCGCCGGATACTTCGGCGATCGGCGTGCCCCGCGGTTGGGTGTGCGCGAAGAGCACCCAGCCGCGCGAGAGCGCCGCGACCGCGACCTGGGTGCAGCTGGCCAGTCCGAGGTCGCCGATGGCGATCGCCATGAGCGCGCGATGCTCCACCGCGCGATGCATGGATCCGTGCAGCGCGGCGGTTTCGCTGGTACGGAAGGTGAGCCAGCGCCACAGCTGGTGCAGCGCGCCGAAGCTACGCTGGTTCTTGCCGTACATTTCGACGATCAGCTCGCGTTCCGGGCCGTCGATGGCCGCCGCGAGCACCAGCGGTCCACGTCCCGCCGGATGCAACACGGTGAACCCGGTCACCGTGTGCCCGCGCTCGGCGAGCACCCGGACGGCGGCGTCGAGCGGGACTTCCAGCGCGGGTGTGCCGACCACGAGCACGATCACCGCGCCGACGAGCCAGCCGACCGCAAGGCCGAACATCGCCCGCGCGGGCACCACGCTGCTGACCACCAGGTGAATCGGCGCGAACGCGAGGAGCAGGAACCACAGCCAGCGCCGCGGTCGGGTGGGCAGCCACGGGCTGGAGACGGTGAGCACGGCCGCGAGCATCGCGATCCAGCGCGGGTCATCCAGGAACTGGGAGAGGAACGTGTCCAATCGGTCCGGCACCTGCCGGTGCCACTTCGGCGTGGACAGCCCGGTGCCGGTGATGGACAGCAGCAGCCCGGCGACCAGCCCGGCCGCGGCATAGCCTGCCAGCAGCTTCCACTGCCTGCTGATGACCAGCTCGATCAGGATCGCGAACGGCAGGGCCAGGATCGCCATGCCGTAGACCAGGTACACCAGGTTCGACTGGTCGGGATTGAGGAAGCCGACGATATTGGAGACCGAGCGCTCCAGGGCAAGCCATTCCGGCCGGGTGATCAGCGACGCCGCGATGACGACCGCGACCCACAGCGCCGCGATGACGACACGGACGATGTCACTTGTCCGACGGATCAGCGGCTGTAGCAGGCTGCCTGTGACCGGGATCTCCCGCCCGTCGACTCGCATGTCTTCTCCGCCTCTCCGGGTCTTCGGGCCGTACTGGTCGGGTGGCGCAGGATTTGCGTTCAGTCCTGCGTGGGGTGCCACTCGTGTTCTGGGCGTACCCGGCGAGTTACCCATGTGCGTACGAGATCAGTAGTTACGTTCGAAGGACGATACTGGCCAGCGCACTTGTCGAAGTTCGCGGAGATCCCACCGGTGTCGTGGCTCGGCGACACATTGTGCCCGATGTCACTACGTCCGAGATTGATCCTCACACTGGTGTGAGGATCAAGCATGGGGGCATGGACAACGAACTCTTCGACTACAGCCCGATCGTCGACCGCGCGCCGCTGCACTGGCCAGGCGGCGCCAGGGTGGCGTTCTATGTCGGTCTCAACGTCGAGCACTACCAAGTGGACCGCCCGTCCACGAGCATTTTTTCCGGCACCGCGGGACTCGCGCCCGATCCGCTGAACTACGGTTGGCGCGATTACGGACCGAGGGTCGGTATCTGGCGGGTGATCGAAGTGCTCGACCGGCATGGCCTCCGAGCCAGCGTATTGCTCAATTCCGAGGTCGCCGAGCGCAATCCGCAGATAATCGCGGCGGGCGTCCTGCGGAACTGGGCGTGGCTGGCGCACGGCAAGAACAACTCGATCTTCCAGGCCGACATGTCGGTGGATGAGGAGCGCGCCTATCTCGCCGACCTCGTCGCCACCATCGAACGGGCGACCGGCCGCAGGCCGCGTGGCTGGATGGGGCCCGCGCTCACCGAGACGTTCCACACCCCGCGGCTGCTCGCCGAACTCGGGTTGAACTACGTGCTCGACTGGACCAACGACGACCAGCCGTACCGGCTGAATGTGCCGGGTGTGCTCAGCGTTCCCTACTCGGTGGAGCTCAACGACAACACATTGTTCCTGGGCAAGGCCACCAGCGGCCCGGATTTCGTGCGGATCGTCGAGGACCAGCTTGACCAGCTCTACGCCGAGTCGGCCGACAGCGGCCGCGTGATGGCCCTTGCCCTGCACCCGTTCGTTATCGGGCAGGCATTCCGGATCAAATACCTCGACCAGGCGCTCGATGCCGTGGCGAACCACCCCGGCGTCTGGTTGACGACCAGCGACGAGATCGCCGAACACTACGCGGGCGCATCGGGTCTTGCCGAATCCACGCGATCCGACGACCATCAGTTCAGTTAGCCGATGCTCCCACCGCCGCGAGCTGGAGCCGCCGCGCAACAAGCAGGCTGTCGACCCGGAACTCGAGCGGCGCTGTGGACACTGTCCGAGCAGGTCACGGGTATCGGATCGACCGGATAACAGACGAATCGCTCAGTACGATTCGGCGTCGAGCCCGACTCGGCGTTTTTCGGCCGTCTCGTCCGGCTCGAGGCCGACCCCGAAAACGCCACCGGACAGGCTGCTCGCGTCCAGCTCGACGATCGCCTGTGCGACTCGCTCGGTGGGCACTATGGCGGGAAAGCTGTTGGGCGCGATGGCGTTCACCCGTACGCCGAACTCCGCGAACTCGGCGGCGACACCGCGGGTCAGGTGATCGAGCGCGGCCTTCGACGCCGAATACACCGTCTGTCCGGGGTACACCTCGGAGCCGGAGATGCTGGAGACGTTGACGATATTGCGGTTGCGCGCGCGGTTCTCGTAGTCCGTGTGTAGCCAGGAGCGTTGCGCGAGTCGTGCTGAAAACCGCAGCGGGACACCGACATTCAGTGTGAAATGCGGGTCGAACTGTTCCAGTGCCGCGTCGCCGTCGACGATGCCGCGCGGGTGCAGCCGCACCTGCGCGGCATTGTTCACCAGCAGATCGACCTGGCCGAACCGGGCCAGCGCCAAGTCCACCACGCGCTCGACCTCCCCCGCCTGGGTCAGGTCGGCGCGTACCACGAAAATGCGTGACTCGTTCTCCGGCACCGGCGTTTTCGGCGCCAGTGGATCTACGTACCACTCCCACTGCGACGGTGCGGCGGGCGTGCGCGTGCGGCACACGGCCACGATGTCGTAGTCCCGATAGTAGGCGCGGCAGAAGGCGTCACCCAGTGTGCCGCTCGCGCCGGTGAGCAGGCAGACGCGGCGTTCACCAGTGGACAATCCGATCTCCTCCCCAGCGCTGCTCGGCGTCCGCTCGTGTGCGGTGGACCCACATCACCACGCTGTTGCGGTCTTTGGCGTTGTTGCCCGCGAAGGTGTGCCAGCTGCGCGGCGTGACCTCGAACAGGACGAGCGAATTGTCCAGCGGCGGAACGAGGGTCACCGAAGGCAGCGCATTCCCGTCCGCGACGTGGTCGTAGAGGGCGGTCTCGCCGCCGTCGCCCGGTGCCCAACCCGGGTTTCCGAGATAGAACAGCACCGCGACGGCGCGCACGGTCTCCCGCGCGACCACGTCCGGGGCGTGAGCCCCGGTCTTGGTATCCACCGTGCCGTCCGGCACCCGCACCTCGTCGGGCCCGGGCGGTTCTCCGTGAAACCAGGCCGGATTCAAGTCGTTGTGCGGCCAGCCGAACGGGCTGCCCGGCGCGTGATGGTGCACCGACCCCTCGATATCACCGGTCGCCTCGACCCCGCCGAGCTGGGCGACCAGGTTGTGCCACTCCCGCGAGGTGAATACCGCGAGCGGGCCGTCGCGCAGCTCGGCCAGTCGGATCCCGTCGGCGCTGTAGCCCTCGGCGATCGGCCCGAAGATCTCGGGGCGCTCGCGGCGCACCCGGTCCAGCTGGTCGGTCAGCCGCTGATAGAACTCGGGAACGAAGACGTCGCGGGCGTACACGTGCGGGAACGGCTGAACGCGGCGAATCCAACGCCGGTGCGCGAACAATTCCGAGAACCATTGCGGAACCGACTCGGTTGTCACCACCACCGCCATCACTCCCTCCCGGTCGAACCCTTCGGATCATATTGCCCGCACCTGGGGATGTGCGGGCGGGCATCCGCGCTGGGAGAATCGCGGGGTGAGCGGTGACCTGCGTGTGTGTTTCGTCGGAGATTCGTTCGTCGCCGGTGTCGGCGACCCACGCTGCCTCGGCTGGGCAGGCCGTCTCGCGGCCATGTCCCACGCGGAGGGCATGCCGCTCACCGCCTACAACCTGGGGGTGCGCAGACAGACGTCCGCGGAGATCCTCGCCCGCTGGCATGCCGAGTGCGCTCCCCGGCTCCCCGAGGGCGTGGACGCCAGGGTGGTGCTGTCGTTCGGCGTGAACGACGCCACGCAGGAGAACGGCCGTCCACGTACGACCCCGGAGGAGTCGGTGGCCAATCTGGCGAAGCTGCTCGAGCGGGCCGCCGAACACGGCTGGCCGGTGCTGATGGTCGCGCCGCCGCCGATCGACGACGCCGAACACAATGTCCGCACCGCGGCGCTCGACGAGCGGTTCGCGCGGACCTGCGCGACGGCGCAAGTACCGTACATTCGCATCCACCAACAGCTGCGCGCGAACCCGGTGTGGGCTGGCGAGGTACGTGCAGGCGACGGCGCGCATCCGCGCGCGGCGGGCTACGAGGAGATGACGGCGCTGATCGCACCGTCGTGGCGGGAGTGGTTGGCGCGCTGATCTTTTCGACGCTCACGAGCCCAGGGTTCCAGTGCCCGTGCGCCGGTGTCGCTCCGCGGCTACCTCCGCCGGTCGTGTTCGTCGGGGTCGGCGGCGAGGTCTTCCCAGAACTCGACGTATGCCTGCTCGTGCAGGATGCCGAGCCGGAGGATGCGTGCCCTCGATGCCGCCCGGCTTCGATCGGTCCGGTCTATCTCGGCGTGCAGTGATCGATAGAGATCGAGCAGGCGGCGATGTTCCGCGGCCTGGCTTTCGGCGAGCGCCACCACATTTCGTGGGGCGCCGAGATCGGCGAAGAAGAGTTTGAGCTGCGCCGGGTCACGGGTCTCCGCGGGCGGACTCTTCGGGTCGCCGAGCCAACGCTTCAGTTCGGCCCGGCCCATGTCGGTCAGATGGAAGAGTCGCCGCCGCCGCCCTCCCTGCTCGGCCTCCTCGTTGAGCAGGCCATGCTCGGCCAGACGCACGGGAATTCGATACAGCTGCGCGTGCGGCACAGGCCAGAAGTAGTCGACGCTCTTCTCGAGTTCGGCCTTGAGCTCGTATGGGGTGAGCGGCCCGTGCCGGGCGATCAACCCGAGCACGATGTGGTCCTGCGGTCCGAGTTCCGGCATAGTGCCCCTCACTCCCGTTGACACCGTATCACTGAGACTATAGGTTAATGTCAGTGGTACCGTATCACTGAGACTATTAGGGAGTGATGATGCGCGATTTCGGCATAGACCTCTTCGACCGATGGACCGCGATGTGGAACGGTGACCTGGCGCTCGCCGACCAGATCATGGCCCCCGAGTTCACGCTGCGCTACGCCCAGCCCGGCGCCACCGTCTATGACGACATCCACCACCCGCGGGCCCTCGCCACCCAGATCGCCACCTCGCGTGAGTCGATCCCCGGCCTTCGCTTCGCCCCCCAGGGTGACGCAGTCATCGAGATGGACGACGCCCGAACAGGTTTCGTTGCCCGCCCCTATGGAGCACAATTCACCGGCGCGGGCGGCGCACCTGTAGCCGTCAGCGGAACCGACATCCTACGCACAACCAACGGTGTCATCACCGAGGTCTGGTCGGTATCCGGCGGACTCGGCGGCCGCAGCTTCTACTGACGCGCTCATCAGCGCACGGGGAAGTCGAAGTAGGTCTGTGGGAAGGGCTCTCCCTTCAGGGTGAAATGCCACCATTCCTCGGCGAGGCCGGCGAACCCATGTTCGTCCATCAGATTTGTCAGAAGCGTGCGGAGTGCTCGTTGGGTGCCGCCGACGGCCGGGGTTGCGGTGTGTGCCAAGGGGTCGAAGCAGTCGTAGCCGGTGCCGAAATCGAGGATGTTGTCGTGGAACCGCTGATCGGCGGGGAGGAAGCATTCGCGTAGCGGATCACCGTCTCGATACTGTTCGGGCGCGGCCGCGGGCAGCGCGACGATTGCGAGATCCACTGTGCTTCCGCGACTGTGACCGGACTTCTCGGCGATGTAGCCGTCCCGGAGCAGGTTCGCCTTGTCCACGCTGGGGTAGAACTCTCTCTGCATCTTCACGTCACCGAGATCTTTCGCCCACGCTACAAAGCGATCGACGGCACGTTGCGGGCGGTAACAGTCGAAGGTCTTCAGCGTGAGGTTCATCGGCCGCAGCTCCTGCTGCACCCGCGCCAGAGCCGCCGCCGCCTGCCGAGTCAACAGACAGTGGGGTGCCTCGTAGCCGGTAACCCTGGTGCCGAGGAAGTTGTGCTGCCCGAAATAGCGAGCCTCGACCATGATCGTCGGATCGACATCTGTGATCGAAACGAATGCCGCCTCACCTGTCACCGGCGTATCGGCATGACGCTCCGCCCCGCAAGCCGCGATCATCATCACCACCGAACAGGCCAGCGCCAGCGAGCCGAGGCGCTGGAACGACGGAACAAAACGCATGGTTCTCCTCGCGATTCAGGCTTGCACTCAACCGCTCTCAGAACGTGGCTTACCGACGAAGTCGAGCACGTCACGATCATTGTTGTGCGAGAACGCTACCGGTGGCAGGCGCTGTCGAGTGTGGTACCGCGGGATAGGAGATCGGCTATGCCACGCTGCTGCACCGGCAGTGTGACAGTGGTGTAGTACCGCACAGTAGGGCTTAGGCTGTCTGGGACGTTTGTTGGCAAGTAGTGAAAGGTGACTTTCGATGGGGTCCCAGACGGTGGTCGCCGACGTTGCCGATGAGCTGGCGCGCAGGGTTGCGGCCGGGGAATATCAGCCGGGGGGTCTTATCCCGTCGGTGCGTCAGGTGGCCGAGGAGTTCGAGATGAACCGGGCGACCGCGCAGCTGACCCTCGGTCGGCTGGAGTCGTACGGCTTCGTCGAGGCACGGCGCGGCAAGGGATTCACGATCCGTGACGTCCGCGAAGCGGGTGGCGTCGACGTGTACCGCCAGCTGTTCCGTTTCTCGATTCCGATGCCGGGCATCGCGGTCGAAATGTTCCGCGACATCGTCGACGTCGAGCGCAGCCTTGTGCGGGAGGCGCTGCTGGCGTACACCAGAAGCGAGCAGCAGGTCGATCCGGCCGAACTGAAGACCTCGATCGACGAACTCGAATCGTTGGCACGCCAGGCGGATCCGGACCTCCGGCAGATCTTGGCCATCGAGGTCATGTTGGTGCGCAGGCTGCTCACCGCGCTCGGGCACACCATGCAGCGGGCGATCCTGAACTCGATCGGCGAGCTGGTGCTCGGGGTTCCGGAGGCGGTCGAGGCGTTCTTCGCCGGCGCGCCGGATCTGCATGTGCTGGTCTGGCGGGCGTTCGCCGCGGTGTGGGACTCCGGCTCGGGACCGTCCGATGCGCAGATCGCCCTGTTCGAGGACCTGCTCGGCAGCTACCACGAGAAGGTGGTCCTGCGGTTCGAGGAACTCGTCGGCGGGGTCGATGAGCAGTCGCGTGTGGCGCACGCCTTCCCGGCGTAGTTGTATTTCGTACACTGCATAATCTGCTGAGTCGCGAATGAATCATGGGTTGAGCGCTACTCACCGTCATCGCACCGGCGGAAAGTTGCTACTGCCTTCTGAGGAAAATTCTGTCTCAGACAAGGCGGGTAATGCCTTTGTCGCGCTGTGGGCGTCCGCTGCGGCCATCTGAGGGTGGTCGATTCGCGCAGAATCGAAGATGACTCGGCCGCAGACGAATCACGCGCAGCCCGCCGGATCCGCTCGCGAACTTGCCTTTGTCGCATGCCGATCGGATTCGAGCTCACCAGGTGGGATACCGGGTAGCTCGTCGCCGATCCGATCGAGCGGCAGACCCGAGTCAGAGGCCGCCGTTGAGCTTGTTGAGACGATCGCAGGCCTCGACGTACTCCTCGATGAGCCGATTGATCACGTCGGCGGAGCGCTCCACCCGGTTCATCATTCCGACGATCTGGCCGACCGGATTGAAATTGACGTCCTTGGCGGCCTCGGGGTACCGGTGCCCGCGCTTGACGCCGTCCAGCGCGACCATCATCTGCAGCGGCATCGGCAGCGGGTCCGGGCTGTCGGCCTGCTCCCAGGCCTCGGTCCAATCGTTGCGCAGCATGCGAGCCGGCTTGCCGGTCCAGGCGCGCGAACGCACGGTGTCGTGGCTGCTGGCGTCGATGTAGGTCTGCATCTGCGCTGGTGGCACATTCGCCTCCTCGACGGTCAGCCACAGCGAGCCGGTCCAGGCTCCCGCCGCGCCCATCGCCATCGCGGCGGCAACTTGCCGGCCGTTGCCGATGCCGCCCGCGGCCAGCACCGGCAGGTCGCCGACGGCGTCGATCACTTGCGGCCACAGCACCAGGGAGGAGATCTCGCCGCAGTGCCCGCCGCCCTCGGTGCCCTGGCAGACGACGAAATCCAGGCCGGCGTTCTTGTGGTTGAGCGCGTGCTTGACCGAGCCGCACAGTGCGCCGATCAGCCTGCCGGAGTCCTGTACCTGCTTGATCACGTCATCAGGCGGGGTGCCGAGTGCGTTGGCGACCAGTTTCGCCTTCGGATGCCGCAGAATCACCTCCACCTGTGGGCCCGCGGTGGTCGCGGTCCAGCCGAGCAGCTGGTTGTGATGCTCGCCCTCGGGCAGCCGAGGCACGCCGTGGTCGGCGAGGATCTTCTCGGCGAATTCGCGGTGTCCCTGCGGAACCAGTTCGGCCAGCTTGGCCTCCAACTGCTCGGGGGTAAGGCCGTCGACGCCCTTGCCCTCGTACTTGGAGGGAATCACCAGGTCGACGCCGTAGACGCCGTGCACGTGCTCATCGAGCCAGGCCAGCTCGACCTCGAGCTCCTCGGCGGTGAAGCCGACCGCACCGAGCACGCCGAGACCGCCGGCGTTGCTGACCGCGGCCGCCACGTCGCGGCAATGGGTGAACGCGAAGATGGGGAATTCGATCCCGAGTCGTTCGCAGATTTCGGTACGCATGGCGTGCTGATCTCCCTAACTGCTCCGCCGCGAACGGCGCGGCGCAGATGTCCTAGAACGAGTTGCATAATTGTCGCGTGCTCTGCGGTGGCCGCGCCAGGTCGAATCAGCCGCAAGCCGCAGATATCGCCATGACGCGGCCGCGGCTTCCTCGACTGGCTCATGCACCATGCGTCGACAGTAACACGTTCTAGTTTCTGCGGGTCCAGGTTCGGCGGCAACTTCCGATCGGTCTGTTCAGGCGGCGGCCCGCTCCAGTTCGGCGAGGGAGTCCTCCAGGTGATCGAGCAGCCGGGACAGCTGCGGCACGCTGCGGCGGCAGCCGACCAGACCGAAGTCCAGATTGCCCGCGGTGGAGGTCAGCGTGATGTTCACGGCTTGACCATCGAACGGGATCGACAACGGGTAGTTGGCGTCGAGGCGCGCGCCGTTCCAGTACATGGGCTCACGCCGGCCCGGCACATTGGAGATGACGACGTTGAACGTCGGGTTGGCCCACGCGATGAGCGCGGGCACGAGATTGACGGCGAGGGGGCTGAGCAGCAGCGCGGACAGCGCCATCGCCTGGTTGCTCGATAGCGAGCGGTAGACCTCCTTGCTTTTGCGCATCGATTCGCCGACCACGCGCAGCCGGTCCAGCGGATCGGCGACATCCGTGCCGAGATTGCACAGGACAGCGCCGACCTTGACGCCGTTGGTCTCATGGTCCTCGTCGGCCCGCAGCGACATCGGCACCATCGCGATCAACGGCTTGTCCGGTAAGGCATCTCGTTCGATCAGATACCTGCGCAGCGCCCCTGCCGACATGGCGAGCGCGATGTCGTTGACCGTCGAGCGAGTCGCCTTCTGTACCTGCTGGAGCCGCTCCAGCGACCAGGACCGGACCACCGATCGGCGCGCGCCCCCGATCGGCACATTGAACATGGTGCGCGGGGCCTCGAACGGCAGGGTCAACCGCTGCTGGAGCAGAGCCGCGCGGGCGGCGCGGAGCAGCGACGTGCCGGAAGCCGCCGCCGACAACAGATTTCGCGCTGGGTCGCGCACACCCGATGGGGCTGCCGCGCGCTTGCGCGGCGTGCGGGGCAGGTCCCATGGCACCCGGGCCACGGCCGAGGACGGGTCACTGGTCAGCGTGCGCTGCAAGAGGCGCTGGGCGGAGACGCCGTCGATCAACGCATGATGCATCTTCGAATACACCGCGAACCGTCCGTCGGTCAGACCCTCGATCAGATATATCTCCCACAGCGGCCGATGCCGATCGAGCAGTGTGCTGTGCAGGCCAGAGGCCAGCTCGACCAGTTGATCGATCCCGCCGGGACCGGGAACGGCCAGCCGCCGGACGTGATAGTCGAGCTCGACGGCCTTGTCGTGCGTCCACGCCAGCTGCGGCGCCCCGAGAAATGTCGCCGGACGCTTGCGGAAGGTGGAATCGATATCCTTGTGGCCCAGTAGTTTTTCGTATGTCTGCCTGGCGAAGTCCGAGCCCGCCTCTTCCGGCGGTTCGAAGAGTTGCAGTGAACCGACATGCATCGGGTGTTCGCGGGATTCGGCGAGAAGAAAGACGGCATCGATCGGCGCGATGAATTCCATAGTGAGTCGCCCCCTGACGACAGTGGTGAAAAGCGTTGGAATTTCAGATCGACCACATTGTCGGCGGGCCCGCGCAGCCAGGGAACCAGCGCGACACCGTCAACCTACCCGGACCGGATGAACTGTGTTCGGTGAATCACAGAACCTTCGACGCCAGCAGGTAGGCCTGACCGAACCGTTCGCCGGGAACCGGCTCGCGGACCATGCGGGCGATCATGGTGAACCCGGCCTCGGTGAGCAGACGGGCGAGCCTTTTCGGCGCCCACCGGTAAGCGAGAGTCACTTTGTGGTCGAAGGCCTCCACCGCGTCGGGCAGGTCGGCCGTCTGGAATGCCAGCAGTACGTGGCCTTCAGCCGCGAGTACCCGATGAAACTCGCGCAACACCTGCGGGATGCGATCGGGCGGAATGTGGATCAGCGAGTACCAGGCGACGAGGCCGCCGAGTGTACCGTTGCCGATCGCTAACTGCTCTAGCGAACCCTGGGCGAAGGACAGGTGTGGAAATTCCGCTCGAGCGAGCGCGACCATGCGTGCCGAGAGATCGATGCCGAAGACTTCCGCACCCAGTGTCGCGAGGTGCGCGGTCACCCTGCCAGGGCCGCAACCGAGATCGGCCACGGCCCCGGAACCGTTGTCCGCCACCGACTCCGCAAACGCGGCGAGCATCGCCCGGTCGAGCGCTTGACGTTCCAGTTGGTGCTTGAAAAGGTTGGCGTAAAGGTCGGCGATGCCGTCATAGGCGGCGCGGGTCGTCGCTACGTCGGCAAGTTCGGTGGCCACGGGATCTTCGGTGGAATCAGGCACGCTGTGCAGGGTATTACGCGGTCGGATCGAAAGCTCGAGCGACGGACAGACTGTCCTCGTACACGTGGTGGCGGGTGATCAGACCCTGCTCCACCGTGAGGTGCAGTGCGAAGCGTGCACGGTAGGCGCGTCCGGTCGGCCGCGCGGTCTGCCGGATCTCCCCGAGTACCACAGCGTCGTCGCCGTCGACGAGTATCCGGTCGACGCGCGTCGCAGCCTCCTCCGGCACATGGTGCTCGGCGAGCGAGCGGAAGTGCGCGGCAGCGTCCCCCCTGGTCGAGCGGTGCCTGATCCACGGTGTCGCCGCGCGACCGTGCTCGGCCTGCGGCCAGTCCAGCTTCCAGTCCGGATCCTCGGCGTACAGCTCGGCGATGGCTTCGGGATCGCCGGAACCGATGCGGCGCAACAGCTCTTCGACCACTGCGCGGGTAGCCGACGATGTGACTGACGACAACGGCATGTCCTCTCGAAACGAGCGCCCCGATCGATCCGCAGCGCGTGCTCTTATTCTCGCCACGGCTACGCCGCGGGGCGATTACCTCTCGGGTAATCCAGCGACGGCCTTCGGTGCGTCGGGGACCGCGTCGGGTCCTGCCTCGTCGCGGCTGCGGGCGGTGCCGAAAATAGAGCCGAGGACAACCAGCGGGAAGCCGATCACCATGCCGGCGGTCAGCGGCTCGTCGAGTGCCGTGACGCCGAGCAGGATCGCCACCGCCGGATTGATGTAGGTGACAACCGTCGCGCGCGCCGGTCCGACCTCGGCGATCAGTGCGAAGAAGAACAGGAACGCCGAGGCCGTGCAGATGACGGCGAGGCCGAGCACCGACCAGGCGGAGTCGGCGGTGATGTGCGACGGCCACACCCATCCCGCGAACGGGGCATAGATCGCCGCGGCGACCAGCAGCGAGCCGGTTACCACGCCCATCGGAGGCAGGTCGGCCAGCGCGCGGTCGATGACGATCGGGCCGACCGCGTACCCGATCGTGGTCAGCCCGATCGCACCGACGGCCGCCGGATTCGACAGGTCGATGTCCAGGCCGACGAGCGCGGCGACGCCGGCGAACCCGACCATCAACCCAGCCACTCGGCGCGCGTCGAACCGCTCGTGGCCGAGTGTGGTCACGATCACCATGGCGATCAGCGGAACCGCCGCGATCAGCAGCCCGACGGTCGAGCTGTGCAGCGTGGTCTCGGCATACCCGATCAGGAACCACGGCCCGGTGATCTCCACCAGCGTGTAGAGCAGCAGCGGCCGCCAGCGGCGGAACACAGGTGCGAGCGCCTTGGTGTACAGCGCGATCGGCAACAAAAGCAGCCCGCCGATCAGGGTGCGCCCGAATGCGACGACGATCGGGTCGAGATCCTGCACCGCGATCCGGATCATCGCGTACGGCACGCCCCAGATCACACCCATCGCCAGGAACAGCGCCCACCCGCGTCGCGTCATCGCGCGACCACCGATTCGCACGGGCGACGGGGAAAGATCTCGGTGTCTGACATGCTCCGCTCGCTTTCGATCGAATGGAGCTTAGACAACTGATCCGATGATCCGACAGATCGGGTACGCCAACGGTTTTCGGCACGGAGGCCGGTGGTGGAGGTCAACGCCCAGGACATGCTGGGGCTTTTCTCGGTCGAGCTTGCCGTGAGCCCTATCCTGGCCGGGTTCAGCTCCGCGCTGGCCGACCGAGACGACCTGGTCGCATCATTTTCCCGCCCATATCGCCCGAAAGTTTCAACCGTCGGTTCAACGATAATGTGAAGTGTCATGAATGTGGCTGACGAGAATCTGATGATCGAACTCAGCATGGCTGAACTGCGCGAGATCACGGGCTATGCCGTGGCCTGTGCGGAGCCCGCCTTGGCGATCTTCGAACGTGAACGCCCTGACGATCAGCGCCCACGAGCCGCGATCGACGCTGCGCAGGCGTTCGCGGACGGAGGGAAGCGGACCAAGGCGATCCGTGACAGCGCGTGGGCGGCACACCGGGCGTATCAACAGACACGCGAGGGAGGGCAGGCTGCGGCGAGCGATGCTGCGCGCGCGGCCGTTGCCGCGGCCAGTGCGGCGTTCCTGCATCCCCTGGCGAAAGCGACTCAGGTCCTGCACATCCTCGGACCGGCCGCCCACGCGGCTCGAGCCTTCGAGCTCGATGCCGGTGACGACCGTAATGTCGGCGCCGACTACATCGAGGAGGTAAGAGGTCTAGCCAGCCCCATCGTGGTGAGTGTCCTGACGCGTTACCCCAACGCCCCGAGTGGTCGCGGCCGTGCGGGAGAGCTATTGCGGGAACTGGACGCATCGTTGCGAAGACTGGCGACCGACCGTTAACCGATCGTCGTCCCCCCGTCAGGACACCCCGCCGAGCCAGGTTCTTCAGCGTTCAGCGCCGACAGGTCAGGGCGACGAATCGATCCCGGTGCGTAGATTCGCGACTCGATGGGTGTAAGGGGTCTGGTTGCGTCGTTCGCGTTCGGAAAACGAACATCCCACTCTTCGGTGGCGGGAGCCGGCGGCATTGTCGGCCGATTCGAGGCCGCTGCCCGTACGGATCCGATCCTGCGCGCTCGCATCGAGCAGGTCGAAGACGGCAGGCATACCCGCGCGGTTCTCCGATGCCGCGCCAGATCTTCCTCGCCGACGCGGACACCGAATTCCGGCTCCGCCTGAGTGAATTCGACCAGTGCGTGTCATGCTACGACCACCGACGCCGCGATCCTTGCCGAACTCCGGAGACATCGGCGGTGGCCCACAGCGCCGACAATCGCGGGTACGTTCGCGGGCCCACGGATCCGAGACGGGTCAGTTGATGTGCTGTCCTCACCTCCCACTGGTGGTGGTCGGCGCTGCGGATTCCGTTGTCGTGGTCGTCGGCGCTGCGGCGGTCGGCTTCGTAGTCTCAGTGGTCGCCGCGACCGAAGACGGAGTCGGTGGGGTTGCCACCTTCGGTATGACTGCCGTACTTGTGCTCTGGGACGGCGGCACCGTGGTCGTCGGCACCGTGGTCGTCGGCACCGTGGTCGTCGGGTCACTGCTGATAGCGGTCTTCGTTGGGGTGGCGCCGACGGTCTTCGTGGGGGTGGCGCTGGTGGTCTTCGGTGACGCAGCCGCGTCCTTGGTCGGTTCACTCGTCGGCGCTGCCGAAGTGGCCGCCACCGCTTTGTATGCGGCGGCGAGGTCCGCCGCTTCCGGCTTGGCGGTCGTGTCGACCGGCTCCCCAGCCTGCGCCTGCTTCGCCAGGTGGGTGAGCCAGGCGGCCGCATACTCGGCGGATGTCAGTGGCTTACCGTCGGCGGAGTTGGCGTCACGCCAGTAGTCGAAGTGGTGACCGGTTCCGTTCGGCCCGAGGGTGAGCTGGTACGGGTCGCTCATGATTACGGGGATTGTGTTCTGGTTCGTCACGATGAGACCGATGATCTCGTTGAGCACCTTCTGCGGCAAATATGCCAGGGGCGACATCTCGCTGGTCGAGATCGACTCGGCCTTCGCCGTGGCCTTCGGCGTCGCACCTGGCTTGTATGCCGGGTCCGACACCCTCAGCAGCACCTGAAGGAAGGTCTCGTCGCTCTGCATCCAGTTCGGTTGCGACTGAATGTCCGCGAACGCCGCAAGCGCTATACGGCTGAGGGCAACAGCGACGTCCTGCCCTGTGGCCGGCGTGAGCCCGTCTCGTTCGAGTGCGTCGACGTTCAACTGCCGGCCCACATTGACCGCCAGCTGCAGCAGTGAAATGTTCTCCGGGGCCGCACACGTGAGATCGCCGTCGGAGCAGAACGACGCGATCTTGCCGTTCAGCGCACCGAAGTCACCGCTGGTGCCCGGCAGCGCACCCCGACCAGGCGCCGGTTTCGTCCCGTTCTGATACCGCTGGTCGAATCCGTCAGGATTGCCGAACGGGTCCTCGGCGCCAGGAAACGGCCCCTCTCCCGCCGTGCGACCCGCGTCGGCGAGGATGACGACACCGACGACATCAGCCGGATCGACGATCCCGTATCCGCCGTCACGGTCGGCATCCTGATGTCCGATGTTCATCGCGACGCGGCGGACGACATCGGCGCCCTCGCTGTATCCGACGATCGAGAACTTGGTGTCAGGGCATGCCTTCGCGATTTCCCGCATCACCTGTTCCGTATTCGCGACACCGGTCGTGACCGCGTCTTCGTAGGTGGCCATGTTCGCCGGATACGCGATGTAGACAGCAGCGTACGAGCCGGGATCGACGGCATCGGCCGGAGCGTTGACGACCGGATCGACCCAGTCGCTGCGATGGTCACCGGACAGCGCTGCGGGCAATTCTTCACCGTTGGCACCGACGAGCATCTTCGTTGTCCCCGCGACCGGAGTGTCATTGCGGCCGGCCACCGAGATGGTCACCATGTCGTGGCATTCCGTAACGGACGCCGTGAGCTGTGTATTCCTGGTTTGCGGCGTTGATGTCAGTGTCCACGAGGCAGCGACGACCGCCACCACCCCCAACACTGCCGGCGCGGCAACAGCCGAAGTGATGCGATGCCGCACAAAGAACTCGCGAAGAGCCATGCCTGATCCCTATCCATAACCGACAAGTGGACGGACAGGCCCCCCCGAAGGGCCATGCGTCACCGAGGACGTCGTGGTTGGGGGGTCGAGCGTTACTGCGCGGATTGTTTGTTGATCTTGATTTCGGGGTAAAAGGCGTTGTTCTTCCCGGTCAACGGGTACTGCCGGCTTCCCAGGCCGACGACCGGCACGGCCGAACCGCACACTGCGCCATCGGTGTCAGTGATCAATAGGGACATGAAGCGCCGCGTCGATGTCCTGGGCATTCCCTGGACACAGGAATACCGACGCGGCGCCGGCGTCCAGGAGCCTCAGCCGCGAGCCATATCCACGAACCGCGAGAGGTGCAGCTGGTGTGCGACGGTGATTGTCGCTGTCGGGCCGTTACGATGCTTGCCGAGAATCAGGTCGGCCTCGCCCCCACGCGGGTCGTCGCGCTCGAAAGCATCGGGGCGGTGCAACAGGATGACCATGTCGGCATCCTGCTCGAGCGAGCCCGACTCGCGCAAATCGGACACCATGGGGCGCTTGTCGGTTCGTTGTTCGGGACCACGGTTCAGCTGACTGATCGCGACTACCGGAACTTCGAGCTCCTTCGCCAGCAACTTCAGGTTTCGGGAGAAGTCCGAGACTTCCTGCTGGCGGGATTCGACTTTTTTGCCAGAGGTCATCAGCTGGAGGTAGTCGACCACAACGAGTTTCAGATCGTGGCGTTGCTTGAGTCGGCGCGCCTTTGCCCGGATCTCCATCATGGTGAGGTTCGGCGAATCGTCCACGAACAGTGGTGCTTCGCTGATCTCGCTCATCCGCCGCGCCAGTTTGGTCCAGTCGTCGTCGCTCATTCGCCCGGAGCGCATATCGCCCAGCTTGATTTTCGCTTCGGCGGAGAGCAGGCGCATGACGATCTCGGTGCGGCTCATTTCCAGCGAGAAGATCACACTTGCCAGGCCGTGTTTGATCGAGCAGCTGCGCATGAAATCCATGCCCAGTGTGGAGTTATGGGTCGGCACCATCGTCTGGCCCGCGAGGTACAGGTGGTCGCTGTTGTCGACCTCCACGCATCGCACGGGGACCGAGTCGATCTTGCGAACGTCCACGATGCGCCGAGACTCGGAACATGCGGTGCTGGGCACGGAATGATTCGGTTCGTCGTCCTCGGTTCGCACGGTGTGGACGATTTCGCCGGTCGTGCGCACCGCAGGCCGAGAATCCTCGGAGCGGGCGACGGTGAGCCACTGATGCTGTTCGTCGGCGATGATCACTGTCCCGTCCGAGAATTCGATCTCGTAGCACGGGCGTTCGGTCAGTACGTCGGTTGCCGCGACCACCCGGGTGGGATGGCCCTGGGCATCGAGGAGTTCGGCGCCGACTCGGACCTCGCCCATCGTTGTCCAGCCGGACGATGTGGGCAGCGGGGTGTCGAGAGCCAGGGCCTTTCCTACGCCGGGCCTGGCCGCGACGATGATCATCTGGCCGGGATGGAGGCCGTTGGTGACCTCGTCGAGTTCGGTGAAGCCGGTGGGGACGCCGAGGGAGATGCCGCCGCGGCTGGCGATGGAATCGATTTCGTCCATCGTCGGCTGCAAGAGTTCCTCCAGCGGGAGGAAGTCTTCGGTGGTGCGGCGCTCGGTGACCTCGTAGACCTCGGCCTGGGCGCGATCGACCACCTCGGCGATGTCCTGGCCGTCGGCGCCCGCGTAGCCGTACTGGACGATGCGGGTGCCCGCCTCGACCAGACGGCGCAGGATCGCCTTCTCGGCCACGATCTCGGCGTAGTAGCCGGCGTTGGCGGCGGTGGGCACGGTCTGAGTGAGCGTGACCAAATACGGTGCCCCGCCGATGCGCTTGAGCTCGCCGCGGCGGTCGAGGCCCGCGGCGACGGTCACCGGGTCGGCGGGTTCACCGCGGCCGTAGAGATCGAGGATGGTGTCATAGACAGCTTGATGAGCCGGACGATAGAAATCACCGGGGCGAATCACCTCGACGACATCGGCGATGGCGTCTTTGCTCAAGAGCATGCCGCCCAATACCGACTGCTCGGCCGCCATGTCGTGCGGGGGCTGGCGCCCGAAGTCTTCGCCGGGGGGTTCGGGCGGAAAATTCGTGTGCTCGCGGCGGTCATCGGTGGCTGTCACCAGACTCGACCGTCCTCTCTACCCCACGACCGGGTTCTGCCCTATTGATGACTCGTTCTACTCCCGGGCACCGACACTTTCGCCTCGATCGGCCAGGTCCCAGCTACCGCCGCGGCCTGCCGGTTCCCGCCGGTCGGGTGGCAGCTCGCGCGCGGCAATGCGATGAACCTAGGTGACCCAGCAGTCGTCCGCCAAACCGGGCTGTGCACACGGCTGTGGATAAGTTGGGGACTGTTTGCCCCGTGTTGTGCACCCCCTGTGTGCAACCTGGGGAAAACCCAGGTCACTGCGGACAAACATCCAGATAGACATGGATTTTCGCATCACTCGGCGTGTGGATGAATCAAGTACCGGCGTGTCGACCAAGTTGAAGAGTCGGGCGTGTTGAGTGAACAGCGCGTAAGCGGAACATGACTCGTATCACAGTGCTACCGATTTATTTCGCCGGTAATCCACAGGTCGAACGACTAGAGGTCTGGGTGGTCGGCGACCGATTGCCAAGAATTTACCGAACGAAACATTTGGCAATATGCAAACTGACAGCTAACTAATTCTGTGGGATACCACGGCGCAGCCGAAGACCACTCCTGTGCGGGACACGGGAGTGGTCTTTCGACGTAGGCCCGAATCAGCTGGCAGTGACCGTCAGGTCGAACTTGGCCACCACGTCCGGGTGCAGGTGCACGACGATGCCGTGCTTGCCGGTCGTCTTGATGTGCGCCTTCGGCAGATCGATGCTGCGCTTGTCGACGACGGGGCCGCCCGCCGACTTGATGGCCGCGGCGACGTCCGCCTGGGTCACCGAGCCGAACAGTTTGCCGGTGCCCGCGGTCTTCACGGTCAGCGAGACCGACTCGAGGCGCTCGATGGCCTGCCTCAGCTCGTTGGCGTGGTCCAGATCGCGAACCCGACGGGCGTCCTGCGCCCTGCGGATTCCTTCGACCTGCTTCTGCGCGCCGCGGCTGGCCGCGATCGCCAGGCCGCGCGGCAGGAGGTAGTTGCGGCCGTAGCCGTCCTTCACCTCCACCGTGTCGCCGGGCGCACCGAGGTTGTCCACGTCAGCAGTCAGAATCAACTTCATTTGCGTGCCTCCCTTTCTCAGCGAGCCGTCGACACGTAAGGCAGCAGAGCCACCTCACGCGAGTTCTTGACCGCGACCGCGATATCGCGCTGGTGTTGCACGCAGTTGCCGGTGACACGGCGGGCACGGATCTTGCCGCGGTCGCTGACGTACTTGCGCAGCAGCGTCGTGTCCTTGTAATCGATCGAAACGGTTCCGGTCTTGCTTTCTTTGCAGAACGCGCAAGCCTTCTTCTTGAGCACCTTTTCGCGCGCTGGCGCTTTAGGCATGGTCGTGTACTCCGTAATCCTTGATGGCCCGGATCATGCGGGCCGATGTGTCCGTTCTCAGAACGGCGGTTCGTCATCCATGCGGCTGCCGCCCCCGAAGGAGCCCGCCGCGGGCGCACTGCCCCAAGGGTCGTCCTCGGCACCGCCGGAACGCCCACCGCCACTACCGGAGGAGGCGTAGTTACCGCCACCGCCACCGCCACCGGACCCGAAGCCGCCGCCCCCGCCGCCGCGGCTGGTCTTGTTGACCTTCGCGGTGGCATAGCGCAGCGAGGGACCGACCTCGTCGACCTCGAGCTCGACGACCGTGCGCTTCTCGCCCTCGCGGGTTTCGTAGGAGCGCTGCTTGAGCCGTCCGCTCACGATGACGCGGGAACCCCTGGTCAGGCTTTCGGCAACGTTCTCCGCGGCTTCGCGCCAGATATTGCAGCGCAGGAACAGCGCTTCGCCGTCTTTCCATTCGTTCGAATTACGGTCGAAAACACGGGGTGTCGACGCGACGGTGAAATTCGCCACCGCCTGTCCCGCCGGCGTGAATCGAAGCTCAGGGTCGGCCGTCAAGTTTCCGATGACGGTGATGACCGTGTCGCCTGCCATGTGGTTGGTTCCTCCTGCTCGGTGTGCAGTCCGCGTCTCGCTGTTGCGCTAGAGCCTAGGCACAGGCTCTGACGCAAACGAGAGTTGCGGAACTACTTGTCGTGGCGCAGAACCTTGGTGCGCAGCACCGACTCGTTGAGACCGAGCTGCCGGTCGAGCTCGCTCACGGTGGCGGGCTCGGCGGTCAGATCGACCACGGCGTAGATGCCCTCGGCCTGCTTGGCGATCTCGTAGGCGAGCCTGCGGCGGCCCCAGATGTCGACCTTGTCGATCTTGCCGCCATCGGTGCGAACGACACTGAGCAGGTTGTCCAGCGACGGACCAACAGTGCGCTCGTCCAGGCTTGGATCGAGGATGACCATCACTTCGTAATGACGCACGGACCAATCACCTCCTGTGGACTAGGAAACGGCCACGGACGGTCCGTGGCAGGAGGGTCGTTGCGTCAGCAACCCGACAAGGCTACATGAACGGCCGGTGAGCAGCGAAACGCCCCACTCCCCCGCCTCGCGCCTCTGCGCGTATTCAGGCCGGACTCGGCAGTCGCGGCCGTGGCGTCGGCGGCGGGCGGTGCGGTGGCGGGCGAGTGAGTCGGTGCCCGGCGAGTTACCCATGTGCGCACGAAATCAGTCGTTGCGGAGGGGGAACATCGCCGCGCTCCGGTCGTCCCGCTTAGGGTGGTTGTTATGCCGACCGGACTCGCCGCCCGCGACCTGCTCGCAGGGCGCGTGCGACGTCGCGCGGCGCTGGCCGCGGTGGTTGTGCTGCTGTGCGGTCTGACACTCGCGCTGGCGTATGTGAACAAGGCCAGGTGTGCGGGTGCGCCGTTCGACGAGAACGGTCGCAGTACGGTCTTCGACATCGCCAAGGATTCGGACGTCTGCTATTCCGACATCCAGTTCCTCTGGCTCGGCCGCGATATCAACGAACACGTCTTTCCCTATCTGGGCGGCGGCATCACCCGCGATGGTGCGCTGGTCGGAGGCGCGGTGGAATATCCGGTGCTCAGCGGTCTGCTGATGTGGCTCGGCGCGGTCGGTGCGGACAACGATGCCGAGTTCCTGCTGCACTCCGCACTTGTGCTCGCGCCGTTCGCGCTGCTGACGGCGTGGATGCTGGCCCGGCTCGCCGGACGCGCCGCGCTGCTGTGGGCGGCGGGACCGCCGCTGGTGCTCTACGCCTTCCACAATTGGGAGCTCCCGGTGGTGTGCACGGCGGTGGCGGCAGTCTACGTGGTGGGCGCCCTGACCCGATACCCGTTGCGCACCAGGGGAATTCTGGCCGCGGTGCTGCTCGGGCTCGGCTTCTGCCTGAAGCTGTACCCGGGGATCTCCGTGTTGCCACTGATGGCGTATGTGCTCACCGGGGGAGTCGAACGCGACCGGGATCAGTCGGATCGCGATTTCGACATCCGCGGCGCGCTGCTCGTCGCCGCGGCGGCCGTCGGCACTGTCGTCGCGGTGAACCTGCCGTTCGCGGTGGCAGGCTACGAGGGGTGGCGCGCGTCGATCACCTTTCAACAGCTGCGCCAGGCCGATATCACCACGAATTCCATTTGGTACTGGGGGCTGCGGCCGATGTTCGCCCAGGACGTCCAGAGCGAGGCGGTGTTCCAGCAGGTGGTGTCGATCGCCTCCCCGATGCTGGTGATCGCCGCGTTCGCGCTGGCCATGTGGCTCGGCTGGCGGCGATACCTGATGACCGGCGTCTTCCCGTGGGTCGGGGTGAGTGGCGCGATGCTGTGTGGATTCCTGTTGTTCCACAAGGTGCATTCGCCGCAGTACACACTATGGCTGGTGCCGTTCCTCGTGCTGCTCGAGGTGCCGTGGTGGCTGATCGGCAGCTATCTCGTCGCCGACGCGGCCATCGGGATCGGCGTATTCCGGTACTTCTACTCGATGGGGTCGGGCACCTCCGTGGATCTGATGGAGAACATCGTCCAGTTCGGGGTGTGGGGCCGGGCAAGCCTGCTGGTAGTGCTGTTCTTCGTGTTCCTGTGGGCGCTGCCGCGCGGATATCGCCCGGTGCCGCCGCCGGTGCCGCGGTACGACCCCGGTGATCTGGTTCCGGTGGCTTAGGGTCCGCGACGATCCATTCGGCGAGCGCCGGGGTATCGAGCAGGTCGTCGATCGGGCCTGGACGGTACCCGCGAAATCCGGTGCGAGGTTTCCGCCACGCACGAAGGTGGACACCCAGTCATACTGACCACCTTGGGATATCACCTTGATAGCCACCCAAGGCGGTTATTCCGGGAGGGTCCGTGAAGGCTCAGTTCATGACGGTGGCCGCGCAGCCGCTGTTCGTCCTGTTGTGGAGCAGCGCCTGCATCGCCGGGATCATCGGGGTCGGCGCCGCGCCGCCGATGCTCGTGCTATTCGCGCGCTACGCCCTCGCGGGTGTTCTGCTCACGGTCTACGCCTTCGCGGTGCGGGCGACCTGGCCGTGCGGAAGCCAAGTCCCGCACGTGCTCGTCGCCGGGCTGCTGATGCAAATTGTCCAGTTCGGCGCCTTCTACATGGCGATGAGCGATCATGTCTCAGCGGCGGTGATCGCGCTGGTGCAGGGGTTGAACCCGGTGGTCATCGCGCTGTTCGCCGGGGTTCTCGGAGAAACCGTCACGGTGCGACAGTGGTTCGGCTTCGGCATCGGCGGAATTGGGGTTGCGCTGGCGGTGGTCGACCAGTCTCACTTCTCGCCGGTCGGACTGCTGCTGTGCTCGGTCGGATTGCTGGGCCTGAGCATCGGCACGGTCTACCAGAAGCGGTTCGTCCCCACGGTCGACCCGCGGGCATCCACGACGCTGCACATGGTGGTGAGCGCGCCCATCGCCGGGTTGCTGGCCTGGCTGACCGGTCAGGTTCACGTGTCGGACGTCGGCCGATTCGCTGGATCGGTCGCCTGGTTGGTGCTCGTGAACTCGATGGCGGCGGTCCTGCTGCTGAACGTGATGCTGCGCCACGGTGACGCGACCAGGGTCGGCAGGTTGTTCTTCGCGACGCCCGCGGTCACCGCGATCCTGGCCTGGCTGCTGATCGGCCAGCCGTTGCGGCCGCTCACGATCGCAGGGCTCAGTGTCGGCCTCGTCGGTTTGGTGTTCGCGTCACGCAAGCCCTCGGCGCCCTCCGCCGCGGTCGCGGCGCGGCGGCCCGCGGTCGCGGCGCGCTGACCTACTTGCGTGCGCTGTGCCATTGCATACCCCAGCGGTATGCCTGGTCGATCTCGCGCTGGGCGCCGTTGACGTACTGCATCTCCCGGTACACGGTGATCCCGGGCCCTTGGTTCTGCAGCAGCGCGATGGCGCATGAGCGGGCGCCGGCCACCGGGGAGTCCAAGCGGACCTGGATCTGCGGGCCCGCCGTGGGATACAGCGTCACCACACCGTCGGCTGCGCCCCAGTTCGGCACGCCCTCATAGATGAGGGCGAAGATCAGAATGCGGCGGAACAGCTCCGGGCGGGCGAGGTTGATACGCATATTCTCGCCGCCTTCGACGGAACCGCTGCGGTCGTCGCCGTCCAGTTCGATGTAGGGCTCGGCCTCTAATGCGCCGAAGTTGTGGCCGATCGCCTCCACGACGCCCTTCGCTCCGTTGGACAGCTCGTAGAAGCAGCCGAGGTCGAGGTCGACGGGTTTGGATCGGCGAAAGAATCCCTTGGACCCGCTCGACCAGTTCAGGTTCACCCGCATGGTCCCCTGCTGCTCACCAGGCTTGGTGAGGTTGATACTGGGTGTCGCCTTCGACAGGGTCACCTTGGACAGGTTGACGCCGCCGGGGTTGTGGTCGATCGCCATGGCGCGATCCCCCCTCAATCGAAACGAGAGCGGCAGCGGCCATCCGAGGGGATGGGGCCGCTGCCGCACAGGGTCTTCGGCTGCATGCCGGGAATCAGCCTACCGGCGTCGCCTCCCGTTCGCTGTCCAGTTCCTCGTCGTCCTCGCGCCGGTTGCGGACGATGCTGGTGATGAACGCCGCGCCGATGAACGCGACGCCGACCAGACCGGTGACGAGCTCGTTGACGTGCACGCCGATCGAGATGAGCAGGATCACCGCCAGTGCGCCGATCGCCCAGTGCGCGCCGTGCTCCAGGTAGACGTACTCCGACAGGGTGCCCTTGCGCACCAGGTACACCGTGATCGACCGTACGAACATGGCGCCGATCAGGCCGAGGCCGAGCGCGATGATGATCGGGTCGGAGGTGATGGCGAACGCGCCGATCACACCGTCGAAGGAGAACGACGCGTCGAGCACCTCCAGATACAGGAACAGGAAGAAGCCGGCCTTACCGGTGGCCTTGACCAGCTCGGATGGTCCTCCGGTGTGCTCCTCGGTGTGGAACATGGAGCCGAGCCCGTCGACCGCGATGTAGGTGATCATGCCGAGCAAGCCCGCGACCAGGACGGTCGAGCGGTGCGCTTCGTCGGAGATGTACTCGGCGGTGAGGATCAGGCCGGCACCCGCGACGACCACCGAGAGCATGTCCAGCTTGCCCGCTTTGGCCAGCGACCGCTCCAGCCAGCCGAGCCAGGTGATGTCGCGCTCTTCGAAGATGAAGTTGAGGAACAGCAGCGCGAGGAACATGCCACCGAACGCCGCGATCTCCGGGTGCGCGTCGGTGAGCAGTTTCTCGTAGCTCGGGCTGCCGTCCGGGAAGGTCAGCGCGTCGTTTGCCGGCGGGTTGAGCGCGAGGTCGAAGGCCCGCACCGGATCCAGCCCGGCCGTGATCCACACGATCGCGAGAGGGAACACCAGGCGCATGCCGAAGACGGCGATCAACACGCCGATGGTCAGGAAGATTCGCTGCCAGAAATCGCTCATCCGCTGCAGGATGGTGGCGTTGATGACGGCATTGTCGAAGGACAGCGACACCTCGAGGATACCGAGGATCGCGGCGAGCGCGAGGGCGGTCGGCCCGCCGTACAGCAGTGCCACGACTAGTGAGACCACCGTGACTAGGAAGGACATGCCGAATATGCGCAGGACCACGCTGGGACCTTTCGTGAAGTGAAAAACGAGTCGGCGACGGTTGCTACCAGCGTGGCCGCTGAACCGCCGGTTGTCCAACGTAGCTCCCAGGGCGCCGGCCTGCCTGGTCACATGACGAGGGGGCCCGTCGCCGGACCCCCTGCGAACAGCGAAGTATTCCTCAGACGTTCACGCCGTAGTCACGGGCAATGCCGGCCAGACCGGAGGCATAGCCCTGGCCGATCGCGCGGAACTTCCATTCCGCACCGTTGCGGTACAGCTCGCCGAAGACCATGGCGGTCTCGGTCGAGGCGTCCTCGGAGAGGTCGTACCGGGCGAGTTCCTCGCCGTTGCTGCGATCAACCACGCGGATGTAGGCGTTGCGGACCTGGCCGAACGACTGCGACCGGGAGTCGGCGTCGTAGATCGAGACCGGGAAGAAGATGCTCTCGATCGTGGGCGGGGTGCCGGCCAGGTCGACGTTGATGACCTCGTCGTCGCCCTCGCCCTCGCCGGTGCGGTTGTCGCCCACGTGCTCGATCGAACCCTCGGGCGACCGCAGGTTGTTGAAGAAGACGAAGTGCTGGTCCGACACGACCTTCTTGTCCCCGCCGGTGGCGATGGCGCTCGCGTCGAGGTCGAAGTCGGTGCCGGTGGTGGTCCGCACATCCCATCCGAGGCCGACAGCTACAGCGGTCAGGTTAGGCGCCGCCTTGGTCAGCGAGACATTGCCGCCCTTGGACAAACTGACACCCATGCGGGATTCCCTTTCAATAGTCCGTCATTGGTTCCCAGCATGTCCGAATCGCCGGGTACGCCTTACGACAGTAGTAGGTTTCCGCGAAGTTGCGTAAGAACCGGCGCAACCCTCGGCGAACAGGAACATCTCCTACCATCGGGGCGTGGCAGGCCGAAGGCGTCGATGGTTCCGCTCGTCCGGGGACGACGAGTGGATCGAACAAGCACGTACGGCGCTGGCATCGGCGTTTCTCGATATGGATCGACGCCAGAGCGCGGCCGACGCGGCGGTGCTTGCCTCCGACCAGGTTTTTCCCGAGCGGCGGATGGGTGCGCGCTGGGAACCGGTGCGCGACAAGTGCTATGACGCCGCGGGCATATATCTGGCGCTGATCGAGGAGCTGGAGGCAGCGCAGCGCGAGGGCACACCGGTGCAGCACGACCGGCAGCGCACCGATGCCGTGGTGCGGCAGTTGACCGACGCGGCCCGGGCCGTCGACGAGTTCTACCGCGGCAATCAGTCTCAGCTCGAACACGCGGTCGCCGTGCTCGGCACGGTGCCGCAGCTGGTGCGCCAGGTGAAGATCGCCGCGGCGACGGTGCGCGGGCAGGCCGCTGAATCGGAGTTCGCGAACTATCCCTCGGTGCGCGACCGCGCCGCCGCGGTGGACGACGCTGTGGTCACCTTGGAATCGGCAGGCTCCGGTGCGCGGGCGGGCACTCTGCGCGAGGCCGCGAACCGGGTGGAGGCGGCCGCCAAAGAACTCGCGGACGCCTTGGCGCACGCCCCCTCGCGGGCCGGTGCGGCAAACACCGCGATCTCCTCGGTGAGCACCCGCATCGCCGCTGTCCGGACCAGGGCGGGGGGGATCGCGCCCGCGTACTCGGCATTGCTTCGTGAGTTCAACGCTGCGAGTTCGGCCGATCTGGCTGACAATGAGCGGGAAAGTCAGCGAGCCATCGATGCCGCGGACGCGGCTCTCGGCAGGGCGCGCACGGCAGCGGCGGAGAACAACCCGGAGTTTGCACTTGATCTGACCACATCCGCGCGCGGGTTCCTCACCGAGGCCGAGCAGAAGGTCGATGCCGTCACCAAACGGCTCGCTGTGCTGCGCGACGTCCGGTCCAACCCGCAAGAACAGGCGAAGGCCGTACGATTTCGGCTGCGGGATGCGCAAATGCTCGCGACGAGCCGCGGGCTCGTCGCCGAATGGGGATCGGTGCTCGACGCACAGGCTGCACGGATAGACAGAATCAGCGCGACACTGTCGGGGCGTCACCCCGACTACTGGGCCTATGTGGCGGAACTCGATGCCGTCACACAATTCATAGCCGGGGTAGTGGATCGAATGAGAAAAGAAGCAGGACCACGACGAGAATGAGGATGGGGCAAGGATGACCGCAGGCATCGCCGTCCAGCAGGAGGTTTCCCTGCGGAAGCGAATGCCGCTGCGCCACTTCCGGCAGTTACACGGCCCAGAGGCGAGGCGTCTTTTCCACCGGCAGCCCGAACCGTTCGGCGACGACTACACCGACCGAGAACTGTTGGCGATCGGGCTCGGTGCGACCCTGTACGCGCCCGCGACAAGACCGGACCTCGCGCTGACGATCAGCAAACGCGCCGAGCGCGGCGTGTGCTCGATGGTGATCGACCTCGAGGACGCCGTCGCCGATGACGAGGTGGAGTACGCCAAAAGACAGACCGTCGCGGTGCTCGATCTGCTCGCGGCGAGCCAGGATGCCAATCCGCTGCTGTTCGTGCGGGTCCGTGACGCGGACACGATCACCGAGATCATCGAACAACTGGGCCCAGGCGCCACAGTGCTGACCGGGTTCGTATTGCCGAAGTTCGACAGCATTTCGGGACCGAAGTACCTGAATGCCCTGAATTCGGCCGCGCAGCGACTGGACCGTCCGTTGTACGGGATGCCGGTGCTGGAATCGGCGGGCCTGGTGCACCGGGAGACCCGCGACGGCGAGCTCGTCCGGATCGCCGCGCTGCTTGCCGCGCATCGGGAGCGGGTGCTGGCGGTGCGGGTCGGCGCGACCGACATGTGCTCGACGTTCGGTATCCGGCGTGATCGCGACCTGACGATCTACGACGTCCGGGTGGTCGCCGACGTGATCGCCGACATCGTGAACTATCTGGGGCGCGCGGACGGGACCGGGTTCGTCATCACCGGGCCGGTGTGGGAGTACTTCGCCGACCACGAGCGAATGTTCCGCCCGCAGCTGCGCACCGCGCCGTTCGAGGAATCGGACGCGGTGCCGTTCCGCCAGTACCTGGTCAGCCGGGATCTGGACGGACTGCTGCGCGAGATAACCCTGGACCGCGCCAACGGCATCCAGGGCAAGACGGTGATCCATCCGTCGCATGTGGCCGCTGTGCACACCCTGTCGGTGGTGTCGCACGAGGAGTATTCGGATGCCCTGGACATCCTGCGGGCAGACGTCGGCGGTGTCGCGGCCTCGGGCTACCGGAACAAGATGAATGAGATGCGGCCACACCGCAGCTGGGCCCGGCAGACCCTGTTGCGCGCCAGGGTGTTCGGCGTGGCGAACAAGGGAGTGTCGTTCGTGGACTTGTTGCAGGCGTTGGTCACCGTATGAGCCAGACCGCGGCCGAGCTCGGCCAGCATAGAATTCCTTGGGCCACACAAGTTTTAGGTATCGAACTTCATCACGAACAGGCGCACGGCCATCCCGGATCGGAGAGCGCGCTACCTGCCGTGTCGTCGATTTCCGCGCTGATCCAGCCCGGTTTGCGCCGCAATCCGCGGCGGGCGCATCTGTTGGTGTCGACGGTTCTCGGCAAGCATCTGCCAACCGATCCGCGTGTGGTGCTCGCCGCAGGCGATCACCTGGGTGATCTGGTCCATGCCGCACTCGGCGAACGTGGAGCGGTCGTGCTCGGATTCGCCGAAACCGCTACCGGACTCGGGCACACCGTCGCCGCACGGATCGGGGCGTACTGCTATCTGCACTCGACGCGGCGTGCGGCCGCCGCCGCGGACACGCTCACCGGATTCGAGGAGGGGCATTCGCACGCCACCTCCCACCTGCTGCAACCGGTGCCCGCCGGCATCTTCGTCAACGACCTTCCGCTGGTGCTGGTGGATGACGAGATCTCCACCGGCGCGACGGCGATAGACGCGGTGCGCGCGTTGCACGCGTTCGCTCCCCGGGCGCACTACGTGCTCGCTGCACTGGTCGATATGCGTACGGCGGACGACCGCGCCGTCTTCGACACTGTCGCCGCCGAACTCGGCGCCACGATCGACACGGTCTGCCTGGCGTCCGGGCGCACCGTCTTGCCGGAAGGTCTGCCGAAGGCGGTCGCGGCGCTACCCGAACCGGAGCTCAATCCGGTCGCCGAGCAGCCCGGTGTGTTCGTTCGTGGGATGCTTCCGTGGCCGGGATCGGTGCCGGAGGGAGGCAGGCACGGCATCCTCTCCTCGGACGCGGCGGCGTTCGAATCGGCGCTCGCCGAAGCCGCCGCCACGGTGCGCGGTTGGCTCGCGGCGGATTTCGCGGGGCGGCCCGTCATCGTGCTCGGGCACGAGGAATTGATGTACCTGCCGCTGCGGATCGCGGTGGAACTCGCCGAATCCGGGACTCCGACCCGATTCCAGACCACCACTCGATCGCCCGCGTATGTGCTGGACGAGCCGGGATATCCGCTGCGCCGCGGCTTCCGGTTCCACGCTCCTGAGCCCGACCCCGGGCAGCCGCGGTACCTGTACAACGCGCGGTGGTCCCCCGGGTTCGCGGGGGCTACCGGTGACGTTGTCGCCGAACCGCCGGCCGCCGATTTCGCATCGGTGGACATCGATGCGCGCGATGTCGAGTCCTTCCCTGGAGAGCTGGATTTCGGGTCAGGCGGGCCGGTGTTGCTCGTGGTGATCGATTCGCCCGCGGACACCCCCGAACTGGTCGCGGACGGCGGCCTGATCGATGTGCTGACCGCCTCCGGCGCGGACGTGCTGCTCGCGGTGCTACCGGATGCCGACCCGCGGCAACTGCATGCCGGGCGGTCACGCGTCGCCGACCTGTCCGAGTCCGTCGTCACGTCGAAAGCGGGGCGCGCTGTGCCGTTGTACGGTCCGGAGTTCGGGTCCTACGCGGCCGAGGAGGTCGGCTGGCTGCTGAAGGATCTGTCCGATGTCGACCTCGAAGCCGACGTGGCCGAGCGGGAGCGGAAGATCCAGGCCGGGAATGCGCATTACGCCGAGTCTCTGCCGATCGAGTACCAGCCGGACGCGTCGTATCGGATGCTGTTCGACGAGGTGCTGGCGGCCAGCGCCGAGCGGCTCGCGCTCGCTGTCGCGACGGTGTCGGAACTCGTCGTCGCCGAACGCGGCGATGACATCGTGCTGGTGTCGCTGGCCAGGGCCGGGACACCGATCGGTGTTCTGATGCGCCGCTGGCTTCGGTCGCGCCGGCCGAGTCTCGAGGTGCCGCACTACGCGGTGTCGATCGTGCGAGATCGGGGCATCGATGCGGTGGCTCTGGATTATTTGGCCGAGCACCATGATCCGGCTTCGGTCGTGTTCGTGGACGGATGGACCGGCAAGGGTGCGATCACCCGCGAGCTCACCGAAGCGCTCGACGCGTATCACGCGGCTGGTGGCGCACGGTTCGACGACGAACTGGCGGTGCTGGCCGATCCGGGACACTGTGTGCGCACCTATGGCACCCGTGACGACTTTCTCATCGCCTCGGCATGCCTGAATTCGACTGTTTCCGGTCTTATTTCGCGCACCGTACTGAACGACACGCTGATCGGTCCCGGTGATTTCCACGGCGCCAAGTATTACCGCGAGCTGGTCGACGTCGACGTGTCCGGACGGCTGCTCGACACCGTGAGCGGCGCCTTCGACGCGGTCTGTGACCAGGTCGCCGCCGAAGTCGCCGCGCTCCGCGCGAGTGACCGGACACCGACTTGGGCTGGATGGGCCTCGGTGGAGAACGTGCGCGCACAGTACGGCATCGCGAGCGTGAACTTTGTGAAACCAGGTGTCGGCGAGACCACCAGGGTGCTGCTGCGGCGGGTACCGTGGCGGGTGCTGGTCCGAGAGGCGGACGCGCCGGAGCACGCGCACATCAGGATGCTCGCCGCCGCACGGGGTGTACCGGTGGAGGTCGTTGCCGACCTGGCCTATTCATGCATGGGATTGATCAAGGACGTACAGCAGTGAACCTGGCCCGAAGACCACGAAGACGGGCACTGATCGCGACCGACCTGGACCGCACGATGATCTACTCGCGTAACGCCTTCAGCGCCGCCGGTGAGGTGCCGATGGTTTGTGTGGAGCATCTCGAGGGGGCCCCGCTGTCGTTCATGACCACCGCGGCGGCGCTGCGGATGCAGTCCCTTACCGAACCGGCCGCCGTCATTCCTACCACCACCCGCACTGTCAAACAGTTCGGGCGCATCCAATTGCCCGGTGCGCCTTGGCGTTACGCGGTAACGAGCAACGGAGGAAACATCCTCGTCGACGGCGTTCCCGACATGCGCTGGCGCATCGAGGTCGATGCCGAGGTTCGCGCGGGCGGCGCGACGCTGTCGGAGGTGAGCGCGGAGCTGCGGACGCGCATCGATGATGCGTGGGTCACCAAGTTGCGCCTCGCCGATCACCTGTTCTGCTACCTGGTGGTGAAACCCAAGGCTGTCCCGGAGGGTTTCGTCACCGAATGGGATGCCTGGTGCCGTCAACGCGGCTGGTCCGCGTCCCAGCAGGGCCGCAAGATTTACACCATGCCGCTGGCCGTCTGCAAGAGTCGCGCGGTCGCCGAAGTGCGCCGCCGGCTCTGGGAAACCGGTGAACTCGCCGGTGCGGCAAAAACTTTCGCCGCTGGTGACGGTGCCCTCGACGCCGAAATGCTGCGCTCCGCGGACTTCGCCATCCGCCCCCGGCACGGCGAACTGGAACAACTCAACTGGACCCACCCCAACCTCACCATCACCCGCGCCACCGGCATCCTCGCGGGCGAGGAGATCATCAACTGGTTCCTCGAGTCGGCCCCGGCATAGTTCCACCAGCCAGTCCGCGTCCGTGTACTGCTGGGTTGTGAGATCGCCGGCCGCGATTCCGAGCTGATGCCGCCACCGTCATACCGGCTCGGCTGCGGGTTCGAAGGTGGACTTGAAGTCCGTGCATTCGACCAGGGGGTTATGGGTGCAGGTAGCCGCATGGTGAAGGCTGTCGCGCATGCGGATCAGGCGAGCGATGTCCTCGTCGAGTTGACGGGCTTTTTCGGCCATGCGGCCGCGGAGTTCGGCGGGCTGATCCTGGTCGAGACGGGCATCGGGCTGGACGATGCCCGTGACCCGGAGGGGACCCTCGGCGCGGATCGGGTGGCGATGTCCCAGGCGGTCCTTTCCGAAGTAGAGACCGCGATCCGGCAGGTCGAGCGGCTCGGCTATGCCGCTGACGACGTCGGGCACATCATCCTCACCCACCTCGACGTGGACCACTGCGGTGGGCTGCCAGACTTTCCACACGCGCGGGTTCATGTCCTCGCCGCCGAACTCGAGGCCGCGCTGGTCGAAGCGCCGAGTTTCCGCTACCGCCCCGCGCACTGGGCCCACGACCCGTGGGAATTCCAGCGTGTCGGCTGACCTGAGGTGCCGATCGACGTCGCAGCCGGCACTGGGCGCCGTAGCGGTTCGACCAGGGGATCGACGATCTATGGGCGCCATTGTCGTCCACCCACTGTGGATCTGCGTCGTGGTGTGTGAATCCTTTGATGGTGCTCGGTCCTCTGATAGTTGTGCCGACAACCAGGTCGGCACAGATCGAGGAGGTCGTCGTGATCGTTGCCGCTATCGTCGTCGTTGCCGTGCTGGTCGGCTGGTGCAGCGTTACCCTGCTTCGCCGCCGGAGTCGCTCCCGTGACTGACCAGACCTGGCCTGATGAGCGGTTGGTCACGGCCGCTCGAGAAGGCGACAGCGCGGCGATCGCAGCACTGGTATCGGGCTCCTACCCGCATGTGCGGCGTTTCGCTCACACACTGTGCGCCTCCGCCGAAGACGCGGAAGATGCCGCACAGGAGGCGCTGATCATCCTCTATCGCAAGATCGGGACATTGCGTGCTTCCGGCGCGCTGGCGTCGTGGGTGTTCCGCATCGTCCGCAACGAGTGCCTGCGGCAGTGGCGAATGATGACACGGCAGCTCGAACCGGTGCCCGATCTCGCCGTGGCGTCGGCCGAGGACGAGGCCGTACGGCGGCTCGAAGCCGGCCGGGTGGCGGCGGTGATCGCTGCGCTGCCCACCGACCAGCGGCGGGTGCTGATCATGCGAGACGTTCAGGGATACAGCGGCCGGATGGTCGCCGACGTGCTCGGCCTCAGCGTCGCGGCGATGAAGTCGCGGCTGCACCGGGCCCGAGCAACCGTCCATCAGCAGCTACGGAACACATCACACCCAACTCAGGAAAGGAGCGGACACGATGACTGACGATCGGAGCTTCGCCAGCGCCCCGCTGCCCCGGCACTTGGCACGTGGCCTCGTGGGATTCGGCATGCTGATCGGCGCAATCGCGCTCATACCGGTATTCGGGGCATTCAGCTTGCTGCTCGCACCGGCGGGTCTGCTCGCACTGCGCGGGTGCCCGACCTGCTGGGCGATCGGTCTGATGCAGACCGTCTCGAGGGGCAGGCTGCAGAGTTCGTGTGTCGACGGTCAGTGTCAACTGACCGGTGCTGACCACGTTCGGTCTGGACACGGCGACAAGCAATCAATCAGTACTGCTGCTGTGCGCCCAACTGCTGGGCGATGATCCCTTGCAGTCGTTGCAGGCCGCCGACGGTGATGCCGCTCTGGATCTGGCCCTCGATGGTGCGCACCAGCATCGAGTCGCTGAGCACCTTCTCGCTGGACTGGATCAGCACGGTGCCCGCGCCGGTGAAGTCGAACTGGCGCTCCTCGCCGGAGTTCGCGCCGAAGGCCGCTGCGCCCGCGGCCAGGAAGTTGGAGATCCATCGCTGGTCGTAGTGGTGGCTGGGGGAAGGGCAATCTGCCCATCCGACCAGCGATTCCGGGTCGACGCGCAGCGGCGGCTCGGCGAATATGACCGGCCCGTTGGACGAGGCGAGGAACTTGCCGGTGCCGATGAGGGTGAGGAAGCCGGGCACGATGGACTGGTTCAGCGACAGGCCCGGCTCGAACGCGAGCAGGTTCGCCGCCCGAATGGTCAGGTTGCTGTTGTCCTCCAGGTCATAGGAATTGATGTCGTAGCCGCGGTCGCCGATGATCAGCTTGCCGTGCCCCTCGGCGACGACGTAGTCCCCGGTGAACAGTGGTGCGGAGAACTGCTGCGACACCATATGCAGCAGACCACCCTGCAGCCCGTGGGTGAGCATCTGGAACCGCATGTCGCCGTAGTAGGCGATCATCGCGCCCTTGCGCATGAACCACGGCTTGTTCAGGTCGATGCAGTACGCGTAGCTGTTTCCCGGGAGGTTGTCGCTCGCACCGAGATTCAGAGGATTGAGGATCTGGGTCATGATTCCGCCTCGCCGGCGCTCGGCTCCGTCATACCCATGGGCGCTGTGTTGATGATTCGCTCACTCATGATCACAACTTCTCTTCGGAGGCCTGAACGTAGACGACGCCCTGTCCGACGCAATGCAACTGCATCGCCTCGCCGGAACCGCGGCCAACCGCGTCGCGCCAGCTCATGGCCGTCTTCAGCTCGGTTTGCACATTGCCGTACGCGGCGACGAAGGCCTGCGGGTCGACTACGACCTGCCCGGGGGTCTGGGGGTGTCCCCCAGATGAGCCGAGCGGGCCGCCCACTTGCAGTTCCAGGAAGCCGCCGTGCGCCAGTAGCACCGCGGCGCCCTGCCCGGACAGCTGTGTCGTGAACATGCCCTGGCCGGTCAACGCGCCGGTCGCGGCACCGCGCAGTGCCCCCATCAGGCCGCCGCCTCCTCCGCCGCCGCCGCCCGAACTCAGCACGGAGACAACCGAACTCTGCAACCCGGCCGTGTTGGCCAACAGTCGCGAGGCCTCGGCACGCAGCGTCGCGCCCTGCTGCATATGCACCACGTGGACTTCCAGGCCCGCGAACCCGTAATGCACCTCTCCGGTGCCCTGCGCCAGCATGGTGCGCTCGTGCTCGCCCGCCAGCGCGCGGCCGGCCATCCGCATCAGCCCACCCATGCCGCCCATCCCCTGGGCACCCGGAACCTGATGTGGTGCGAAGGAAACGTCGCCGGTGTAGAAGAGCATCGCGCCATTCCGGGCGACCACGCCGCCCGCCATCCCGACGTCGACCTTGACGACCTTGCCGTTGACCTTCTCGAACATCGCTCGCCCCTACCGTTCCGCCGGCTGGATCAACACCACACCCTGACCGTCCCAGCGCAGCGAGAACGCCTCACCCGAACCCTGGCCGATCGCGGTCCGCCACGAAACGTCGGTGACGAACGACTGGTTGAGGTTGCCCCGCGCGGCTACGAACGCGTCCGGGTCCACCACCAGTGGATATTGTGGCGACACCTCCAGGTGGATGAGCGGTCCGCCCGCCGAGAGCAGCGCGACCTGCCCCTGCCCGGACACGGTGGTGGTGAACAAGCCTTGGCCACTGGACGCGCCGCGCAGACCTGCGAAGCGCACGTCGGTGCGCAGGTTCCCGACAAAGGCGAGCAGCTGCTGTGACTCCACTTGGAGTGTCTCGTTGTTCAGGTCGACCACGGTGACGTGCTGGCCGTTCACCGCGAAGAAGACCCTGCCGTGGCCGGAGCATTCCATCAGCGACAGCTTCTCGCCGGTAGCCCGCCGCTTGAGGCCGGCCAGCACGCCGTCGCCTCCGCCGAACCCGGCCGCCTTGAACTGCACATTGCCTTCGTAGGCGATCATCGCACCGGAGATCGCGCGGAGGCTGGTTCCGGCAAGGTGAGCCTCGATCACCTTCTTCGATTGTTCGAACAGTTGCGCCATGAGGGTGTATTGCCTGCTGTCTCGATCGCCGAACACGACGGATGTGATTGCCGTACTGCACCTGCGTGCCGTCACACTAACCGATCATTTCGCGGGTATCCGACTATCGCGACCGTTACCTACGAGCGGCGGGAAGCGCGTTTCTCGTAGAGTGTCAGGCGAACGCACCGACAAGCGAAGGGTCGAACTTGTCCGCAACACTCGCCAAGGGTCAGAACGGTCCGCTGGCCATGAACGATGTGGTGATCTCCATCCAGCTCACGGCGCCCGCCGATCTTTCCGCACTACTGGTCACCGAGCGCGGCAAGGTCCGTACCGACGCGGACTTCGTCTTCTTCAACCAGCCGACCGGCCCTGGCGTGAACCTGCAGCCCGCGCCCGCCGGACAGCCCGCGTCGCTTGCGGTGTCGTTGAACGCGGTGCCGGCCGAAATCGATCAGATCCGCGCGGTGATCACGCTGGACGATGCGAACAGCAACTTCGGTTCTTTCCCCGCACCGACCGCGATCGTGTCGGACTCGGCTGGTAATCGGTTGTACGAATACCACATCGACGGGCTGAACTCCGAGTCGATCGTGATCGCGCTCGAGCTGTACCGGCGCCAGGGCGCATGGAAAGTGCGTGCGGTCGGGCAGGGCTACGCGGGTGGTTTTGCCGCCCTTGTCACCGACCACGGCGTGTCCGTCGACGACTCGCCCGCCCAGGCCTCGCAGCCCGTGCAGGCCCCGCCGCCACCTCCGCAGCAGCCACCGAACTACCCGCCGCCGACCACTCCGGCCTACCCGCCGCAGCAGACTCCCCAGTACGCGCCGCCCGGTGCGTACCCGCCGCCGCCCGGCCCCGGTCACCCGCCGCAGGGCGGCCCTGGCTACCCACCACCCGGCCCCGGTCATCCGCCGCAGGGTCCTGGCTACCCGCCGCAGGGTCCTGGCTACCCGCCGCCGCCGGGTGCCGGTTACCCGCCTCCGGGTCAGCCTGTGCCGCAGCAGCCACCGGCCGAGGTCAGTTTGAGCAAGGACCGCCCGGTCAGCCTGGTCAAGGGCCAGCGGGTCACCCTCCGCAAGGAGGGCAACGCGCTGACCTTCGTCAAGATGGGCCTGGGCTGGGACCCGGTGCGCAGCCGCGGTATGTTCGGCAACCGCACGGTCGACATCGACCTCGACGCGGCAGTCATCCTGTTCGCCGACATGAACCCGGTGGACGTCGCCTACTACGGCCAGCTGATCTCCAAGGACGGCTCGATCCGCCACCAAGGCGACAACCTGACCGGTGAGGGCGAGGGCGACGACGAGGTGATCCTGGTCGACCTGACCCGCATCCCGGCGCACGTGACCACGCTGGTGTTCATCGTGACCTCCTACAAGGGTCACACCTTCGAACAAGTGCAAAATGCGTTCTGCCGTTTGGTCGACGGTGTCAACAACGGTGAACTGGCCAGGTACACGATGGCGGGCGGCATGCCGTTCACCGGGATGGCGATGGCCAAGCTGTTCCGGGTGGGCAACGACTGGAAACTGCAGGCGCTCGGCGAGGGCTTCCAGGCCAAGCATCCCGGTGAGGCGGTGCCGCAGCTCGGCCGGTTCCTTGTGAACGGTTGACCGGGAGCGGCGCGAGCAGCAAGGCAGACAACGTGATTCAACTGAAGGCCGGTCAGAACATTCCATTGACCGGTGATGTCGTCCGATTCAGTGCGAAAGCCGAGGCTGCCCTCGATGTTTCCGCGCTGGTGGTCGCGGAGAACCTGAAGGTGTTCTCCAGCGACGATTTCGTCTTCTACAACCAGCCCGTCACGGCGGGGGTCGCCCTGGCCGCCGCCGAGGTTGCGGTCACCCTCGCCGAGGTGCGTGCCGACGCCAAGGCGGTGCTGCTGGTGGTCAGCGCCGACCCTGCCGCGCCTGCGCGGGCGGAAGGGCTCGGGCCGGTGACCGCGACGCTGTTCGAGAACGGCACCGTGGCAGCCGAATTTGCGGTCACACCGTCGGCGGGGGAAACGGCGCTGATCTGCCTCGAGGTGTACCGGCGCGGCGCCGACTGGAAGCTGCGTGCCGTCGGTCAGGGTTACGCGGGCGGTCTCGCCGTGCTGCTCACGGCACACGGTGTCGATGTCGACGGTGAGTCGGCGGAGAGCCGGCCTGCGCAGCCCGGTCCGGGGACGCACACGATGACCGGCTCCATGGCGGGCGACGCGCGGACCGCAGGTGGTGCGCCGCTGGAGGTCGGACATGGGCTGGAACGGCTGTGGATGGTCTTCGAGGATGCCGCGCGATCGGCTGCCGCGTTGGTCTCCGCGCGGGAGTATGCGGCCAAGCGGCTGGATCATGAACTCTCGCTTGCTGTTTCCGACCCGGCGACCAGGAACACCCCGGCGGCCGAGGAAGCCCGTCGCGCCGCGCAGCAACGCAGTGACGAGCTGATCGCCACCGCCGAGCACAACCACCAGCGCGACACCGAGCAGCTGATGCGCGAGCTCGCCGACGCCGACCAGGTTCTCCCGCCGTCGCTGGCGTCCTGGGACGCACCCGCCTGGGACAAGCCGGTCGCACCGAGCGACGGCCTTCGGCTCGGTGAGCTCTACGCGCTCGACCGCGGGCCGCTGCGGATTCCGTATTGCGTTCCGGTACCGCTGAATCGTCCGCTGTGGATTGATACCGAGTCGACCCGCGCGGTCGCGCCGGTGGTTGGCGCGTTGCTCGCGCGGCTGCTCGCCGCGGCGCCGGATCGACGGGCGCTGGTCGACATCATCGACCTCACCGACGCGTTCAGCGGGTTCACCAACTTGCTCGCACCGGTGTTGAACGGACCCCCGATCACCGATCACAGCGACATCTCAGCGCGGTTGCAGGCATTGGTCGACGCTGCCGAACTCGCCGAATTGGCCTACAGCAGCGGCGCTTTCACCCCGCCCAGCGAGCATCGCGTGCTGCTGGCGGCGGATTTTCCGCACGGGTACCAGACCTCGGACGCCCAGCGGATCGGTGCCCTGATCGCGCGTGGTGACCTGATCGGATTGTCGACGGTGATCGTCGGGACCAACGAATCCGACTCGACCGACACGACGGTGGCGATGCTCTCGCAGTCCTGCAGGCACCTGCCCACCGTCGGCGGCGCCCCGTTGTTCGATCCCTGGACCGGCAGCGCGTGGCAGCTGGACCTGGACATGTTGCCGCAGGAGCCGGAACGGCAGGCGCGTTTCATGCGCACCCGGTGACCGCTCAGCCGCGCGTGAGCGCCACGTGCGGCCGCAGTGGCTCGGGCAGCCAGGGCAGCAGGGGATCAGGCATGCGGTCGACGATGCCGCCGACCGGGTCGTCGAGGTAGTCACGCCGCACCAGATCTTCCGCCGGACGATAGATCTGGCGGACGATCACAGCGCACAAGGCGACCACCGCGAGGTCACGCAGCGCCACGGTGCCGGTGAACCACTGCTCGGGCAGGCCTTTGCGGTCCAGACCGAGGTAGTAGAACATGCGCGGCACCCAGACCAGTGCGTCGATGGTCATCCAGGCCAGCAGGACGCGCCGGTGTGGCAGCGCGAGCACAGCCAGCGGCACCAGCCACAGCGAATACTGTGGGCTCCACACCTTGTTCGTCAGCAGGAACGCCGCGACCACCAGGAAGCACAGTTGCGCAAGGCGCGGCCGCTGCGGCGCGGTGAGGCCGATGTAGCCGATCAGCCCGCACGCCACGACGAACACCAGCAACGAGACCGCGTTCAGGATGACGGGCTGCTGCGCGGAGTCGAGCGCACCGTCGAAGCCGGGCCAGTCGGTGAACGACGCGATCACGTTGTAGATCGAGTCCGGATCGGCGTGCCGGGTGGTATTGAGCCGGAAGAACTCTCGCCAACCGCTCGGGTACAGCGCCGCGATCGGCAGGTTCACCGCCACCCAGGTGGTCAGCGCCGCGACGACCGTGACGATCGCGGCGCCGAGCGGGCGGGCGCTGAGGAACTGGACGCGGTACGGGGTCTCCCGCACCCACGCCACGGCGGTGGACCAACAGTCGATATCGCGGATGCGCAGGCCGAGGTGGGTGCGGGGCGTGCGCTGCATCGGATCGGCGCGCAGGCACAGCACCAGGATCGGTCCGAGTAGCAGTAGCGGATACAGTTTGGCGGCACCGCCGAGACCGAGCAGCATTCCGGCGAGCACAGGCTTACGCCGGGCCCAGGCAAGCAGACCGGTCGCGGCGAAAGCCGTTGCGAGGGCGTCGAAGTTGGTGAACGCGTGCGCGATCACCAGGGGCGAGCAGGCGACCAGGGCCGCGTCCCAGATCCGCCGCCCGGCCAGCAGAGCGGTCGCCCCGACGGTAACAAGCCAAGCCATCGCGAGGCCGAACGCGACGACGTTGAAGTAGACGACCACCTGCAACGCGCCAGGCAACGGCGAAGCGTCCCAGCTCTTGGCGATCCGCATGGAGAGATACTGGTACAGGCCCGAGAGCACCGGGTATTCCATGTACCGCGTTTCCAGGCCACCGTCCGGAGCCGACTCGGTCCACTGCTTCTTGTACGGGAAGGCGCCTTCGTTCAGTCGTTCCGCACCGTAGAGCGGGACGGTGTCCGAATAGCACATGGCCACGTACTGGCGGCCGTCGCTCCAGTCGAGTGTCAGGCCGCCGTCCGTGCCGGTGGTCTGCTGGATGCAGCCGGCCTTGCCGAACCAGCCGAGCGCGAGGAACACCACCGCGAACGCCATCAGCACCCGCATCGGCGTCCAGAACCGCACCCGCCCGATCAGGGCGTGATCACCGACCGGCCCCCCGATAACCGTGGACAGCTGGGCGGTCAGTGAATCGTTGCGGCTCGGCCTATCGCGCGCGTCCGCCGACCGCAGATCCGGCGCGAGCGGTCCAGGTGCGACATAGTACGGACCGTCGGAAGACGCCCTACTCGTCTGCGGCACGCTCCCGTTCATCCGCTGGTCCACCAGTTCCTGATCGGTCACGGCACCCGAGGCTACCTGGAGCGCGGCTCTTGGTTGGGAGCGCGTCGTCCCCGCTCATCCATGCGAAGGCAGGCCAGGTCGGACTACCTGCCGCGAGTGGGCGCAGTTCCCTCCTGACCCGAGTTGCCGTTAGTGCCTGGTCGGGGCGCGCCGGTGACGGTCGGCGCGGAGCCATCCGTCGGTGCGACCGGCTGACCGGGAAGTGGGCCGGGGCCGTCGTCACGCTGTTGCGACCGCTGCTGTTGTGGGGCGGGTTGGATGCCGGGGACCGGGACCATGACCCCGGGGAAGATCTCCACCTGGGTCGGTGCGACCACGACCGGGGGCAGGAATGGCGAATCGACGGCGGACGGCGGAGTGTAGGGTGCCGTCCACTCCGGGACACCGGCCTGGCCCTTGATCGGCGCAGGCTTCGGGAACGTCTCGTTGGTGGTGCCCTGCAGGGCACCGTCCATCGTGGCTTTCCAGATGTCCGAAGGCAGGCCCGAGCCATAGATCATGCCGCCGCTGTAGTTGCGCAGCGGCGAGTTGTCGATGCTGCCCACCCACACCGCGGTCGACAGCGATGGGGTGTAACCGACCATCCAGGCGTCTTTGTTCTCGCCGGTGTCGCCGAGCTGGGCGGTACCGGTCTTGGCGGCCGATTCGCGGCCGCCCGCCAGGTTGTGGTTGCGCGACCAGGCCGCGATCGGCTTCATCGCGGCGGTGACGTTATCGGCCACCGCTGCCGAGACACGCTGCTCGCCCGCCACCTCACCGCGGTCGAGCAAGACCTGACCGTCGGCGGTCACCACCTTCGTCACGAAGTGCGGCGCGTGGTAGACGCCGGAGGCCGCCAGTGTCGCGTAGGCGGAGGCCATATCGAGCACGCGCGATTGGTACTGGCCGAGCACGATGCCGTTGTTCGGGCCGGAGCCATCCGGCTCGGTGAGCGTCTTGCCCACGCCCGGGATGGTGTCCGGTATGCCCAGCTTGTGCGCCATGTCGGCGATCTTCCGCGGGCCGTTCTGCATGTCGATCTGCATACGGTAGAAGCTGGTGTTCAGCGACCGCTTCAGCGCTTCGGCGATCGTGCACATGCCGCATTGCTCACCTTCGACGTTGGTGATCTTGATGCCGTTCACGGTGATCGGTGAGCTGTCGTACATCTGCGAGAGCGGAATGCCGAGCTCCAGGTTCTCGGCGAGGCCGAAGACCTTGAACGAGGAACCGGGCTGCAGACCCGCGTTGGCGAAGTCGTAGCCCTGACCATCGTTGCCGCCGTAATACGCGCGCACCGCGCCGCTGCGCGGATCCACCGAGACGACGGCGGTGCGCAGCTGGTCCGGCTCGCCCTCCATCTTCTTGGTCGCCGCGTCGACGGCCGCCTGTTGGACCTTCGGGTCGATCGTGGTGGTGATCTCGAGACCAGCGGTGTTCATCTGCTGCTCGCTGATGCCTGCGGCCGCCAGCTCCCTGAGTACCTGCCTCTTGATCAGACCCTCCGGGCCGCTGTCCAAGCCCTTGTCCTTGGTCGAGGTGACTGGGACGACCTGCGGGAACTGCTGGCTCTGCCGCTCCGGCGCGGGCAAGTTGCCGCCGGAGACCATGCCGTCGAGCACGTAGTTCCAGCGAGTCTTCGCGCCCTCTGGATTCTTCTCCGGATCCAGACCGGACGGCTGCTGGATGGTGGCGGCGAGCACCGCGCCCTCGGCGACGGTCAGCTCCTGTACCGGTTTGCCGAAGTAGGCCTTGGCGGCGGCATCGATGCCGTACGCGCCTCGGCCGAAGTAGATGGTGTTCAGGTAGGCGGCGAGGATCTCGTCCTTGCTCCACTGCCGCGCCATCTTGGCCGAGATGACCAGCTCATGCATCTTGCGGGAGAGCGAGCGCTCGTCACCGACCAGCGCGTTCTTCACGTACTGCTGGGTGATCGTGGAGCCACCGCCGGCGCTCTCTCTGCCCAGGACGTTGTCCCTGGCGGCGCGCGCGAACCCGGAGATCGAGAAGCCGGGATTGGTGTAGAAGTCCCGGTCCTCGGCCGCGATCACCGCGTTGCGCACATGTGGCGGGATCTGGTCGATCGTGACGTCGGTCCGGTTGCCTTCCGGCGGAACGACTTTGCTGATCACGGTGGTGCCGTCGGTGGCGAGGATGTTCGCGACCTGATTTGTCTTCAAGTCACCGGGCTTGGGCACCGACACCGTCGTGTACGCGGCCAGGAAGATGCCGCTGGGCACCAGGATGGCCAGCGCGAGAAAGACGTAGAGGGTGCGGCGGACGATGCGCCACGGCGACTTCTTCTTCGCCGCGGGCCGACGCCTGCCCGGCCCGTCGGAGCCGTCGCCGCTACCGCCACCCCGGCGCGGAGGCGGGCCGGACGGCGGGCCGCCCGCGGTCTGCCTGCGTTCGCCGGTGGTGCCGTTGCCCGGGACGCGACGGGCCGTACGGTCCACGCCGGGGCGCGGGCCGGTGGTCGGACTCGGCCCGGTAGCTGGGCCGCGCCGGCTTCGGTCGGCCACCGCCTCGGTCAGCGAACCGGGGCGTTGGATCTTCTGGGTTTCCTGGCGGCCGGGGGGTGCGCCGCGATTCGGCTGCGGCGGACGGCCCTGCTGCGGAGGACCGGGACGACGCGGCGGTTGCGGCCCGCGCGGATCGCCCGGGATCGGTCCGCCGGGGCGCGGACCGGGCGGCGGGCCCGGCCGGGCTCCGGGCGGGGGCCCGGGACGAGGGTTCTGGTATGGGTTGGGACCTGGATGTGAACTCCGTTGAGTACGGCCGCCGTGCGGTTCATCGCCGTGGGGGGAAGTCTCGTAGGGCGAATTCACTGACAAGATCTCCATAACTCGTAACGGTCGAGGTGGCTAGCGGTCGTACGCACCGCAGCGGACGCGTACTGGCTCCGCGAGTCACCCGACGGGCTGATGACCAGGTACTTCATTCGGCGGCAGTGCGCCGGTTGGCTCGCGTCCCCGGGCGGCGGCGCGACGGTGCCGGCGTGGTGCCGAGCACGTAGGACTGCACCAGATGATTCCAGCTGCAGGACCGGCATACCTCGACGACATGCACCGAGAACTCCTCGCGAGTCTCGGCGAGGCGCATGAGCTCCTCGGGCGTGCGAGCCGATCCAGCCACCGATCCCAGGCCGTCACCGTAGACCCAGGATACGAGGGTCAGCTGTTCCTTCCGGCAGATGGGGCATGTGACCTCGCTCCCCCGACCGTGGAATTTCGCCGCCCGCAGCAGGTAGGGGTTGGCATCACACACCTCGGCGACATCGACACGGCCCGCATAGACGTCAGCCAGCAACGACCGGCGCCGAAGGGCGTAGTCGACCACTTGCCGCTGAATTCGCACGAGAACCAGAGTAGCGGTGTTGCAATCGCCCCGCCCCGGGCTGTGCAGATTGGTTGGTTTAGATGCGCGCTCGAACGGGCATCGGGCGCCCAGTCGACTAAGATTCGTCTGTGTCCACCGCAGCAGGGCGCATTCGAGCGCGTGATCTCGACCGCGCCAACGCGTCCGGTCTACTGGACGCCGCCTATGCCGAGGGACAGCTCGGCGCCGACGAGTACCACGATCGAACGGCGCAGGCCGCGGCCGCGAAGACGCTCGGCGAACTGCAGGGGCTCACCGCCGATCTGCAGACGCCGGCCCTCGCGCGGGACCTCGGCGCCGATCGGCCGTCGATCACGCGAAAAGCGTTGCGCCGCGCGGGATCTGCCGGAAGTTATCCTCGTCACACGAGGGCGCGCGATGCCGATCGCGCCACTACCCGCGAGCTGATCGACCTCGCCCGCGCCGAGGGCCAGCTGTCCGAGGAAGAGCACGATCCGCTCACCGAACTCGCTGGCGAGGCGCGCACGCTGGGGGACCTGGCCGACCTGGTCGCCGACCTGCAACGGCCCGCGACCGCCACGGCCGCGCCGAGGCCACCGCGCTCGCACCGCCGCCGCTGGTACCTCGCCGCGGTCACCGTGGCCGCCATCTCGGCCGCCGCGGCGGGATTCCTTGCGGTCGCACGGGAGAGGGACGAGCCACGGTCGGTGGCACGCACGGCGGCCGCAGTGGACCTGCGCTCGGTTCAGCCGTTGGTGATCGCGACGCCGAACCTGGTCACCGCCGAGGGGATCACCACGTTTCTCCGTAACTACCAGGCGAAATTCGGCGATCTCCAGGTCGATGAGCTGCGGTTGTTCCCCGACTTCGGGACAGTGACACGCGCGGTGCCCGGCCAGCCGAACCGGAAGGTCAGCTACGACTACCGCGGTGGATTCCAGCAGTCGAGCGAGATCGCCACGCGCAAGACCGACACGCCGACGGTGGATCTGGGCGGGTTGAATGTCGAGGCGATCGGGCGTGCCCTCGCCGACGCGACCGCGGCCGTCCGGGTGCCCGACGGCGTTGTTTCGCATCTCGAGATCAGCGTGAACGATGTGGCGTTCTATGCCCAATTCGGCATCGGCAAGGGGCAACCCGTCATCGAGGTCTACGTGAGCAACTCCGTCAAGGAGTCGGGTCATTTCATAATGACCCTCGCGGGCGAGGTGCGCCGCGTCTGGGCGTTCGAGGGATAAGGGAATGGCGACAACCCGATACAGCGGCATCCGGGCCCGTGACACCGACCGCGCCGATGTGTGCGGGCTGCTCGACGCCGCGGTGGCAGACGGACAGCTCACACCGGACGAGTACGCCGAACGCACCGCTACGGCCATGCGCGCCAAGTCCTTCGGTGAGCTCGACAGGCTGATCGGCGATCTGCAGATCCCGGACGAGCTCGTGGACGCCCCGGTGGTCCGGGTCGACCGGCGCCGCCCTCGGCGCTGGCTGGCGCCGGCCTCGATTATCGTCGCGGCCGCGGTGGCCGGTGCGATCGTCGGAGCGATCAGCCACTGCGGCACCGATCTGTCCGGCCCGTCGGAGAAGTTTCCTCCGCTGACCACCGGTGCGGGCCTGGCCTATTTCCTCGACGAATACCACGGCGAGTTCGGTGACCTGATCGCCGACGAGGTCACGCTGTATCCGAAGTACGTGATCGTCGACCGGCAGGCGAAGCGCAGTGCGGCCGAGACCGGCGACTATTACTACAACGGCGCTTTCCGCACCTCGACCACGTCCCGTCGTAAGTCCGACACCCGCACCTTCGATCTCGGCGCACTCGACGTGCCTGCCATCGCCCGGCTGCTGGCCGGAGCGCCGCAGACGCTGCAGTCCCCGGGCGGCACCGTCGCGCACGTCATTGTGGACTTCCAGTCACATGGCTCGGTCGACCTCGGTCCGGTGCTGAAGATCTATGTGCAGAACAAGAGCGGCGCGTTCGGGTACTTGACGGCCACCTTCACGGGCGAGCCGCTTCAGGTCTCCCTACCCTCCCGCTGACCTCTCGCGAAGTCCGCACATAGGTGACCACCCGAGCTGCCACCTCAACGCAACACATCCGCCCAACCCCGCTTCCGAGTGCAGCGAGGCCGAGCATCGCGAACACGCAGCGCCGCAGGCGCTGCCAATAGACACAGCACAGATGTATCGCTCCGATATAGTGGAAAGTCGCATCCATCGGTTAGGTCTGTACATAGTCAGGAGGTGAAGCCCGGTGCTCGAACTGGCAATTCTCGGGCTGCTCCTCGAATCGCCCATGCACGGTTACGAGCTGCGCAAGCGGCTGACGGGCCTGCTCGGCGCGTTTCGGGCCTTCTCCTACGGGTCGCTCTACCCGACGCTGCGCCGCATGCAGGCGGACGGGCTGATCGCCGAGGAGATGCCGGCGGGCGCGACGACACGCCGTGCGCGCCGCGTTTACCAACTGACTCCGACCGGCCGGGAGCGGTTCAGCGAGCTGCTCGCCGACACCGGACCGCAGAACTACACCGACGACGGCTTCGGCGTTCACCTCGCCTTCTTCAGTCGCACCCCCGCGGAAGCGCGGATGCGAATTCTGGAGGGCAGGCGACGTCAGGTCGAGGAGCGCCGAGAGGGGCTTCGGGAGGCGATCAAGAAGGCCAGCGGGTCCTTGGATCGCTACACCCGGCAGCTCCATCAACTCGGACTCGAATCAAGCGAGCGCGAAGTGCGCTGGCTCAACGAGTTGATTGCGGCGGAGCAATCGACGAAGGCGGCACCACAGAAAGAGGGAAATATCGGCCATGAGTGACGTCAATAAGGCTGACAACGCCACAGAAGTTCGCGTCGCCATCGTAGGTGTGGGCAACTGCGCCTCTTCGCTGGTCCAGGGCGTGCAGTACTACAAGGACGCGGATGAGTCCGCGACGGTTCCCGGTCTGATGCACGTGCGGTTCGGGCCGTACCACGTCCGCGACGTCACGTTCGTGGCCGCGTTCGACGTGGATGCGAAGAAGGTCGGCTTCGATCTGGCCGAGGCGATCTTCGCCAGCGAGAACAACACGATCAAGATCTCCGACGTGCCGCCGAGCGACGTCGTTGTGCAGCGTGGTCCCACCCTGGACGGCATCGGCAAGTATTACGCGGAGACCATCGAGCTGTCCGAGGCCGAACCGGTCGACGTGGTCAAGGTCCTGAAGGACAACGACGTCGACGTGCTGGTGTCCTATCTGCCGGTGGGTTCGGAGGAGGCGGACAAGTTCTACGCGCAATGCGCCATCGATGCGGGCGTCGCCTTCGTCAACGCGCTGCCGGTGTTCATCGCCTCCGACCCGGTGTGGGCGGAGAAGTTCACCAAGGCCGGCGTCCCGATCGTCGGCGACGACATCAAGAGCCAGGTCGGCGCGACCATCACCCATCGCGTGATGGCCAAGCTGTTCGAAGACCGCGGTGTGCAGCTCGATCGCACCATGCAGCTCAATGTCGGCGGCAACATGGACTTCAAGAACATGCTCGAGCGCGAGCGCCTGGAGTCGAAGAAGATCTCCAAGACCCAGGCCGTCACGAGCAACCTGAAGAAGGAACTCGGCGCCAACGACGTGCACATCGGCCCGTCCGACCACGTCGGCTGGTTGGACGACCGCAAGTGGGCCTACGTCCGCCTGGAAGGCCGCGCCTTCGGTGATGTACCGCTGAATCTGGAGTACAAGCTCGAGGTGTGGGATTCGCCGAACTCGGCGGGCATCATCATCGACGCGGTCCGCGCGGCGAAGATCGCCAAAGACCGCGGTATCGGCGGGCCCGTCATCCCGGCCTCGGCCTACCTGATGAAGTCCCCGCCCAAGCAGCTGGCCGATGACATCGCCCGGACACAGCTCGAGGCGTTCATCATCGGCGCGGACTAATTCACCGCACTATCTCACGAGGCGTCGGCCGGAGGCGAAATGCCTTCGGCCGACTTGCCGAGGAGCTATAGGCCCCGATAGACGTCCTTGCGCGAGCCGACCCTTCACCATGAGGATCTCCAGCAAGCCGTTGTCCACCCGGTACCTGCCGACCCGCAGGCGGTACAGGTCGTCGTGGCCGGACAACTTCTTCACGTCCGAGTCCGGAGCGTACGGGTCGTCGCCGAGTGCTGTGAGCGCGCTGAGAATACGTATTGTGTCAGTCCAGCGAGACGTATACCTCTACCGAGGCCGGCCCGGTGTAGCGCTCGATCTCGGCGGTGTGTGAACGGGTGATGGTTCCCGCGTTCTCCGCCTTCGCGACCTGGGCCCATGCGGTGCGCAGCAGGTCGTAGGGTTTGTCCGAGACGACGAACCGCGCATAGCGGCCCTGCGGGATGATGGTGAGCACGTCACCCGCGTCCATGTCCGACATGTCCGAGACCTCGTAGCCGAGCACGGCGACGGCATGATCGTTCTGGTCGATATAGGCGGCCACCCTCTGAACGTTCTTTTCCCGCGCCAGGTACCGATCCCAGGTGAAGTTCACCAGGTCGAGGTCGCGCGCGGTCACCTCGCGACCGGCGAGCGGAATGGTGAGTCCCGCGACCATGCTCTGGTCCAAAGTGACGATCTCGAAATCCACAGTCCGTTCCTACCCGTCGATCTGATCGTCTGCCAGTGCCACGAAGACTTCCACCGTGCGGGCGTCGGGATAATGCTCCCAGTCGCCGGTATAGCCACGCACAAGTCGGCCGGCGGCCTCGGCGTCCCAGACCGCCCGCCAGATGCTCACGATGGTGTCGCCCAAGTTGTCGCCGCTGGCGATGAATCGGGCGAACCGGCCGCCGGGCACTCGGGCGAGCACGTCACCGGGCAGCAAATCGGCAAGGCTGTGGCAGCGGTAGCCGACGATATGGGTCAGGTACGAATTGATTTCCGGCGCATGGTCGACGTACGCCGTGGTCGGCGGGCCGGGCAGCTCGCGATCCAGATTGCGCTTCCAAGCCTCTTCGACTTTCGCGCGTCGCGGCCCCTCGACCGCGAGCGCGGGGCTGCGAAGCACTGTTCCCGCCACCAGCGTCTCGGGTTGGTCAACGACATTGAAATCCACCGGCGTAGCCCCTATGTCTAGTCTTCCGTCGTCGCTCGAGCGCATATCCTCCCGCATCGTTCCCGCGGTATCTCGGCGTCGGCCTGTTTCCGACGCACTCGCTGTTCGCTCTCACTCTGGCAAACGATGCTGCCATGTCATGCGTTCCCCCGGGCCACGGAAGGTCACAGCATCATCGCTATCCCGGCACGGGGATGCTCAGGCCGGGGAAAATCTCGACTTCCTTCGGCGCCTCGGTGGTCGGCGGGACGGTGACGACGGGTTCGCGCGCTGACGTCTGCGGCGGATTCAGGATGTCGTAGGCGCCGCCGGAGGGCTTGCTCTGAAGTGGCTGCGCCGGGCTCGGCGTGCCAGGGAACTGCTCGATCGGGGTGCCGTCCAGCGCGTCGTCCATCACCTGCTTCCAGATGTCGGCGGGCAGGCCGGAGCCGTAGATGTCGCCGCCGCGCGCGGTGCGAATCGGCTCCGACTGCTCGGTGCCGATCCACACCGCGGTGGACAGCGAGGGTGTAAAGCCGATCATCCACGCGTCCTTGTTCAGGTCGCTCTCGCCGAGCTGCGTGGTTCCGGTCTTGGCGGCCGAGGGGCGGTCGGCTGCCAGCGCGTGCCCGTTGGAGTAGGCGGCGATCGGGGTCATCGCCTGGATGGTGTTCTCCGCGATCGCGCGCGGGATGCGTTGCTGTCCCGGCGGCATCTGCTTGCCGACCTGCTGGTCGGGCGCGCCGCGATCCAGCAGGACCCGGCCGTCGGCGGTCACTACCCGCTGCACGAAGTACGGCTGGTGGTAGACGCCCGACGCGCCGACCGTGGCGTAGGCCGAAGCCATGTCGATGGGACGTACCACGTACTGGCCGAGAACGATGCCGTTCAGCGGCTTTCCGCCATCCTCGGCCAGGGTCTTGCCCGCGACACCGGGGATCCGCTCGGGGATGCCCGCCGCGTGCGCCGCGTCGGCGATCGACTGCGGCCCGTCGGACATCGACATGGTCAGCCGATAGAAACTGGTGTTCAGCGAGCGCTTCAGTGCCTCGGACATGGTGCACTTGCCGCACGACTCGCCGTCCACGTTGGTGATCCTGACGCCGTGGTCGGTCAGCGGGGAGCTGTCCAGCACGCGGGTCAGCGGAATGCTCTGCTGCTGCGCGGCGATCACCGCGAAGACCTTGAACGCCGACCCGGTCTGCAGCGGCGCCTGGGCGAAGTCGTAACCGATGCCGTCGTCGCCACCGAAGTACGCGCGCACCGCGCCGGAGCGCGGGTCGACCGACACCACCGAGGCGCGGAGCTGAGGCGGCTGCGAGGCCAGCCGGTCGTGCACCGCGCGGAGCACCGCCTGCTGGGTCCTGGCGTCGATAGTGGTGGTGATCCGTAGTGCCCCGGTATTCAGCTCGCGCTCGCTGATACCGGAGGCGCGCAGCTCGCGCAGCACTTGGTTGCGGATCAGTCCCTCCGGACCGCGGGCGACGCTGTCGTCGGGTATCTCCCCGATCGAGATGATCGACGGGAACACCACCGCGTCGCGATCGCCCCGTGTGAGCACACCCATCTCGACCATTCCATCGAGTACGTAAGCCCAGCGCGCCTTCAGGTCCGCGAGATGGGTTTCCGGATCCAGGATCGACGGTGTCCTGATCAGCGCCGCGATCACGGCGCCCTCGGCGAGGGTCAGCTGGTTCACCGGCTTGTCGAAGTAGGCCCGTGCCGCCGCGGCGATTCCGTAAGAGGCGCGGCCATAGTAGATGGTGTTGAGGTAGGCGGCGAGGATGTCGTCCTTGCTCCACTGCCGCGCCATCTTCGCCGCGATGACCAGCTCGCGCATCTTGCGCGTGACCGTGCGTTCGGAGCCGAGGAAGGCGTTCTTCACGTATTGCTGGGTGATCGTGGAGCCGCCGCCCGCGTCGTCGCGCCGGAGCACATTGTCGCGGACAGCGCGCAGGAAGCCGGAGGACGAGTAGCCGGGATTGGTGTAGAAGTTGCGATCCTCGGCGGAGAGCACCGCGTCGCGCACCGGCCGGGGCACGTCCGACAGCGGGACCGGGGTGCGATTACCTTCGGGCGGAACGACCTTCGCGATCACGGTGCTGCCGTCGGCGGCCAGGATGGTGGCGGCCTGATTCGTCTGCATCGCGGCTGGATCGGGTATCTCCGCGCTCCAGTACACGAGCACCGACATCAGCGCGGGCATCACGCCGAAAAGGATGAACAAGGCCAGAAGCAGCCGACGGAAGCGTTCACCTCTGCTGGGCGGCCGCCGATTCGGATCCGGTGCCGGTCGTGCGGCGGGAGGTCGCGACTTTCGGCGAGTTGCCTTCTGCTCGCGTATCGCTCGGGTGTCCCGGTTTGTCGCGTTCGGCCGTTCGCTCCAGCCCGCGATCGAGGCATACGGTGCGGTCGGGGGAGTGCCCTTGGAGCCGCGCCTATGCTCTCGCGGTTTGCGGAACGAGCTCACGATCATCTCCTCCCGGAGCGTCGGACAACACCTGCACACACGATCGGAAACGAGCTGTGTCTATTTTGCAGCGCCCGCGGCGCCGCGTGTTCGCGGCCCCCTCTCGGCTCGCGTCCGAGCGGGCGAGACTCGCGACCGCGTCGCATGCGCTTCGCCCGCTCGGACGCGAGCCGGGCCGCGAACAGTGCTCGTAAGACTCGCACTTTCGGGGGGTTTGGCGGGGTGAAAACGGGCGGTAAGTGACGCAAGCCTGGACGGTGCGGGTGCTCATGGATCACGTCGTCGTGATCGGTCGGTGCCGTTTGTCTCGGGCAGTGCGGAATTCGTCTGGCGGCAGGTGTCCGCCGAGTGCGCTCAGCTCTTCACGCCGCCTGCGGTGAGGCCCGAGATGATTCGGCGCTGGAACAGCAGGACCATGATGACCAGCGGGATCGTGACCAAGGTGCCCGCCGCCATGATCGCGGCGTACGGCTGCACCAGCGGGTTGTTGCCGGAGAAGCGGGCGATCGCGACGGTGACGGGTTCGGTCTTGTCGCTGGAAAGCAGGCGGGCCAAAAGATATTCGTTGACTGCCGCGATGAACGCAAGGATCGCGGTGGTGAAAACGGCCGGCGCGGCCAGCGGCAGCATGACCAGACGGAACGCCTGCATCTTGGTGGCGCCGTCGATCCGCGCCGCCTCCTCGAGCTCCCACGGCAGTTCGGCGAAGAAGGACGCGAGGATGTAGACCGTCATCGGCAGCACGAAGGAGATGTTCGGGATGATCATCGCCTGGTACTCGCCGATCCAGCCGAGGCTGGTGAACAGCTGGAACAGTGGCGTCACCAGCACGACGACGGGGAACATCGATGCGCTGAGGATCAGCCCCGACACGAGGTATTTGCCGTGGAAGGTGAGCCGCGCCAGCGCGTACGCGGCGAACACACCGAGCACCAGCGCGATCACCGTGGTGACCGCGCCGATGAGCACACTGTTCACCAGTGCCTTGCCGAAGTCGTTGCCGCGGCTGGTGTCGAACGCGTTGCGGAAGTTCTCCAAGGTGATATGCGTAGGCCAGGGGGTGTTGTCGAAGGTGTATTCGGGGTCGCGGAACGCGGTGACCGCCATCCAATAGAACGGCGCGAGACCCCAGACGAGCACGATCAGAGCGCCGAGGTACAGCCGGACCGTGCCGATCCGCTTGGTCCACGCAACCGCGTGCGTGGCGGGCTTTCCCGTCGTCTGCAAAGACATCAGCGCTCCTTCCGTGCCAGGTGCGACACCCGGTCGGGCAAGATGAGTGCTGCGCGATGATGTCTCATCCTGCCCTCCGGTGTCATGCGGGACACCCGCACCCGGTCGGGCAAGATGAGTGCTGCGCGATGATGTCTCATCCTGCCCTCCGGTGTCATGCGGGACACCCGCACCCGGTCGGGCAAGATGAGTGCTGCGCGATGATGTCTCATCCTGCCCTCCGCTGCTCTTCCTGGGTCCGAACCGCATTGGCGCCCAAAATCTTCACCAGCACGAACGCCACCGCGAAGATCAAAAGAAAGGTGATCGTCGACAGCGCGGCCGCGCTGTTCGGGCCCTGCCGTACCTGCTCGACCACCAGAATCGACACCGTGCGGGTGGAAGGGTTGCCCAGCGTCATGATCGCGGGCAGGTCGAACATGCGCAACGCGTCCATGGTGCGGAACAGCACCGCGACCAGCAGCGCGGGCTTCAGCAGCGGCAGCGTGATCTGAGTGAACCGCTGCCAGGCCGACGCGCCGTCGACCCGCGCGGCCTCGTACACGTCGGTCGGGATCACCTGCAGACCGGCGAGCAGAAGCAGCGCCATGAACGGGGTGGTCTTCCACACGTCGGCCGCGATCACCGCGAACCGCGCGGGCCAGGCGTCGGAGGTCCACAGGATGTGCGTGCCGAGAACCCGGTTCACCACGCCGTCGTATTGGAACATGAACTCCCATAACCGCGCCGTGACGGCAGTCGGGATCGCCCACGGAATCAGCACCGCCGCGCGTAGCAGCGCCCTGCCGCGGAAGGTCTTGCCCATCACCATGGCCATGCCGAGTCCGAGCGTCGCCTCGAGCGTCACGGTCACGACTGTGAAGAACAGCGTGATTCCGACGGCGAGCCAGAACTGCGAGCCGAGGTTGCCGGTCGGGCAGGACACCATCTCGTCGCCGACGACCTGGCATTGCTGCAGCAGCCAGTGCGTGTAGTTCGAAATTCCGGCGCTACCGCCCTCGACGAACATGCCGGTCGCCGGATCGAGCCCGGGATCCTTCTGAAAGGACATCCACAGCGCCCGGAACACGGGATACCCGATGACGACAGCGAGTGCGAGTAGTACGGGCGTGACGAACAGCCAGGCCTTGCCGGAGCGTCGCAGCTCGAGGGCCACCGTCGCGCCGAAGCCCGGCCTGATCGGAAGGGATTCGTCTTTCGGCACGCTAGTCGCGGCTCCGGAGGGATCCGACACCGTTTCTCTCCTGCGGGTTTGTCGGGTCCGTTGCGCTCACCGCTTACGATCCGGCGGTCTCGATGCCCTTCTGCATACCGGTGATCGCGTCGTCCACGGACTTGGTTCCGTTCAACGCAGCATAGGCGTTGTCCTGGATGGCCTTCGACACCGCGGGATAGAACGGGGTCACCGGGCGCGGCACCGCGCTGGTGATGGAGTCCTTGAGCGCGGGCAGGTACGGCATCTTCGCGATCAGGGCAGGGTCGTCGTACATCGACGCGCGCACCGACGGCAGCGCGCCGGAGGCGACGATGTGCTGTGCGTCCTCGCTGATCAAGAATCGGAGGAAGTCGAGGGCGGTGGCCTTGTTCTTGGAGTAGGCGCTGATCGCCGCGTTGTAGCCGCCGAGAGTGGAGGCGCCGACGCCGTTCTCGCCGGGGAGCGGCGCGACCGCGAACTTGTCCTTCACCGCGGACGCCTCGCCGCCCACATCACCGAAGGTAGACGGCCACGAACGCAGGAACATCAGCTTGCCCTGCGCGAAGGCGTTGCTGGACTCCGGCTCCTTGAAGGTGATGGCTTCCTTCGGGATGTCGCCGTTCTTGTAGGCGTCGACCAGGACGTTCAGTCCGGCGCGCGATTGCGGGCTGTTCACCGTGGGTGTCTTGCCGTCAGCGCCGACGAAGCTTCCGCCGTAGGCGTTGATCACCTCCGCCGCGTTCACGGTCAGGCCCTCGTAAGGCGCGAACTGGCCCGCGTAGCAGCCGATGTTCTGCTCGCGCGCGATGGCGCACTGCGCGAGCATCTCGTTCCAGGTCTTGGGTGGGCTGGGCACCAGGTCCTTGCGGTAGAACAGCAGGCCGCCGTTCGTGTTGCGCGGGGCGGCGTAGAGGGTGTTGTTGTAGGTGGCGCTGGCGACCGGCGGGGAGAGCAGCGTGGAGGTATCGATCGTGAAGGAGTCCTTCAGCGGCTGGATCCAGCCCTTGGCGGCGAACTCGGCGGTCCACGGAACGTCGAGGGCGACCACGTCGTAGTCGGACTGCTTGGAGCGCATGTGCTCGACCAGGTCGTCGTACTGCTGCGAGGCGTCGTTCGACTGCTCCTTGAACGTCACCTGCTCGTCCGGGTGCGCGGCGTTCCACCGCTCGACCAGTTGCTTGACCGCACCGGTCTCGGAGGTGTCCTTACCCTCGACATAGGTGATCGGGCCGCGGCCGGTGAGGTTCTGGCTGATCGGGCTGCCGCCGTTGTCGCTGGAGCAGGCGCTGGTGAACGTCGTGGCCAGCAGCGCGACCGACGCGGCCGCCACCGCGGCGCGCGGTACGAGCGCCGAACGTAGGGTCGACACCTTTTTCACAGCCATCGCGGACACTCCAGGATCATTCGTGAGCGGCAGCACACCCTGCCGGTGCACAAGGCAAGATACATGGTGTTGATATGACATGCGGGATGCGGCGGGAACTCCTCGCTAGGCTTGCGTGTGATGACTTCGCCGAACACGGTCCCCGATCGGATGCTCACCCGCATCGGTGGACTGCTGCGTAAGGCCGAATCCACCGACAACGAACACGAGGCCGAGGCGTTCCTCGCGGCGGCTCAGCGGTTGGCCACCAGGTCCTCCATCGACCTCGCGGTGGCGCGGGCGCACATCGCGGGACGCGAGCGCAGGCCGACGCCGGTGCAGCGGATCATCCCGATCGGCGAGCCGGGGAAACGCGGGTTGCGCACCTATGTCCAGTTGTTCGTCGCGATCGCATCGGCCAACGACGTGCGCTGCGATGTCGCCAGGACCTCGACGCAGGTCTTCGCTTACGGCTTCGATTCGGACATCAATACCTGCGAGGCGCTGTACACGAGTCTGCTGGTGCAGATGGTGCGAGCGTCCGACCAGTACATCAAGTCGGGGGCCTACCGGTCGGCAACCGTGGAGAAGGTTGTCGTGGAGAAGCGGTGGGGGCGGCAGGTTCGGCGCCGGGTGCAGGCTCCGCTCGCGGGCGTGACGGCGCGGCTGAACTTCCAGATGGCGTTCGCTGCGCGAATCGGTCAGCGGTTGGCCGCGGTGAAGGCAGAGGTGGAAGCGGAGGCGTTGCCCGTGGGCAGCACGGCGACCGGTACCGCGCTGGCGTTGCGCGACAAGGAAATCCAGCTCGCGGACTTCTATTCGCGGACTTCGCAGGCGCGCGGCACCTGGCGCGGGCCGCAGGCCTCTGCCGGGCATTCCGCCGCGGCGCGACGGGCGGGTGACCGCGCGGGAAAGGCCGCACGGATCGGCACGTCGCCCGAACTTCCCGCTGCGCGTGGGCAATTGGCTTCGCCTGACTCGCCCGGTGGATCCGCGTGAGTACCGTGCATTACGGCGACAGGGACGGCTGGCGGCCGTTCGTCACGGGTGACGATCCCGAGCCGCGCTGCGACTACCCCGCGATGACGACCGCACGGTCGCCCGCGCGTGCACCTCTGGTGTTCGTCGTCGGCTCACGAGAGGCGACTCGTCCGAAGTCGGTCGCGACATGCACACGGCAGTGCCGGTGACCGTGCGAGACACCCAGCGCGCCAAGGTGTACGACGCCGAACAGCTGGTGCGCGGAGTGTTCGACCGTGCGGATGAGCACGGCATCCGCACTGTCGAGCTCTACGGCTCCCAGCTCACGCTGCCGATCGAGCGACGATTCGCCTCCGTCGAGTCGGTGCAGAGCTATGCCGACAAGGTGCTCGCTCTCAATTGGGTTCGAGCGCAATGGGCTCGTGCTGCCGTTTCGGTCCGCGTCCGTTCACGTGCTGGAACGGCCGCCGCCCATTACGAGGCGGGCGAAGCGGTCCTCGCGGTGCCGCTGCATACCGGCGGTACCGCCTGGGCCCTGCGCGAGCTGGTGGTTCTGCACGAACTGGCGCATCACCTCGAGTCCGCCCCCGCCGAGGTGGCCCCACACGGCCCCGAATTCTGCGGTCGGTACCTGGACCTGGTCGACGGCGTCGTTGGCCCCGAAGCGGCGCTGCTCTTGCGCGCCACGATGCTCGGCTGCGGCGTGCGGCTCGGGTGAGCGTGCTTAGTTGGGTCGCCCGATCCACGAGTCGGGTGGGCTGCGCGTCGGGCGGACCGGGTTTCCGGTGCGCTTCGCCGCAGCTACGGGCGTCGGGCCGAGCAGCGCCTCGAGTCGGCAGGACCGTGTTGCGCGGGGTTCGGTCGCGCGGAGCTGCGTGGCGGGATGGAGACCGTGCTGCGAATTCTCGACCTGAACGACGTCGCGCGCAATGCGGGCGAACCTGCCTGCGTCGTCCTCGCATCCGCGCTACGTACTGGGTGAACTTCACACCGTCGGGGAGTCGATATCCACTGTCGACAGGCGAATATGACGATTCTCGTCCACGACATGCTCGCTGTGGATAGTCCACTGAGTTCGGCTCACATATCGACGGTAGCAACCACCGAACAGCTGGACCTGCTGTTGGTTGCCGCGGCCGCCCCGGAATCCGGGGCGGTTTCTCGATGTTATAGGCGGAGGTGTTGGTGACCGTCATCGTCCACGGCGCATCAGTGCCGGGGGCCGACAATCCGTGCCAGCTCCGGGCGGCCAACCGTTCAACCCGGACCTGATCTGTCAGTCGGTACCTTTCTACGCTGTGCCCCTCGACGCGAAACCTGCGTACGAGGGCCGGTGGTCTTGACTGTGAGGAAGCGTGGGTTGGTCGGCCGGGCTACGCGGTCGGTGGACCGGGCTGTTGGTTTGGCCGGGTCGTGTCGTTGGGGCGCGGTGTCGTCAGCGCTATGCCGTCGGGCTCTCACGGACCAACGCGGAGACGCGGGTCAATCGCTCCTGCCACCAGGTGGTGCGGGTGGGGTCGGGGTGGCGGTAGCGCTCTACTAGTGCTGGGTCCGGTTGGGGCGGGGTGCGCGGGACGGTGAGGTAGCCGTTTACCGGACGGAAAGAATCCGGTACCAGATCGCCGGTGAACAAGCTCAAAGTGCCTAGGCCGCAGGCGAAGTCGAGGGTAGGGAGTGCGCCCGCCAGCGCGAGCTGGGCGGCCAGGCCGACGCTGGTTTCCAAGGCAGAGGAGACCACGCAGGGCAGGCCCGCGGCCTCGGCGATCTGGAGGGCGCGGCGGACACCGCCGAGCGGCGTGCATTTGAGGACGGCGATATCGGCCGCGCCCGCGACCGCGACGCGCAGCGGGTCCTCGGCGCGGCGGATGGATTCGTCGGCGGCGATGCGCACCTCGACCCGGCGACGCACCGCGGCGAGTTCCTCTATGGTCCGGCACGGCTGTTCGACGTACTCCAGACCGCCGGCGGCCTTGTCGATCCAGGTGATATTGGCGACGGCGGTGTCGACATCCCACGCCGCGTTGGCGTCGACGCGGATCGCGCCGCCCGGGCCGAGCGCGTCGCGCACGGCCTCCACCCTGGCCAGATCCTCCGCGAGTGATTCGGGATGGTCGGCGACCTTCACCTTGGCGGTGTGGCAACCTGACCCGGCGACGATGGCGTGCGCCCGATCGGGATCGACTGCCGGCACGGTGCAGTTGATCGGAATCCGATCCCGTAGCGGCTCCGGCCATCCCACCGTGACCTGTTCCAGCGCGGTGGAAAGCCAGCCGGCGGCCTCCCGGTCGTCGTATTCGGGAAAGGGGCAGAATTCGCCGCATCCGAGCGGGCCCTGGATCAGCATCCCCTCGCGCACCGTAATGCCACGGAACTTGGTGCGCATCGGAATCGCGTAGACGCTCTGTGCTGCGGAATCGCTCATCGGTGCCCAGCCTATTCGAAGGATTGCGCAGGCGGCCTCGAGTAGTTGGTCGGATTCGTGATCGCGATCATGCTCGTCTCGATCTGAGCGTGGTACCCGATCCGCGACGGGTACCACGCGAGAACTCAAAGCCGCTCGAGGATCGTGGCGTTCGCCAGTCCGCCTGCCTCGCACATGGTTTGCAGGCCATACCGGGCACCACGATCCCGCATGGCGTGGACCAGCGTGGTCATCAGGCGTGCGCCGGACGCGCCGAGGGGGTGCCCGATGGCGATAGCACCGCCGTTGACGTTGACCTTGCCGAGGTCGGCCCCGGTGTCGTGCGCCCAGGCGAGCACCACCGGCGAGAAGGCCTCGTTGATCTCGATCAGGTCGATGTCGGAGAGCTGAAGTCCGGCGCGCCGCAGCACCTTCTCGGTCGCCGGGATCACCGCGGTGAGCATCAGCAGCGGGTCGTCACCGGCCACGGCGAAGCTGTGCAGCCGGGCCAGCGGCTTCAGGCCCAACTCCTCGGCGCGCTCGCTGGTCATGATCAGCACAGCCGCGCTGCCGTCGCTGACCTGGCTCGCGGTCGCCGCGGTGATTTCCCAGTCGATCTGCGGAAAGCGGGCGGCCATGGCCGGGTCGTAGTAGGCGGGGCGTAGCTGGGCCAGGGTTTCTGGCGTGCTGCCGACCCGGATGCCCTCATCGGTGCTGAGCCCATTGATCGGTGCCAGCTCCCTGGCGAACAGCCCGTTCTTGGTGGCGAGCGCGGCCTTCTCGTGGCTGCCGAGCGCGAACTCGTCCAGCTGGGTGCGGGTCAGGCCCCACTTGGCCGCGATCAGCTCGGCGCTGATGCCCTGCGGCACCAGACCTTCCGGGTAGCGCTCGGTGAAACCGGCGCCGGCGATGTCATCGGAGCCGATCAGGTTGGCGCCCATGGGAATTCGTCCCATCGACTCCACGCCCGCCGCGACGACGACATCGTAGGCGCCCGCGATCACGCCCTGCGCGGCGAAGTGGATTGCCTGCTGGCTGCTGCCACATTGCCGGTCCACGGTGGTCGCGGGAACGGATTCGGGATACCCGGCGGCCAATGCGGCCCTCCGGGTCATGTTGGCGCCCTGCTCGCCGACCTGGGTGACGATGCCACCGATCACGTCGTCGATGAGCGCGGGATCGATGCCGCTGCGATCCACTATCTCGCGCAGGCTGTGGGCCAGGAGGTCCACCGCATTGACGTTATGCAGTGCGCCGTTCGGCTTGCCCTTGCCGATCGGGGTGCGTACCGCTTCGACAATCACCGCGTCTCTCATGGGGCTTCCTCTCGGACCGAGAGCCGGGCGGCCATGCCTGGCTCTATCAACACATAGTCAGATTACCTCTGGCAATAGTTAAGAAAAGTCAGCATCGGTATGATGTTGGTCATGGCAGCAGTGATGGAAGGACCGTTGGCCGATCTCAGCTCGTGGAAAGCCCAGGAGTGCTCGATCGCGAAGGCACTCGACATCGTCGGCACCCGCTCGGCGGTCCTCATCCTGCGCGAGGCCTATTACGGGACCCGGCGGTTCGACGGGTTCGCAAGCCGGGTAGGAATCACCGACGCGGCCGCAGCGGGCCAGCTACGCAAACTCACCGAGGCCGGGTTGCTGACGAAGCGGCCGTACCAGGAGGAAGGCAAGCGCACGCGGCACGAGTACGTGCTCACCGGAATGGGGCGAGATCTGCTTCCGGCCGTGCTCGCGCTCATGCAGTGGGGCGACGCTTATCTGCAATCGGGTCCCGCGCCGTTACTGCTGGTCGAGGAGGCCACCGGCGCTCCAGTGCGGGTGCAGGTACGCAGCGAGACCGGGCGTGAGGTCGAGCTGGAGGAGCTGGGCGTGCGGCTCAACGAGGAGTACGCCGAGGAGGTGCGCCGGCGCTCCGGCACGAAAAACTGATCCGATCGAGCCCGACCGCCCATAGGACTGGGGCGAACGGGCCCTTTCGGCGACGAACTCAGTCGAGGCGGCGGCCGGCTGTGTCGAAGAAGTAGGTGTGCTCGGCGTCGGCGGACAGCCGCAGCTTGGTGCCCTTGGCCGGCGGGTTGCGCCAATCCGCCCGCGCCACAATGGTTTCCCCCGCGCTGCTGGCCTCGGTGACGGTGCGGCCGTAGATGTAGGCGTCGGAGCCCAGCTCCTCCACCACGTCGACCTCCATCTCGATGCCGGAGCCCTCGTCGAGCTCGAAATGCTCGGGCCGGATGCCGACCGTCACGGTGTTCCCGGCCGCGTCCGCGACCGAACGCGGCACCTGGAGCACATGTCCGCCCAGCTCGACGCCACCGTCGGTGATCGGAAGCGTGAACAGGTTCATGGCGGGCGAGCCCATGAAACCCGCGACGAACACGTTGGCCGGATCACGGTACAGATCACGCGGCGTCGCGCACTGCTGCAGCACGCCGTCCTTCAGCACGGCGACCCGGTCGCCCATCGTCATCGCCTCGACCTGGTCGTGCGTGACGTACACGGTGGTGGTGCCCAGCCTCCGTTGCAGCTGCGCGATCTGGGTGCGGGTCTGCACACGTAGTTTCGCGTCGAGATTGGACAGCGGCTCGTCCATCAGGAACACCTGCGGCTGACGCACGATCGCCCGGCCCATCGCGACGCGCTGCCGCTGACCGCCGGACAGCGCCTTCGGCTTGCGGTCCAGATAGGGCTCCAGATCGAGCAGCTTGGCCGCTTCCAGGACCCGCTTCTCCTTCTCCGCCTTGGCTACCTTGGCCAGCTTGAGCGCGAAACCCATGTTCTCCGCGACGGTCATGTGCGGGTAGAGCGCGTAGTTCTGGAACACCATCGCGATGTCGCGTTCCTTGGGTTCGGCATGCGTCACGTCTTTTGCGCCGATCAGAATGCGCCCGTCGTCGACCTCCTCCAGCCCGGCGAGCATTCGCAGTGAGGTCGATTTGCCGCAGCCGGACGGACCGACCAGAACAAGGAACTCACCATCCTCGATCTCCAAATCCAATTGATCGACGGAGGGTTTGGTCGCGCCGGGGTAGAGCCGTGTCGCACGGTCGAAGGTCACAGTGGCCATGGTGACTGCACATCCCATCCCGGCAGGAACGTGCCGGACGATCCGAGTAAGGGCGGGGAGTGATATTACTGGGCGGCCGGTGTTTCGGCGAGCGCTTGTCCGGCTGCTCGGCGTTCAGCACGCCACGGGAATGCCACTCCGGCGCGCCGTGGGCCGGCGCCTTCAGCGGCCTTCGAAGAACGCGCGTGGAACGTCGATCAGCATGGTGCCGATCTGTTCCTTGCTGACGCCGCGTTCGAGCACGTAGGGGAACACGTCGTCGAATATGTGGGTGTAGTGCCACTGTGGCAGAGCGGCCATCGCGGCTGGTTCGACCCAGTCGATGTAGCAGTTCGCGTCCTGCGAAAGCACCATCCGGTCGGTGTAACCGCGGCGCACCATTTCGATCAGGGTGTCCGCGCGGGCCTCGAAGGTGGTTTCGAGGTGGATACCGAAGCGGTCCATGCCGAGGATGAAGCCCGCGTCGGCCAGTTCGGAGAGGTGATCACAGTCGGTGCTGTCGCCGCTGTGGCCGAGTACGATTCGGCCGGGGTCGACGCCTTCTTCGTCGCACAGGACGCGCTTCACGTCGAGGCCGGTGCGGGAATCCGGGTGGGTGTGCACGGTGATCGGCACGCCGGTTTCGAGGTGGGCTTTGGCGATCGCACGCATGACACGTTCGACTCCCGAGGTGAGTCCCTGCTGGTCGATGGCGCACTTCAGCATGCCTGCCTTGACCCCGGTGCCTGCGATACCGTGACGGATGTCGCCGATGAACATGTCGACCATGGGGTCGGGGACCTGCGCGCCCATCATCGCGTTCAGCGCCGGCCCCCGGTAGTGGAAGTAGAACGGGACGTCGTCATAGGTGTAGACGCCGGTCGCGACCACCAGGTTGACCGAAATCTGTTCGGCGATCCGCTGAATCCGCGGGATGTAGCGCCCGAGGCCGACCACCGTCAGGTCGACGATCGTGTGTACGCCCGCGTCGTAGGCGCCGCGCAGTCGCCGGACGGCGTCGGCGATCCGTTCGTCTTCGGAACCCCATTCGGCCGGGTAGTTCTGCTGGATATCCCCCGTGAGCACGAAGATGTGCTCGTGCATCAATGTCACGCCGAGACCGGCGGTGTCGATAGCTCCGCGAACGGTTTCGATCCGTGTCACAGCGGTTGTCTCCTTACGGGAAAGGGGTTTCTACCAGCCGCCGGCCGTGCGGCAGGGCAAAGCCCAACTCCATGAGCGCTTGCCCCTCCGCAATCGGATGGTTCGAGGAATGAAAGGTGATTCAGTTCGGCGAATCGCCTAGCCGGTAATTGGGTCTAACGCATAACTCACGGTATCGAGTGTTTCCTGAATTCTCCTTTGCGCACCCGCGTTGAGCTGCGTGTATTACACATGCTAGGGCTGTACTGGGAGTCAGACTATATCCTGTGCGAATGAAAGTTTGTACATCTTTTGTGCGGAGCGCACATAGCTAAGGAAACTCTTTCGGATGCCGCACCGAGGGGCGTCGGGTCAGCGAGATGCGGTCGGTCTCAGGACCGCGGGCCCGAGCCAGCGTGCGGCCTGGAGCGCCAGATGCAGGTGCAGTGCGCGGTCATGATCGTCGAAGACGTCCCCGATCGCGTCCAGCGCCTGCCGCACGCGGTACTGGATGGTGTTGCGGTGTACGGCCAATTCCTGCGCGGTGGCGGCGAAACTGCGGTTGTTGGTCAGAAAGACGCACAGCGTTTCCCGTAACCACACGTTGCGATGGTTGTCGACGGCCAGTTCACCCAGGCAATCGGCGACGAACTCGCGCAGCGCCTCGACATCTCCGACCATCAGTGCGACGGCCGCTACCTGGGCGTGCGAGACGACCCGGGGTGCGTGCTCGCCGGCCAAAAGCACGATCTCTCGGACCCGATCCGCTTGGCGCAGGCTACGGCAGAAACCGGCTACACCAACTCCGCACTCGCCGATCGCCACGCGGCCGGGCAGCGCCGATATCGCGCGCTCGATGGCGGTCACGTCGATCGCGAACTCGCGGGGAACCGAGAACCACAGCCGAACTTCGTGTTCGTCGGTCGGCACCAGCAACGGCCGCCGAGAATCGTCGAACAGCGGAATCAGCGCACCGCGAAAGGCATCCAGGACGCCGACCGCTGCCTGCGGTGAGATCTCGGGACCCGTCCACACATTCAGCGCGACGTGGTTGCCGCTCAGCGAATACTGCAGTACCTGCTCGGCCCGGCCGATGTCGGCGACCGAGCCGTCGAGCACGCGCGCCACCCACTCTTGACGCAGCCCGCCGCGGCTGCTCACCCACCGGTCGCGTTCCTGCTCGTAGGCGATCCCGACCTGCTCACAGACCCGGTCGATGTAGACAGCGGTGCGATTGACGAGGCGGACAATGGCCGCTGCGCCGTCGGCGCCACCCAACTCCACGGCGGACCGCATCGCGACATCGAGAAACCCGGCGTGCCCGATGCGGTAGCCCCGAATAAGCGCTGACACCGGGACATCACGTTGTGCGAGGGTTCGCGCGTAGACCAGCGCCCTGGTCGGAGCCTGCACGTCTTTCTCATCAGCGTCGTTCTGTACGAAGTCGAGGACCGCCATCAGATTGTCGGTGGTGCCTGCCTCGAACAGCTCCCGCATACGCGTGTCCAGATCCAGCGCCGCCACCTGTGCGCGAATCTGCGACGACAGATCGCTGATCAACTGGTCGCGATTCCGCAGCATCTCCTTCACGACTCCGCGCACCACATCGTCGCCACTCTCGGCCACACCCGACACCTCCGTCCGCCATCTTGGCGCATCGAGATCTCAACCTAGACGCGGCGATCCAACCGGTGTGCGGTGTTCGCCCGGGCTTCTGCGTGGATATCACCGCGCCGGTAGCCTCGATCGGGGTAGTCACCGAGCGATGAGGAGCACGTCATGAGTCGTCCAGTTCGTATCGGAGTTCAGCTGCAGCCGCAACACGCGCCCGAGTACGGGCGCATCCGCGACGCGGTTCTGCGGGCCGAAGACGTGGGTGTCGACATCGTGTTCAACTGGGATCACTTCTACCCGCTCACCGGCGACCCCGACGGGGCGCACTTCGAGTGCTGGACGATGCTGGGCGCCTGGGCTGAGCAGACCGAGCGCGTGGAGCTCGGCGCGCTGGTCACCGGCGGCGGCTACCGCAATCCGGACCTGCTCGCCGATATGGCGCGCACTGTCGACCACATCAGTGACGGCCGGCTCATTCTGGGTATCGGGGCGGGTTGGTTCCAGAAGGACTATGACGAGTACGGCTACGAGTTCGGCACGCCGGGCAGCAGGCTCGCCCTGCTGAAGGACAATCTGGTCCGGCTTACCGCCCGCCTGCGGAAGCTGAACCCCCCGCCGACCCGTGAGATTCCGATTCTGATCGGCGGCGGTGGCGAGAAGAAGACGCTTCGGCTGGTCGCCGAGTACGCCGACGTCTGGCACACCTTCGCCGACCTGGACGTGCTCGCGCACAAGAACAAGGTGCTCGCCGAGCACTGCGCCACCGTCGGCACCGACCAGGGTCGTATCGAGCGGTCCGTGCAGTGGCCGGGCGCGGCGAAGGCGCCGGAGTTCGTGGCGGCGGGGGTGACGACGTTCACCATCGGAGTGAGCGGACCGGACTACGACCTGAGCGAGGTCGAGCGCGCTGTCCGCTGGCGCGACGAGGTGAACCCGGAGCCGGTCCGGGGGCTGGCCTGAGCCGGATTGCCGGTCGGCCGACGCACGTCGGCGCGGATTTCGCATCAGGGTGATTCGAACTATCGACCGCCGTGCGCGCCGAGGGTTCTCACGCCGTCGGCCTTCGGGTAGCCGAGGATCAACTGCTTCATCCGGCTAGGGTTCCAGCATGGCTCGTCTGCCCGCTGTGCGGTCTCGTTCGTTGATCGCCCTGATATTGCTTGCTGTCGGTCTCAGCGTCACGGCCTGCGGGTCCGGCTCCGAGGATGCGTCGACGGAGCGCAACCTGTGCGCCCCGCCCGGCCTGGCGGCCGCATCGGCCGCCCCGACCAACCTGGCCTCGTCGGACGCCGCGGGCACCGACCGCTACACCACCGCGACGACCGCGTCGCCGGCATCGATCGACGTATCCAAGCTCGGGTTGATCACCCCGGGCAAGCTGAGCGTCGGGACCCTCTCGGACGCACCGCCGAGCATCTGCGTCGACAGGCAGGGAACGTTCACCGGCTTCGACAACGAGCTGTTGAAGGCGATCGCCGCCAAGCTCGGCCTGCAGGTGGAATTCTCGGGTACCGAGTTCGCCGGGCTGCTCGCCCAGGTGTCCGGCGGCCGCTTCGACGTCGGCTCGTCGAACATCACCACTACCGACGCGCGGCGCAGGTTGGTCGGCTTCACCAACGGCTACGACTTCGGCTACTTCTCCCTCGTTGTGCCGAATGGCGGTGCCGTCAAAGGTTTTTCGGACCTCAACCGCGGCACCAGGATCGCCGTCGTCCAGGGCACCGTGCAGGACGAGTTCGTAGTGAACCAGCTGCACCTGGACCCGGTGAAGTTCCCGGACTACAACACCGCCTACGCCAACCTGAAGTCCGGCCAGGTGGACGCCTGGGTCGCGCCATCCGCGCAGGCGGAGGGCGCGATCGCGCCGGGTGACGGAACCTCGGTATCGCAGAACACCTTCAGCCTGGACAACTTCGTCGGCTGGGCGGTCGCCAAGAACAACCAGCCGCTGATCGACGCGCTCAACAGCGGCCTGGACGCGGTGATCGCCGACGGCACCTATGCCAGGCTCTACAGCGACTGGGTGCCGCGCCAGCTGCCGCCGGGCTGGAAGCCGGGATCCAAGGCAGCGCCGCCGCCGCAGCTGCCGGACTTCGCCGCGCTCGCCGCCGGAAAACAGCAGGGTGACCCGGCGCAGAACGCACCGAAATCCACGATGCGTCAGTTGAAAGACACGTTCTTCGACTGGTCTTTGTACCGCAAAGCTTTTCCCGATCTGCTCCGGACCGGGCTGCCGAATACTCTCATCCTCGCGGTGGTTTCGGGCGGGCTCGGTACCGTCCTCGGCATGCTGCTCGCGGTCGCGGGTATTTCCCGGACTCGCTGGTTGCGCTGGCCCGCGCGGATGTACACCGACGTCTTCCGTGGCCTGCCCGCCGTGGTGATCATCCTGCTGATCGGCCTCGGCATCGGTCCGGTGGCGCGCAATGTCACCGGGAACAACCCGTACTGGCTCGGCGCCGTCGCCCTCGCGCTGCTCGCCTCGGCCTACATCGGCGAGATCTTCCGCTCCGGCATCCAATCGGTCGAGGCCGGTCAGCTGGAGGCGGCGCGCGCCATCGGGTTGGGCTATCGGCAGTCGATGACGCTGGTGGTGATCCCGCAGGGCGTGCGCCGGGTGCTGCCCGCGCTGATGAACCAGTTCATCGCGCTGATCAAGGATTCGTCGCTGATCTACTTCCTCGGTCTGCTCGCCACCCAGCGCGAGCTGTTCGCGGTCGGCCGAGATCTCAACGCGCAGACCGGGAATCTCTCACCGCTGGTAGCCGCGGGCCTGGTCTACCTGCTGCTGACCGTCCCGCTCACCCATCTGGTGAACTACATCGACCGCCGTATGCGCACCGGACGCCCCGACCGGCCCATCGACCCGGTCGAGGCGGCCACGATCACGGAAGGGCGCGGATAGATGAGTGCCTCCCTCACCGGTACCGGATTGCACCTGACGCTCGGGCACAACCATGTGCTGCGCGGCATCGACATCCATGTCGACGCGGGCAAAACCGTCACCGTCATCGGACCGTCCGGCTCCGGCAAGTCGACCCTGCTGCGCGTGCTGAACCGGCTGCACGAGCCGGACCAGGGCGACGTGCTGCTGGACGGCGAGTCCGTGCTCACCGAAGACCCGGACAAGCTGCGTCAGCGCATCGGCATGGTGTTCCAGCACTTCAACCTGTTTCCGCACAAGACCGTTGTGGAGAACGTCGCGCTCGGGCCCCGAAAGTTGCGCGGGCTGTCCAAAGACGCGGCGCGGGCACTCGCGGTCGAGCAGTTGGAGATCGTCGGGTTGGCCGAGAAGGCCGACACCAGACCGGCCAACCTCTCCGGTGGCCAGCAGCAGCGCGTCGCGATCGCGCGAGCACTGGCCATGAAGCCGGAGATCATGTTCTTCGACGAGGCCACCTCGGCGCTGGACCCCGAGCTGGTCAAGGGCGTGCTCGCCCTGATGGCCGACCTCGCCTCCGGCGGTATGTCGATGATCGTGGTGACGCACGAGATGGGCTTCGCCCGCACGGTCTCCGACAGCGTGGTGTTCATGGACGAGGGACAGGTCGTCGAGACCGGTTCGCCCGACGCATTGTTCGACGCCGCACGGACGCCGCGCTTACAGCGGTTCCTCTCCCAGGTGCTCTGAACCGCGTTCCTGCCGCTCGGCAGCACACCGCTGGCTATCTGCACAGATGCGCATCTGGTAATGTGTCATGAGACATATACCCAGCTGTCCGAGCAAGGAAAGAGGGGAAGTCTGATGGCCACAACACACGTAGAGCACACCGGCCACGACCACAAGCACGGCCCCGACTGCGGCCACACGGCGGTCCAGCACGGAGACCATGTCGACTATGCCCACGAAGGCCATCTGCATCGTGAACACGAGGGCCACTATGACGAGTGCGAGCCGTCCGGGCATGCCGAACACCCCGAACACCAGCACCAGCACGGGCCGAACTGCGGCCACGACGCGGTCCAGCACGGGGACCATGTCGACTACCTGCACGACGGGCACCGCCACGCCGCCCACGACGGGCACTACGACGAGCACTGACTGTCGGTATTCGGCTCTAGAGTCGGGCGGGTGATCGAACAAGTCGAGATTCACACCGCGGCGGGGACGTTCGACGCATTGGCAGCCGGATCGCCGGGCGGTCGGGAAGTGCTCCTGCTGCATGGGTTCCCTGAGGCCGCGGTCGAGTGGGAGTTCCAGCTCGAAGCGCTCGGCGGAGGAGGATGCCACGCCGTGGCGCCGGATCAGCGCGGGTATTCGCCAGGGGTGCGGCCGGAGCGGGCCGCCGAGTATCGACTCGAGGAACTGGTCGGCGATGTCGTGGCGATCGCCGACCAGCTCGGGTGGGAGCGCTTCGATCTGATCGGCCACGACTGCGGAGCCCTGGTGGGGTGGGCCGTGGCGAACCGGATGCCGGGGCGGGTCCGCACGTTCAGCGCGGTGTCGTATCCGCATCCCACCGCACTCGAGCACGCCATGGCCGAGGACGAGGACCAGGCACAGCGGGCACACCATCTGACGACGCTGCGCCAGCCTCGCACGACCGAGCGGATCCTCCTCGCGGACGACGGCGCCGGCCTGCGCAGGATCTTCGAATGGAAGGTGTCCGAGGAGCACGTCGAGGACTATGTGCGCCGGCTCGAGCAGCCTGGGGCGCTCACCGCGGCGCTCAACTGGTACCGCGCGATGCATCTCGCGGGCCCGATCGGACCGGTGAGCGTTCCCACCCTGTATGTGTGGGGCACCGAGGACGTGACCATTGGCTCCACCGCGGCGCTGGCCACGCAGAAATACGTGTCGGGCCCGTACCGTTTCGAGATGCTCGAAGATGTCTCGCACTGGGTACCCGAAGAGGCGCCCGAGGCCCTGACCCGACTGCTCATGCGACACCTGCTCGCCCATCGTGCATAGATGTGCAGGTCGCGGTGCTAATCCGGGCGTTTCCCTGACATGACGCTCGACCAGGGGGAAAGCTGGAACCGGCCCGACGGACCCGAGCGAGGTGAAGAATATGGACGTCCAGGAAATCAACCGAAGAACCATCGCTCAGTTCCGGGCGGGCGGCGACATCGATGGCATGCGCCGCGACCGCTTGATCCTGCTGACCACGACGGGCCGTCGATCCGGCGCTGCGCACACCACCCCGATGATGTTCCATCACGACGGCGACCGCCTGTTGATCGTCGCGTCCAACGTCGGCGCCTCCACTCACCCCGACTGGTACCTGAATCTGGAGCAAAACCACCACGTCTTCGTCGAGGTGGGCGAGGAGGCTCGCGACGCGCTGGCCACCCCGCTCATCGGTGAAGACCGCGCGCGCACCTGGGCCATGCTCAAGCAGACCTACCCGTTCTTCGCCGAGCACGAGATGCGCACCGCCCGCATCATCCCGGTGGTAGCCCTGACCAAGGTATGACTCGGCACCGCATCGTGTATCGCCGCAACGCTATGCGCACACGGTCGCGAACGCCGACCAGAGCACCGGTGAGTGCTCGATCCTGCCTTCGTCGCGCCACGCGGCCAGCCGCGCGCGCTGCCATTCGGCGAGGGCGGTCACCGGGTCGGGCTGTTCGTGCGCGGCGTCGATGGCGCAGATGGCCTGTTGGAGCGGGTGGGCCTCAGGTGGTGCGCCCGCGATGCGCTGAAAGGCCAGATCGGTCGGCAGCGCCCACCTGCTCGCGGTAACCAACTCGGCGCCGCCGTTGATCATGGCGGCGGTCAGGCCGAGCGCTTCGCTGAAACGCAGGTCGCCGCCACTCTCGCACGCGATCAGCGCTACCCGGCTCGGTATCGGCCACAGTGCCGGCCCCGCAACGGGTTCCGTATCGAGCGTGTGCGTGCCGAGGAGTAGGTCCTTGGCCGACAGCGGCCGGTGTGTGCGGGTAGGTGCGGCGAAGCCGACGGCATCGGCCGTGCAGGCCAGGTGAAGTTCGGCCTCCTCGCTCTGGCCGGATTCCGGGACCGCCGCGGTGACATGACCGACGTAGATCAGGCGGCTGGCGCCGTCGCTCAAGGCGGCGCCGAGCCAGGTGCGGTCGAGCTCGGTGCGCCGGAAGACCTGGACCGGGTCGTGCGCCGCGGGCCGCAGCCGACCGGCCGCGGCATAGCCGGCCATGCGTTGCGCGAGGGGGGTGTCCGCGGTCATCCTGCCCAGCACCGAGCCGAGCGTCGAGTCGGCGCGGAACCCGGGGATTCGCGGATCGAGGACCGCGACGACCGGGCCGGCGCGCGTTCGCGCCCAACTGCGCGCGACCCTGGCAGGTGCCTGCACGATGCCCGCGGGAGCGAGGAGACTGACGTCCGCGATATCGATCAGCCGGATATCGCGGTCCGGCGCGATCAGCTCCCACGGCACCTGGGCGACCCGGGGCGACGGTTGTAGCCGGATGTGCGGCCGTACACCGCGTTGAGACAGCTCGTAGAGCTGAGCGGCGAGGCCGTAGGGCAGGAGAGCTCGGGAAAGCGCCTGTGCGACAAGGTACTCGTTCTCGTAACTGGCGAAAGCACCCGTGGTCAGCGCACGTTCCAGGCCGCCGGACTCGGCGGGCCGCGGAAGCGCGGCAGCCAGCATGCTCACGGCCTGCATGGCCGCTTCTTCGGGCAGCACGCTCACGCCCCGAGGGGCGCTGTCGGCTACCCACCGCCACGACACGTACACGTCCCCTGCGTCCGCCATGCGGACGAGCACCGTCGGCCGTGTCATACCGTCAGCACCCGATCGTCCCGGATTACCCGGCCGTAGCGTTGTTCGGCGGCGGCGATGAACGGCGCCAGCGCGATCCGGCCCTCCGCGGCCAGCGCCAGGCGCGGCGGCGGCGCAACCGGCAGGCCCGCGCTCGCCGCGACACCGGCGAGGGCGGCGCCTAGCTGGAGTGCGGCGCTGCCCGGATGATCGCCGACATCCTCCGGCGGATCGAGCAATTCATAGGGAAGCCGGACCGGGTGGTCGTGTTGAGAGCGATCGATGTTCAACGTGGTTCCCGCGCACTGCGTTTCGATCAGATCGGCAAGGAGTAGGCCGTTGCCCGACAGGTGGGCGAAGCGGAACGCCAACCGCATGGCGGGATCGGCGATCCGGCGGTTCCACTGCTCGCGCTGGCTGCCGTTCGGCAGGGTATAGCGCACGGCGTCGATGGCCAGCGCGGCGGGAACGGCGAGATGCACTCCCTGCGTGAGCAGTTCGGCGGTCGGCGACTCGGTCGCGGCGATGGCATCCTCCACCAGGGTCGCGTGCCAGAAATCGAGCTGGGCGCAGTGCAGGCCGAGACCGCGCTCGGCGTAGGTCACGAACGCCGCGGCCAGCAGTTCTTCGCACTCGGCAAGACGGCCGGTCTTGAAGGCGACCGTGGACAGGCGCATGTGGAGGTCGGCGGCGTCGAGCACGGCGCCGGACTCGACGAAATACGCCAGGCTTCGACGATAGAAGTCCTGCGCCACCTCGAGCTCGCCTCGGCCCTCCGCGAGGAATCCCATGGCCTTGAGCCCGACTCCGGCCCGATAGCCGAGCCCGGCCCGCTCGAAATACTCCTGACTGGACCGCAGTGGCTGTTCCGCTTCGTCGTACCGCTCGTCGCGGACCAGCATGGTGGCGAGGTTCTGCTCGGTCTCGGCGACGGCGTTGCGGTCGCCTGCTTCTTCGAACGCGGCCAGTGCCTGCCGTGCGAAGTCGACGGCCAGGTCGCGGCGCCCGGTCTCGAAGTAGGTCGCTGCGAGGTTCATCAGCGGATGCCCGGCCAGACGCGGCGCGAAACGCAGTGCAGCGTCGAGTGATTCGGTGGCAAGCTCGGCGGCGTAGGCCCAGTTCTGACCATGCAGTGCGACCGCGGTCAGGGAAAGCAGACAGGCCACGCGTAGCACACCGAGATCGGTGTCGGTATTGTCCGCGAGCAGTGCCCGCGCCTGCTCCAGCGCCGCCCGCGCCTCGTCGAGTTCGCCGAGGTGCTGCAACGCTTGCGACATATTGACCAGTGCGTTCGGCCGCAATCGCGGTGCATTCTGTGGCATTTCGGCCAGAGCCGAGCGGTACAGGGCGAGGGAGGCGGTGTGGTCGCCGAGTTCGTCGGCCATGCTTGCCGCGTTGATGATAGCGCCGAGCCGGATGTCGCCCGTGGTCTTACCTGCGGCGTCCTCGAAGAGGCGTTTGGCGGCCGCCGCATCTCCGCGGGTGTAAGCTTCCGCGCCCGCGGCCAGCAGTTCGCGACCATCGTCTGGAGTCTCGTCGGCCACGTCAGAAATCCGAATCCGAGGCGGCGGCGGCGATTTCGGCGAGCAAGGGAGCTTCGACGGGGTTGTCGGACGCGTCGGCCGTGCGGCGCAGCCGCGCCGTGACCAGCTCGCGCACCTGCTCACGACGCGTGGCTGCGTCCGGCTCCGGCTCGTCCACGCCGACACCGGGCACGTAGATGTCCACGGTCACACCGGATTCCGCGCCTGCCAGGGCCGTTGTCGAGGCGTTCCAGACTTCGCCGTCGCGAGTCAGGGGTACCTCGGCGGCGTCGGTGGCGGTGCGGATCGCAGCGTGCGGATGCAGGTGCGGCGGCATATCCGTGGGCGAGAGCGGCGCGGCGACCGCGTGCACTCGCACGATCGTGCTGCCCGCCTCGCGCACTACCGCCCAGGACACCGCGCGCTCGGAGGCATCGAGCAGGCCGGGCGGGCATCGGCGCCAGTTCCACCCCCCGGTCCCTCTGGCCAGGACCAGTTCGCCATGCGCGGCGGTCGCGCGTCCGGCAGCCAACGCGTAGTCTTCGGCACGCGTCGCGACATCGGCGATCTCGCGCTCCTCGACCAGTTGCGCGTCCGCTCCGTCGACGATCAGCTCGCATTCCTCGCTCAACGCGGCGATCTCGTCCGCGAGCAGCTGGGCGTCGAGCGGCGCGATGCCGTCCAGGGTCGACGCGGGCCACCAGCGCGCCGCCCAGTGGGCGTAGCCGAGCCGCCATGCGCGTGCCGCGAGTTCCGGCAGTGCGGGCGCAGCGGTTAATTCCGGTTCGCCTCCGCCGAATTCGTCCAGTGCGATGGCCACCTCCGCACCGAACACGGCCCAGATCCAGTCCTGGGCGAGCGCGCGGTCGTCGATCACCGCCGCCGGCGTGATCTGTCCGCCGAGCAGGCTCCAGGTCAGATGTCCGCCCGCCACCTCGAGCACCAGCACATCGATCCCGGCCGCGCTGTCCAGCACCGTCGGCGCACCGTCCGGCGCGATGATCCACAGGCCGTCTCGATGCCGGATGCGTACGGTCGCGCTCATCAGCTCGCCCTCGATTCCGCCGCGTCCGGTTCACCAGCGCCCGCCCGCACACTGAGGGCCTGTTTGACCCGCGTTCGATGGTCCAGAATGACCGAGCGCGCCACGCCGTCGAGCAGATCCCACAGTTCGTCCGGATCGTAGATCGCGAACTCCCGGACATCCCTGCCGTGCAGACGAACCCACAGCCGCCGCAGGTATGGCCGCCATGGCGTGGTCAGCTCGGCGGCGACGGCCGCGAGCGGTCCGGTGGGCGCTCGGGCGTCGTCGTCCGCGCACACCACCAGCCGCCGCGCCCGCAGCACGTATGCCTCCCGCTGCCAGCGACTGTTGACCACCTGATGCGCCGCGGTCCGTACTATGCCGGAATCGGATTCGGCCAGGCGCAGATGCCGGTCGCTCGACGGTCGCTGCTTCCGGTGATCGATCGGCACCAGGCCGACCGCCAGCTCCGTCCCCACCGTCGCCGCGACGCGCAGCGACTCGTCGAGCAGCGCCCACGGCGCACAACTCCTGGCGATCTCGGCGGCGACCAGCTCCGGGATCGGCGGCAGCTCGGCGCGGTCGCTGGATGCTTGCAGGACGGTGAACACGCGCTCGTAGACGGTGCGGTCGAACGGCAGTCCCAACGTGGATTTCGAGGCGGAGGTTCCGATCGCGGGCTGTCGCGGCACCGGATGCGTGGTGAGGCCGAGTTTCCCTGCCGAGTACCCCGATTCGATCTGCCACAACCGAATTCCAGTGTGCGTTCCGGCATGTCTGGCGACGAGACCATCCAGCACGGGCTGCCCGTCGCCCGCGTCTCGGCCGAGCCGCGCGGCGGCGCAGGCATTCAGCAGGTCACGCAGCAGCGCCGCATGATTGCCGTTCGCCGGGCCGTGCAACGGCCGCCGCCGCCACGCGATGTCGAGCAGCTCGGTCAACTCCCGCTCCCGCGTGCGGTCGGCCAGGTATGTCTTCAGCGCCTGCGTCGTGCGGCCCGCGGCATACTCGTGGATATCGCGCAGCGTGGCCTCCGCGACGGCACGCGCCCGCGCCACCTCCGGCATGCCGGAGGTGGTCGCCAGCTCGAAGCAGCGCTGGAAGTACAGATCCTGCGGATGCCCCTCGGTGATCCGCAACGCCCGCCGGACCTGCTTGAGCACCGTGAACCAGGCCGCCGTGGCGCGCAGCACATCGGCCGCCGCCTGAACACGCGCCTCCAGCAGTACAGCACCGTCGGCCGTAAGGATGGCGCCCGCGCACAGCGGATGCTGCACGGGGCGGATCACCAGCGGGTCGAGCACGAGCTTCACGGTGCGACGCAACGGACCGCCGTGCGGGCCACTGAGCGGTTCTACGCCCTCGATCCTGCGCCACACCTCGTCGAGCACCATGGCGCGCGGTCGTCGCATTCGATTATTTTGCAGCGCCTGCGGCACTGTGTGTTCGCGGCCCCCTCTCGAGCCGGGCCGCGAACGGGCAGTGCTCGGTCTCGCTTCGTTCGGAAGCAGGGGTTGGGCTGATGTGTCGCGGGGGAGGTACCTGCGGCATCTGGATGTTCGCTGCCAATAGGCCGTGCGAAACCTGGGATCGGTAGGGAGCGAACCCTTCTTAGGTTTCTTGCATCGGCTCCACACGGGGCCGAACGAAACACAAAGGCCGGGGCGTCGCCCCCCGAACCACGAGGACACATCATGAACGCCACTTCGGTCCGCATCTCCTCCCTCGCTCTCGTCGCGTCCGCCGCCGTCGCACTGTTCGTCACCGGGTGCAGCGACGACTCCGGTAGCTCCCCCGCCGCGCCCGTGCCCTCTTCGGCCAAGGCGGGTCCGGCCGCCCCGGCAGCCAAGTCGATCGCGTCGGTGGACGGCAAGGCCTTCGATGCGAAGTTCACTACCACCTGCGCCAAGCAGGGCGGGACACTGGCGCTCGCGCTGACCGATACCGAAAACGGCTCCTACGGCAACCTTTCGGTGAGCGCGACCATCACCGACGCCGACACCGTGCAGGCGGTCGCGATCGCGGGCAGCAAGGGCGGTGACAACGGGCTGCCCTACGCGGTCGGCTTCGGTAATGGCATGCCGGGCGGCTCGGCGAAGGTCGTCAAGGACGGCAACACCTACAAGGTCACGGGCGAGGGCATCGGTGGCCCCGATCTGGCCAACCCGCTGGCCGGTCCGAAGTCGTCGAAGTTCGACATCACCTTCGCCTGCGCGACCATCGTCGGCGCCTGATCTCTTCCATGTCCCCTCTCACTCCGCGCCGTCATCCCGGTCGCTTCGCCGGGATGACGGGGCGCGATCGACCCGAACACATCGAACTACCGAGGAACGAACATGATGAAAAAGATCCGGTTACTCGCCTCGGCTCTCGCGGCCCTGATGGTCGGCTATTACGTCTACCACGCCGTGACCTACGTCCCGACGAGCGAATACGAACCCGCCGGAATGGGCTGGCTCGGCTTCGAGATGGCGTTGCCGATCCTCGCGTCGACCCTGATCGTGCTGGTCTTCGTGTTCACCGGTGAAGGCATCGTCGCCGCCTTCACCGGCCACAACAGCGCGGGATTCCGCGACGGCCTGACCGGCCTGGGCACCATCGAATCGTTCGCACAGACCGGGCTGACGCTCAACGATCAGCCGCAGATCCGCATCGAATTCCGCGTCGAGGGCGCGGACGGCAAACTCTTCCACTCCAGCGCGAAGATCATCGTGCCGATCACCCAGCTCGCGCTGCTGCGGCCCGGTGTAGTGCTTCCGGTGCGCTACCTGCCGGAGCGGACCGACAAGGTCGAGGTCGATCTGTCCGGCGACGCGTCCGCGGCGCAGCGGGCGATGAACGAGTCGCTGATCCGCAAGGGCATCACCACCCCGCACAAGCTCGACATCGCCGAGCGTGGAATCGCCACCCAGGCGGTGGTGCGGTCGCTGTCGGTCACTGGCACGATTCGCGACGGCCACTCCGAAGTCGCGCTCGGTTTGGTGGTCACCCGGCCGGACGGGTCGGCCTTCGCTACCCGGGTGACGAAATTCCTCGCGCCGGGCAGTGTCGGACAAGTGCAGGTCGGGCGCGTCCTGCGGGTGCACTACCTGCCCGAGAACGAGAGCGAGGTCGTCATCGCCCTCCCGGTCAATGCCTGATGGGCACAGCCGGACGAAATTCGTCCGCGGCCCCACGCCGGGCCATGCAGGTCGTGAGCATGCTGGCCGCCGCCAGCCGCCACAGCGAATGTCGCGTCGGTTCGAGATTGTCGAACGACGCGGCATTCGTTTTTTGCTTTTCGGTGGCCAGGCAATTCAAGGGTTGCCGAGTTGGGCGGCTGTTCACCTTGTCGTCTTTTCCGGATTGTCCGGATGGTCTACCGTGCGGGTCGTCGGTCCAACCCAGGAGTCGCCGTGAGTCTTCAGCCACTCGCCCTCTTCGTGCAGCACGACGGCAAGTCGTCGCGCGCCGCCGTGACGTGTGCATACAAGTGCGCGAACGCGTGCTTCCACGAGGTGCCGAACACGTCCGCCGGTGCGTACTTCGGTGACATCGTCGGCTCGCTGAACCGGCGCGGGTTGATCAAGGGCGGCGCGGCCGCCGTGCTCGCGGTCGGCGCGGGCAGCGCCCTCGCGGCCTGCGGCGACGACAGCGAGCCCGCCGCGGCGGTGTCCACCTCGCCTGCAGGTCCGCCGGGAACCGGGACCGACTTCACGGCCGTCGCACCGAACAAGGAAGACGCCGTGGTGATTCCGGACGGCTACGAGCAGTCCGTCGTAATCCGCTGGGGCGATCCGTTATTCGCCGACGCGCCTGCGTTCGACTTCGACAAGCAGACCGCCGCTGCGCAGGCCAAGCAGTTCGGCTACAACAACGACTTCGCCGCCCTGCTGCCGATCGAGGGTGTAGCGAACAGCTATTTGCTGGTGGTCAACCATGAGTACACCACCTCCCCGCACATGTTCCGCGGCTACAACAGGGACGCACCGACCGACGAGCAGATCGCGATCACCATGGCCGCGCACGGCCTGACCGTGGTCGAGGTGAAGGGCGAATCGGAGTCGGGCAAGCTGGTTCCAGCTTTCGGCAAGTACAACCGCAGGATCACCGCGACAACCGAGTTCGAGCTGACGGGTCCGGCCGCGGGCAGCGACTTGGTCAAGACCTCGGCCGACCCGACGGGTACCAAGGTGCTCGGCACCTTCGCCAATTGTTCCGGCGGTCTTACCCCTTGGGGCACAGTGCTTTCCGGCGAGGAAAACTTCAACGCATACTTCGCCAACGGCGACAAGGTGACCGAATCCGCCGCTACGGCGCGACTGAAACGGTACGGCGTCGCCGCGGGCAAGACCGTCAACCAGTGGGAGCGGGCGGACAAGCGTTTCGATCTGGCACAGGAACCCAATGAGGCCAACCGATTCGGCTATGTCATCGAGGTCGATCCGTGGGATCCGACTTCGACGCCGATCAAGCACACGGCGATGGGACGGCTCAAGCACGAGGGCGCCACCATCTACGTTACGAAGAACGGCGATGTCGTCTCCTACACCGGCGATGACGAAAAGTTCGACTACATGTACAAATTCGTGTCATCGCGCAAGATCCAGCCGGGCACCGGTGCCGCGAGCATGCGGCACAACCTGACCATCCTGGACGCGGGCACACTGTATGCCGCGAAGCTCGACGGCGATCACGCGGACAAGATCGACGGCACCGGAAGCAAGCCGTCGGACAAGGGTTTCACCGGGACCGGCCAGTGGATTCCGCTGCTCGAGACGGGCGCGGATGGCAAAGGCACGTCGCTGGTCGAGGGCATGAGTGCCGAAGAGGTCGCGGTGTTCACCCGGCTGGCCGCGGACAAGGTCGGTGCGACCAAGATGGACCGCCCGGAGGACTTCGAGGCCAACCCCTACACCGGCAAGGTGTACGTCGCGCTGACCAACAATGACAACCGGGGCGCGGCGGGCAAGCCGGGCCCGGATGAGGCGAACCCGCGCAATCTGAACAAGAACGGCCAGGTCCTGGAGATCGAGGACAACCACACCGGCACCACGTTCACCTGGTCGCTCCTACTGGTCTGCGGCGATCCCGTGGCCGCGGACACCTATTTCGCCGGATACGACAAGGCCGAGGTCAGCCCGATCTCCTGCCCCGACAACCTGGCCTTCGACCCATACGGCAACCTGTGGATCTCCACCGACGGCAACGCGCTGAAGTCGAATGACGGGTTGTTCTCGGTCGTCCTCGACGGCCCGAACCGCGGCGAGACCAAACAATTCCTTACCGTCCCCCGCGGCGCGGAGACCTGCGGCCCGGTGGTCACCGAGTCGCGGGTCATCGTGTGCGTGCAGCACCCAGGCGAGGCCGACGACGCGAGCCCGGAAAACCCGCTCTCGCACTGGCCGGACGGCGGAGCCGCTCAGCCGCGCCCGTCGGTCGCGGTGGTGTGGAAGAAGAACGGCGGTCGAGTGGGCGCCTGAGACCGAAGGGGCGTCCTGTGCTGTACCGGGGTCCCGGTAGTAGTCGCCGAAAAGCTTTGGGCCTCTTCACCGGTGTGGTCAGAGATCTCGTCGCACCACATGGCATTCCTTAAGGGAGGCTCAGAAGTTCAACGCAGCCTTGCGACTCGAAGGCGCGATCGGGGAAAACTTGTCTATGGCGACAGACGACGCGGGCAACCGACTCGAGGACTGGCTGCACATGAGTGGCGCCCTGGAGTCTATGGCGGGCGACCTGGTGCCCGAACTTGACGATGTCACCTTCGACATGTCGATCGACGCATTGCGCCAGCTGGATGAATACATCGTCGACTGCGGCTATCCGAGCTGGTCTGGAGAAGACGGGAGCCCCGCCCAGATCATCGCCAGACATCTCGGCGACACGCTGATCCGAGTGGCAGGCGGGTCGTGGGAATGGGATCCGGAGGCCGATCCAGTCTACTTTCCCGAGGGACTACCGTTCGTTTTGCCGGACCCCTCGCTCGACTTGGCACCGTTTTCACCGACGCAGGCGATCAGCGACGCGTACCGGGCCAACGACGGTATCCAGTTCGCCGGGCTCTATCGGCGCTGGGAGCGCGCAGCGAAACAGGCGAGCAAGAATCGGCCGCGGAAGCCGTCAACGAAACGAGCGATCAACAACCGGCCGCCGTGGTGGCATCGCAGTATGTCAGACGGCCTGGTCTCCTGGGTGCAGGGGCGCGTCGATGCTTTCCCGGGGTGGGTGGAATCCTGGTCACCGGAGCAAAAATGGGACTTCTCGCCTGATTCGCTGTCGGCATTGGAACAGCTGGTACGCCAGACCACACCGACCGAGGCGGTGCTGAACCGGGATGATTCCTACGACGATTTCAGGGAGGGCGCGGTCTGGTACTGCGGTGAAATTTTCCGTCGGGGAATCAACGGACGATGGACCGGAATTCGCAGCAAACCCTGCATCGAGCCTCTTGGGCAACAGAAACGGACCGAGTCGAGGCAAGATACCAGTTGCACGCCCGGCGACGCACTGGCCGTCGCACTCCAGGAACCGGGATACCTGACTGCGCACTACGCCAATTGCGTCGATGTCGGAGCCTGGGTGTCCAAGCAAGAATTGGAGTTTCCGGCCTGGATTGCCCGCTATGGGACCGGTGTAACTTGGGATTTTTCGGTCGTGTCACTCGATTCGCTGGCACTGGTGCTGTTTCGGAACTTCGCCGCCGCGAGAGACCTGGAAGCCCCGGAGCACAGGGAATTCAGCGAAGGCGCGGTCTGGTACCTGGGCGAGGCCGTGCGACGCTACGAGCCGCCGCACTGGAGGTGGTGCTACCGCGAAAACGAGCACCCCATCCGCCGCTTCCAACTGTGGTCGCCGTATGACACGGCTGAAAAATTCAGCCCGTATGTCCTTCTGGACGGCATGCTGAGACGTGGCAATCCCCTGGAACTACGACGGGTGCTGCCCGGTGCGAAGGTGCAAGACAAAGATCATCACCGGCCGGACCTCGATGTAGCGGGCTTCGATGGCTGGGCGTGGACCGGTCGCGACTGGGTGCAGCAGAGAAATGCCTGGGTGAACTCGATTGCAGGGTTGCTCGAAAACCTCAGGACAACCTACCTGCCTCGCGACATCGTGTTGGACTTCTCGTCCGAATCGCTGCGACGGGTGGCGGAGGTCGCGGTGGACCATCCAGGCGAACAGCCGGAGTTCCTCGAGGGAGTAGCGGCATATCTGGGGGAGATGCTGCGACGAGCCGGACGCGGTTGCTGGACCTGGACGGACAAGCCGATGCTGGACTTCGGGGCCATCGACACGGTGTCACCGATGGAGTTGGTGCGATTCGCGCGGGAAATGCGAGACGCGCACATTCTGACCCGGGTCTACGAGACCCGGCACCGGACTATCAGCACCGACTGGCCGACGAATCATTCGATACCCGACATCAGACCGCGTCCGACAACGCCGAGACTCTGCGACAGGTGGTTGGCCGAACGAGAACGGGAGTTCCCGGACTGGGTTGCCCATTTCGGCTCGGGCTACAGCTGGGGCTTCTCCCGGGACTCGCTGGATGCCTTGGCGGAAGTCGTGTTACGCGTGGTGTCGGGGCGCCAGGACCCGTTCGACGCTATCGAGTACGCGATGCTGTTGGATGGCGCGACATGGTATTTGGGCGAGACCATGCGTCGCGTCAAACCGTCGATATGGGACGACAACCTGCAGCTGAGCGACCTCCAACGGCTCCGGCACGGCGGCCCGTACTGCCCGGCCCAGAATTTGCGCAAGATGCTGCACCACGGCGATCCCACGATCTTGCGACGCGAGCACGATTGGTGGGCGTTGGACCAGATGCGTGCGCGGGTGGAGGAGGTCACCAGGTGGCGTGAGAGCCGCCGGGGTAGGCGGGAACGGCCGTACGCCATGCATCTCGCATCGTGGACAGCCACTTGCGAGCAACGTTTTCCGACCTGGGTCGAGCGCTACGGGGGTGGTTTTACCTGGGATTTCTCCCCGGAGTCGCTCGACTCGCTGGACGTGGTGATCCGCCGGACCACCCGCACGCCGGCGGATCTCCTGGTAGACGGGCAGAACGCAGCGTTCCTGAACGGGGCCGCCTGGTATCTCGGTGAGGTGCTGTGCCGAGGCAAGGATATGCACTGGCACTACAACGGTCGCTGGATGATGGATTGCTATGTCAAAAAAGAGGATTCCAATATATGGCACACACCTGCCATCGAACTGGCCCGGGTATTCGAGAACTTCGGCCAAGGCGTGCTCCGACGACTGGTGTTCGGCGGTGAGGCGACGAGTCCCACCGATGGTGCGGCGATCGTCCAGCCGGATCGCATGAGCCAGTGGCTGTCCGAACGCCTCGCCGCCTTCGCGGGCTGGACAGCCGAGTACGCGCCGGATGGTCGATGGGACTTCTCGCGGGACTCGCTGATCATGGTGGAAGAACTGGTGCACCGGGTCACGCCCACTGTGCAGCAACTGAACGCACCGGCCAACAGCCGATTCCACGACGGCGCCACCTGGTACATCGGCGAAACCTTCCGCCGTGGGCTGGGTGGTCGATGGAGCCTGCAGCGGACCGAACGCAACATTCCACACCTGGTGAATCTCGGCCCCACACGCACGAAAGCCGCGCCAGTCATTCTGCTCGAGGTCTCGCTCGAACACCAGCCCACACCCCGCACGCTCCTTCGAAATCACTTCGACAACCTCGCTCGCGGCCACGCCGCTCACTAACGGAGCCGACCACCACCCCGCCTGCACAGCTCGAACCACACGGCGAGGAACCTGCCTGCCGAGGGGCGCACTGCAGAGACAATGGCGTGATTCGGTGGTGGCTGGCGAGCCATTCCACCCACAGTGGCGTCATGTGGTCGCGGTAGTAATCGCCGAAAGGTTCGGCCAACATCCACAGCTTATCGGCGCCAATCGCGGCTAGGGCTCGACCACGGGCAAAAATCACGGCGTGTAAAGAATTACAGCCACGTCAGGCAGCTTTTCAACGCATAGCTGTTCGCATCGCTGCGATCCGGATGCGCGCGACTCGATGCCGTGGTCTCTATAGATCCAAGGATCTACTCCGATGGTGAGCTATTATGCAGCAACAGGTTCGCTTGCGCCGTGAATGGAGGCAAGGACATGGCTGTCGGTGCATTCATATACCAGAATTCCTCGGGCTACTCCGACCGTATCAACGATCCTGACGAGTATCGAACCTACAATATCTACATCGGGAACGGGTCGATTGAAAACAAAACCAACGCCACCGTACGTCTGTATACCGGGACGGATGGCCGCGGTGACTCCGATTACCTGAATCCCAACACCAGCACGTACCTCACGAGGAGCTATTTGAGTTGCGTGTTCACATCCTGACTTCGACCTTTCGCCTTCGTGGTGTGCTGGTCTATGGGCTGGGCCACGTGACGTAGCAATATCGAACTTCGCCTCAGATGTCCGAGGTGTCCTGGTCCTGCGGGGCGACGACGAAGGTGTCCTGCCCGTCCGGGTCCAGTCCGGCGTCGAGGATCTTGTCGTCCAGGAAGGCGGCGGCCTGCTGGTCCAGGAAGATGCGTGATCCTTCGGCAGTCAGGACCTGGTCTTGCTCGGCCGGTGCGGCGGCAACCGCGAGCTGCAGCGTCTCCGCGCCGTCCGCCGCGAAGATTCGCAGCCCGGCATCCTCCGGCGTCCCCTCCGAGGACGTGATATTGCGAACGACCTCGATAGCAGTGGGGGTCAGCATCAACATGTGTCTATTTCCTTCCGCTGTCGTGACAATCGATCAGAAATATGGCGGACTCGGATTGTGCGGGCCGGTCCCAACGTGATCGTCGTCGGTGCCTGCCACCAGCACCGACGTTCTCCCCACGAGTAGCCAAAAGCTGCTTCGCGAAACATATCCCCGGCGTAGCCCTCATTTTCCCTGCTCGGGGGCGAACTCTCGCCCCAAGCGAACCACTGCTGGGTCACAGCGTCGAGCTCATTTTCGGCGAGCACCCGAACATGCCGCCCACGCGGTTGTGGTGTCGCAAATTCCGGCAACTCCTGCCGCAGCCGCGGCTCGGCCAGCGCTTCCTCGAATAACATTTCTTCGAATGTCCGTCAGCTCCTGTGCCTTTCGGCAACCCAACCAAGAAGCCAGAAACAGCTGATTCCAGTGCGGCCTTGTTTCCGTAATAAATACGCAGCGAACTTGTGGTGTGCCGCAATCGACTTTGTCGCATGGGTTTCGGCCGTGCTCGATTGCGATGTCGGAAGACGCACCGCGCTACCCGCTTCCGGTGAGTCCGCCCATGTTGGCGAATCGGGCGAAATCGCCTTGGGCTCCGCTGTATACGTTGAGGTCGGTGCGACCGGCAATGCCCGGGATGGCGCCGCGGTCGGTGGTCTGCCAGAACGTCCAGGTGGGCCAGCCGCCGGGGACCTCGGGTTGGGCGTTGCCGCGGTAGTCGGCGATCCAGAGGGGGTATCTGGTGAACTCGGTGGTGTCGGCCATCGCGCTCTGCCAGAACCGGGGATAGGTGTAGATGATGGGCACGCGGCCGGTCAGTGCCTGCACGGTGGTGAGGTACCGGCGAGTCCAGTCGATCAGGGCCGCTGGATTGAGCCCGCCGGCGTCCTCCAGGTCGAGGACCGGCGGCATATCGAGCGGGCCGTTCTGCCCGAGCACCACCGCCGCGTACATCGCGGCCTGTGGTTCGGGTGGCAAATTCGGCCGGGCGTAGTGATAGGTGCCGCGAGCTATGCCGGCCGCGCGCATCAGCAGACTGTCGGGCACGAAGTAGGGGTTGATGTAGCTCAGGCCCTCGGTGGCCTTGACCATGGCGAAGTCGTGGCCGGAACGTTTGACCGCGAACCAGTCGATCAGCCGTCCGTCGACGTGCTGCCAGGACGAGACATCCGGCCCGCTCGGTGCGGCCGTGGCGACCGGGAGGGTAGCTGAAAGGCTGCCGATCAGGGCTATCAGCGATAGCGCCGCACCTTGGCGACGGATGGTCGAGGCCCACCAAGAGTTGTCCATGTCATTGGACGATAGCGACTTGCTCTAGCTGTTACCAGTGGTGCAGGTGTGGCAGTTGTGTACGGTAACCGCGCAGCCACGCACCGGATGCAGCAGCGTCGTTTTGGTGAAGGTGGTCCAGAAGTCGCAAACCGGCTCGGGCTACTGGTGTCGGTGTGGCGGCGCCCGGCCGGCACCGGGGGCCGCTACCCCGACGATGCTGCGCAGAAAGGTTGTATTGCAGGGGTTTTCCCTGTTCTTCCCATGAGCGATCGGTGCCGCTCAGTACTCCCGCGACGTGTCCGGCTTCATACGCCCGGCGGCGATCAACGCTTGCCGTGCCGCTGCCTTACGCGGGCAGTCCTGTACCCGGCACCCGCGATGGCGCTGCATGGTCCAGTGCGCTTCGGACACGCTCAGCGGCTGGTCGGGTGGCTCGTGCGGCCACCCGTGCGGCCACAGCCCGGCGTGGGCGGGCTGGGCGTCCTCGGCCCGGCTACGTCGGCGCTCGGCTCTCCACTCGGCCTGTACGCGATCCACGATCTCTTGCGCCGACGTGCCGTCCGAGTCGGCTTCTCGCCACCAGTTGAACCCCACCGCTCCACCCCTGCCGTGTTCGCTGCCATTGGTGGCACCCGACGCCGAGGGCTTTCGCCACCGGCTGGCGGCTCAGTGCTGGCCGGTGTGCCGATGAGGGCAACGGCATCGACCCGGCGCCGGGTGCCGGGTGCCGGGGTAACAATGACGGTCTGGTCGGCGGAAACTGTCCCGCTGCGGGACAACTGCCTACCCATCTAGCATTGGGTTTCGCCAGTACTCGTTGAGGATGAGCAGATGAGCGAACACCAGAGGCACGACGAAGGCCGATACGTGGGCCGCCAGGTGCGCGTGATTCGCGCCCGGCGCGGTATCTCTCAACAGGTCTTGGCCGACCGAGTCGGTATCAGCCGCGGCGCGATCGCCAAGTACGAGAACGGCGAACGGCCGGTGGATTCGCGACGGACGCTGCATGCGCTGGCGCAAGCGCTCGGTGTCTCGATCGGCGACCTGACCGGACACGAACAGGACCGGCTCGACCCGTCTTCGGCCGGGTTCCATGCCGCTGTGCCGAGTATCGAAACCGCGCTGTGGACGGCCGGGAACACCACGCGCACGAGCCCGCTGCGGAGAATCGAGGAGCTGAAGGCGACGGCGCGGCAGGCTGCCCATCTGCGACGTGCCTGTGATTACGCCGCGCTCGGGCCGATGCTGGCGCCGTTGCTCACTGACTGCTACCAGCACACCCGCGAGGCAACGGGAACGGACCGTGATACGGCATGGGATGTGCTTGCCACCGTTGCGTACATAACCGCGCAGTCGGCATCGCGTCGCGGTTATTCAGCATTGGCATGGACCGCCGCGCAGGAGATCGAGCGGGCGACCGCGAACATCGGTGGCACGGCAGGTCCGGCGACGACGGCCTTCACCCACAGTCAGATTCTTCTCTCACGCCCAGGCTCGTTGCCCGCCGCCCTGGACCGCGCGGTGAGCACGGCGCAGCGCCTCGCGCCGGATGTGCGTACGCTCGGCGAAGTCGAAACCTACGGAATGCTGCATCTGCAAGCCGCTCTCGCCACGGCGGCGCTCGGCGGCGATCCCGCAACGCACTTGGACGAGGCAAGCGAGCAGGTGGACCGGCTCGAGCGGTCGGCGACCGGAGCGTCGATACTGCGCAATCCCACCTTCGGCGCGGCCAATGTCACGCTGTGGCGCATGTCGGCCGCGATGGAACGACGCGAGCCGGATCAGGTCCTGGAGCTGGCACCCACCCTGGCCCCCGAAACGATTGCCGCCGAAGGACGCCGGGCACAGTACTTCGTGGAAATCGGCCGCGCCCATGCCCTCCGACGCGACTACCGGCAATCGCTGCACGCTCTACTGCGTGCCGAACACACTGCACCGCAACAGGTTCGAGGCATGAGCCACGTGCGCGAACTGGTCGGACACATGATGCGAACGGCTCGCCGTGAGCTGACGACCGGTGATCTGGGGCGACTGGCCAAACGAGTCGGTGCTGTTCCGGCATAAGCGCCGACACCGGACGTGTCGCGCCGCAACTGACACGATGGGGCGATGAACGACAACGGAGATCTCGTCCTGTATGCGATCGTCACCGGCTCGCCCCTGGCCCGCGATGTCGGCACGTTGGTCGATCTGGCACAGGCGGACGGCTGGGATGTGTGCGTGATCGCCTCGCCGTATGGCTACCGGTTCATCGACGCCGAAGCACTCGAAAGGAAGACCGGCCATCCGGTGCGCAGTCAGTACAAGGAACCCGGCACACCGGACATGCTTCCACCCGCCGACGCCATGATCGCCGCTCCGATCACCGCCAACTCCCTGGCGAAGTGGTCCGCGGGAATCTCCGACACGCTGCCCCTCGGCCTGCTGGTCGAAGCCGTCGGACTGGGCCTGCCCGTCGTCGTGGTCCCCTACTCGAACCGGGCCCAACTCGGATTTCCACCCATTCAGAACGCCATGCGCAACCTCGCCGACTGGGGCGTGACCGTCCTCGGCGACCACACCGGACACGAGCCCCGAACCGGCGAGAGCACGCGACACCTGTTCCCTTGGCACAGCGCCTGGCAAGCAGTCCGCACGCACCCACGACGTGAGAACAGAAGCTAGCCCAAGGCAGTCAGGGAATCCGCTGGGCAGAGCAACCTGATGGCGCGCGTCCGCACCGGAAGCGGTTCAGCCAAGCCAGTCCAATACCGACGCCGCGGTCCAGGACTGCTGCATGCTGCCGAGCGGTTCTCCGGTGAACGGCTCGTAGTACTCGGCGAAGCTGCCGTCGCTGGCCTGGCGCAATCCCTCGGCGCGCAGCATGAAGGAGCGTTCGGCCCAGCCGCGCCGGGCGAAGACCCAGGAGAACAGCCAGCTCATCACCGGCCAGACCGGGCCGCGCCAGTATTCGCGGGAGCGGAACTCCTTGGACACCGGTGAGGTGGAGGGCGGCAGCGCGTATCGCAGGTCCGGATGTCCGCAGAAGCGCGGGCCCTCGAATATCCGCAGCAGGCTGCGTTCGGTGTTGCGCGGCAGGCCGCCGCACAGCAGCGGCGCGAACATGGCGAGTGTCTCGGTGCCGATCCACCGCCCCAACCGCACGTCGAAGTCGCGCGCGGCGCCGGTGCGGGCGTCGGTCGTCGCGACGACGCCCGCGCGGAACCGGTCGGCCCACGTGTACAGGTCGCGCACGTCGGCGTTGGGCTGCTTGTACTCCTCGCCGATATTGGCCAGTACCTCGCAGGCCAGCGCGAAGATCGCGGTGACGAACACGTCCTCGACGGCGAAGCTCATGGTGGAGGCGAGCTGGTAGTCGTCGTAGCAAGCGCGGCGCATCTGCTCGACCAGCCACAGGTAGCGGTCGTACTCGCGGTCGGTGGGCCGCTGGGTCGGATCGGCGACCACGAGCAAGTCCTCGCGGTGGTAGGCAGGCAGGTCGCCGGGGACCACGTTCTCGTAGGCGCGGTCCCAGCGCGGCGAGTTGTCCATGCCGGACTCCCACCCGTGATACAGCGTGATCCGGCCGGTCTCCTTGGGGTCTCGGGCATGCGCCAGCCAACGGTGCCAGCGCACCAGGTCCGGCCAGCGGCGGTTGAGAAACCCCTCGGCCACCGACCGGGTGCTGCGGCCATGCCTGCGGGAGTGGTCCAGAATGCGCTGCACCGCGATGGCATGCACCGGTGGCTGGGTGATCCCGGAGGTGTCCGGGCCATCCGGTGCGTTTGCGGCCAGCTCGCGGCACTCCCAGCGGGACGGGCCGGGAAAGTATCCGTCGACGCCGTTGGCGAAGACGATGTGCGGGATCATGCCGTTCTTCCACTGCGCCGAGAGCAGGGTGTCGAGCTCGATCACCGCCCGCTCCACGCTCAGCGGAGCCAGCCCGACCGCGACGAACGCCGCGTCCCAGCTCCACATGTGCGGATACAGCCGCGGCGCGGCGGTGGTCATCGTGCCCAGGTCGTTGCCACGCAGCAGGTAGGCGGCGCGGGCTGCGAGCTGGGTTGGGGTGAAGCCCGCGTGTTGCATTCCCCTATTCTGCGATGCCACTCGCGGATATGCCCGCTCAGCGGCGTCCGAGTCGCCCTCGTCACTCTGCGGGTGTGCAGTGCTTTGGGTTCACGCGCACTCTCTCGGATGGTTACGGTGAGGTCCATGACCTCCGCCGTGACTCGGAAACCGACCGCGTTGATCACCGGCGCCAGCCGCGGGCTCGGCGCCGCGATCGCGCGTGCATTGGCGCCGACGCACGACCTGCTGCTCGGTGCCCGCTCGGCGGACGCGTTGCGTGACATCCTGGCGGAGCTGCCCGACGCGACCGGGTGGCCGGTCGAGCTGACCGACTATCCCGCGGTCGCCGCGGCGGTCGCGCCGATCCGACGTCTGGATGTGCTGGTGCACAACGCCGGTGTCGCTGACCTCGGCGCCATCGCGGAATCCACCGTCGATCAGTGGCGAAAGACCTTGGAAGCCAACCTGATCGCGGTCGCCGAGCTGACCAGGCTGCTGCTTCCCGCGCTGCGGTCCGGTAATGGCCATGTGGTGCTGATCAATTCGGGCGCCGGACTGCGCGCGAACGCCGGCTGGGCCTCCTACGCGGCGAGCAAATTCGGGCTGCGCGCCTTCGGTGACGCACTGCGGCTGGAAGAGCCCGCGCTGCGGGTGACCTCGATTCACCCGGGCCGCATCGACACCGACATGCAGCGCCAGATCGTCGCGGACGAGGGCCGCGAGTACGAATCGGCGGAGTTCCTCACTCCCGAAACGGTCGCGGGTGCGGTGCGTGCCGCCATCGACACTCCGCGCGACGGGCACCCCACCGAGATCGTGCTCCGTCCCTACTGATCCCGCCTGCTCGGCCCGCTGACCTGCCGCTTCGCGACACGGCTGGATCGTGACCTCGACGCCCGAGAAGGCTGGCGTCACACACTCCCCAGCGCGGTCAGGCGACGATGTTCACCAGCCGGCCGGGCACCACGATCAGCTTGCGCGGCGCGGCCCCGTTCAGCAGCGCGGCGATTTTCTCGTCGGCCAGCGCGGCAGCCTCGATAGTCGCGTTGTCGGCATCGGCGGCCACCTGAATTCGGCTGCGCACCTTGCCGTTCACCTGGATCGGGTACTCGACCGACTCATCCACCAGCAGCGCAGGATCGGCGACCGGAAACGGGCCGTGCGCCAGCGACGCGGTGTGGCCCATGCGTTCCCACAGCTCCTCGGCGATGTGCGGGGACAGCGGAGCCAGCATCAGCACCATCGGTTCGACCACGGCGCGCGGCGCGCCGTCCGGGTAGGTCTTGGTCAGGTGGTTGGTCAATTCGATCAGCTTGGCACCCGCCGTGTTGTCACGCAGCGCGGCGAAATCCTCATCCACGCCGGCGATCGTCTTGTGCAGCAACCGCAGCGTTTCGTCGGTCGGCACGGCGTCGGTGACCCGCACACCGCCGGTCTCCTCGTCCACCACAAGTCGCCAGAAGCGCTGCAGGAAGCGGTGCGCGCCCACGACGTCCTTGGTCGCCCACGGACGAGAGGTATCCAGCGGACCCATCGCCATCTCGTAGAAGCGGAAGGTGTCCGCGCCGTACAGATCGCACATCTCATCCGGAGAGATGGCGTTCTTCAGCGACTTACCGATCTTGCCGTATTCCTGGAACACCTCGATCTCGGCGCCGGTGGCGTCGGTCCAGAAGAACGTGCCGTCCCGCTCGACCACCTCTGCGGCGGGCACGTACGCGCCGCGCTCATCGGTGTAGGCGTGCGCCTGGATGTAGCCCTGGTTGAACAGCCGCCGGTACGGCTCCGAGCCGGTGACATCGCCCAGATCGAACAGCACCTTCTGCCAGAAGCGCGCGTACAGCAGGTGCAGCACCGCGTGCTCGACGCCGCCGACGTACAGGTCCACGCCGCCCGGGTCGTTCGGGCCGCCGACCGCTGTGCGTGGGCCCAGCCAGTACGCCTCGTTCTCCTTGGCGCAGAACGCCTCGGTGTTGGTCGGGTCGGCATAGCGCAGCTGGTACCAGGAGCTGCCCGCCCAGTTCGGCATCACGTTCGTGTCGCGCCGATACTGCTTCGGCCCGTCGCCCAGGTCCAGTTCGACGTGCACCCAGTCGGTGGCCTTGGCCAGCGGCGGCGACGGCTCGGAGGACGCGTCGTCCGGGTCGAAGGTCACCGGCGCGAAGTCGTCCAGCTCCGGAAGCCGCACCGGCAGCATGGATTCCGGCAGTGCGTGCGGTGCGCCCTGCTCGTCGTAGACGATCGGGAACGGCTCGCCCCAATACCGCTGGCGGGCGAACAGCCAGTCGCGCAGCTTGTACTGGATGGTGCCGGTGCCGTGACCGTCGGCATCCAGCCGGGCGATCACCGTTGCCTTGGCGTCCTCGACCGAAAGCCCGTTCAGGTAGTCGGAATTCACCAGCTCGCCATCGCCCGAGTGCGCCGAAGCGGTGATGTCGCCGCCGGAGATGACCTCCTTGATCGGCAGGCCGAGCACGGTGGCGAAATCCCAGTCGCGCTGGTCGTGGCCGGGCACCGCCATGATCGCGCCGGTGCCGTACCCGCTGAGCACGTAGTCGGCGATGAAGATCGGCACGGGGGCGCCGTCGACCGGGTTGGTGGCGTAGGTGCCGAGGAAGACGCCGGTCTTCTCCCTGCTCTCCTGGCGCTCCAGATCCGACTTGGCCGCGATCGACTTGCGGTATGCCGCGACGGCATCCGCGGGAGTGGCGGCACCCTCGTTGGTCCAGCGCGGGTCGGTGCCTTCGGGCCACGCGTCGGCGGTCAGCTTGTCGACCAGCTCATGCTCCGGTGCCAGCACGACGTACGTCGCACCGAACAGGGTGTCGGGCCGGGTGGTGAAGACCTCGATCTGCTCGCCATCGGCGTCGAACTTCACCCGCGCACCACGCGAGCGCCCTATCCAGTTGCGCTGCATGGCCTTCACGTTCTCCGGCCAGTCCAGGTCGTCGAGATCGTCGACCAGCCGGTCGGCATAGGCGGTGATGCGCATCATCCACTGCCACAGCCGCTTGCGGAACACCGGGAAATTCCCACGCTCGCTCCGCCCTTCGGCGGTGACCTCCTCGTTCGACAGCACGGTGCCGAGGCCGGGACACCAGTTGACCATCGAATCGGTTTGGTAGACCAGGCGATACGAATCCAGCAGCGCGCTGCGCTCCGCGACGGTCATGGTGGCCCAGTCCTGCCCGCCGGGGGCGGGCCGCGCGCCGGAGGCGAATTGGGCTTCCAGTTCGGCGATCGGGCGGGCGCGATCGGCTTCCTGGTCGTACCAGGCGTTGTAGATGCGCAGGAAGATCCACTGGGTCCAGCGGTAGTACTCCGGGTCGGTGGTCGCGAACGAGCGGCGCCGGTCGTGGCCGAGACCCAGCCGGTCCAGCTGACGCTGCATGGTGGCGATGTTCGACTCGGTGGTCACCCGCGGGTGCGCACCGGTCTGCACCGCGTACTGCTCGGCGGGCAGACCGAACGCGTCGTAGCCGAGGGCGTGCAGCACGTTGCGGCCGTGCATGCGGTGGTAGCGGGCGAAGACGTCGGTGGCGATATAACCCAGCGGATGCCCGACATGCAGACCGGCGCCGGAGGGGTAGGGAAACATGTCCTGCACGAACAGCTTGTCGGCCGGGGTCGTCCCGGCGAGCGGGCCCACCGGATTCGGCGCGTGGAAGGTTCCGCGCTCATCCCACGTCCGCTGCCACCGACGCTCGATGCGGCCGGCAAGCGCCGCGCTGTACCGGTGCTCTGGCCCAGCGCTTTCGGTTGCACGTGTGTCCTGCACGGTCCTGCCTTCTTGTGATCGCCGATCCTGGACAAACTTCGTCTATCAGCGTAGAACGTCCGGTCTCCAGGACCGAAAATCGGGCTGGCCTGGACATCCTTCGCGGCGCTCGGTGCACGGCCCGGCAGCGGCCGGTTGGCACGGATGCGCTAGCCTCCATGGGTGTTCGTCGTCGCTCTGATCCTGTTCGTGCCGGCTGTCGTGGCCATCACAACCGGCGCACTCGGGCTGACCGGTCGGCTGCCCCGCAACCGTTTCGTCGGGGTGCACACCGAGGCCGTGCTGTCGAACGACGAAATCTTCCGTCTGGCGAACCGCGTCGCCGCTCCCACGTCCCTTGCTGCCGGGGCGCTGCTGTTCGCCGGTGGTCTTGTCGCGCTGGCCGCAAGCGGGATCGTCGCGCTCCTGGTCGCGGCCGTTGCCGCGGCCGTCGCACTGTTCACCCTGGGTGCGGGCGCCACCGCCGCCGCGCAGGCGGCCGACGCGATTGCCCCGCCCGTCGAGGTCGGCGCCTGCGGCAGCTCCTGCGGCGCGTGCTCGCTCCGCGACGCCTGCCAGCCCGCGAGCTGACCACCCTTGGTCGGCACACGCCGGCGGCGCGACACCGCGCGACAGCCGATGGAATAGACGTAGCGCACACAGCAGTGACGGCACCGAGTTCTTTTCTCTCGCCGCCTATTTCACCGGATTATCGAGGTTGTTTGCGCTGGTCGCAAGCTCGGGTAAAAGGCGTCGCGATGGCGCTCGGCTAGGTCGAGTCAGATATAACGGCCATAGCCTAGTGGCGGCGTCAATGTTTTTTCCGGCATGTTTCCTTCAGTTGCTTTACGTCGACCGGATCGCCGGATGAACGTAGCGTCGAAGTCGTGACAATTCCAGAACACTTGCCCATGACCGCGGGCGAGCTGCGCTCGGCCGGCTACCTGCCGCGTGGGGTCAAAACCGAGATTCGCGAGAACCTGCTGGCCCTTCTCGGTTCCGGCAGCGACCCGTGGCCCGGCATCGTCGGCTTCGACCGGACCGTACTGCCGCAGCTGGAACGCGCGCTGCTCGCGGGTCACGACGTCGTGCTGCTGGGTGAGCGCGGCCAGGGCAAGACCCGGCTGCTGCGCACCGTGGTCGGCCTGCTCGACGAATGGACACCCGTGATCGCCGGCGCGGAACTGGGCGAGCACCCGCTCGCCCCGATCAGCCCGGCCGGTCGCAGGCTGGCCGCCGAGTTCGGTGACGACCTGCCCGTCGCGTGGCGGCACCGCTCGGAGCGTTATGCGGAGAAACTCGCCACGCCGGACACGTCCGTCGGCGACCTGATCGGTGACGTAGACCCGGTCAAGGTGGCAGAGGGCCGCAGCCTGGGCGATCCCGAAACCATCCACTTCGGACTGGTGCCGCGCGCCCACCGCGGCATCGTGGCGATCAACGAGCTGCCCGACCTCGCCGAACGCATCCAGGTCGCGCTGTTGAACGTGATGGAGGAACGCGATATCCAGGTTCGCGGCTACACCCTGCGCCTGCCCCTGGACGTGCTGCTCGTCGCGACCGCCAACCCTGAGGACTACACCAACCGGGGCCGGATCATCACGCCGCTGAAGGATCGGTTCGGCGCGGAGATCCGCACCCATTACCCGCTCAGCGTTCAGGCCGAGGTCGCCCTGGTCCGCCAGGAGGCCGAACTGGTGGCCGAGGTAGGGGATCCGCTGATCGAGGTGCTCGCCCGGTTTGTGCGGCAACTGCGCGAGTCGTCCGCGATCGATCAGCGGTCCGGAGTGTCCGCGCGGTTCGCGGTCGCCGCGGCCGAAACGGTGTCCGCCGCCGCGCTCCGGAGGTCCGCGCTCACCGGGGAACATCCCGCCGTCGCCCGGCCGGTCGATCTCGAATCCGTGCCCGCGGTGTTGCGCGGCAAGCTGGAGTTCGAGTCCGGCGAAGAGGGACGCGAGCAGGAACACCTCACCCACCTGCTACGGCGCTCGTTCTCCGAGACCGCGCGGGAACTGCTCGGCGGTCTGAATCTGCGGCCGTTGGCCGAGGCGGTCGGTGCCGGCCACCTGGTCACCACCGGCGAACGTGTGCCAGGTAAGCAGGTCCTGTCCGCGCTGCCCGAACTGCCCGTCCTGCACGAGGTCGCCGGTCGGCTCGGCGTCGGCGCCACCGACCCGCCCGCCCGGATCGCGGCAGCCGTCGAGTTCGCCCTGGAAGCCCTCTACCTGGCTCGCCAGGTCGCGAAGGATTCCGACGACGACATCGCGGTGTACGGCGGGTGACCGCCGCCGCGTCTGATCCCGGGAGGCACCATGACAAGCGCTGACCGCTACTCCTACGGGCCCTATCACGACGGGCCTGATCCTCTGGCGCCACCGCTCGACCTGCGGGAGGCGCTGGACCAGATCGGGAACGAGGTGATGGAAGGCAGCTCGCCCCGCACCGCACTGCAGGAGCTGTTGCGGCGTGGCACCAGCACCATGCCGGGACTGGAGGAGCTGACCCGCAGGCTGTGGCAGCGCCGCTCCGAGATATCCCGGCGGCACCGGCTGGACGGCACCCTGCAACAGGTCCGCGAAATGCTGCAACGGGCACTGGAAGCCGAGCGTGGTGCACTGTTCCCCGACCCGTCCGACGACGCCAGATTCGCCGAAGCGCAGCTGGACGCACTGCCATCGAGCACGGCGGCCGCTGTCAACGAGCTCACCGACTACAACTGGCGATCGGAAACCGGCCGCGAGACCTACGGGAAGATCCGCGACCTGCTCGGCCAGGAACTGCTGGAATCCCGTTTCCAGGGCATGAAACAGGCCCTGCAGAACACCGGGCCCGAAGATGTCGAGCAGGTCAGGCAGATGATGTCCGACCTGAATGACCTGCTCGCGACACATGCCAGCGGCGAGGACACCGAACAGCGGTTCGCCGACTTCATGGCCGAGCACGGCGAGTTCTCCCCGGAGAACCCCAGCAGCACCGAGGAGTTGATCGACGCGCTCGCCGCCCGTGCCGCCGCCGCGCAACGGATGCTGAACTCGATGTCCGCACAGCAGCGAGCGGAGCTGGCCGAACTGATCGGCCAGGCATTCGGCGATCCGAGCGTTGCCCAGCAGGTCGCCGCGCTGGACGCGAATCTGCGGGCGTTGCGTCCGGGGGAGGATTGGGACTCCGAGCAGCGGTTCCGCGGCCAGGACCCGCTCGGCCTGGGGGCCGGCGCGCAAGCCCTGCAGGACCTCGCCGAACTGGATGCGCTAGCCGAGCAACTCGGCCAGTCCTACCCGGGTGCCCGGCTGGAGGACATCGACTTGGACACACTGGCCCGCCACCTCGGCGAGGACGCGAGCGTCGACGCGGCCCGGCTGGCCGAGCTGGAGCGGGAACTGCGCAGGCAGGGCCTGTTCGAGCGGACGAAGGACGGCTCGCTTCGGTTGACTCCCAGGGCTTTGCGGCGGCTCGGTGAGGTGGCGCTGCGCCGAGTCGTCGGGCAGTTGCGGTCCCGGCGCGGTGAGCGGGACACCGCCTTGGCGGGTGCGGCCGGCGAGCCGACCGGTTCCGCGCGGAAGTGGCGGTTCGGCGACACCGAGCCGTGGGACGTGCCGAGGACTGTGCGCAACGCCGTGCTGCGGTCGGCGTCGACGAGCAGTCGCCGTGTCGCGCTGGACGTGTCCGACGTCGAAATCATGGAAACCGAGCAGCGGTCCAGGGCAGCCGTGGCACTGTGCGTCGACACGTCCTGGTCGATGGTGCAGGACGGCAGGTGGGTGCCGATGAAGCGCACGGCCCTTGCCCTGCACCACTTGATCGGCACGCGGTTCCGCTCCGATGCGCTCAGCGTGATCACCTTCGGTCGGCAGGCCACCACCGTCGATATCGGCGAGCTGACCGCGCTGGAAGCGGTGTGGGAACAGGGCACCAACCTGCACCACGCGCTGCTGCTGGCCGCACAGCATCTGCGCAGGCATCCGGACGCCGTGCCGGTTGTGCTCGTCGTGACCGATGGCGAGCCGACGGCTCACTCGGAGCCGAACGGTGCGGCGTACTTCAGCTGGCCGCCGCAGCCGCGCACCCTGGCCGTGACCATGGCCCAGGTGGATGCCCTGGCCAAGCTCGGCGCGTCGGTGACGGTCTTCATGCTCGGCGATGACCCCCGGTTGGCCGCGTTCGTCGACCTGGTGGCCCGCCGCAGCGGTGGCCGTGTCGTGGCCCCCGACCTCAACGGTCTCGGCGCCGCCGTGGTCAGCGACTATCTGCGTGGCAGGCGCGGCTGATCGCGACCTTCACAGGCCCTCGTCGAATGGATATCGGGCACCGAGAGCCGACCGGTCGCCGAGCCACAATGTCATCACGAGGTCATCGGCGACCTGGACCAGCACATCGCGTCCCTCGACCGCGGATACCCAATCCTTGGGCAACCCGGAGACACCATGGATGGCGCCGAGCAGGTTGCCCGCGACCGCGCCGGTGGAATCGGAGTCACCGGAGTGGTTCACCGACAGCAGCAGCGCTGCCTGCACATCGCCGGTCCTGGCTGCTTGCAGGGCGCAGTACACCGCGATGGCCAGGCACTCCTCGGCGATCCACCCTGCACCGACCTGCTCGACCTGTTCGGCGCCGGCCGCATGCTCGGACAACTCGACGGCTCGTGCCAGTGCCGCCACTGTTTCCGCACCGGCGGGGAACGCCGTGAGCTGAGTGAGAGTCTGCTGCACCGCGATCGGCAGCTCGATACCGCTCACCACGCGATCGACCAGTGCCGCGAACGCGCCCGCCGCGACATATCCCGTGGGATGCCCATGCGTCAACTGCGCGGCCCGCGCGGCCGTAGTGAATGCGTGATCAGGTCCCGCACCGGCCAGTCCGAACGGCGCGGACCGCATCACGGTGCCGCATCCTTTCGACCCCGGATTCACCTGTCCATTCTCGCCGAACGGACCCGGCGCGAGAAATCCTCGTGCCTGCTGACTCAGCCCGGACATGCACGCGTTCCCCGGCGCACGCGCCGCATACAGGAACGGCAGACTCGCCAGCCACCCATCGGGTTCGGCTGTGGGTGCCTCCTGTCTCTGGGTCTGTAACCAGCGCAGATAAGCCCGTCGCAGCGCCGGCACCGGGTCGGCGCCCGGCGCGGCCCGCAACAGCCCCTCCGCGGTGAACAGCGTCATCTGGGTGTCATCGGTGATCTGCTGCCCCGCCGCCTCGACATACTGCGGTAGAAAATCCGTCACGCCTTCGGCGCCATACCGCTGGCGAATCTGCGTCAGCTGCAGGAATTCGATAGGCCACCCGAGCGCGTCACCGACCGCCCCACCCAGCAGAGAACCCCGGACCCGGTCGAAGATCGTCATGTAATCCACCACGGGGCACCATCATTACGCATCCGTCGCACATGTGCCCCCCATGTCGTCTTCGGGGGTCACATCATCGACACCGGCGCCGACTGGGGGCAGCGACGGTCAGAGTCGATGCTCGTCGACCGATGTGCTCAGGCCCGTACCGTTGAGGTCCAGGTACAGCAGGCGCTCGGTGATCGACAGGGTGACGGTGTTGCGACGTTCGATCGCAGCGACGGCGGAATCGACGAAGTCACGATCGAAGCTGTAGAGGGGAATCGAGTCGGCGCGATGGATCCGCTTGCCGCCTAGTTGCGCCAGCACTTTGGCGGGCTCGCGATGGGTGTAGATGGCGACGCGTTCAGCCAGTTTGCTGCCTCGGTGCACCCGCTCCGCGTCGGGTGCGCCGACTTCGATCCAGGCGGTGAGGCGCCCGGTGAGATCGCGCACCAGCACCGCGGGCTCGTCGGTAGACGAAACGCCGCCGTCACTGAAGGCGATCCCCTCCTCGTACTCGAGGCAGTAGGCCAACAGTCGCGTCAGCATGAACTCGGCTGTTTCGGACGGGTGGCGCGCTACCCGCAACTCCAAATCCTGATAGACATCACGGTCGACGTCTGCCAGTTGAACGGCGAAGCTGTGCAGAGTTGCGCTGAGGGCCATAGGAGCAGGAGCTTAAAGAACCCCACGTGCACGCCCCACAGCGAGTCCCACCAGACCATCTACGGCACGAAATCCACCTCTGCAATCGGTCGACTTCCATCGAGCGCTCGCAATACCGCGTGACCGGCGTCCGGATCGCCGACCGCGATCCGCGCGCTCCCGTCGGGGTAGGACTTCGCGACGATACCGGCCCGGCGCAGCGCCGTCGCGACGCCGGGGCCGGGCAGGTACAGGAAGTTGGCGTGGCTGCGGGGCACCGCCATCCCGCGGTCGCATAACGCGCTGCGCAGGGAGTCGCGCTCCGCGGTGATCCGCAGGGTCCGCTCGGCGAGTTCGGGTTCGGCGGCGTAGGACGCGCAGACCGCGGCCACCGCCGCCGCACCCATCCCGAACGGCAACTGCAGCCTGCGGACCCGCGCGATCAGCTCGCTGCTGCCGAACGCGTACCCGATACGCAGTCCGGCCAACCCGTACGCCTTGGAAAACGTGCGCAGCACAAGGAGATTGGGGTATTTGCTGATCAGCGGCAGCGGGTCGACGTATTCGGCGGCACCGAGGAATTCCATATAGGCCTCGTCCAGAATTACCGGCACCCGGGGAGGAACACCGGACAGGAACGCCTTCAGCTCGCTCGCCGGGATCGCGGTGCCGGTCGGATTGTGCGGCCGGCACACCACCACCAGCGCGGTCCGCTTGTCGATGGCTCGCCGCATCGCCCACAGATCCTGATTGCCCGCGACATCCAGCGGTACCGGCACGGCCTCGACGCCGGTCATTTCGGCCAGGATCGGATAGCCGTCGAAAGTCGGTGCGCCGTAGACGATTTCGGCGCCCGGCGTGGCTACCGATTGGAGGATCTGCATTGCCACACCGGTGGCGCCCGACCCGACCACCACCTGATCCGACCGCACCCCGACATGCTGTGCGATCACCGCAGGCAGCCGTCGAGGCAGGAACTCTGGATACCGGTTCGCCTGCGTCAGCGCCGTATTCACCGCCCGCAACACCGAAGGCAGCGGTGGGAACGGGTTCTCGCTCAAGTTCAGGTCGAAGAGGGGCTGCACGCGCGGCGAGCGATGGTGGCGTGAAGGCCTGGTGTCGTGCCGGCCCGGCTCGTCGGCGAGACGCAGGCTCATCGCGCGGCTCCCCAGCGGACGGCCGCAGCGCCCGCGAAGTCGCCCGCATGCGCGAACGCCGCCATCATCACCAGCGATCCATTGCGCAGCCTACCCGCGCGGTTCTCCACATCCAGGGTCACCGGGATCCCCGCGGCGAAGAGATTGCCACAGGAGTCGAAGGTGTCCGGGTGCCGTTCGGGCGGAAGCTCCAGCGCGTCGTGCCAGTTGCGCAGGAACAAGCGGTTCGGCTGGTTGGTGACGAAGGTATCGATGTCGCGTCCACGCACACCGATCCGGTCGCAGACCGCGAGCGCCACCTCAGGGACCAGGCGGTTGCCGCGGGCGAACACCTTGGTGATTTTGGACTCGGTGAAGCTGACGCAGGCCTGCCCCTCGCCCGGCTCCCAGTACTTGCGCTCTCCATTGGTGGAAAAGTCCATGTCCCCGGCGAACTCGGGATAAGTCTGGCATTCGATGTCGAGGATCGGCGCGCTGTCGTCCTTCACCAGCAGACCGACCCCGCAGCCGTCACCGGGCACCGGCGCCTGGGCCAGCTTGCGGATCTCGGTCTGGGCGAACACCTGCCCGGAGCAATTCTGCGTCGCTGCTATCAGCGCGGTGCGGGCGTCGGTCGTCTGCAACACCATGCGAGCCATCGCCATCATGTGCACGAACGCCGCGCAGCCCCCGTTGTGCACGTCGTAGACGTACGAGGGACGAATGTCGAGCCGCCGCGCCACCTCGGGGCCACAGCCGAGCACCGGATTGTCCGGAAGCTGGGTGTGGGTGATCAGCACGTCGACATTCGCGATCATGTCCGCGCCGTGGCGGTCGATCAGCGGCGCGACCGCTCGCTCGACCATGTCCACCGCTGTCTCGTCTCGCGCCACATGGTGCCGGCCCTTGGGAGCGCGGAACATGACGTTCTTCGCCATCCGTTCCGAGCGTGCGAACTGGGTGAAGTACTCGGTGCCGACCGGGTCGCCGGGTAGGTAGCTGGCCACGTCGACCAGGCTGACCGGGGGCAGAGCAGGGGGGTTCGTGGAGTTCATCGGTGACGCCTCACTTCATCCAGTCGGGCTTGACGGGCAGGCCGTGCGATGCCCGGTACTCGCAGATCGCCTTGAGGTTGTCCATCTCCAGCTGGTGGCCGGCCGAGAACATGTCCCAGAAGTCGCCCACCCACACCGGCCGCTTCGGCGGTGCGGTCTCGGGATAGGGGTTCTCGTCGTAGAACGGATGCTTGCAATTCACCCACAGCACCACCGAACCCGGCTTGTTGAACACGACCTGCGCGTCGACCACGCGCATCAGGTAGATCATCCACAGGTGCTGTCCCTGGTCCCAGGCGCAGTGGTAGTCCACCGTCATGGCGTCTGGGTTCGCGACGGTGCGAGTGAAGATCTTGGTCGCGTCGCCGAGCCGGTCGTAGGCCAGCCACAGTCCGGGTTCCTCGGTCTCGACGAAACCGCGCAGGCTGTAGCTCCACTCCTCCAGCGACCGGGTGTCGGCGAGATACTCGTACACCTCGCGCGGCGGTGCGGCGATATACGCCTGGACCGGGCAGTATTCGCCGTAGATCTGGTCGTGCGGATACACCGACCGCAGCATGTCCATGATGATCGGGGTTGTCGCGTCCTTGTCGGAGTTCTCGATGCGCAGCACGCCGGGAACGGCACCCTCCGCGATGTCGCTGAGTGCGGGCAGGGAACTTGTGGTCACGGTGGTACTCCTCACAGTGGTGGACTCCTGCACCCGATCGGCCCCGGCCAGGGCGTCGCGAGTGTGTTTCATCAGGAAACCCCGGATTGTTCGATGGACGTCAGGAAGGGAAGGAACGGAGGGATCTCGTCGGCGTCGCAGTCGATCGAAAGGAACGACGGCCCTTCGGTTTCCCAGCAGCGACGCAGCGCGTCGGCGAGTTCGTCGGCGTCGCCCACGGAGAATGTGGACAGTCCGGGAAACATGCTGCCTACACCCCTGCCGATATGCGCGGGCTGGAATCTGTTGAAGCTGTATCGATCCCGGTAGTACAGCTGTTCCCTGGTCACGCACATGCCGTGCGCGTTGTTGTTGAGCACGATGAACGTGATCGGCAGCGCGTGCTCGATCGCGGTGTGCACCTCCATGCCGTGCATGAAGAACGCCCCGTCACCCGCGATGACAACGGTGCGGCGAACGCCGCTCGCTGTCCGGTGCCGCGCGAAGGCCGAGCCGATCCCGGCACCGAACGCGTAACCCATCCCGCCCATGCCGAGCGCGACGGTGAACCGTCCGCCCCGCGGTACCCGCAGGTGGTGCACGACGGAGGCGCCGGTGTTGCCCGCGTCCGCGAACACGTCCGTGCCATCCGGCAGTGCGGCGTCGATCGTCTCGACCAGGTCCCGGTAGCGCAGGCCGGGACCGGAGGATTCGGGCACCCGCAACGGCGTCGGTGGAGGTGCGGCGCGATCACGCTCGGAAGCCGTCGCGCCAGTGTCCAGTTCGTCGGCAAGGTCGGACAGCGTGCGCGACAGGTCGGTACTGGTGGCGTGGATGGCGGGGAGATAGGGCGGCGCGACACCGATGCTTGCCAAGGTGCCGTCGAGTCCATCCAGGCCGGTACTTGCGGTGACCGGCAGTTGCGTGCCCACCAGCAGGCACAGGGCCGCGGAGCGGACGGCCACGATCAGCTCGGGATGGCCCATGCTGCCTGCGACACCGCGGAATCCGGGGTCGGTGTTGTCATAGGTGTCCTTGGCGTCGGGGGTGACTCCTACGGCGGCGTCGAGGACCGTGGCCAGGCGGGCGAGCGCCTCGCGCGCGTTGTCGCGTGCGACCTGGTCACCGGCGATGATCACGATCTTCCCGGTGCGCCGGGCCGCCGTGAGCGCGGTGCGCACGTCGGCGAGTCCGGCCTTGTCCTGCCGATAGTTTTCGGCGGGCAACCGGAGCGGCGGAACGTCGCCGATGTCCTCCTGCTGCACATCCTTGGGCAGCAGGAGGACCGCGGGCCCGCCGCGCCGGGCGGCGCCGACCGCCCTGGCCACCTGATCGGGTAGGTCGGCGCCGGTCTCCACTCGCGCGCAGTAGGTGCTGACCGCGCCGAACAGGCGTACCGCGTCGATGGTGCCTGCCTGCCCGCTGGTGTCCTGAAAGGCGCCGTTGCCCTCCAGTGCGGTCGGCGGTTGCCCGACAAGTGCGAGCACCGGAACCCGGGAGGCGAACGATTCGGCGAGTCCGGCGACGAGATTCATGGCGCCGCCGCCGGATGTCGCCGCGACCACACCGATTCCGCCGGTCGAGCGGGCGTAGCCGTCGGCCATGGTGGCCGCGGAGAACTCGTGCTTGGCGACCACTCCGGTGAGGTCGCCTGACGCCTCGAATATCGCGTCGTACAGATCTTCGATATTGGCGCCGTCGACCCCGAAGATATGGCGCACGCCCAGTGCTGAAACTGCTTGCACCAGATAGTCGACTACCCGGTTCTGCATCGGCACTCCTTCCTGTACACGGCGTGTCGCCGAGCACACGCGATATTGCGTACACGAGTGATACGGGTGAGAACGCCGGATGGTTCAACCCTTAACCGTAGTCAGTCTCGTACGTGCGTATACATCTACGTATAGTAGGTTCATGCCGAACAAGACGATCTATGTTGCCGATGACGACCTCCCGCTCTTCCAGCGCGCGCAGGAGCTGGTCGGTGGCAACCTCTCCGGGGCGGTGGTCACGGCGCTGCGCCGTTTCATCGAACTCGAAGAAGGCCGACTGGAGGGCTACGACGAGATTGTGCTCGGCGTGGGTCGCGATGGTGTGCGGCAGGTCCGATTCTCCGGCACCTTGCTCGGGGAGTGGCGCGACGTCAACGACACTCGCATCGAGCACGTCCGGGTGTATCGCACCCGCAAAGGCAAGTATGTGATGCACGCCCAGTACTCGAACTGGGATGAGTATCCCGCCGACGCGGGCGCGAATTGGCTCAAAGACTGGAAGGATCCGAAGAGTTGGCGCCGTCTGCTCGGTGTCGGACAACAGGATTGGGGCGAGTTCCTCTTCGTTGTGGTGGATTCGCTCGACGAACTGAAGGGGCAACTACCCGGCAAGTTCTACCAGCGGGTCGTGGACGTGGCAGAGGGGCCGAAGATCGAGGATCTCGACATCTAGTCGAATCGCCCAGCACGACAATCGAGTAACGCATCGAAGCGCCGCACCAGAAGAGCGGATCGATTGCCTGGTGCGGGGGCATCGCGATGGTCGGATATGTGGTCGTCCTCGATCTTCCGGCGGCAGACGCGCTGATCGATTGCCGCACCGACGATCCCCCGCCGAAAGTATCGGCGGGGGATCGTTCGATCGCTCAGACCGTTCCGGCCAGCAAGACCTTGCCGCTGGCCGCGGACCGGATCTCGACGGTGCGAACCTGGTCGGGCGGGCCGTCGATGGTGTAATCGACGGTCAGCTCGGTGCCGGGGGACGCGGGCCAGCGGCCGAGTTCCTGCTGCTGTCCGTCGTTGCGGGTGACGTACAGGGCGAGGGGCCAGTTGTAGCGCTGGTCGCTCGGTGCGTAGCTGCAGGACATCACTACGCGCGTTCTGTCTCCGGCCGGAAGGAGTTTGAAGCTCGCCGAGACCGGCGTCGGCTCCAGCGGCTCCATCCGGCGTTCGGCGAAGACCTGCTCGGAGGTGCCGGTGTCCGACCCGGTCACTGTGACGGCGATGGGCACCGCGATCGCCACCGCGGCAGCAGCCGCCGCCACCGCCGTGCCGATGGGCACCCACCGGCTGCGGCGGCGTCGGCGCTCGGCCGCGTCGGCGAGCCGGGGCAGCAGCTGTGGCATCGGCGGCGCGGCCTCGGCCGCGGCGGTCTCGGTGGGCCCGATCATCGCCAGCGCGGTCTCGGTGTCGACCAAGGCGAGCATGCCGGGCAGCCCGGCGAGTCCGGTCACCGCGGCCTGGCAGTCGGGGCAGCCCGCCAAGTGCTCCTCGTACTTCTGACGCTCGGCCCGGGTGAGGGAGCCGAGCACATACGGCGCATCCCACGTGGTGTAGTCGTCGGTGACATCCGTCATTGATTCGTCACCCCCATCTCCTGAAGTGCCAGTCGTAAGGCCCGCATGCCGTAGTGCATTCGGGATTTCACCGTGCCCGCCGGAATGTCGAGTTCTTCGGCGATCTGATGAGTGGAAAGCCCTTGATAGTAGGCCCGCACGATCACCTCACGGTGGTCGCCGCTGAGCCTGCCGAGAGCGTCCGCGATCAGCCAGCCGTCCAGCGCGCGGTCCGACTGGTCCGGCGTGGGTTGTTCGGGCGGACTGTCGGTGCGGAACTCGCGTCGGTTGCGGGCGCTGCGATGCTCATCCACCACGAGATTGCGTGCCACGGTGAACAGCCACGCACGTGCCGAGGTAGTCGATTGATCCAAGACGTTCGGGCGTTGCCACGCACGCAGCAATGTCTCCTGCACGATGTCCTCGGCCCGCCCCGGGTCTCGGACCAGACCAAGCGTGTACCGCCACAAGGCGGTGGCATGATCGCGATAGAGAACCCGCATCAGCTCGGCTTGATCGTCCGGCTTGTCCGCCGCTCCCCGTATTCTGCGCACAAGTAGGTACCTCTCTGCTTGTGTTGCGGGGCTGGTTATCGGTCGTAAGCGATAAGTTACTCATGTTCTGCCGGATCAGTCGTCATGTCTCATACCGTGTCTCCTGCTATCCCTTCGAGGAGTACACGTACTCAGTTGCGTTCTAGTTCAATCGGGTGCGTCGCGAGCAACGAGAGAGGCAGCGGCTGGCGGCGCAGCACGTGGGCCCACAGGTCGGGGCGGCCGGTGCTGATCGGATCGGACGGCAACGCCGACAGCACGATCCAGTCGTCGTTCTCCAGCTCGCCTTCCAGCTGCCCGAAGGTCCAGCCCGCGTAGCCCGCGAAGACCCGGATGCCCTCGACGAGGGGGCCGATCCGTTGCGGGTCGGCGTCCAGGTCGACCAGGACGACCCGGCCGTCGATGCGGCGAAGTCCGGGCACATTCTCGATCCGCGCGCCGACCCGGACGGTGCCGAGGCACAGCGCCGCGTCCCGCTTCACCGGGCCGCCGATGAACAGCGTGCGCGGCGCGGCGACCGCGTCGGTCCAGCGGGGGAGCACGTCGTGCACGGCCGTGTCGCTCGGACGGTTCAGCACCACCCCCAGGCTGCCCGCCTCGTTGTGCTCGATGATGTAGACGACGGTGCGCCGGAAGGTGGGTTCGACCAGTTCGGTGGCCGATACCAGCAGTGTTCCCGCGCGCACCACCTGTTCGCCGTGCCGAGAATCGCGTCGTTTGCGGTCACCATGCCCGCCGCGAGTTTGCCGATCGTCCGGGTCTTCTGCGCGTGCCACCACGACATCATCTCAGCTGTTCGCCCACAATGCGCCTTCTGCGACCGACTTCTGTCTTCCGGATTTGCCCGAGCCGATGTCGGCGCCCGCCGCACCGGTTTTCCGGCATCGTAGAGTCCAGATCATGGAACCGCCCGAGGTGCTACTCGAGAACAGCGACAGCGTGTACGACTTCTATCGCGAGCACCGCCAGAATCGACTGCAGGCTTGGGGGGCGTACGCCATTCTCGGCCGCCGATACCATCCGCGTGTCGCCTACGCCGAAGGTGCGCGCGAACTGCTCCGCAGGGTGATCAAGCAGGGGCGGCCGCTGCTGATCGCCATCAACCACCTGTCCGAGAACGACCCGTACACCGTCGCGGCGGCGGCTTGGCGCAGCGGGCTGCGGCCGGTGATCGGGCGGGTGCGCGTGCTGGCCAAGGACGAGCTGTTCATGGAACCCGACCAGCGGCGCAAGATCGACATGATGGGCGGCATCCCGGTCTTCCGTGGCAAGGACCACGGCATCCGCGCGGTGAACGCGGCCGGTCAGCGCATGATGGATATCTGCGCTGAGCGGATGGCCCGCGGCGACGGCGTCGCGGTGTTCCCTGAGGGCACCTGCAACGATGTCGACCCGACCAAGGTGCAGACCGTAGGTAGCGGGATCGGGCACATCGCGTTCCGCGCGATGAAACTCGATGCCGAGCCGGTGCTGGTGTCCGTCGGGCTGAGCTACGGGCCGCGCCAGGATCCGACGGTGCCGCCGACGAGGGAAGAGGCGAAGTCGGCCAGCTTCTACTTCAGCGTGCCGGTGCTCGACCTGCCGACCCGGCCCGGTGACATCGCCCGCTTGGTGCGGGCGGACCTGCAACAGGCATTGGACGGCGCCGTCGCGGCGTACTGAGGGCTCATGCCGCTCGGCTCCGGCATGAGCGCGTCGGCGGCCGCGTCGCTCACAAGGGCAGGTTCAGCCGGTCCCGGGCCCAGTGCGGCACCATCGTCAAGTATTCGGGGCGCGTCTCGATGAAGTGATGGACCGTCCGGCACATCGGCAGCGCGCCGAGCTTGTCGTCTCGGGTGCTGTTCAGCGCGGTTTCGACCAGCAGCCGTGCATAGCCCTGGCCCTCGTAGCGCGGGTAGATCTCGGTGTGCACGAACGCCCGCTCGGACGCTGTGTCCTGGTATTCGGCATAGCCTGCGATCGCACCGTCGACGTAGATCTCGAAGCGTTCCAGTGCGGTGTTGTTGCTGACCTCGGTCGACATGGCTCGAAGCTACTCCGGTGCCTCGGTAACCGGGTAACCACCAGGTCGACCGGGCGAAATCCCGCCGCCGACTTGTCTGTCGACGCGAGTCTGCGCAGAATGCTCTTGATCGAGGCGTCCGCACCCGAGCGAGGCAGGCCCGGGAGGTAGACAACATGATGAGGACGCTGCGCATATCGCGGCTCGCGGCAACCGTGGTTGCCGCGAGCCTGCTCGGAGGATCAATCGTCACCGGCCTTGCGCAGGCCGAGCCGGGCATGGTGTTCGGGGCATGTCCCGACCGTGCCGTGACGGCCGACCGCGGCGTGCGGTGCGCTGTCGTCAGCGTGCCGATGAACTATGCCGAGCCGAACGGGCCGAAGATCGAGCTGACTGTCAGCCGGATGGCGGCCAGCGGCGAGCGCGCGGGCGTTCTCTTCGCCAATCCCGGTGGCCCCGGCGCCGACGCACTGGACTACTGGGCACGACGGTCCGAGGTATTCCCCCACGATCTCGGCGCGCACTACGACCTCGTCGCCGTACAGCCGCGTGGGCTGCGCTGGGCTACGCCGCTCGACTGCGCAGCGGGTACGAAAACCGAAGAGGGCGAGCGAGTTTCACTTGGTGGCGGCGACCGCGATGCCATCAAGAAGGCTTGCGACGCCGCACGCCCCGGTTACCTGGACACCATCACCACCGAGAACACCGCGCGCGACTTGGACGCCGTGCGCGCCGCGCTCGGGCTGGAGCGGATCAGCTACCTCGGCACGTCCTACGGCACCTATCTGGGCGCGGTGTACGCGGCGCTGTTCCCCGAACGGGTGGATCGGATGATCCTGGACTCCAATGTCAACCCGGACTGGGTGTGGACCGAGGAGTTCGCCCAGCAACAGGTGGCAGGCAAACAGCGCCTCGACGACCTTTTCGCTTGGATCGGTGAGCACGACGGCGAATACCACCTCGGCGACACGGCGCTGCAGGTCTACCGGAACTGGGTCCGGCTTGCGGCCGATCAGGGCGGCGGCTGGTACGCCAACCTGACGCCGCCGCCCGCGAGTGTCGCCGATCTGCCCGGCGCGCTGCCCGAGCCGCTCGCCGAGATCGCGCGTGACGGCTACAACGGCAGCGTCGAACAGCTGGGCAAACTACAGAACCTGTTGCGCACCTTGGTCTCCGGCGGTGTATCGGCGCAGGTGCCGCTGCTCGGCGCGACGGCCGTCGCCACCTACACGCGCACGTTCTGGCCGATCTTCGCCCGCGCGATGGCCGACGTGGCCGTCGACCCGGCCAACGTGCAGCGGCTGCGAGCCATCGAGGGCGCGACCTCGACCGACCCCACCGGGCGTTTCGTCTTCGCCGCCGTCACCTGCAACGAGAACGCCGTGCCTGGCAGGCCGGAGCTGCTCGGCGCCGCGGTCGGCACCATCGCCTCCGGCGGCGACGCCATGGACGCGCGCGCCGACCTGGTCCGGTCCGGGATGGCCTGCGGTGCCTGGAAACCGGTGACGAAGCCGGTGCGGATCACCGGGGCCGGCCTGCGCACCCCGCCGCTGGTCCTGCAGAGCCGTCACGACGCGCTGACCAAATACGAGGGTGGCCCAGCCATGGCGAAGGCACTGAACGGTGCGCTGATCACCGTAGACGGCGGCGACCACGGAACCTTCGGCCGCGGCAATGCCGCCGTGGACGGGGCGGTGCTGACCTATCTGCGGACTGGGCAGGTCACCATCACCCAGGCCGACCAGGCCCCCCTGCCCGCGAGCTGATGGAGGGCCGTCGTGCGGTTGCCCCGGCGGCGCCCGACAATATGGGGATGACGCGCATGTCCGCACCCCGGGTGATTCTCGCCCCGGACAAATTCAAAGGATCGCTCAGCGCACCGCAGGTGTCGGCGGCCCTTGCCGCGGGTTTCGCGCGGGTCGCGCCGGAAGCCGTCATCCGGCAGGTGCCGGTCGCCGACGGCGGTGACGGCACGGTCGAGGCGTTCGTCGCCGCGGGCTGGACGTGCGTCGAACTGACCGCTCCTGGGCCCACCGGTGTGCCGTGCCGCACCGCCTACGCCAGGCATGAAGCGACCGCGGTCGTCGAACTGGCCGCGGTGGTCGGTCTGGCGAAACTGCCCGGGGGGCAGCATGACCCGCTCGGCGCGAGCACCTACGGGCTCGGCGTGGTTGTGGCGCACGCCATGGACAACGGTGTCACCGACATCGTGCTCGGTCTCGGCGGCAGCGCATCCACCGACGGCGGCGCGGGCATGCTGCAAGCGCTCGGCGTCCGCATTCTGGACCCCGATGGGCAGGAATTACCCCCCGGGGGAGCCGCTTTGGCACGCGCCACGCGCGTGGACCGTTCCGGGCTGCATCCCGCGGTCGCCGGCACGACCTTCACCTTGGCCTGCGACGTCGACAATCCGTTGCTCGGGCCGACCGGCGCCGTCGAGGTGTACGCAGCACAGAAGGGCGCGGGCCCCGCCGACCTCGAGGTCCTCGAGTCCGCGCTCGCCACCTGGGCGCGCGTCACAGGCCCCGACTTCGCACTCCGCGCGGGCGCGGGCGCCGCGGGCGGCACCGGTTTCGGCGCACTCGCCGTGCTCGATGCGCAGGTGCGCAGCGGGATCGAAGTCGTGCTCGAACTTCTCGACTTTCCCGCGCTGCTCGCCACCGCCGCCCTCGTGATCACCGGCGAGGGATCGCTGGACCGGCAAAGTCTGCACGGCAAGGCGCCGGTCGGCGTGTGCGCGGCGGCCCGAGAAGCGGATGTCCCGGCGATCGCCGTTGTCGGCCGCACTTTGCTCGCGCCCCAAGAGATACGGGACGCAGGCTTCGCGCGCTGCTATGCGCTCGCCGACCTGGAACCCGATCCCGGCCGCTCGATGGCCGACGCGGCGGCACTGCTCGAGCGCATCGGTGCGCGGATCGCGGTCGACAATCCGGCTTAACCCGCGGACGCCAAGAGGTTGGCGGCGAGTTCGTGCCGATGCCGCTCGCCCCACTCCTCGAGCGGACGCAGGGCGACGGCCAATTCCTCGCCGAGCGGAGTGAGGGAATATTCGACGCGCGGAGGGACCTCGGCGTACACCTCGCGGTGCACTACACCGCCGGACTCGAGTTGACGCAGGTTTTCGGCGAGGACCTTCTCGCTCACGCCGTCGAGCAGGCGGCGGATCTGGCCGAAGCGCTGCGGGCCCGCGCCGAGCACCCACATCAGATGCAATTTCCACTTGCCGCCGACGACGTCGATCGCGACCGTCATCCCACACACATCGTGATCTGCATCACTGCTCATGTCCACCGCGCTCCTTTGACCTCATGTCGAACCTCGAGGTAAGCAACCACACCCCGACGTTCGGTCTTCCCGACTCTACCTGCGGCAACGACCATGGATCCCGGCGCCGACAACAACCGAACGAGAACTGAAGGGACACCTCATGTCCGAGCAGACCCCCCGCTCCGTCTCCGTCATCGGCCTCGGTCCGATGGGCCAGGCCATGGTCCGGGCATTCCTGGACGCGGGTGTCGAGGTGACGGTATGGAACCGTAGCTCCGACAAGATCGACGCCATGGTCGAACTCGGTGCGAAGCGCGCCGCGACCGTCGCCGACGCGCTCGACGCCAACGAGGTCACGGTGCTCAGCCTCACCCACTACGCCGCCATGTACGACGTGCTCGGGCAGGCGACCGACCACCTGAAGGGCAAGGTGATCGCGAACCTGTCCTCGGATTCCCCCGAGAAGGCACGAAAGGGTGCGGAGTGGGTCCGCTCGCACGGCGCACAGTTCCTCTCCGGCGGCGTCATGTCGGCGGGTGACAACATCACGCACCCGGCGTCGTACATCTTCTACAGCGGCCCACGCGAGGTGTTCGACGCGCACGCCGAGCTGCTGCGCCCGCTGAGCCCGCAGGAGTACCTCGGGGCCGACGACGGTCTGGCGCAGGTCTTCTACCAGGCCCTGCTGATCATTTTCCATCCTTGGCTGCTCGCCTTCGACCAGGCGACCGCGGTGATCGATCGCTCCGGCCACGACATCGCGAAGTTCGTCCCGTTCGCGATCCGCTCAGCCGCCGCGTTCCCCTACTTCATGGAGGAATTCTCGGTGGCCAACCAGAATGGCGGCTGGGCGACGTTGGCGAGTCTGAAGATGATGGACGCGGGCGCGCAGCACATCATCGACGCGAGCGAGGAAGTCGGCGTCGACGCCACGTTCTCGCATACGGCACAGGCGTTCTGGCGCAAGGCCGTTGCCGCTAGTGAGCAGGCGGGTACGGCGGTCTCCACGTATGCGTTGATGCGTGGCGACGGGTAAACGCCGAAGTCCCAGCAGGATTCGACAAGTGGCGGCGGTGGAGAAGACGACCTCACCGCCGCCTCGAGTCGGCCGCTCGGCGCGGCCCAGGTCCAGGCTCGGCCTGGGCGCTGTGCCCCGTCGGGCGCCCTATGCCTCATGTCCCCGCGCCTCGCGGTAAGCCGCGATCGAAGGTTCACCTTCGAGATCGCGCCTGCGGGCGACAAGGTGGCGAAGCTGACTGTGGTGCACGACGGCTTCGAGCCGGGCAGTCATCTGTGACTTCGAAGTCGAACACGCCGATGTTGTCGGTTATATCGCTCGCCGGGTTCGGGAGCGGTACCCGAAAGCCGAGCTGTATTTCGCCGTGTTCGGGGCGATGACCAAGGGGCGTGACTTGAAAGTGGCGAGCTTCGATGATCTGACCGGGGCCAAAATAATGCGCGCCGCCGAGTTCGAAGCTATCTTCATCGCAGCGACGATGAGCCCTCCCGGTATCGAACCCCCGCTAGAGTTGCGATGACACGGAAAAGAGGCGGTTGCCCGATGAGTAGTGTGAACATAGTCCCCGACCTCGCGCAACGTATCGCCAGTGTGGTTCGCCAGATGATGGGAGAAATCCGGCCACAACTGATCGATGCTGCGCTGACCGGTCGTCGCGCGGAAAATGAGAATTGCGCCATTCCGACAATTTCCTGTCCGATTATGACCTGTGGATGCATGAACGCTACAAAGAGGTGTTAGTCGAACACATCCCCTCGTTCATCTACGCCTCAGAGGAAGCTGATCCGGAAGTCATCGGAGATGAATCCGACCCGGATTTATGCGTGCTGGTCGATCCTCTGGACACTAGTGAGCTGGCCGTGCGCGGACTATACGGATACACACATATATTGGTCTACTCACGTACTCTGGCTCGGCCTGTTGCCGCTGTGGTCGGCGATATTTTTCACCATGTTCAGATATATTTAGCGTTCCGCGATGTCAGTGGTGGCGATTGCGCGTTCATCATTACCGAAGACGGCGATGAGCACCTTCTCGACAGGCCGTCGAGCGCGAGCCTTACCGAGGCATTGGTCACCAACTACATGATGCGCCCCGAGCAACGATTCCAGCCACTTGCTGTGCAGCAGGAGTTCATAAATGCGCTCAGCGCACCGGCTCGGGATGGAAAAGCAAGGGGTCGTATCGGTGTCGATTTCGGATCGATTGGCCTGTGTCACGTAGCCGCCGGGTTCTCCGACGCTATGATCGAATTCGCAAAGGGATTCGCAATCTGGGACCTATCCCCAGGGCACTATATTCTGCACGCTGCAGGGGGTAGCGTGATCGATCTTTACGGAGCGCTAATTCCGTTGGACTATGATCTGGGCTCATTGTCCGAAATCAAGAGCGCAATGAAGCGACGTCAAAAATTCATTGCTGCCGGAAATATCGAACTCGCAAACGAAATCCGCACAACGCTTCATACCTGAGACCTGTCAGCAGCTCATGGGGTCCGGTGGATGCCTGGCGTCTGCCGGGTTCGTCGTGTCGGGTGCGGCGGCCGTGATGCCGAACCAGCGGAACCAATCCCTCGCGATAGTCGACTTTTTCATTCCTGTGCACGTCCGGTTACGTGCGCCGACCTGGGGACGACGGTTCCGAGCGTTGTCTTCGACCGCAGGTCAAGAGATTTCGTGAAGAAGCCTTCGACGTTGGTATCCGCCAGAACCTTTGGCGCACCGCCAGGGAAGTGGGCTTCTTCCGTGTCGGCGACCTGGCGCACCGCGATCGTTCGGCCGAGCGTCTTCGCCAAGCATTATTGCTCGGGGACGATGAATATCGCAGCGCCCGTGCGGATGTACTCGCGGTCCTCGTGTCCGTTCGCCGCCGGGGCGACCGCCGCGACCAAGATCAACCGGACCGCCGTGGCCACGACACCGGCTCCGTGAACAGCCACTGAAGAAGCCGTGCGAGCGGCGCATGGTGGAGGCGAAGTGTGAGCGCGGCCTCCGTGGTGTGCCTCTCGTCGTTTTGTGGCGGGCAGGAGAAGAGAGAGCGGTGCTCTTGACTTTGGGTCCGGTCGGTGGAACGCTTCTCTCAATAGAGAGCAGTGCTCGCAAATAAGGAGTAAGTCATGGACCTCGGCACCCGCTACATCGGCCCCTCCGGCATCGATCCGATCATGAACCGGATCGCTAATCTGCTGCCCAAGCTGGGGATCAGCGTGATGGGATCGCGCCTGCTCGCGGTTCGGGGACGCAAGAGCGGCGAGTGGCGGACCACGATGGTGAACCTGATGGTGCGGGAGGACGGCGCCCGCTTCCTCGTCGCACCGCGAGGGCACACACAGTGGGTGCGCAACCTGCGTGTCGCGGGTGGCGGCGAGCTGCGGCTCGGCCGCAAGGTCGAGGCGTTCGCCGCCACCGAGATCGCCGACGCCGACAAGGTGCCAATGCTGCGGCTTTACCTGCGGAAGTGGGGCTGGGAGGTCGGCAAGTTCTTCGAGGGCGTGACCAAAGACGCGACCGACGAGGAGCTTGCCGCCATCGCGCCCGGCTTTCCGGTGTTCCAGATCAAGTGACGAATCGCCGGTGTCGTCAAGCCCGATCGAGGCGAACTCGACCGGCTCACACCGAGCGGGCGAGGAATTCGATCGCGGCGGCGTAGCCCTGGATTCCCATACCCGCGACCACCGCGGTGGCGATCGGGGAGATGTAGGAGTGGTGCCGGAACTCCTCTCGTGCGTGCACATTGCTGATGTGCACCTCGACGATCGGGAGCTCCGGTATCACCAGTGCGTCCCGCAGCGCCACCGAGGTGTGGGTGAGGCCGCCGGGATTGATGACGATGCCCGACTCGACGCCGCGCGCCTGATGGATTCGATCGATTAGCGCGCCCTCGGAATTGGACTGGAAGGCGACGATCTCCCGGTCGAATCTCGCCGCAGTCTGCTTGCACAGTTCCACGACGTCGTCGAGCGACGCCGACCCGTACACCTCCGGCTGACGGGTGCCGAGCATATTCAGATTGGGGCCGTTGAGGACGAGGATCAGGCCCGGTGTCGCGTCGACGGTCGCCGGAGCCATGCACGCAACACTACAGCGTGTCTCCCGGTGAGGGTCGGTAGACACCGTCCTTCTCGGACGTCCTCTACGCACGCCGATATGGCGTGGGTGTTGGTTCCCGCGTCATTCGGGCCGGTTTCACCCACACGAGTGTGTGGGCCAGTGCCTTCCCGTCGGCGGGCGTTGGTGACCGGGGCTCGCGCTTCGGGCTCCCGGACCTGGGAGACATGGTGTTGTTCGCCCCAGGCGGCGAGGTTGACCGCGGCATTGCGATCGCGGTCGAGATGGTGTCCGTTCCCGCACCGGAAAACCCGGTCGGCCAGTGTCAGCTCACGGTTTCGGGTTCCGCAGCGAGAACAGAGCTGGCTGGAGGGATACCAGCGATCAGCGAGGACGACTGTGCCGCCGCGCCAAGCCTGCTTGTAGAAGACCTGGCGGGCGAATTCAGCCCACCCCGCGTCGCTGATCGCCCGCGCCAGATGCCGGTTGCGTAGCATTCCGGCGGTATTCAGGTCTTCCAGGACGAGCCGGTCGTGGGTTTTGACCAGCTTGTTGGAGGCCTGATGCAGGAAATGGTGGCGAATATCGCGGACGCGTGCGTGGTGGCGACCCAACCGGGCGGTTGCCTGTCGTCTGTTGCCGGAACCCTCAATTTCCGTGACACCGCCTTCGCAAGGCGCCGTTGCTTGCGCATCCCGGCTGCCAACGCTTTCGGTGGATCAGTGATTCGCGCGAGCTCGGGCCCGTCTCCGGTCGCGGCGACCAGGAACGCCGACGACCCGCGATCGACCCCCACCCAGCCACCATGATCCCCATCCCCGCGGGATGGGTGACACCGGCCGGGGTGCAGGTCGGCGGCTTCAGCATTCAGCGTGACCCACCACCGCCCGGCCCTCTGGCTGAGTGGGGCGAACAGGATCTTCGCTCGACCGGTCGCCAGCATCCGCCGTATGCGGCGTGTGTCATCGTGGACTCGCACCGTCCCGATTCCCGGCAGGGTCACTGATCGTGGACAGTTGTTGTCACCGACCCTGATCGCGGGGCGACGTCCCTGGGAGTGCTTGTTGCGCAACCGGAAAGAGCGAGATGTTGCGGTCTTCTTCTTGAACCGAGGGAACCCGATCCGACGGCCCTTGCGGGTACCGCGACGAGAGTCCGCCCAGCTCGCCAGCGCCCGCCACAATCGATGGCCGCTTCCTCGAACACCTGCTGGCACACCTGATCACGCCACACCAAACCGGTCACCACCACCGTGGCGGTGCCGTTGGTATCGACGGCGAAGACCCGCCCGGCATCCTCGGATTTCTTCCACCGGTTGAAATGGTTGATCAGATCGAACCCCGACTACGGCACCGACACCCTGGGCTCAGTCTTGCGGGCGGTCAACGCCGACTTCACCGCATGCAGGCATTGATTGAACGCGAACCGCGCCGCCCCGGCATGCCGCGACAGCACTGTCCGCTGTTCGACCGTCGGGTCCAAGCAGAACCGAATGATGTGTGCCGCACCACATCAGCAGCATGCCACCAGCCACTGACAACAATAGCCCGCATCGACCTCACCGCAGCATTGGCCCTAGCTAGACCCGACCGCCCTACAATCCCTGGGGCCCTTCCGAACGTAGGTCGTCCACTTTGCGCATCGCGTCGCGCAGTTCCGCCAGCCACGACTCAGCGTGTTTGCCCGCCAGTTTCACCGTCCAAGCCAGCGCGTCGGCGCGGGAACGGGCGACCCCAGCGTCGACCAGGGTATCGAGCACCTTTCGTTCCGGCTGACGCAGCCGGGTCATGACGGGAACGGCCAGGTGGGTGAACATGATCCGTTCCCCGTCCACTGAGACGCCCCAGGCGACATTGCGCTGGTAGCGGTGCTGCGCCTCGTTCGCGATCTGCATGCGGGCCGGACGAGTGGACTCGCGGAACCGGGCGACGGCGCCCTCTTTGGTCGCGCGCGGAACTTCGTCGGTCGGCGCTTCCGCATCGCCTTTGCCGGCGGCTGCCGTTTTCTCGGATTGCGGGATCGGCAACTCGCCGATGACGACGATCTCGTCCCGGTCCACTTCGATGACCGGCGGACCGGTGAACCAGTCGCTCGGCAATCGTCCGGCGAACCAGTCGGACACATCCGCGGGGTCTGGAAGGTCGGCCTGCTGCCAGCCTCCTGGTCGTCCGAAACCCCGTCCGCGGTGTGCGTTTCTCATGAGGATCACCTACTTACTATGGTGCTGCGCTGTTGTTGATTACAAGATTACGTCGCAAAGCGCAGTGGTGGTTCCGCCCTGCGCGAACAGGATTCGGTCCTCGACTTCGGCGCTTGGAACGGCGCGCTGGGGGTACCTAAAAAGACACAATCGCCGAGAGCGGGACCAAGTGCACGACTTCGCGCGGAGGCCGGTACGGTAGCGGCGCCGGGTAGGTGGACAAGATCGTGAACGGTCTCCCGAGATGGAGGGTTTCGGGCACAATCAGGATCCTGAGCATGGATAACGTCCTCACTACGGAGGCGAAACGGGTAGGTCTATTCGGGTACGGTGGTCTTGTTACTGAAGTGACAAGAGTGAAGAGTGGGCGACATGGATGTGTGGGGATCTCGCCGCTTTCGCGTTCGGGGCGTAATGGCACTCATGGGGGTGGCATTACTCGCGATCGGGATCGGCTCGTGCGGGATACACGAGAAGCAGAGTGAAGCCGAGACTGTTGTCGAACGCTTCACCGATCTGCTCGACGATCAGGACTACGCCAAAGCGGCGGACCTGACGTCGTACCCCACGGCGGCCTCGGCAACGTTGAAGCAAATGTTCGAGGGCCTCCATCCGGGCAAGGTCGACTACCGGAAGACCCAATTCATCGGTCTCGACGCCGAGTCCGCGATCTTCAGCATGGACGTCGAATGGACCTTCGGTGAGCAGAAGACCTGGAACTACAGCCTGCAGGGCAATGTCCGCAAGTTGGCCATCGGCTGGCGGATCTCCTGGGAGCCCACGCTCGCCATGCCGCAGCTTTCGCACAATCGCACCGTCCGGCTGGTGCGAACCCTGCCGTCGCCCGCGCCTCGGGTCAACGACATCGCCGGTGAGCCGCTGATGACCGAGCAGATCATCAACGTGATCAAGCTCGACCCCGCGAAGACGGCGGACCCGGTCGCCTCGACCGACGCGCTGGCCAGGGCCATCGAGCCGGTCGCGCCGCTGATCACCGGGGCATCGCTCATGCAACAGCTGGCCGCCTCGCAGGGCAAGCCGGTGGTCGCGGTGAATCTGCGTGAAGGCGATTTCGCCATCCTGGAACCGCGGATGGCGCCGATTCCCGGCGTGGTCATGGAGAAGCAGCCGCGGCTGATCTCCGCCGACCGCCGGGTCTGGTCGCCGATGCTGGACGCGCTGCGCAAGGTGCAGCAGGAAAGCCAGGAGGCGCACTCGGGGTGGGGTGTCCAACTTTTCGAGCAGGACGGACGGTTCGTCGGTCAGCTCGCCGGCCAGCAGGGCCCGCCGGGACCGGACATCGCGGGCACCATGGACCAGCGCCTGCAGCGCGCCGCCGAGGACGCGGTGGTCAGCGTGGGCACGCCCGCCTCGATCGTGGCGATCCAGCCCTCCAGCGGGGCGGTGGTCTCGGTCGCGCAGAACAGTTACGCCACCGAGCACGGCCCGGTGGCTTTCACCGGGCTCTACCCGGTCGGCGGGAACATCGAGCTGTTCCGTCTCGTCGCCGCGGTGGCAAAAGGCAAGCCGCCGCAGGACGTTTCGGTGCAGGACGCGGCCGAAGCGGCGACCAGCCTCGGGGTCGGTATCGACTTCAAAGTGCCGGGCCTCGATGAGGTGACCGGCAGGCTCGCGATCGCCGGACGCAGCGCCGAGCAGGTGCGCCAGGGCGGCGGTTCGGACGCGGTGCTGGCCAGCCCATTCGGGATGGCGATCGCCGCGGCAGCCATCGCGCGCGGCTCGGTGCCGCCGCCGATGATCGAGGTCGCCCGGTCCAGCACCACCGACGCCCAGCTCGGTCCGCTGTCGCCCGAGGCCATCGACCGGCTGCGTGGAAGGCTGCGTGACGCGACGAACGCGCCCGAACTCGCCAGTGTGCGGCGCTACCGGGACATCAACGCGTTCGCCGCGACCGCGGGCCCGGACGGCTGGCTCATCGGGACCATGGGCGACTTGGCCTTCGCTGTCCACATCAGCGACGTGGACAGCGGCGACGCGACCGCTCGGATGGCGGCCAGGATGTTGCAGGCGCTGGCGACTCCAGAACCTTGATCAGTTCAAGGCTTTGATCGCCGCGCGCCAGCCGAGCAGGAACAGTGCGAGCACCGCGCTCGCGACCAGCACGAAACTGAATGCTGTTCCCTGACCGCTCACCACACGCAGCAGCATGCCGCCGCCGACGGTGCCCAGCCAGACCAGGATCCCGGTCGGCCACGGGGCAATGCCGTCGAACCGCTCATGGCCGACCTTGCCGATCTGTCGGCCGACCACGGCGGCGATGGTCCAGCCGGCCGCGAGTCCGATCGCGAAAGGCCACAGGGTGCGCAGCAGTCCGGCGAGTAGCGCTTCGTCGTGGCTGCGCCTGCCGATCACACAGAAGAGGACGACGAGCAGCGCGTCTGCCACCAGCGGCACCAGTTTCCTCACGGGGAAAGCGTAGTGGGCACACCGGGACCGCACCCTCCGACACCACGGTCGCGGGGTTTGCTTGCCGGTGGTGAATCGCCGGAACGCTACCGCTTTGGATTACAGTCGCCGCTGCTCGAATTCCTTTTCGAACTCTGCGTCATCGGCCTGCCGGGTGCGGAACCGGAACAGGAAGACGATCCAGCCGACGATGGCGACCAGGATGAAGCTCACCAGACGGTACACGAACGCCGCGGCGACCGCCTGTGCGGCGGGCAGCCCTGCGGCCGCGGTGAGTCCGTATATCAGCGTCGCGTCCACATAGACGATGCCGCCGGGCGCGAACGGAATCGAGCCGACCGCCTTGCCCACCGCGAACGCGAGCAGCAGGCCTGCGACCCGCGGGTCCGCGCCCACCGCGTAACACGCCGCCCCGAGGCAGGCCACGTCGGCGAACCGGTGCACCAGCGCCCACACCGTGACCCATGCGCCGTCACGCTTGCCGAGGTCCACCGATTCCAGCTGGCCGAGCACATCGGCGATCTTGCCGGCGCCCTCGTCCGGCGGCCGCTTGCGCAACCGGTTGGCCAGCGTGAGTAACCTGCGCAGCAGCGTGTCCAGCGAGCCGGGATGGCGCGAGACATGGTTTCCCGCCCAGACCAAAGCAGCGACGGCGGCCAGCGAGAGGATCAGCTTGAACGGGCCGATTCGGCCACCGGCCAGCAGCGTTCCACCCACGCCGAGCAGCGCCAGACCCACCGCCGCGACCACGCCGGAGAAGACCAGCTGCCATGAGGCGACGATCGGGCTCGCGCCCCAGCGCCTGGTCTGTCGATAGGTGAAGGCGGTGGAGAACACCTGGCCCGCGGGCAGGGTCACCGACATGGCGGTCGCGCCGTAGAGCACCGCGACGGATTTGCGCTGACTGACGGCGACGCCACCCGCATTGAGCAGTCGTTTCTGCACCCTCGCGAAACCGCTCATCGACAACGCCTGCATCCAGACGCAGGCCGCCACCCAGCCCCAATGGATCTCGGTGAGTTTTCGCCAGGATTCGTGCAGACGCGGCCAGAGATACACGCCCTCGGCGATCAGCAACGCCAGCAGGGCGACGCCGAGCACCCATTTGAGCCACCAGAATTTGCCACGGCGGGAATTCGCCGTGGGCGGCGGCGCAGGTTGTCCTGCCAGTTCCCCGTTGGCCGTCACGCCGTCAGCCTAACGAACGCACCGTTTCGACGTCTGCATCGTCGCGCGCGTCGGCCCCGTCTTTCGGCCAGGCCAACAGCGTTTTTCTGCGCCTGCCGCGCAGCTGTACCTCGTCGCCGGTCTCCCACTGGTCCTGCTCGCTTTCCTCGGCGAAATACAGTGCGCTGCCCGAGGCAAGTGTCCGGCCGGGCCGGTCTTTGGCCAGTTCGGTGAGTCGGGACGCCTCGTTGACCGGGTCTCCGATCACGGTGTATTCGAAACGGTTGGCGGCACCGATATTTCCGGCGACGGCAAGACCCGCCGATACACCGATTCCGATATCGAGACCCGGAACTTCCCGCAACGTTTCGCGTAGTTCGCGCGCGGCGGCCAGCGCTGCGGTCGGCGCGTCCGGCCGGTCCAGCGGTGCGCCGAAGATGGCCAGCGCCGCGTCACCGACGAACTTGTTCACGAAGCCGTTGTGGCGGTCGATCACATCGACCACGATGCGGAAGAACTCGTTGAGCAGGCTCACCACCTCGGTGGGCGGGCGCTCGGCCGCGGTCGCGGTGGAACCGACCATGTCGACGAACAGGACCGCGACGAACCTGGTCTCGCCACCGAGCTCGGTGCCGTAGTCGAGAGCGCGCTGTGCCACCTCCTCGCCGACGTGCTGGCCGAACAACTCTTGCAGCTGACGGCGCTTGGCGGCCTCCTCCATCATCCTGTTGAAGCCGACCTGCAGCAGCCCGATCTCGCTGCCGTCGAAGACCTCGACCTGCACGTCACGCGCGCCGCCCTGCACCCGGTCGATGGCCTGGCTGAGCTGTCGCACCGGGTCGGAGATGCTGGAGCCGGTGAGCATGGACAGCGCGAGGGCCTGCATGATCACCACGCCACACAGCAGCAGGATGGAGATGGCCAGCGACTGCGCGGAGAACTTCACCTCCGAGGAGATCTGGGTGACGCACAGCAGCACGATGGCGATGGTCGGAGCGAAGGTCCCCATGCCCCAGGTCATCGCCATCCTGGTGCCGACGCCCGGGGTGAGGGTGTGGTCGAAGATCCCCTCGGTCAGCGCCTGGGCCGCGACCGGGCGCAGGATGCGTTCGCCCAGCATGTAGGTGAAGCCGAACACGATGGTGGCGGCCATGCATTCGGTGATGATCACCGCGCCCGCCAGCGCGGGGGTGTCCTTGATGATCACTGCCGCGAGAATCGCGCCGCCGATCAGCCACAGTGCCAGATGCAGGATCGCCTGGCGTAGCGGCGCGTGCAGCGCGGCCATCTGCTCTTGGCGGCTGGGCGGTCCGCCGCGCATCTGCCAGCGCATCACCGGACGCAGCATCAGCGCGGAGGCGGCCATGCTGAGCAGGCCGCCGGTCGCGAAGACCAGAGCCGGAATCAGCAGGCCGGTGCGCCTGGCACCGGAGGCCTCACCCTCGGGGACCGGTAGCCCGTACTGGATGAACGCCCACACCAGAACCGCGCCGAAAGCATTCGCCAGCAGCATCGATGTCAGGTACAGCGGCCAGCGCGTTCGCATGGTCTGTTTGACCGCTTCCAAAGGCGCCGACACGAGACCAATCTAGCGTTTCGATCATGTGAGCATGCTCGCGGCGCTGGACGCCCACCAGGGCGTTGCCCCGGCCTTGCTCGGCCCGGCGGGGCTGATGGCGGACAGAGTCCGGCTGCGCCCGTTAGGCTCACGGAGATGACCCAACCGAAGTCCAGTTCACCGCGGAAGGGCGGCCTGACGGGGCCCGCAGCGGAAGCGGTGCATCCGATCGTGCGCGTCTCGGCGGAGTGGGGCTGGCGGTTGCTGGTGCTGTTCGCGCTTGCGATCGCGCTCGCGACGATCGTGCAAAGACTGGCCACGGTGGTCATCCCGCTCGCCATCGCGCTGCTCGCGGCCGCGCTGCTCGCGCCATTGGTGGATTGGACGCAGCGGCTGGGGGTGCCTCGCGCGGTGGGGGTCTTCGTCGCGCTGGTCGGGTCGCTCGGCGTGGTCGCGGGCATCATGACCTTCGTTGTCGAGCAGTTCGTCGCCGGTGTGCCGCAGCTGACCGACGAGTTCACCCACAGCATCCATCAGATCCAGGACTGGCTGATCAGCGGGCCGCTGCAAATGAGCAACGAGCAAATCCGCAACGCGGGCGACACCATCGTCAAGGCCATCCAGTCCAATCAGGACAGCCTGACCAGCGGCGCGCTCACCACCGCGACCGTCATCGGCGAATTGCTCACCGGTATCTTTCTGACATTGTTCATCCTCATCTTCTTCCTCTACAGCGGGGATCAGATCTGGCAGTTCGTCACCAGGATCATCCCAACCGGGCAGCGCGAGCGTGTGCGCACCGCGGGGCAGCTCGGGTTCGGGACGTTGGTCGGGTTCGTCCGCGCGACCGTGGCGGTCGCGGCGGTGGACGCCATCGGCATCGGTGCGGGGCTCGGCATTCTCGGTGTGCCGCTGGCGCTTCCGCTGGCATCGCTGGTGTTCATCGGCGCGTTCATCCCGATCATCGGCGCCTTCCTCGCCGGGTTCATCGCGGTGTTCATCGCGCTGGTGACCAAGGGCCTGGTCACCGCCCTGATCGTGCTCGGAATCATCATCGCGGTGATGCAGCTCGAGGGCCATGTGCTGCAGCCGCTACTGCTCGGCCGGGCGGTCAGCATCCATCCGCTCGCCGTGGTGCTGGCGATCACCGCGGGCGTTGTGCTCGGCGGGATCGCGGGTGGTCTGCTTGCCGTGCCGTTCGTCGCGGTGATGAACACGGCGATCCGGTCGCTGCTGGCGGACAGTCCCGAGGAGCTGTTCGAGGAACTGCGGACCGGCGACGAACACCGCAAGCTGTATTCGGCCGAACCGGATCAACCCGATCCCGGCCGGTTCGACGTGGCGGCGACGCTGGTCGAGGCGGCGGAGAAGGCGGAGTCCCCCGCCACCGGTACGGAACCCGATGACGGCGCGTCGAAGGGCTGAGCCGCGCTCGGCCGATGTGGCGACCACGCCGCTGTGGCGGGCAGCCCAGGCGCTGCGGCTGGTGACGCTGCTGTACGCGGTCGGCCAGCAGATCGCCTCAGCACCGCACTACACGAACCAGCGGCTGAGTTGGGTGCTCATCGCACTGATGGCGGTGTGGTCGGGCGTATCGGCGATCATGTCGGCGCAATGGAATTTCCCCGATGTGGTCCGGCTGCGCGGCTGGGTGGTGGCCGGCGACCACGTGGTGGTGATCGGAATGATGGCCGCCACGCGGCTGGTTGCCGACTACGACTGGTACCACGGGCATCAGACGCTGCCGACGACGCTCTGGGCCACCAATGCCGTGATCGGGGCCGCGATCCTGCGCGGTCCGATCGCAGGCGTGCTGTCCGGCGCGCTGATCTCCTCGGTGGCGCTGACCGTACGCGACCAGTGGGGACAGGACGTGTGGGCGGATGCGACCGTGCCAGTGCTCGTCTCGGTCGGACTGGCACTGGGGCTTGCCGCCAACACCGCGCGCCGCGCCCAGGATCAGTTGGAGCGTGCCGTGCGCCTGACCGCGGCCACCGAAGAGCGCGAACGTCTTTCGCGTGAGGTGCACGACGGTGTGTTGCAGGTGCTCAGCTACATCAAGCGGCGCGGAATCGAGATCGGCGGCAGCACCGCGGAATTGGCGCACCGGGCCGGCGAACAAGAAGTGGCGCTGCGGGTGTTGCTCTCCGAGCAGGCCGATCGCGGCGACTCCGGCGGGGCCGAGGTCGATCTCCGGCCTTTGCTGACCGCGCAAGCCACGCCGAAGGTGTCGGTGTCGACGCCCGGCACTCCGGTTCAGGTCGGTCGATGGGCGGCGAACGAGATCGCTGCGGCCGTCGCCACGGCGCTGTCGAATGTCGACCTGCACGCCGGTCACGACGCGAATGCCTATGTGCTGCTGGAAGACACCGGGGACGAGCTGGTGGTCACCGTGCGCGACGACGGCATCGGCATCCCGCCGGGACGGCTTGCCGAGGCGGAAGCCGAAGGGCGGCTGGGAGTGTCGCGGTCGATCGTCGGGCGGATCGCGGCGCTCGACGGGAGCGCGGACCTGCTGACCGAGATCGACGGAGGCGTCGGGTTCGGCACCGAATGGGAATTCCGGGTGCCGCGGACATGAGCGAGCGTAGCGTGCGAACAACAGGCACAGTCGCGCATCGTTCGGTCACGCGAACAATGGACACAGCCGAGTTTTCGGTCATGGTGGAGCTGAGCGCAGGCGAGCTGCCCCAATGAGCGAACACAGGAGGCGCGGATGACGGACGAGGCGGCTCGGACCATTTCGGTGATGGTGGTGGACGACCACCCGATGTGGCGGGAAGGCGTGTCCCGGGACCTCACCGAGGCCGGATTTCGGGTGACGGCGACGGCCGACGGCGTCGGCGCGGCGAGCAGGCGGGCCGCGGCGGTGCGACCGGACGTGGTGCTGATGGATATGCAGCTGCCCGACGGCAACGGGGCGCAGGCCACCGCCGAGGTGCTTCGGGTGTCGCCGGAGAGCCGGGTGCTGGTGCTCTCGGCGTCGGCCGAGCGCGCCGACGTGCTCGAGGCGATCAAGGCGGGTGCGTCGGGATACCTTGTGAAGAGCGCGTCGGCGGCGGAGCTGATCGCGGCCGTGCGCGCGACCGCCGCTGGTCAGCCGGTGTTCACGCCCGGACTTGCTGGGCTCGTGCTCGGCGAGTACCGGCGGATGGCCACCGCACCGGCTCAGCCAGACGAGCCGCACCGGCCCGCGCTCACCGAACGGGAGACCGAGGTGCTCCGGATGGTGGCGAAAGGAATGTCCGCCAAGCAGATCGCGTCACGGCTCGGACTCAGCCATCGCACGGTCGAGAACCATGTACAGGCCACGCTGCGAAAACTGCAGCTGGCGAACCGGGTCGAACTGACCCGCTACGCCATCGAGCAGGGGCTCGAATAATCGGAGGATGCAACCCGCGGAGGCGCCGTGGATCGGGGATCGCCCTGATGTGTCCGGAGTCGAACGCTCGGTAACCTCGACGGTATGGGCGGCCCCGAATCGGTATCCAATGCGGTCGGCTCCGGCGGCGGAGTGGGCGACCGGGACCTGCGCGTATCCGACGTAGAGCGCGAACACGTCGGTCAACTGCTGCAGCGCGCCGTCGGGCTCGGCATGCTCTCGCTCGGCGAGTTCACCGAGCGGATGGACACCGCGCTGGTCGCCAAGACCCGTGGGGAACTGAACGCGGTGCTCATTGATCTGCCCGGCGTCCGGCTGGTCGGCCGGCCTGTCGTACCGCCCCCGACCTTCGTGAACACGTCACCCTCGTTGGTCAAGAACCAGCCCGGCACCGTGACCGCGGGCAGCGTGATCCGTGCCCGGATGTCCGGGGTGCACCGGCGCGGCCCGTGGCAGGTGGCGCCCTCGCTGTACTTGAACGCCTGGTTGTCCGGCGTCACCTTGGACTTCACCGAGGCGATCATGTCCACCCAGGTCGTCGAGCTGCGCGTCGACGACTACTGCAGTTCGCTCAACCTGATCGTGCCCGCGGCGGCGACGGTCGACCTGAACGGTCTGGACCTGCTCGGCTCCAGTGTGAACAACAAGGTCCGCACCGGACCGCCGCTGGGGCCGTTGCACCTGGTGGTGCACGGGCGGATGCGGTTCGGGTCGGTGACCGCCAAGCACCCGTTCATCGCGCACTGGCACCGTTTGATGGGCCGCTGAGCCGGAGTTCAGACGGCCGTCCGTTCCGCGCCGTCGGATAGTCGGTGTAGCCATTGCCCGAATCGTGAGCGGTTGTCGGCGACTCATTTCAGGCAGCCGTTCCTTGCGGAGCGGCAGTCCCTGTCGGATCAGCGCTGGTCGCGGTGGCATTCAGTATGATGAAACTTGACATCGATGTGAGGTTCGAGTCGGAATGTGAAAGGCGTGGTGTGAGATGCGCATCGGGGAGCTTGCCGCACGCACCGGCGTCAGCGAGCGGTCGCTGCGCTACTACGAGGAACAGGGGATGCTGGTCGCCGACCGCACGCCCGGCGGCCATCGCGACTACCCGGAACAGGCGGTGGATCGGGTCATCCACATTCAGGAGTTGCTCGCGGCGGGCCTCACCAGCAAGAAGATCGCACGGATCCTGCCCTGCATGCGGGACGCGGACGGCGGCCCCAACCAGTACGCCACCCCGAAACTGGTGGCCGAGCTGGAGACCGAGCGGGACCGCATCACCCGCACCATCGCCGATCTCGTTCGCTCGCGCGAAGTGCTCGACGAGGTGATCGATCGGGCGGCCGACCGGGCGGTCTAGGTGTCGCCCCCGAGGCGCCGTGTGAACGTGCGCAGCGGCACCCGCCGATCGCGCTGAAAGCCGGTGGCGACCATCGATCCGGTTTCGAAACGGCCACATTGTGGGGCGGAATGGGCGACGTGGCCGATGTCGGGTAGATATCGGCTCTCTACCGGGGGTTTCTACTCATGCTCGGAAGAGGCGGCGGCACTGAGCATAGGGCTATGACTACATCAATCGATCCGGCGCTGATTTCGCGGCTTTCCGGTGAGTTCGCTGTGTTGGGGACGCAGATGGGTGCGCTCGGGCGTGATCTGGAGTTGCTGCGTGAGCAGGTGGCGACGGGTTCGGCTGCAGTGCGGAGGGGCCAGGCTCCTGGTCATGCGGGCGGTCTGGCGTCGGATGGGACTGACGCGTCCGCTTCCCGTGGGGATGCGGCTTCTGCGTCCGGTGGGCTCGAGGTCCCGGTGGGAGAGCGGGGCTCGGTTTCGACCCCGTCCGGTGGGTCGATGGCGGTGCCACCACCTTGGCCCGGGCATGCTCCGATTGCCGGAGGGGGGATTCCCGTGTCGCCCGCGTACGTTCCGCGTTTCGCCGCGCCGCCCGGCGGTGGCTGGGGTGGAGGTGCTTCGTGGTCGCCGAATGCGCGCGGGCCGATACCGGGAGTCGTGCCGCCGCGTCCGCCCGTCCCGCCGCGTGCACGTGCGCCTCGGGCTCCGCGGACCCCATGGTGGCAGCGGGACGGTGTGATCAGTCGAATTCTGGCGGTGGCCGGCGTTGCGGTGACCCTGATCGGTGTGGTGATGCTGCTGGTACTTGCCGCGCAAGCCGGATTCTTCGGGCCGGTGCCGAGAGTTGCTGCCGGTGCGGTGTTCTCGGCGGTACTGGTGGGTGCGGGTGCGCGCGTGTTCGGGCGGACCGGAGGACGGGTTGGCGGTATCGCACTGGCGGCCACCGGTATCGCGGGCGCATACCTGGATGTCGTCGCTGTGACTGCGATCTATCACTGGCTGCACCCGGTGCTCGGGTATGCGGTGGCTCTCGGTGTCGCGGCCGCCGGCATCGGGGTGGCGATGCAGTGGCGGTCACAGCCGTTGGCGGTGCTGGTCGTGCTCGGTGCTGCGCTCCTCTCGCCGGTGTTGACCACCGGGCTGGTGCTGCTCGCGTTCTTGATCGTGCTGCAGTTGGCCTGCGTGCCGGTGCATATGGTTCGGAAGTGGCCGTATCTGCACGCGGCGCGGACGGTACCCGCCGTGCTGGCGACGTTCGTGTTCGTCGCGGGAGCGGTACTCGACGGTCCCGCTCCGGAAGAGCGGGTATGGCTGCTCACGGCCGCAGCGGCGGTCGCGCTGGTCGGGCTCGCCGGGACGATCGTCGTCGTGCGGCGCGCTCCCACCGACCTCACCGCCTCGCTGATGACAGCGCTGGCGACGGTGCCGATGCTGACCGCGCCGGGTATGTACCACCAGCGGCTCAGCGCGGTGATCGTCGCGTCCGCCACGGCCGCGGTGCTGCTGCTCGTCGCCGTGGCGCCCATGGTGCCGAAACTTCGAGAGCAGGCGAGGATTCCGGCGCACACGGCCGGGGTCGCCGCCGTGGCGGGCTCGATCGCAGTGCTCGAGGCGTGCCTCGGCGCGACCCGGCCGCACACCTTGCCCATCGCCTGGTTCCTGGTGGCGCTGGCCTTCCTCGGCGTGGCCGGTCAACAGCGGTCCCGGGTCCCGGCGGGAATCGGAGCGATCTTCGCCGTGCTCGGCGGGTTGGCGCTGCTGAACGTCGCGGGGCCGGAAATCCTTGCTTCGCAGCAGCGTTCGGAGATGATCCTCGGCGTGGCTACCGTGCTCGGCGCGGTGCTCGCGCTCGCGGTGGTCGCGGTGGCGCTGTGGTGTGCGCGGCGACTGCCCGGCACGGCGACGAGCAGCGGGGTGCAGTGGATCGCCGCGAGTGCGGCCGGTCTCTACGCCGTGACCGCCACGACGGTGTCCATCGGTGTCGCGACCGGCTCGCGGAACGGATTCCTCATCGGCCACAGTGCCGCGACGATCTTGTGGATGTCCGGCGCCACCGCTGCCCTTTTGTTCGGCCTCCGCAGGCTCGCCAGCTCACCCGCCGTGACGAGACTCGCCCTTGGCTCCGGATTGTTGGTCACCGCAGCCGCTTTGGCCAAGCTTTTCCTCTTCGACCTGGCCACCCTGGACGGTCTGGTCCGCGTCGCCGCGTTCCTGATCGTGGGCGTCCTGCTCCTCCTGGCCGGAACTCGCTACGCGCGCACCTTCGCCGAGGTGGGAGCGGGACGCGATTCAGGCGATGCGGCGGCCCGTTGACACGACGCAGACCACGGACAGTGATGCTCACCGATGCCCCGAACCCCACACTCGACGGCGATGGTTGTTCACTCGCGATCGCGGCGGCGCAGCAGTTCGTTCACGCTGACCGTGCGTCCATCGCCGCCATGGTGGCGGCCTTCGTCGGGCTTGCCGATGGGGCGACGGGAGGAGCGGAGTTCGGCCATCCAGTTCTCGATGCTGCTGCGGTTGCTGTCCGACCCGGCAGCGGACTCCGTGGTCGGCTCGGCGTCGGGGGCCGCGTGCTGGGCGGGACTACTGGTGTCGTCGCCCGGGGTACCGGGTGGCCGAGGCTCCGGCGGCGTGGTGGCCCGCCGCGGCGCGCCATCGTGCGCAATGCCCGACTCGACTGTCGGAACCTGTGCCAGGTCCGAGAGCGGTCCCGGCGTCGTGCTCGAGAGCCGGTGCCGTTCCGGCGCGGTGCCCGAGTGCCGGTGTGGTTCTTGGGTGGTGCCCGAGTATCGGTGTGGTTCTGGCGCGGTGTCTGAATGGGGGCGCGGTTCTGGGGCGAAGCTCGAGAGTGGGTGGGGTTCTGAGGCTGCGTTTGAGAGCGGTTGCGGTTCCGGCGCGGCTGCGATCGTCGGGGTCGACCGCGGTTCCGGTGGCAGGACCGACGGCGCGATGTGGCGCGGGTTGTTCTCCGGGGTGGGCATCGAGGGCCCACTTCCGCGTGGCACGTTCGGCTCCCACGGCAGTCCCGCGGACGGATTCGATCGCGGGCTCGTCGGATCGTGCGGAATCGCGGGCATCGACGGCGGTCGTGGGTCACCGAGTGGAGTCCACGGGCGGGGGTGATCACCCTGCGGGGGCAGGGAGTTCGCTTGCGGTGTCGGTCGCGGCCGGGTCGGGTCCAGGGGCGCGGGCGCCTGCGGTGTGGAAGGTGCGGGCACTGCCGCAGGCGGCATCCGGTCCAACCGCCGGGTGGGCGCCTCGGCCTCGATCTCCTCGACTGTGCGCGGCCTGCGCGGCTTACGCGGCACCTTGTTCGGGTCGGCGACCGCGGCCATCTGCATGGTCACCGGGTCGGTGATCGGAGTGGTTTTGACCAGGTCGACGAGCTCGCCGCCGCCGACGCGCTCGTCGTCGAGAATCGGTTCGCCGAGTCCGATCTTCTCCTGCACCTTCTTCATCCAGGCAGGCGCCCACCAGCAGTCGTCGCCCAGGAGTTTCATCGTGGCCGGAACGAGCAGCATGCGCAGCACCGTCGCGTCGATGAACAACGCTGCGATCATGCCGTAGGCGATGTACTGCATCATCACCAGGTCGGAGAAGGCGAACGCGCCGGTGACGACCAGCAGGATCAGTGCCGCCGCGGTGATGATGCGACCGGTCTGCGCGGTACCGATCCGGACCGCCTCGGTCGTGCTCGCCCCCGAGGCGCGCGCCTCGACCATGCGCGACATCAGGAAGACCTCGTAGTCGGTCGACAGACCGTAGATGATCGAGATGATCAGCACCAGCACTGGCGACATGATCGGCTGAGGCGTGAAGTTCAACAGTCGAGCGGCATGACCGTCGACGAAGATCCAGGTCAGGATGCCAAGGGTGGACCCGAGTCCCAGCGCGCTCATCAGCGCCGCCTTGATGGGCAGCACCAGCGATCCGAAGGTCAGGAACATCAGCAGCGTCGTGACCAGCAGCACCAGCCCGATCATCAACGGCATCCGGCCCAGCAGCGCGTCGATACTGTCCTTCTGAATGGCCGGTTGGCCGCCCACCAGCATCGTGACGCCATCGGGCAGTTCCATCGAGCGTAGGAACTCGATGGTCGGATCGGCGTGCTCCGAATCGGTCAGCGTCGTCGCGGTCTTGAAGATGGTGCGATCGTTCGGCGCCGTACTCGGCGGGTAGGCGAATTCTCCCGCGAGCCCGGGCGCCTGGCTCGCGCTCTTGACCGCCTGACCCACCGCGGGTGTCAGGTCGGTGCTGTCGATCACGAAGACCAGTTCGATCGGATCGGACTTGCGCAGCGGGAAGACGCTGTCGAATTCTTTCTGCGCCAGCCGTGTCGCGTTGTCGGGCGGCAGATAACGCTCGTTGATGCCGCCGAACTGAAGATTCTTGACCGGGATGATCAGCAGCAGCAAGACGATGCACAGCGGGATCGCGATCTTGAGCGGGTGCTTCATCACCCATCGGGTGGATCGACCCCAGAACCCGCTCTCCACCTCCTCGGCGGTCTTGGTCTTGCGGAACTTCCTGAAGCCCAACATGTCGACGCGCTTGCCCAGCACACCGAGCATGGCGGGCAACACCGTGATCGAGGTCAGCGCCGCCAGCGTGACCGTCGCGATCGCGCCGTAGGCGACCGATTTGAGAAAGCCTTGCGGGAACAGCAGCATCCCGCCGAGGCTGGCGACGATCATGGTCGCGGAGAACACGACCGTTCGACCGGCGGTCATCACCGATCTGCGCACGGCGGCCCGGGTGCCGTACCCCTCGGCCAGTTCCTCCCGGAATCGGCTCACGATGAACAAGCCGTAGTCGATGGCCAGCCCGAGTCCGATCATCGAAACGACTGGGGAAACGAACGAATTCACCTCGGTGAACTCGGTGATGAGACGGACGATGCCCCATGCGCCGATCACCGTGAGCCCACCGACGATCAGCGGCAGGGCGGCTGCGACGATTCCGCCGAAGATGAAGAACAGCAGCACGGCCACGGCCGGGATGGCGAGGATCTCCATCCGTTTCTGATCGTCGGCCATGGTGTCGTTCAAGGTGCCCGCGACCGCCTGCAACCCGGCAACCTGCACGTCCACGCCCGGGATGTCGAAGACGTCCTTCACCTTGCGGTAGTTGCGCACCATCTCGGTGTCGTTGTCGCCTTTGATGGCGATCGAGGCGAAGGCATACTTCTTGTCCTTCGAACCGAAGAGGCTGGTCTGCGCGGGCGCCGCTTCGGTGCGCCAGTACGTCCCGTTGATCTTGGTGATCTCGTTCGGGTGATCGCGCGGCAGGCTGTTCAGGTTGGCGACGATCTTGCTGCTGAATTCGGGATCGTCGACGGTCTTCCCCTGCGGCGCCGTGTACAGCACGATGACGTCGGAGTTGTGGTCCCGGTCGAATGCCCCGTCCTTGATCTTCGCCGCACGTGCGGATTCAGACGTGGGATCATCCCACCCGCTGGAACTGAGGTGGTCTTCCAGACCGAGGCCGTAGGCACCGAGAGCAAGGAGCCCGGCCATGAGGACGCCGATGGTGGCGAAGCGCAGCCGGTAGACCAGATCGCCCCAGCGTGTGAACACTAAGCGACTCCTTGGGCGGGGCGAGAGGTGAGCAGTGCCGACAGCGGCCGGAACGGCTGCAGCCAAGCACCCTCGTCGGGCAGTGATTCGAGGCTCACTCGGGGCAGCGGTTCACGGAACACGCCCGGAATGTCCTCGAGGTCGATGAATTCGAGAGTATCGGATGTTACGGCCCAACTCGCGTGCTCGCGGAAGCCGAGTACCTGAACCGGCACGCCGGTGGTGGCGAGTTCCTCCAACGGCTCGCGGAATGCCTGGCCGTCGGCCGAGGCGACCATGATGCCGGCCAGGCCCGCACCGCGGCTGCGTAGCGCGATATGCGCCAGCATATCGGCGTCGACATCGGAGTCCTCATCGATCTTCGGTTTCGCGAAGACCGCGTAGCCGACGTTGCGCAGAGCCTCCACCCATGGCCGCACGACGTCCGCGGTGCCCGGTGCGATGTTGGTGAAGACAGTGGCTTCGGGCTCGACCCGGCGCGCGCTGCCGACCGACAGTTCGGCGGTTCTGGCCAGCAGCCATCGGCCGAGCGCGTCGAAACGGGGGCGGTAGGCGGCGGTCGGCCGCCCGCCGAGAATGGCGCCGAGGCCCATGTCGAGGTTCGGGGCGTCCCACACCAGCAGGGCCCGGCGGACGTCCGGCGTCACACCGCCGAGCTCTTCCGCTCCGCCTCCCTGCACCCCCCCGGCAACATCGACCACTTCGTGGGCCATCGCACTGACGCTCATCGGTCGATCTTCCCCCATATGAGCTCCGTGATGGCGCTGCCGGCGCGATGTGCCTTGCCTTCGAATTTCGTGACCGGTCGTTCGAAGCCGATCGGCGCGGTCGCTCGATGCTCGGCGCTGACCCCTCCCGTGGTTTCGTTCAGTCCTCTCAGCATTGGTTCTGCCGTGCCGACCTGGTAGATGTGCTCCGCGTAGCCTGCGTGGTCGGTGGCGACGTGCAACACGCCGCCTGCCTTCAGGCGATTCGCGATCAACGCGACCGTCGCCGGCTGCAGCAGCCGCCGCTTGTGGTGCCGCGCCTTGGGCCACGGGTCGGGGAAGAAGACGCGAACGCCCGTGAGCGATTTCGTGGCAATCATGTTCTCCAGCACATCGACGGCGTCGCCACGCAGCAGCCGGATGTTCTCGATCCGCTCGCGCTCGATGCGCTGCACCAGCTGGGCGAGGCCGGGCTGGTAGACCTCGATGCCGATCAGGTTCAGGTGTGGTTCGGCCTGTGCCATGGCGGCGGTCGCGGTGCCGGTGCCACAACCGATTTCGATTACCAGCGGGGCGTCGCGGCCGAACCAGGCGGACGCGTCCAACGGCTCGTCGGCGACTTCGCGGCCGATCGTCGGCCACATCCGGTCCCAGGATTGCTGCTGGGTCGCGGTCAGCGCGCCACGGCGGGACCTGAAGCTGGTGACCCGTGGATACAGGCGGGAGCCGGTCTTGCGTCGGGGCCCGACTTCAGCCGGAGCCGAAGCTGTGGACGGCGGGCCCGGAACTGACTCGGCAGTATGGTTCGCGGCGTCGTTCACGGCGTCCATTGTCCAGCATCGAGTGATCAGGGCGTCAGTCGGTCGCGCTCGGATCGCTGAGCAGGAGGTCAGGCGGCACGCGCCGGTGCGATCCGTGCCGCGGGCGCCTGCTCCTGACGCAGCGGACGGCCCAGCGCGACCTTGGCCGCGGTCACCGCCATGCTCAGTAGGCCGCGCACTCCCGCGGGGGAGGCCGCGACCGACCATACGGTCGTATCCCCGTCGTCGCTCACCGGTTGCCCGGCGAAACGCTCGGCCAGCCAATCCAGACTGATCGGAGTGGACAGCGGCAGCAGCGAAAAGTGCTCGCTGAGCCGGTCGCGCACGTAGGTGACCACGGCGCCGCCGCGTCGGTAACGCGCTACCTGGCCGTCGATGCCGTCCGCGTGGATGATTTGGTCGTGCACTGGCTGCACTACCAGCAGCGGGCAGGTGGGCGTCGTGTTGCCGAGCCGCAGATCATCGAACATCGCCCGCAGTTGCGGTGTGTCGAGCACCTCGGTGAGCGGGCGGCTGAGGAAGTCGTCCACCTTCTTGTTGGCCAAGCCGAGAATCGCGCCCAATGGTGTCGCGTTCTCCGCGCGGACGACGAAGCGGTGGCCCTCCGGTGTCAGCTCGTTGTCGATCACCGCGGCCAGGGCGGGATACAGCCTGCGTAGTGCGGCGATCACGATGGCGGGCAGGCCCGCGTAGGGCGTCCCGTTCAGGCGGTCGAACACCTGGCGAGGGTCGCCGACCGGTGCGCCGAGCACCGCGCCGACGATGTCGAGCTCCGGCGCGTACGTCGGCGCCATCTCGACTGCCCACGAGCTGGCCATGCCGCCGCCGGAGTAGCCCCACACCGCCACGCGGGTGTCGGCGCCGAGTCCGAGGGGGGCGAACCGCAGGGCGGCGCGAATGCCGTCGAGCGTGCGGTAGCCGGGCTCGCGCGGGGCACCGAAGTTTCCGTGCGGGCCCTCGTGGTCGGCTATGGTGACCGCCCAGCCGCGGCGCAGCGCGTTCGCGACGAGCAGCCATTCGAGCTGGGTGACCGAGCCGAGCGCGTCGGCGCCGTGGCGCAACGCGTACGACGGCGAACACTTCTCCGTGACCGCGTCGATCGCGGTCTGGAACGCCAGCAGTGGACGGTCCTCGTCCGGCTCGGCGCCGATCGGCAGCAGAACCGTGGTGACCGCCGCTTCCGGGGCGCCGTGCAGGTCGCAGCTGCGGTACAGTAGCTGCCACGCCGAGACCTGTTGCGGGACAATGCCGAAAAGCGCCAGATCGATCTTCCTGCTGCGGAGGATGGTGCCGGGCATCTTCGCCCCGAACCCCTTCGGCGGCCGGTGGAATGGATCTTGGCTCGGCAACAGGGGCTTGTGGTCCGCGGCTGAAGCGGGCTCCGGATCGACAGTGCCGATGACATTCGCGGTCATGACACCTCCTCATCGTCGAGTCGGTTGCTGCATTCGAACGGCGCGTTGATCGAAGCGTTATTCGAACATTGCGTTTTGATAACGGCGGGACCATAGGAGGGTATATGACCGACCGCAGGTCTGGGAAGCCCCTGGTACAAGGCCGCGGGACTAGAATTTTCGGCATAGGCGGACCGACAGTGTTCATCACCGGCGCCGCGGCCGGAATCGGACGGGCCACGGCCCAGCTTTTCGCTGCGCACGGATACCGCGTCGGGGCCTACGACATCGACGAAGTGGGCTTGACCAGGCTCGCTGCCGACATCACCGGCAAAGGTGGCAGCGTGCGCACCGGGGTGCTGGATGTGACGAAGAGCGCGCAGTGGGCGCAGCGGCTGGCCGAGTTCCACGCCGAGGCCGGGCGGCTGGACATTCTGGTCAACAACGCGGGCATCCTGCGCGCCGGGTCGTTCGAGTCCATCGAGCTGTCCGCCCACCAAGCGATCGTCGAAGTCAACTTGGGCGGTGTGCTCGCCGGAACCCACTGCGCGTTTCCCTACCTGCGCGACACCCCCGGCGCGCAGGTGGTCAACCTGTGTTCGGCGTCGGCGATCTACGGCCAGGCCGAACTCGCGAGCTATGGCGCAACCAAAGCCGCGGTCAAAAGCCTCACGGAGGCATTGGATCTCGAATGGGAACGCCATGACATCCGCATGATCGCGATCTGGCCGCTGTTCGTGGCGACCGCGATGGTGGATGGCGTGGCGACTGGGACGACGAGGTCGTTGGGCGTGCGGCTGACCTCGGATGATGTCGCCGCCGGAATCTGGGACGCCACGCGCAAGCGCGGCCGGCTGCCCAAGGTGCACTACGAGATCGGCGCGCAGGCAAAGGTACTGGCGACCGTCGCCAAATACGCGCCGAACTGGGCGGTGCGGACCGTGAACAAATACTTCAGCGGCCGCTGAGCGGTCGAGCCTGTCCCGCGACCCGACTTCTGACAGAATTGCGCCCCGTAAAGGGGGTGTGCAGCATGCAGACAGCCACCGAATCTCATGGGCCGCTGCGGGAGCGCGGCGTACCAGCGTCCGAACGCGACCAGTTGGACAAACTGCTCGCCGAGTTGCGCTTCGGGACGGGCCGGGACGCGCGGATCGGGTATGCCGCGGCCGCGGCCGTCAGCGCCTGGCGTAAACCGCCACGCATCCAAGTGACCGGACGCGCGCACGCGGGACGGACCACGGTGCTGCACGCGCTCGCGCTCATGTCCGCGGTGGAGACCGAGCCGGTGGACGAGCCGGGGCTCCCCGATCCGGTACTCGACGCTGACCTCGTCGTGTACGTGGTGTCGGCCGCGCCGACACCTGCCGACCGTAGGATCCTCGCCACGCTGCCGCCGGGGCGGACGGTCGTGGTGCTGAACAAGGCCGACGCGATCGGCGCCCGTTGGGGAGACGCGGTAGCCGCGGCCGAGCAGTACGGCAGGGAGCTCGGTATCCCGGTGCTTCCGGTGGTTGCGTCGCTGGCTGCGCACACCAGGGCAGGTGCGGTGACCGGCGACGATCTCGCCCTGCTGCGCAGGCTCGCCGCCGAGGCGGACCCGTCGTTGATTCTCTCGGCGGATCTGTTCGTCGCGCCGGGGCCGGATCTCGCGGAGCGCGAGCAGTTGTTGCGGCGCTGGGATCTGTACGGCGTGGTCTGTGCCTATGCCGCCCTGCGCCACGACCCGGAGCTCGCTGCGCAGGCGCTGCTGCAGATTTTGCACGCCGCGAGTGGAATCGACGCGCTGCACCGGCTTCTACAGCGCCGCTACGAACAGGTATCCGCGCTGCGCGACGGCGAACTGCTCGACGAACTGGCCCGGCTCGCCGCCCGCGCGGTGCCGGGCGAGGGCGAGCGCGCCCGCGACGTCCTGGAGTCCTATCTCTTCGGTGACGATGCCCTCTGGCTCGGACTTTGTGCGGGTCTGGCCCGGCCCGAGGTCGCACACCTCGCCGCGGGCTATCCGTCCCCGGCGCCCTCCGACGCCGACGACGCGATATCCCGCGCCGCCCGGTGGCGCGCCGTCGTCTCCAGCGACATGCCCCCCGCCGCCCGCCGTGCGGCACTTCGCGTGCACAACGGCTACGTCCGACTATGGGAACGGATGAGCAGTGCCGGACTCTGAACCTGCGGAGCCGCCGACGGTGACGTCCCATGGCGAGACGGCCGAGTCCGACGTCGAGCGGCGCGCCGCGGCAGAGCAGACGGAGCAAGCAGTCGTCCGCCCCGCTGCCGCCCGGCCCGAGCGAGCAGAGTTCGCGCCGTCCCCCGAGGTCGAGGCGGTGGTGGCTCGATGGAACCCGCAGGGCATCGCCCTGCTGCGCGCGGTGCACGGGTCCGGCGCCGCGAGCGCGGTCACGGTGATCGGCCCCTCTGATGCCAACACCACGCTGCTGCGGACCGAACTGGCCCGGTTCGAGCCGCGCGTCGAACTCTCCGAGCCGCTGCCGGCCGCGAGCACGACGGTGGAGACCACTACCTCGCCCTCGGTCGGCGTGCCCTCGGCGGTCGCACTGATCCTGCTGGACGCGGGCACCGCCGTCGGCGCGGACATGCTCGGCCTGATCGGGAGGCTGCGCGCGGACGGAACACGAATCCTGCTCGCCATGAACGGCATCCACGCCTACCAGGACTGGCGCGCCGTGCGGTCGCGCAACCTGGAGCTGTTGGCCGCCCATGGTGCGGCCGACCTGGCCATCGTGCCGGTCTCGGCGCGGCTCGCGGTGGCGGCCCGCACCGCGGGCGACGCGGGATTGCTGGATCGTTCCGGCCTCGGCGCGCTGCATGCGGAGCTGACCGCCGCGGCCTCCGGCGCCTATGCGGCAAGCGGTGAGCGGCTCGCGGCGGTCACCGGTCGGGTCCTGTCCGACACGCGTCAGCGGGTGGTCGAGCAGGTGTCCGCGCTGCGCTCCGGCGCCGAATCGGCGCGGGTGCGTGAGGAGCGGGCGGTGCTGCTCGCGGGCCGCGACGGCGGACGCGCCACCGCGATGTCGACATTGCGCGGGCAACTACATCTGGCCAGGGTCGACCTGATGACCGACATCGGCGCGCAGGTCCGTGCGCTGCACGCCACCACTCGCGGCGAACTCGAACGGCTGCGCCGCGCCGAACTCCGCGGCTATCCCGACCGGCTCCAGCAGACCGTCACCGAACTGGCGGGCGCCGTCGACCGCACCATCGACCACCGTCTCGCCGAACTACGCGCTCGGATGGATGGCGTCGAGGGCGGCGTGCCGCCGCGACGGCGTGATCCGGCCCCGCGTGTCGGCCCGGACCCTGAGCCGAGACATCGAGGTGTCGAAGATCACCTCATGATCGCGCTGGGCGCGTCCGCCGGCGTCGGCCTCGGTCGCCTGTTGGTTGCTCCGCTGTCGCTGCTGCCCGCGCTGGACGTCGCCAGTGTCCCGGTCACTCTGCTGCTCGGCGGCGGTGCCGCGGCCTGGGTGGTCCGTGCGCGCGGACAGCTGGCCGATCGAGCGCACATCCGGCAATGGGTGGCCGACGCGTTGGTCAATGTAAAAGCCCAGCTCGAGCAGCGGGTGGCGACCGCACTCGTGGAAACCGAAACCGCGTTGGCCGACCGCGTGGTGCAGGCAAGCACCGCGCGAATGGTCGACACCGACCGCCGCGTTACCGAACTGGAGGCCCGGCTGCGACGGATGGCGGCCGAACAACCGGGACAGCTCGCCGCATGCGAGCGCGATATCCGAATCATCGATCGCTGGATCTTGCCTGTTGAAGGAAGTAAGAGATTGGGTACATAGTGAGGAACCCGATTCCGTACCGGTCGTCACATCGCGTTAATCTCTAATCAGGAACTTGGGCGTCCGCTAAGTCCTGGTACGCCGCCCATCCTGGGTGCGCTTTCGACTGGTCGTAGCGGGTGCCTTCCCGCCAACGGTGGCGCTCGGTGTGTTCGCGCTGGTCATGGGCCTAGGGCCAGGCGGCGAAGCATCGAACAGCCGCCCATCTCAGGAGAGTTTTTCATGACCTCAGCGACCATTCCTGGTCTTCGTGGATCCGACGGCAAGGCGCCGACCGAGCACAGCGAACTACTCGCCTGGGTACTGGAAGTCGCAGAACTCACTCAGCCGGAGCGAGTGGTCTGGGCTGATGGTTCGGACGAGGAATGGGACCGGCTGACCGAGCAGCTCGTCGCGGCGGGGACGTTCAAGCGGTTGGACGAGAAGAAGAAGCCGAACTCCTTCCTCGCGCTCTCCGACCCCTCCGACGTGGCCCGGGTGGAATCCCGCACCTTCATCTGTTCCAAGACCGAGGCCGATGCGGGCCCGACCAACAATTGGGTCGACCCGGCCGAGATGCGCGCCATGATGACCGAGCTGTACCGCGGCTCGATGAAGGGCCGCACCATGTACGTGGTGCCGTTCTGTATGGGGCCGCTCGGCGCCGAGGACCCGAAGCTGGGTGTCGAGATCACCGACTCCGAATACGTCGTCGTGTCGATGCGGGTGATGACCCGAATGGGCACCGCCGCCCTGCAGAAGCTGGGCACCGACAAGCCGTTCGTCAAGGCGCTGCACTCCGTGGGCGCGCCGCTGGACGAGGGCCAGCCCGACGTGCCGTGGCCGTGCAACGACACCAAATACATCACCCACTTCCCCGAGGACCGAGAGATTTGGAGCTACGGCTCCGGCTACGGCGGCAACGCACTGCTGGGGAAGAAGTGTTACTCGCTGCGGATCGCGTCGGCGATGGCCCACGACGAGGGCTGGCTGGCCGAGCACATGCTGATCCTCAAGCTGATCTCCCCGGAAAACAAGGCCTACTACATCGCCGCCGCGTTCCCGAGCGCCTGCGGTAAGACCAACCTCGCGATGATCCAGCCGACCGTGCCGGGCTGGCGGGCGGAGACCCTGGGCGACGACATCGCCTGGATGCGCTTCGGTAAGGACGGCCGCCTCTACGCGGTGAACCCGGAGTTCGGCTTCTTCGGCGTCGCGCCGGGCACCAACCGCAGCTCCAACCCGAACGCCATGGCCACGATGGACGCGGGCAACACCGTCTACACCAACGTCGCGCTGACCGACCACGACGACGTCTGGTGGGAAGGTCTGGAGGGCGAGCACGACCACCTGACCGACTGGAAGGGTAACGACTGGTACCTCCGGGAGACCGAAACGCTTGCCGCCCACCCGAATTCGCGCTACTGCACGCCGATGGCGCAGTGCCCGATCCTGGCTCCCGAGTGGGATGACCCGCAGGGCGTGCCGATCTCGGCGATCCTGTTCGGCGGCCGCCGCAAGACCACGGTCCCGCTGGTGACCGAGTCCTTCGATTGGCAGCACGGCGTGTTCATGGGCGCCACGTTGTCCTCGGAGCAGACCGCCGCCGCCGAGGGCAAGGTCGGCACCGTACGTCGCGACCCGATGGCCATGCTGCCGTTCATGGGTTACCACGTCGGCGACTACCTGGGCCACTGGATCAACGTCGGCAAGAACGCGGACGCCGCGAAGTTGCCGAAGATCTTCTACGTCAACTGGTTCCGCCGCGGCGCCGACGGCCGGTTCCTGTGGCCGGGCTTCGGTGAGAACTCCCGCGTGCTGGAGTGGATCATCGGACGCATCGAGGGGTCGGCCGATGCCGAGGCGACCGCGATCGGCAAGGTCCCCACCGCCGCGCAGCTCGACTTGGACGGCCTCGACGTCGACGCCGAGGACGTCGACGAGGCGCTCGTCGTGAACGCCGACGAGTGGCGCAAGGAGATCCCACTGATCGAGGAATGGTTCGAGTTCGTTGGCGACAAGCTGCCTTCCGGCGTGCGTGACGAGTTCGAGGCGCTCAAACAGCGTCTGGGCTGACACTCCTCCAAAAGTAGCACCGCCCGCGTCATCTGGCAGATGACGCGGGCGGTTTCTTTTGCACGGCAGGCGATTCCCGTGTCGAAGACGGGCGACGGGAGCACTTGGTGAAAACTTTCATCGGGCTTCCGCGCATCTCAACCCAGGCGTTGGGAGTGTGAAGCCCGAGATCGAGCGAACTCCTGATAAAGCACTGATTGTTGAAGTCGATGCTGCACCAGGAGTCCGGTTGTCGTCATCACTGATCGACGTGTGTCCATCGCGCCCGACACGCGGAGGGGTCTACGGTCATCGAGCGGGGACGTACCGGTCTTCCGCGCGACCCGTGCCCGGCAACGCCTTTCGGTAGGGCCGGGCCGAGGCCGAGTCGGAACCTCACTCCTTGTCGCCGGCTGGCTTTTCCTCGTCGTACGGCTGGTTCATGGTGTTCTGGAACTTGATCGCAGAGGCAATGCCCACCGGAATGCCGAGCACCGCGGCGCCGATGATGGCGCCCAGCCCACCGAGCAGACCGGCACCGGCAAGACAGCCTGCGATGATGGTGAGGCCTGCGGCATCGAGGATGGGCGCCCCGACGACCCCACCGGCCACAGCGCCGATACCGCAGCCGACAGCCACGCCGATCGCACCACCAGCCAGAGATCCGGTCGCGGTGGCCAATTGGAACTCGTTGACAGCGGCCTGTATCGCCGCGTCGAACCGCTCGGTGTGCGGATCACCGCTGATCTCGTCGAGATGCATATCCGGTGTCGCGGCTTGCGCAGCCGCCTTCACCTCTGCCGGAGCTTCGACGGCCTCGAGGGCTTTCGGCTCGACCGCGAAAGACGCGACGCCGGCCACCGTGGTGCCGGCCGCGTCCTTCACCTGAAACTGCCCGCCCTGGGTGATGAGGGTGGACATCCCGGTCTCGATGACCACGGACTCGTCCAGGGTGTTGCTGGTGTATTGCACGCCCGGCACGATCTCGGTGCTCAATGTGCGCCCGTCCGGCATCGCGGGCTCGGCTACCGCAGTAGCGGACCCAACTCCCACGGCACTCGCAACCGTCAAGGCAATAACGGTAGCGCGGGTGACTTTATTCATGTAGGCCCTTATCTCTGATATGCACTGACTGCGCAGTCTCGGTCGGTCCTCAGCTGAGCATTTCGCCGATCATGGGTGCGAATCATCTGTACGCACCACATCGACGAACCTCATTTGTTTTCCGTGCCGTCCACTGAGCTCTCGACTTCAGGGAGGTAACTTAACGGAAACGATTTTCGTTGTCCACGAGCTTCCCATCGGCGGTAATGGTTTGGGAATCTATCAGAGGTAGACGAAAGCCGGTATGTGGCAATGTTTCCCGAGAAAATTCTGAGACCGCGAACACATTTCCGCGCTGGGTGCGACCTCAAACCTACTGCGGCAATTGCCGACTCGTAGGCCGTACGGCCGACAAGGAACGCACGGCAGCGGTGGAGCGAGTCGGACACGAAGGACTTCCGTCCGATGTAGTGAGAATCCTCGGACTTGAATAAAGCGCAACCGCCGTCACCCGGGGTGTGTCGAGACATTACCGACAAACCTCCCAATTCGGATGCGCGGATGGCAATGGCCAAGCCGTAGCCGAGAGTGACACGCGACCGATATGGGAACGACTCTTCTGCCGAATCAGTCGACTGGACGTGGCGCGATCAAGCCCGCGATGGGCTCGCCACCGGCGGCGGCGGACAGAACCTCGTAGACGCCATTTCCCGTCTGCTCCCAGGAGAACTCGCGTGCGCGTGCGCGAGCTTTCTCCCCCATGACTGTGCGTGCCGCCGGATCGTCGATCAGATCGCCTACGGCATCGGCCAATTGGGTGACGTCGTCGACCAGGATGCCGGTCGCGCCGTCGACGATGGAATCGGTGAGCCCGCGCGAACTCCGGTAACCGATGGTCGGCACGCCGTGCTGGGCGGCCTCGATCACCGCGAGTCCCCATCCCTCCTTGCGCGAGGGCAGCACGTGCACCCACGCACGCGCGAGCAGTTCGTGTTTGCGGCGTTCGTCGACGTGGCCGTGAAAGGTGACGGCGTCGGCGATGTCGAGTTCGTGGGCGTTGTCCTTCAGGTTGTCTGCCCACCAGCCGTCGCCGATCACGTCGAGGCGCAGCCCGGGGACGCGGTCCCGCAGCCGGGCGACGACGGCGAGCGCGTCCTCGATCTGTTTGTGCGGCACCAGGCGTGAGAGCACCACGACGGTCGGTGCGGCTGTGCGCGTTTCCGCGGCTCCGGTGGGCGCGTCGACTGGAACCGGTTCGGCTCCGTTACGGACCACCGCGATACGCGAACGATCCACGCCGAGCGTTGCCAACTCCTCGGCCGAAGGCAGCGAAACGGTCAGATATTGGTTGCCCCGATGCACGCGCGGCGACAGCCGCGACTCGATCCACCAACCGATTCGACCGACGAGTCGCCCCGCCACCGGCCACTGCTCGCGATGTCCGTGGTGCACCAGCACCACGGACGGCGCCTTGGTGACCGCGGTGGCGAAGAACGGGATGCCGTTCTGGGTGTCTATGACCGCGTCAGGGCGCACGCCGCGCATCGGGCCGAGGCCGAGCCTGCCCAGCGCGAGCGCGGCGAGTGCGCGCGGATATACGGTGTAGCGTCCGCCCGCCCTGCTGATGTCGATGCCGTCGATGCGTTCCCGTCGCGGCGCTCCCGGATAGCGGGCGGTGCGCAGGGTGACCTTGATCCCGCGTGCCGCGAGCTGTGCGCCGACCTGCTCGAGGTACCGCTCACTGCCGCCGCCCTGCGGGTGTCCGGTGTCACGCCAGCAGAGCAGGAGGACTTCGCGCACGGTGGAGCTTCTCTCGGTCAGGTGGTCCGGCAGGGACGTCGAATATCGCGGTATACCCTAACCCGAGCACCCGCCCAGAATGCCGACCGTCGGGGTTGTGCGAAACTCTGCGCCGTGCTCAAAGCCGAAACAGTGCCCACGTGGGGCAAAGCACCCCGGTTCGCCCGTCGGGCGACCCTGCGCCGATCGCTCCGATTGCTCGGCAGTTTCCGGTTCGAGCAGACCGATCCCGCGCTGTTCTACGGCGGTCTTGCCGCCGACAGCACGACGATGATCGCGGACTTCTACGCCGACCTCACCGGCCGATCGCTGGACGGCGCCACGATCCTCGATGTCGGCGGCGGACCGGGCTACTTCGCGGACGCGTTCGTCCGGACGGGTGCGCGCTACATCCCGGTGGAGCCGGACCCCTCGGAGATGCACGCCGGGGGACTCTCGGTGGCGGGTGCGGTACGCGGATCCGGGATGGCGCTGCCATTCCGCGACGAGGCGGTGGACATCTGCTTCTCGTCGAACGTCGCCGAACACGTGTCACAACCCTGGGTGATGGCCGATGAGATGGTGCGGGTAACGAGACCGGGGGGGCTGATCGTGCTGTCGTACACGGTCTGGCACGGACCGTTCGGCGGGCACGAGACCGGACCGTGGCACTACCTCGGCGGCGAGTACGCCGCGCGGCGGTATCGGCGCAAGCACGGACGAGAGCCGAAAAACCGGTTCGGCAGCTCGCTGTTCGCGGTGCGCGCCGCGGATGGATTGCGTTGGGCGGCGCGCACTACCGCCGACGTACGTATGGTCTTTCCCCGATATCACCCTCGGTGGGCCTGGTGGTTGGTTCGCATTCCCGCCGTGCGTGAGTTACTGGTGAGCAACCTAGTCGTTGTAGCAGCTAAAAGTTAGCCGAGCTAATGCTCGTGTCGTCCGCTACGCCAGCGCCGCTTGCTGTAGGGCGCGCGCAGCGGCTCGCTCCAGGGCGATTCCAGGATGGCGAGTCCGACGGTCTCCAGTGGGGTCAGCCCGACCAGATCGGCCAGCGTCCTGACGGCGGCGACGGCCTCCGCGGCCTGCATGGCCGCGGTCGCTTGCTCGATCGTCAGGGTGCGTCCGGGTAGGAAAGAGACCACCCATCCCCCACTGCCGACGCACTTCGCTTGATGCTCGGTCTGATCGCTGGTCATCAGCGATCGGCGAATCACTTGCACAGCCATGACTCGGACTCCCCAGTTACGGTATCGGTTCATGAATCGAGCGAGCTGATCAGTAGCTACAGCATCCCTTGTCCAGCAGTAGAACGCAATAGTGCGTTTTGTGAAAAGCGAACCGAGAGGTCGGAATTCACACTGCTCAGAGCGTTGCCCCGAGGAAAAACTAGAACAGGTTACAGACAACTGAAGCGCCAAACTGTAACGTGTTCTCATGCACTACGACAGCTTGTTCATCGGCGGCCGCTGGACTGCGCCAGCCACCGCCGAGCGCGTCCAGGTCTTCTCGCCTGCCACGGTCGAGCCGGTGGGCAGCGTTCCCGCGGTGAGTCGGGCCGATGTCGACGCCGCGGTCGCCGCCGCACGTCATGCCTTCGACCACGGCCCGTGGCCGTCCACGCCGCCGGAGGAGCGCGCCGAGGTGCTCACCCGTGCCGCCCGACTGATCGAGCAGCGCTCCGCCGATCTCCTGGCCGCCCTCGTCGCGGAGGTGGGTACGCCGCAAGTGATGGCCATGACGCTGAACCAGCTCCCCTCGGTTGCCGTGCTGGACGCCTATGCGGCGTTGGCGAAGTCGTTCCCGTGGCGCGAGACCCGCGTCGGCGGGTTCGGCACCACCCGGGTCACCCGCGAGCCGCGCGGTGTCGTCGCCGCGGTCACCGCGTGGAACGTTCCGCTGTTCCTCGCGGCCAACAAGCTCGCGCCCGCGCTGCTCGCGGGATGCGCGGTGGTGCTGAAACCTGCTCCACTGACGCCGATCACGGCCAACCTGCTCGCGGACATCTTCGCCGAGGCCGGCCTGCCGGAAGGCGTGCTCTCGGTCCTGCCCGCTGAACCCGATGCGGCCGAATACCTGGTCTCGCACCCCGGCGTGGACAAAGTGACCTTCACCGGAAGCACCGCGGTCGGCAAGAAGATCGGCGCGATCGCCACCGGACAACTCAAGAGCGTCTCGCTCGAACTCGGTGGCAAATCCGCGGCGATCCTGTTGCCGGACATGGATCTCGCGGCCGGTATTCCGGTGCTCGCATTCTCCGGCTTGATGAACAGCGGGCAGGGCTGCGTCGCGCAGACCCGCATTCTCGCGCCGCGCAGTCGATATGACGAAATCCTCGAAGCGCTGGTCGAACACGTGAAGACGATGAAGGTCGGCGACCCGACCGACCCGAGTGTGCAGCTGGGTCCGCTGGTTTCCGAACGCCAGCGCGACCGGGTCGAGGGCTACATCGCCAAGGGCAAGGCCGAGGGCGCGCGGCTGGTGTTGGGTGGCGGTCGTCCGGAAGGTCTGGACCGGGGGTGGTTCGTCGAGCCGACGATCTTCGCCGATGTGGACAACAAGTCCACCATCGCCCAGGAGGAGATCTTCGGCCCGGTGCTGTCGGTGATTCCGTACGGGACCGAGGAGGAGGCCGTCGCCATTGCCAACGACTCGGTCTATGGCCTCGCGGGGTCGGTATGGACCACGGATATCGAGCACGGCGCCGAGATCGCGTCACGGGTGCGTACCGGCACCTATGCGATCAACTGGTATGCCTTCGACCCGAGTTCACCGTTCGGCGGCTACAAGAACTCCGGGCTCGGGCGGGAAAACGGCCCGGAGGGTCTTGACTCGTTCTGCGAGCAGAAGTCGCTGCTCATGCCACTCGGCTGGACGGGATGATCAGCCGGTCGGCATGACCACTCGGAGGACAGGGGATCCGTCGCTGTCCGGCCGGTTCGGTGCGTCGACGATCTCGACATGCCAACCGGGCGGCAGCACCGACTGCAGACGCCCAGCGGCGCGGCGCAGCGGGGTGCTCGCGGTCGCCAACTCGACTCCAGTAACCAACGGGGCCATGGATGCCGCCGTCTCCAGATCAGCCATGCTCCAACCACCTCTCGCGCGTCGATCACGACGTTCGCCGCGGGAATCGCGGGATCCGATGTCGGTAGGGAAGTAGTTCAGTCGATTGGTTAACAATCAGCGATCTTACTGGATGCTCATGGGACCGGAGAACACGGCAAGCATAAGATATGGATACGCGAATCCTCTCGAAGATTTTACCCCTTGACGCGTCGCGGTAAACCCATTCGCAGGCAAAAATTCGCGACCGTTCAGCCGGCATTGTCGGGTCGGCGTGATCAGCAAACGAGTTTCGTTGCCCGAACATACTGCCATGCAACGACATATGTGGCTTCTCACGTCGCCGGCGTGGCTCCCGTCGTTGCCCGCAGGTGCACCCGGAGCGCGGTAACGCTGCCGAATCCCGATTTGCGCCGCAACGGCTGCAACCGGCAACTGAGTGCTTTCCAGCAACTCGCAGGCACACGGTGCACTGCGCATCGATCCACCGCCGCGGCGTGGTCCCCACCTCGGCCTTGAACCGACCGATGAACGTGCGCTCGCGCATCACCGCGTGCGCGGCCAGCGCCGAAACATCGACCGCAGCTGTCGGTTCGGTGACGGCCCAGGGCAGTATTGCGGCGAGGCCACCGCCGGTATCCCGTGCGCCGAGCGTATCCGAATGTACTAGGCCTGGCTGCCATCCCTATGCGGTGCGGCCACGTTCCATCTGGCCAGTTCTGCCGCTGTATGCGCTCCCAGTTCCCCGCCGACCAGATGCTGGCACAGGTCGAGGCCCGCCGACGTGAGTACGTCGCCGTCCAGGTGCAGCGCCGTCGCGTTCCAGCGCCACGAACGGGTCCATATCCGTGATGACGAGGTGGAAATCGCGGTGGCCGGTTTTGGTGCTCAGCGCGGCAAGCAGGCCCTCGTGTCGGAGAAGTCGGCCGTCCGCAGCACCCGGACGGTTGTGTCGGGGCTGACGTGCGCGGGGACAGGCTTGGCGAATTTCGTCCGGCAGGGAATCTTTCGCCGTCGATAGCTACCCATCGAGGATTCGGATCGCAGCGCTCGACCTGCTGGAGCTGCGCCGTCACGTGCTGTTTCTACTGACTCGGCCGCACACCTCATCGCTGCGATTCGCCCTCTGTGGCACCGCATCGCGACATCCATGGTGCCGCAGTGGTTTCGCTGATCGGGGTATCGAACCTCGGGGCAGGCCGAGGAGTCAACCAAACAGGCAGTCCTGGACGAGACTTCCGAATGTATGGCTGTGAACCCGAGTGGGTCTCGTCTCTCATGTGCAGCGAACCGACAACTAAGGCCGCCTTGTTAATGAATAAGCAAAGAATTGGTTAACGGCTAGTTAGGAATGAGCTTCGCCGCGGGAAGGCAACTATCTGACCCCAACAGTGGGAAGAGACGTCGGCCGGCGTTGCAGGTCGTCTGATTTAGAGTCCTCCTATGACATCCGTGACCGCTCTGGTCGCTCGCGCCAATGGTGTTTCCGGGGGCATGATTCGACGTGCGCCTAGGTGTTCGCCGGATCGCTCGTCGGGTCCGGTCGGCGATGACCTCTTCACTGGAGCGCGCGCCACTGTCGCACATCTCTTCGATCAAACATAGCTAGTGCACAGTTGACTTTCAGCAAAGAGATGGCTATCGACGGTTGGAGGTGTTGCGGGCGCCGTAAGTATCGGCCCTCGGGGGGTGAATTGCGCACGTATCGAACATTTTCGCTTCATCAAAGGTTCAAAATCGTGGTTACTCTTGTTGTTGCGTCGAGGCCCCCCATCGCCGCGTTGTTCCTCCAGCGGATCGAGGGCCCGGTGCACCTCCTGATTCCGGCCGAAACCGGACATCTCTGGCGCGCCGCCGGAGTGGATGTGCCATTGCATCCGGTGGCGTCATGGACCGATTACAACGGTCTCGCCGCCGTGGTCGCGAAGCTGCCGGTGGCCCGGGTCATCGGCACCGACGAACTCACCATCGCCGCAGCGGGTTTCCTGCGTTCACTGCTGGGTTTGCCAGGGCAAACCTGGGATCAGGCGATCGCGTTCACGGACAAGGCGGTGATGAAGCGGCGCCTGCGTGAGGGCGGAGTTCCGGTGGCGCGATGGGCGGTGGCGCACAGCTTCGCCGAGGCCGCTCAGGCGGCAGAGGAGATCGGGTGGCCGGTTGTCGTGAAGCCGCGCCGCGGTTTCTGCGCGCTGGGCACCACAAAGGTCACCTCGGCCCGGCAACTGGACGAATTCGTAGCCGCGGGCAAGTTCGACGGTCGGGTTCCCGCCGGGGATTCCGAGCGGATGATGCAAGCGTCCGGTGTGTATGACGGGCTGACCGCCGCCCGCGACGGGTTCCTGGTCGAACGTTGCATCGACGTCGATGCGGAGTTCAGCTGTGACATCGTGGTATGGCAGGCAGAGCCGTACCTGACGCTGACCACTCAATACCCCGTCACAGTCTTGGAGGCGATCGATACCGGCAATGTCTGGGAAGGTATCGCGCTACCCGACGCCGATCCGGCCGCACGGGCGGTGCGGGCTCTGACCCTGCGCGCGATCGAGGTCATGGGCCTCACCAGCGGACAGGTGCACTGCGAGATCTTCCGCACCCGTGCCGGTGATTACGTTTTGGGAGAGATCGCCTGTCGAGCGGGCGGCGCCGCGCTACCGCTGCTTTCGGAGATCTTGTTCGGCGTCAACACGATTCGCGCCGGCGTCGATATCGCGGTCGACCGTGAGCCGCCCCGCGCACGCGCTCGCACCCACCCCTTTGTCGCCGTCGTCGGTGTGCCGCTGGCGCCGGGACAGGTGCGGAAGGTACCGGCACAGGCCGACCTAGAGGGTCTGCCCGGGGTCCTGCGCGCGGACGTGCGGGTCCACGAGGGTGATGTGTACGGCGGCGGACTGGGCTCCATCGGTGCCGCCGCATACCTGTTCATCGAGGCGAATACGGTTGAGCCGATCGCTGCCAGGATGCGTGAGATCCGCGCTGCGGTGGAACCGATGTTCGTGGTCGACGATCTGGAACGGGACCTTTCACTGCGATGACCACGGAAACATCCGAAGAATACGCGATTGATCCGCCGACGGCCCCGCAGCCCGGCGTATCCGGCGGGCTGCTGCTGGTGCTGTTGCTCGCCTCCACTCTGGGCATGATGGCGGGCGCAATTGTCATGCCGGTTCTCGAACTCATCCGCAACGAGTTCGGAATCAGTGTCACGGCGGTAGGTTTCGTGGCCACGGCGCACTGCGCCCTGATCGCGGTGACCAGCCCGCTGGTGGGCAGAGCGATAGATCGCTGGGGCGTGCGTATCCCGCTCGGCGCTGGGCTTGTGCTGTACGGTGCCGCCGGAGGCGCCGGCTTGGTGACCAGTTCCTTTCCAGCACTCATCATCACTCGTATGCTGCTGGGTGTCGGCGCGGCCGCGGTCTTCAGCGGCACCACGGTGGCACTGCTGGCCGCGGGATCCGGTGCGCGACAAGATCGAATCATGGGTTGGCGCACCGCGGCGGTGACCGCGAGCGGGGTGATCTGGCCGATGCTGGCAGGGCTCCTCGGCGGAATCTCATGGCACGCGACATTCGGTATCTATCTGGTAGGGATTCCCCTCGGCGTGGCGACCCTGCTCCTGATGCCGAATGAGCGGAAACGGCTCTCGGGACACACTCCTCTGTCCGCCTTCGACTTGCTGCGCCGATATCCCACGCTGCTCGGCTGGAACGCGCTGATGGCATGCATCGGACTGATGATGTTCAGCCTGGTGGTGTTCGTGCCGCAGCGGCTGGCGCAGATCGGGATCCACGAGCCGGTCTTCTCCTCCCTGTTCATGGCGCTACTGTCGCTCGCTTCGAGCCTGATCGGACTGGGCTACGGGCGGATCCGCGCCCGCGCCGGATTCGATGCGGTGCTGCGCACGGGAGTGGCTTGCTGGCTGGGTACTTTTCTGTTGCTGGGCGTGAGCAGTCACCCGGTGCCGATCTTCGCCGCCGCGGCACTCTTCGGCATCGGCTACGGCCTGTTGCTTCCCGCGGTGACAGTGCTTATCGGCGAGACACCACCCGCGTCACAGCGCGGCCAGGCGACGTCGCTGTCGGGAACCGCCGCATTCGTCGGTCAGTTCTTCTCGTCACTGATATTCGGGCCCGTAATGGGGGCGACATCGATCACTGCCGGTTATCTGCTCGCCGCTGGCATCGTGACCGCGATAATGATAATCCTGCTCCGCAGTCGAATTCGAGATCCACGGCCGAAGCCGGCCGCGGTCGGACGCTGAGCGCAGTGGCCGCACCGACGGGCATGGATTGGGAATGGGCCACCCGCACCGGTGGTGCACTGTCCAAGGAGCAACGCCGCAGGCTGGCCGTCGAGACCGCCCGTACGCTGCCCGCGGTGGTGCTCAACCGGGTCCGGCTGACGTTGGGCCGCCGCGGCCGAGGCAAACTCGAGCCCGCCGGCCTGCGGCTGCCCGATTCCGCCCTGTCTGTCGCGGCGGAAACCGAAGCGCGCGAATGTCTTTCGCCGCATGTGCTGGAACATTCGCTCCGAACCTATTACTTCGGACGGGTGCTGGCCGACCTGGACGGTGCGGCCTATGACGACGAACTGGTCTACGTCTCCTGCCTGCTCCACGACTTACAGCTCGAACATCCCACGCCGGGAAGGTGTTTCGCGGTGGAAGGTGGCGAACGAGCCGTCGCGCTGGCGCTCCGCGCCGGCGCTCCCCACGAACGCGCAAACGCGATCGGCGCGGCTATCGCCGCTCACATCACCCCCGGCGTCGCCGACGATCTCAGCGATCCCGGCGGCTTCGTCTCCGCGGGCGCGTCGGTCGACGTTCTCGGCGCGCGCCTGGCCGAACTGGACCGGAACTGGGTCGCGGAACTGCTGCGCCGCCACCCACGCCACGACTTCAAGCGACACGTGATCGCGGCTTTCGAAGCGGAGGCGAAAGCAGTGCCCGAAGGCCGGGTTCGCTGGCTCGACAGTGCGGGCTTTCTGCATATGATCCGAATGGCACCGTTCACCGAATAGCTCGAAGTCCCTCGAAGTCCCGTTTTCGCACAGACGGGGTTGATGATCCGTGCTACCCCCTGGTTTTCGTTCGCGATCGTGCACGTGCGCCGAGGGCGATCAGCGGACCGGCGATAAGAATCGCGCCCCAAAGGAAGTGAGCGGCACACGCGAGGACGCGGTGCGTCGTCGATGATCCACGCAGCTCGATGACGCCGGGCACGCGGTACAGCGCGAGTTCCGGGTCCTGGTACCTCGGCTCGAGCTGGGCGAGCGTCGTCGCCGACGCACCGAGCGGTCCGGGGGTGGTGTGTTCGACCAGCACCCAACCGACTCCGAGGCGCGCCAGATCCGAGGCCGAACCGCCTTGCAGTAGAAGGATTTCCACTTCTGCGGCGCGGGTTCCCTCTCCGGCGACGGTCCGGCCGCGCACCGGAAGCTTCCCGGTCTGCAACACGTCGTTGGGTAGCATGCGCGGCGCCGGGTCCAGCACCGGGACGACGCCGCTGTAGCGGAACTTCCGGAACATCCCACCCGGTAGGGCCGCGATATTGCCAGGACCGTCGACCAGTTCGGCGACCCGCTGCCAACTGCTCGGATAGGCCACAGCATGAACAGCTCCGCCGACGCCCCATGCGAGGTCGAAGAGCGGGAGCACCAGTAGCGCGACGAACACCGCCGCGACCGTGGACGTCACAGCCGTGCGCGCCGTCTTGGGCGTGGGCGCGGGTGTCGTCGGCAGCGTGGTGTCGGCCGGGAACCGCCGGGCGAGCAGAGCGCATCCTGCCGCGGCGCACAGTGCGTAGGCGGGCATGGCCAAGGCCACGTACTTCTGGGTGTCGCGCAGTAGGCCCGCGCCGGGCACAGTGGCAACCAGCCACTCCAGCACGTGCATGCCCCACGTTGTCGCGCCCAGCGCGGGAAACAGGATCGCGACCGCGGCCAGCAGCAGCAGAGTGCGGCCGACGTGCCTGAGATCCGGCTCGTCGGCATCGGTGGCAACCGCTCGCACACCCAACGCGACGATTACCAACAGCAGCACCGTCCCGATCGCCGCGAGCGGCGTCATTCGTGAATCCGGCACGGCCTCCGAGTTCCAGATTCCCCCGAGCCCAGCCAAGGTGCCCAGCGTCCCGAGACCAGGTTCGGCCCGCGCGGCGAAGGCCGCGATACCCGCGGGATCGGAGGGCTCGGCGGCCGAGCCGGACAGCAGGGTCGCGGTCAGCCACGGTGCCGACGCCGCCACCCACAGGGCAAGTGTCGCCGGCAGGTGCCGCGGTCGGACCAGGATGAGCGCGGTGCAGCCCGCGAGCAGTGCGCCGGTCGGCGTGAGCCCCGCGGCGGCGAGCGACCCCGCGAGTGCGCCCCACCCACGGCCGACCCGATCCCCCGCACGAATCCGATGGGCGGCCAACACGGTCCAAGGCAGCGCCGCGTAACCGGTCAAGAGACTCCAGTGTCCTTGCAGAAGGCGCTCAGCCACATACGGATTCCACAGCGCGACCGTCGCGGCGACCAGCTGCGGTCCGATCGACGCCCGCAGCAGTTCCCGAGCGAGCACCGCCGACCCGTACGCAGCCGCCCACAGCGCCACCACCAGGATCACCTTGACGATGAGCCCTCCGTCCACCACGGGCGACAGCGTCGCGAGCAAGGCGTCCTGCGGCACTGCCCGTGGCGCCGCGTCGCCCAGCCCGAGCGCGGAATCGGTCGGATAACTCCGCGGTGTACTGACCGCGTCTCGCAGTAGCAGATACCCCGGTCCCAGCAGCGGCCCGGCCACGATCAGCGCCCCCACGGCGCTGTACACCGCGGCAACCCATCGCCCATGACCGCTCTCGTTCACGCCTGAGCACCCTACGTCCTGCCCACACCCCCCATGTCGTCGGTGGGCGGGGAGAGACGAGCGTAGGGTCGGTCGGCTCGCCGCCACGCCCCGTCCGCACGAACACGGCGCTCGAGGTCCGGCGGGGCGGGGCGGGTGACGGGGGTTCGGGGTGGGACGATGGGCGGCGTGTCTGCTGCCCGTCGGTTTCCTATGGTGGCGGATCTGACGTTGGTCACGGCCGGGGCGATGACCGCCAATGTGGCGGGGTATCTGTTGCAATTGCTGGCCGGACGGTGGCTGGGGGTCACCGGCTACAGCGAGTTCGCGAGTCTGCTGGCGGCTCAGCTGCTGTGTGCGGTGCCCGCGCTGGCGTTGCAGAACGTGGTGGCCAGAGAGCTGGTCCGCGGGGCCGGCGGGGCGGCGCTGCGGGGATTGCGGTGGCGGTGCGCGGTGATCGTCGCCGTGGTCGCGGCAGTCTTGGTGCCACTGGTGACCGTCGCGCTGAACGTCGGTGTGGCCGCGGCCGCCGCGGCACTCGGTGCGGCACCCGCGCTGGTGGTGTTGTCCGGGGAGCAAGGGATTCTGCAGGGCAGCAAACGGTTTCGGGCCTTGGGTGTGGTGCTCGGCATGGCGGGAATCGCCAGGGTCGCTCCCGCACTGGTGGTATTGGCGCTGGGCGGCGGTGCGGCCCCGGCGCTGTGGGCGGCCGCCTTCGGGATCGCGGCGGCGGCGCTGTTCGCCAGGGGCGTCGCGGGTTCACCACGATCGCCGGTCCGCGCCGGAACCGGGGAGGATGAGGCGGTCGCGGCCGTCGGCGTGCTGCCGGTCCTGCGAGCCGCCCAGGTACAGGCCGCGCTGATGACGCTGTCGTCAGCGGACCTCATCGTGGTCCGGATCGTGCTCGACGACGTGGACGCCAGCCGCTACGCGCTCGGCACCATCGCCGCCAAGATCGCGTTCTGGCTGCCGCAGGCCGTCGGCGTCGTGCTGTATCCACGGATGGCCCAGCCGACCCACTCGGCGAGTGCGATCAGGGCCGCGCTGGCGGTGCTCAGCGGGATAGGCATCGTCGCGGTGCTCGGCGCCGCGCTCGCCGCGCCGCTAGCGCCACTGCTCGCGGGCAAGGACTATGCCCCGATCCAGGGCCTGCTGTGGTTGTTCGCGCTGCACGGCGCGCTGCTGGCCGTGCTGCAGGGCGCGATGCTCTCGGCCATCGCCGTGGACCGCACCGCGCTTGCCGTGCTGACCTGGGTGGGGTTGGCCGTCGAGGTCACGCTGATGGTGTCGTTCGCCCGCTCGGTTTCCGCTCTCATCACGACGGCCGCTTCGGTCGCGGCGACCACGACTCTGCTGGTCGCCGTGATCGTCCTGCGCACCGCCGATCACCCGACGCGCGCGCAGCGGCTGCGCCCAGGCGGTTGACGCACACCTGTCGACGATCGTCCCATGATCACGGCAGTGCACACCCTGGTCTACGCGGAGGATCCGGAGGCGGCCTGCGCGTTCTACCGCGACATCCTGCAGTGGCCGAACGTCGACGCGCACGCCGGCCGGCTCCGGTTCGCCACCTGGTCGCGTAACCACTGACGGCGGCCAGAACCTGCGCCCTGAAACCGATTCGGCTCCCCAGCCGCGATGACGGGGGAGCCGAATTCGGTACTGCTCAGCGGGATCAGGGCTGCTTGGTGATCCTGATCTGCTCGGTGGGCGCATCGTCGGCACCGCGGCTCGGAGTGCCACGCTTCGGAGCCGATCCGCTGGGACGCTGGCTCGGAACGCCGCCGGGGCGCGCCGGCGCCGGGGCAGACCCGCCACGGAGACCGAGAAAGACGCCGACGATCAGCGCGATCACGCCGAGAATGCCGAACACGATCGGCATGATCCGGCCGTACAGCGCCAGCTTGTCGATGTTTTCCTTGGCCACCGAGATCTGGGATTCGATGGTGTTCTCGTCGAACACGAGGTGCGACTTCAGTGCGGTGACCTCCGGCTTGTCCGCGCTGCGCGCGTAGTAGAGGTGGATCTGCTCGCTGCCCTTGATCACCGTGCCGGTCTTGGGCTCAACCCATATGTCGCGGGTATTGGTGTAGAACCGGGTCATGGTCACCGGGGTCTCGCCGCCCTCGACGCCCCACTTGGCGGCAGGCAGGCTCAGCCGGTTCGTCGGCGCCTGCACCACGTCCCACAGGCTGGTGGCCGGGACCGACTGCTGGAAGTGGTAGACCTTCATGTTGTTGATCTCGGCCTCCTCGACGAAGTTGGCGTCCGAGGTCTTGCGCGCGTTGAGATCGAAGTACGGGTAGCTCTTCTTCTCGGTGCCGATCGGGAACCGGTACTGGAGGCCGGTGTGCTGCACCGGGTCGGCGATGTTCTCGCCCTCTTTGGTCGTGGTGACCGCGATGGAGCCGTTGGGCTCCTTGTCCACCGGCATGCCGGTCACCCGGTCGATGGTCACCCGGTCGATGGTCGCGGTCAGCAGGCCGGTGTCGCCCTGTTTGTCGATGCGACGCAGCGTCTGGCCCGCCTGCACCGTCATCTCATTGGCGTCGGCCGGGTCCTCGACGGTGAGGAACCGCTGCGAGACCAGGGGAACGTTGGTGTCGACCTTCGCCGAACCCTCCGGCGCGGTCAGCGACTTGGCGTCGAGCACGAGGCTGTCCTCACCCGGCTGGTTCGTCGCGATCGTGGTGATCTCGATGTCGAGGGGAGTTTTCGACAGTTTGCCGACGGTGTAGGTCGGAATCATCAGCGCGGCGACGATCAGCAACGCGCCGAGACCCACGAGCAGGCAGGCCACCGTCCTTCTGGTACCGGCACTCAGTGCCATGCAAACTCTCCTCGTCGTAGAACACAGGACGTTCCGACGAGTGCTGCGGGCACGCCCGCGGCACTCGTGAGCCCCGACACTAACAGTCCGATGTCGTAGCATGCGGCGTCGAGGCCGAAACGGCCGAGAAATCGCCCGAGTCTAGCGTGAGATCTGAAACGCCGAATTATCACCTGTGCATCGGCAAGACAGACTGGAGCCTGATGACCGCGACTCTGCCCGCCGCCCCCGCGACCGAACGGGTGCGCTCGCGCGCGTTCGTGCCCGCGCTGGAAGGCATGCGCGGCATGGCGGCGCTCGGCGTGCTGGTGACTCATGTCGCTTTTCAGACCGGAGCCGCGGGCACGCCGATCATCGGCCGGGTGTGGGGGCGGTTCGATATGGCGGTCGCGGTGTTCTTCGCGCTGTCCGGATTCCTGCTGTGGCGCCCGCACGCGGCAGCGGCGCGTGGGCTGCGCAGCGCGCCGTCGGTCGGTTACTACCTGCGGCATCGTGCCGCGCGTATCCTGCCTGCGTATTGGGTGGTGGTATGCGCGGTGCTGGTGCTGCTGCCGAGCGCGGCCGGAACCGCGGGCCTGCGGGTGTGGGTGTCGAATCTGGCGCTTCTGCAGGTGTTCGTGCCACTGACACTCACCGACGGGCTGACCCAGATGTGGAGCCTTTCGGTTGAGGTCGCCTTCTATCTGGTGCTGCCCGTACTGGCGTTCGCGCTGGTCCGGTTGCGTGGGTCCGCGGCGCGCCTGCGGGTGCCGGTGATTCTCGCGCTCGGGGTGATCAGCCTGGGGTGGAACTTCATTCCGGTGCCCACACCTGACGCCATCCACGCCGACAACTGGCTGCCCGGCTATCTCCCCTGGTTCGCGGCGGGCATGCTGCTAGCGGAGTTGGCCGATAATAGCGTGAGGCTATCGAACTGGTGGAAGGTCGCGGCGAACCAGCCGTTGATGTGGGCAGTCGCGGCGCTGGCCTTCCTGCTCGCGGCGACCGATCTGGCCGGACCAGCCGGGCTCACCCGCGCCGAACCGTGGCAATACGTGGTGAAGATGGGGCTGGGCACGATCATCGGGTTCGCTCTGCTCGCGCCGCTGGTGCTGCGGGACCCGGCGGCGCGACCGCACCGCTGGCGACTGCTCGCAGGTCGGTCGAAACAACACCGCTGGCGACTGCTCGCAGGTCGGTCGAAACAACACCGCTGGCGACTGCTTGCAGGTCGGTCGAAACAACACCGCTGGCGACTGCTTGCAGGTCGGTCGAAACAACACCGCTGGCTGGAATCGCCGGTGGCCGCGACGATCGGACGCTGGTCCTACGGCATCTTCATCTGGCACCTCGCGGTGCTGTCGATCGTGTTCCCGGTGTTCGGAATTCTCCCCTTCCAAGGAGACTTCTGCTACGTCCTGATCCTCACGGTCGCCATCACCCTTCCCGTCGCGTCCGCAAGCTACGCGCTGGTCGAGGAGCCGGTCCGCCGCTGGGCTCGCGGCAGAGATCGGACGAAGCAGGCCCCGGTCATCGAACCCGCGTCATGATCGGCGGTCTCGCGGCGTCAGCTATCCAGCTGTCGATGCATGTCCAGCAGGTGGTGGCGCAGTTCATGCAGGGTGTGCCGCGCGAGCCAGCGCAGCGAACGCTCCTGCGGCTCGGGATAGGCGAACATCAAGGTGCGTTCCCAGTCCGCCTCGCCGAGCCGCTCCAGCACGTTCGCGAACAGCAGCGCGGAATCGCGGATCTGGCGGGCCACGTCCGCGGGATTCTGCTTTGCGTAGCCATCGTGCTCGACCCGCTCGTCGCGACCCATCAGCGTCGCGGGCGGGTTGTCCATGCGGCGTGCGGTGAGCACGCGTTCACGCTGCGCGAGCAGCACGTCCCGCATGTGGCAGGCGTACTCCAGGGGCGACCACACGTCGGGCTCCCCACGCCGTCGTAGCTTGCCGGGATCGCCGCCGAGCAGGTCGGCGTACTCCGCGGCGTACTCCCGCGCCAGTGACGGAACGTCGGCCGCTGAAGCCGAGTCGTACACGAAACCACATTCGGCACAGGTATTCACACGTGCTCACGTTAGCAATGAGCGCCTTTGCGGCGCAGGCCGAATCGATGCGTTTATCCGGTCCGCGATCCGCCCTCCGCGCTGGTCCCCATACCGCAGGCGCTAACCGGCGCCGCGCAGGCGGGGCAGCGCCGCGACTCCCACGGCGACGACCGCGAGCAGGGCGGGCAACTGCGCAAGCAGCGACCCGCCCATATAACCGTCGGGCGAGCGCCACGGCCCGGTGGATAACGCGGTAGCGGACAACGCCGTGCCGACACCCGCCACGATGACGAGTGCGCGTGGAGCGATGTGCGGAGCGAAACGGGTCGCAGCCAAGGCGATCACCGTCGCGACGGTGCCGACCGGGCCCGCGATCAACGTGGTCGCGGCGGTGAGCCCGACCGCTGCCGGCCACCATCTGCCCCAGGTACGCGGTGCCGAATCCGGTGCTGTGCCCAGCTCCTGCGCCTGCGCGTCGAGGGCGCGACCGGAGGCGCAGGAAGGTTGTTTCTGCACCCGTGCGCGGCGAGGAATAGCGAGGACCGCGAGCGGAAGGAGCAGCAGCAGGCCGCCGAAGATGCCGAGTCGGTACCAGCGGTCGGCAGGAAAGGAGACCGTGACCGGGCCGGTGACGTCGGCGGGCAGCAGCCACGCTTGTTGCCAGCCATTGGCCACCACCGATTCGAGGACGCGCCCATCCGGCGTCGTCGCACGCCAACCGACATTTGTGCTCAGAGGCAGCACGAGTAGGCGGCTATTGGCGTCCCACTGTCGCGGCGCGGGAGAAGTCAGCTCGGTGCGGTCCATGGGCAGCGGATCGACCGAGAACGGGCCGGTGGGACCAACCGTCACGTCGGTCTGGCTCTGCGCGAGAAACTGTTTGCCTTGCGTTGTGGCCTCCGGTCGACTGCGATCAATGCGCAGCCGATCGACGAAGAACAGGTCGGTCGGGCCGACCGTTACGTCGGCCCGACCCTGCGGCAGGACGAACTCGCCGTCAGGCGCGGTATCCGGCACGACGAGTTCGTCGGCGGTGGAGTCGTTCGCGCAAACCCGAGCTGGAACCGGGGCGCCGGAAAGCAATTCGTCGGCGGTGCCGACGACGGTGGTGTGCAGGACCTGCCCGCCGACGCTGATGGTGGGGCCGAGCGCGCACGGGACGGTGATCTCGCGGTCGAGTGGTGCGGGTTCGGGGTAGTCCGGTCCGAGCACCGCCACCTCGGCGAGGCCGGGCGGCTGCGTCTGCACGAAGCCGAGTGCGGTCTGGTCCAGCACCGGCTTCCAGGTGCGCAGGCTGAGTTCGACCCGGTCGGTCATGGTGGGGTGCAGGGAGATTCGGGTCGGCGTACCCGGGGAACTTTCGTCCAGCTCGCGCACTTGGGGGCCGTCGCCGAGATTCACTGTCACCGAGGTGGGCGCCGCGGGCAGCCCGCCGAGCGAGGGGATCAGCTCCAATCCGGTCACCAGGGCGGGGCCGGGCAGTTCGATCGTGAGCGTCGGCCTGCCGGCGGTCAGTTCCCGGACGGAGCCCTCCGGCGCGGTCCAGCTGGTGCGCGGGTCGCCGTCGGTCGCGGCGAACGCGGCCCCCCGGAGGTCGCCGACGTCGGCTTTCCCCCGGGCTACCGGCCGGCCATGGTCGGTCAGCAGCGCCTCCAGCGCCGGGCCCTGCCTGGTGCGGACCGTCAATTCCGGGGTCACCGACATCGGCTCCGGTACCGACAGGGTGCGCTCGAACGTTCCCGGTTCCTCCGGAGCCAACGCGAGGCCCTTGCTACATCGAACCCGGTCGGGCGAATCGAAGCAGGCGCTGCGGCCAGGAAAGTCCTGCCCTAGATCCCAGGCGCGAACCTGTGCGCCCGTCGGTGTGGGCGGCAGCACCGTGCGATGCCGGATGTCTACCCGGACCGGCGCATCACGCACCGAATAGTCGTTGAGGGCGAGTTCGCTGATGCCGAATTGTCCGCCGCGGGAACCACCTTCGGTGCGGATGGCCGTGATGGTCAGCCAGTCTGTCGTGCCCGCGGGCAGCGAAACCGAAACGGGCACGCCAGGTTCAGGCACGCGGAGTGAGACGGTGCCGTTGGCGGTGCGCACCTCGACCCACTTGACCGGGTCGCCGATGGCAGCCGAGCTGGTGGTCAGTTTCAGCTGTCCGGTCTTGATCGGGCGGTCGAGGTCGAGCCGAAGCCACTGACCCAGTGCGCGTTCGGTGCCGTTGCTGATCCAGGCGGTGGCCGGATCGCCGTCGACCACGGCCGCGGTCGAACTGCCCGGCGCCGCGCCACCGAGCTGGGTGGCGTCCGCGGCCGAACTCGATGCGGTGATCGTCGCGCCAGACCACTCGCCGCGCACCAGCTCGGTGCCGGGCACCGGGTAATCAGGTACGAGATTGTGCGTGCGGCGCGCGTCGTCGGGAGCGCGGAGCGCGGAATTGTGGTTGTCCACCCGGCCGAAATCGGCTTCGCGATCCATCGGGGTATCGGTGACCGTGACCGGGCCGACAGGCAGTCCGGCCCGTGCCGCGTCCGCGGCGAGCAAGCTGGGAGTCTCGGTCGTTTCCGGGTCGCGGTGCAGTCGTTCGAGCACTTCCGGACCGCCTTGCACCACGGGAACCTGCCCGAGCGGGACGGTATACGCGCCTGGCAACGAGTCCGGAGCGCCGGTCCCGCCGCGCACCTCGGTAGGCGTTCCCGGCGGACTCGTGTCCACTCGGTAGATCTCGATCGCCGGATATGGGGGCCGCAGATCGCCGTCGGCTACCAGATCGTCGGCGATCACCACCGATTCGATCGGGTCGCCGAACGCGGCGACCTTACGCAAGCCGGGGGAGCCGTCGAGCGCTCGGTGTGCCAGCATCGGACGCGTTGACCTGGAAGTATCAGGATCGAGGTCATTACGCAGCACGACGATTCCGATGCCCTGTCCGGCCAGCGTCGCGGCCAACCCCGCCGAAGGCCTGCCGTCGGCGATCAGCCGCTGCACCGAATCCATCGCGCGGATGGTGCCCGGCGGGTTGAGCGGCACCGCGTCGCGGACCGCCCACGGTGTGCTCGCCAGCGCCTGCAGCGGTTCGTCCCTGGTCAGTCCCCATACTTGGCTGCCGAACGGCGCGCCCGGCACCACAAGGGCGCGGGAGTCGGAGGCATTGTGTCGCAGCCAGTCCGCGGTCTGCTGCCAGTAGGCGGGCACCCGGTCGTAGGCACCGCGCGGTGCGAGCTTGCCGGTCCAAGCCAGCGACGTGGACAGCGCCAGCGCGGTCAGGATCAGCGCGGCGACCGCGACCGCGCGATCCCGCTCCGGGTGCGCGAACGCGTCACGCCACACCCGCACCGGCACCGAGCCGGGCAGCGGAACCCTGGCCAGCAGTTGGGCGAGGCCGAGCACGAGGGGAATACGGATCAGCGGTTCCAACTTGTGCACGTTTCGCAGCGGGGCGCCGCCGGAATCCAGAAAGACCCGAACCGATTCCGCGAAAGGCCCGCCCAGCTCGCCAACGTAGCCTGCGCAGATCCCGACCAGCCCGACGCACAGGATCAGGACGAGCCTGCCGCGACACGGCATGGACCGCAGGGCGAGTCCGGCCATGCCGGCCGCTGCGAGCAACCCGGTCGCGAGCACCGCCGCGGGCTGGGTCACCAGCACCGCGCCCGCGATACGTTCCGGCGAGACGAACGGAGTCCAGCTGTCGGTGCCGCGCAGCACCTCGGCCAGCGAGGCCCACTGCGTGGTCACCCCGGAGGATTCGATGTAATCCAGGAATGGCGGACTCACTTTGCCGAGCAGCAGCAGCGGTACCGCCCACCAGAACGTCGCGAGCACGAGCAACGGAATCCATGCCGCCGTGAACCGCCACCAGCGCGGGTTCAGGCGGTACGACGCCCATCGAGCGCGGCCGCACGTACTCCTCGCCGGACCGAGCGCAGGCGAGGTAGCCGCAGGTTGTGCGCTGTCGGACGTAGTCCGTCCGTAGCCCCGCGCCGGACCGAGCGCAGGCGAGGTAGCCGCCCACCACAGCAGGGCGGGCAGGAAGGCGGCGACCGTCGCCACCGCGTTGACCGAGCCCATCAGGGCAAGCGCCAACGCGCTGCCCGCCGGCGATGCGGCGCCGCCCCGTCGCCGCTCGCGATGGGCGATACCGAGCGCGGCGGGCGCCAGCAGCACCCACGGCGCCAGCATCATCGGCAGCGTTTCCGACGAGATCGATCCGAGCGTGGTCAGCACCCGAGGCGACAGGGCGAACGCGATCGCCGCGACGACGCGCGACCCGCGTGTGCCGATGCCAAGCGTTTCACAGAGGCGGATGATCCCCCAGAATCCGGCGAGCAGCAGCAGTGCCCACCAGATCCGCTGAGTGGCCCAGGCGGGCACGCCGAGCGCGTGCCCGAGCGAGAAGAACGCGCCGTGCGGAAAGAAGTACCCGTAGGCCTGGTTCTGCACCTGGCCCATCGGTGCCTGGCTGCTCCACAGATGGCTCGCGCGTTCCAGGAAGCCGATTGGGTTCTGTGCCAGGTCGTATTTTGTGTCGGCGACCGTGAGTCCGGGCGCCTGTGCGAAGGTCAGCAGAAACGCCGCGACGAGGGACGCGGCGAACCAGCGCCTACCGAGCGGCGCCGTGCTGTGCTGCCCCGGCGCCGCGGAGGATCCGAGCGAGTCGGCAGGTGCAGCGGAGGTCAGCGGCTCAGCGGCTGCCGTACTCAACGGTGTTCAGTAGCGAGGAGTCCTTGTCGCCGCTGCGGTCGATGTCCGGGCGTGAGTTCTGCTGGACCGCCACGGTGATGAGGAGAACACCGATCACGCCCAGCACGGCGCCGGCAACCGCACTCGCAACACCAGGGACAGCAAACTTCATCGGAGCACTCCAATACATCGATGCAGGCACATTCTCGGCCAACCTAGCAGGGCGTCCGGTCTTTGTATTCGTTCAGGCTGTGGAATCCCCTCGGTGCGCCGCGGATGGCTCGCGACGGGCGTCGCAACTCGACGCCGAGAAATTCGGGACCAGTGGGCCGGGATGATCTCGAGGGCGCCGAACTCGACCTCAGTGTGCGGGCAGTGTGCAGTGCAGTCCGCCGAGCAGGGTGCGCAGCTTCGCGGTGGTCTCGTCGAGCTCGGCATGCGGGTCGGAGGCCGCGACGATGCCGCCGCCCGCATACGCGCGCACGGTCCGCCCATCGGCCGACAGCTCGGCGCTGCGGATCGCGACCACCCACGCACCGTCGCCGTTCGCGTCGCACCAACCGACGGCTCCGCCATAGAACCCGCGGTCCTCCTCCAGGTCCGCGATGGTGTCGAGCGCGAGGCCGGTCGGGGTGCCGCAGACCGCGGGTGTCGGGTGCAGCGACAAGGCCAGGTCGAGTGCGGTGGTCGCGGCGTCGCGCAGGCGTCCGGTGATCGGCGTCGCGAGGTGCCACACTTCGTGGGTGTTGATCAGTTCCGGGCCATCCGGAATGGACAGCTCGAAGCAGACCGGCCCGAGTCGCTCGCGAATCCAGTCGATCACGAACTCGTGCTCGACCCGATTCTTGGTGCTGGCCAGCAGCTCTCGGGCTTGCGCGGTGTCGGCATCCGGGTCGGCATGCCGCGGCAGGGTACCCGCCAGCGGACGGAGCGTGACCGTGTCGCCCTGGCGGGTGATCAGTACCTCGGGTGTGGCGCCCACCAGCGTCGCCCCGGTCCGTCCTGCGGCCGTCAGGTCGACCGCGAAGACGTTCGCATGGGGATGCCTGGTCAGCAGGTGCCCGGCGACGAGTTCCGGGTCCAGTGCCGCCCGTGCCTCGGCCAGCACGGAACGTGCCGCGACGACCTTGCGCAGCGGCTGCGCCGAGTCATTCAGCTGCTCGACCAGTTTCGTCACCCGCGCCACATGCTCTGCCGGGCTCGGTATCTCGGTGACGACCTGCACCGCGGGCAGGTCGGGAAGCGCGGCCGGCCGCCAGGGGCCTGCCGTGTGCTCGGCGCGTTCGGGCACGCTCAGCGCGGCTGGACGACGCGGGTCGAAGGGCAGCGCACCGACGATCAACTCCGCGGTGTTGTCCCGCAGCGCCGCGACGGCCCGGTCCGCCTCGTCGAAGGTGACCCGGCTGCCGTAAGCCCGCATGACGCTGTCGGGCTGAGCGAGCAGGAATCCGTCCATAGTTCCCCGACCCTAACCCCGCTCGCGCTCCACACCCGGCCCAGAGCGACCGAAATCTCACGAGCAGCACATGCCCGTGGCAAACGCCGGAGACCTCGCCAAGGCGTGCCACTCGTCGGCGGATTACGCGGTTTTGCCGGGGGGGACGAGAAGGACGGGTCGGTGGCAGTGCTTGAGGACGGCGTCGGCGACACTGCTGTGCAGCAAGGCGCGGATACCGGTCGCGCCGCGGGTGCCCGCGACGATGATGTCGGCATCCAACTCGTCGGCGCATTCGACGATGGCGTTCCAGATCGTCGTCGTGCATTCGACGGTGCGTGCCTCGGCGTTCAGGCCCGCGAGCTCGGCCAGCAGCACACCTTCGGCGTTGGTGGCGCGGGCGTCGACGTAAGCCACATCCTCGATCTCGTCGTCGGGCACCCATTCCGGTTGCATGACACCGGACAGCCCGGAGAGGCGTGCGGCCTGGCGCACCAGCGGTTCCCACGCGGTCAGCACGATCGCCCGATTCGCACTGAGGAACCGTCCGGCGTATTCGATGGCCCGCTTGGCGTTCTCCGAACCGTCGTAGGCGATGAGCATCAGATCGCAGGGCATGATGACCTCCTGAGGGAGACTCCGGCGACACCTCGGGATTACCCGCAGCGAGGCCACATGAACCCGAGTGGCGCACACGGAAGACCTGCGCATACGCGGTGGAACTCGCGCGCGGCCGGTCTTGGTCTCGATAGGGACGTAGCGACTGGGCTCCCCCATCACCCCCCGAGTACCGTTGATCCCCATGCGGAAGACGCCTCTGCTCGTGCTTGCCGTTTTCGCCGCCGTCGCGACCGCGTGCTCGGGCGGCAGCTCCACCGATTCGACGTCGGCGCGGGCTACCACACCGGATGCGACGACCGCCGCCGCCGTGCCGGTCACGTCCCCGGCTCGGCAGGACTGCGCCGCGGGGTATCTCGCGCAGTTCACGACGCGCGAGAAGTTGGCCCAACTGCTGACAGTCGGCGTCACCGGCGCCGCGGACGCCACCGATGTTGTGCGTACCGAGCAGGTCGGTGGCATCTTCGTCGGTGGCTGGACCGACCAGGCGCTACTCGGTTCGGGTGAGATCGCGCAGGTGAAACAGGCCGCCAAGGTGCCGCTGATGGTCACCATCGACGAAGAGGGCGGCCGCGTCTCCCGGGTCCGCGACTTGATCGGGGCCGCGCCGTCGGCTCGCGTGACCGCGCAGACCATGACCCCCGAGCAGTTCTATGACGCGACCCTGACCAGGGGTCGGGCCTTGAAGGACCTCGGCGTGACGGTGGACTTCGCCCCCGACGTCGACGTCAGCAGCCAGCCCGACGACGCGGTGATCGGTGACCGCTCCTTCTCCGACGAGCCTGCCGTGGTCACCCGCTACGCGGACGCCTACATCCGCGCGATGCGCGAGGTCGGTGTCGGCACGGTGATGAAGCACTTCCCTGGGCACGGCTCCGGCTCCGGTGACTCGCACACCGGCGCGGTCCGTACCCCGCCGCTGGACGCGATGCAGACCGTCGACCTCGTGCCGTTTCGCGACCTGATCGGCTCGGGCGCGGCCGTGATGGTCGGCCACCTGGACGTGCCGGGCCTGACCACTCCGAACGTTCCGGCCAGCATCAGCCCGCAGGCGATGGCGCTGCTGCGGGAAGGCAGGGGTTACGGCGCCGCACCCTTCCAGGGACCGATCTTCACCGACGACCTGGGCGGCATGGCCGCGATCAGTAGCCGGATGTCGATCGAGGACGCGGTCGAGGCCGCACTGCTCGCCGGTGCCGACAACGCCCTGTGGATCACCACCGACGCGGTGCCCCAGGTGCTCGACCGGCTGGAACAGGCCGTATCGAGTGGGCGCTTGTCCATGGCGCAGGTGGATGCCTCGGTGCTGCGCACGGCCACTTTCAAGGGTGCGCTGCCGCGCTGCTGACGCGCGCCGCCCGTCGAAGCCGGGTGGGGGAACAAATCGAACCCCTGGAACTTACCTTGGAGTAATATATGAGATTCACCATGTGGTAGGAGTGTGGATGGCGGGCGGAACGAAGCGACTCCCACGGGCGGTTCGTGAGCAGCAGATGCTCGACGCCGCCGTGGAGGTTTTCTCGCGTAAAGGCTTCCACGACACGTCGATGGACGCGATCGCCGCCGAGGCGAAGATTTCGAAACCGATGCTGTACCTCTACTACGGCTCCAAGGACGAACTCTTCCGTGCGTGCATCCAGCGCGAGGGGCTACGGTTCATCGAGTCCGTCGCGCCCGCGGGCAACCCCTTGTTGTCGCCGCACGAGCAGGTCCGCACCGCACTGGAGGGGTTCCTCGGCTTCGTCGACCGCAATCGCCGCTCCTGGCAGGTGCTCTACCGTCAGGCCATCGGCCAGCAAGCGTTCGCGTCGGAGATCGAAAACGCTCGCGAGCGCGTCATCGAGCTGACCGCCAAGCTGCTCGAGTCCAGTGCCAAGCATGCGGAGCCGGGTACGAACTTCGACGTTGTCGCGGTCGCCGTGATCGGCGCGGGTGAGGCGATCGCCGACCGCTTGTCCAGCGGCCGCATCGAGGTCGCGGAGGCCGTCGACCTCCTCGACGACCTGGCCTGGCGTGGTCTGGCCGGCCGGAAGAAGACCGAGTAGTCCGCACGCCGCTCCGTTGGCGAACGCACCAGTTGCCACTGGGCCGACAGCCTGCCAGAGTTCTGGAGTTCAGAAACGCGGACCGGCTCATTCGAGCGAGCCGGGAGAAACGGGGCGGAAGTGTTCGGGTTGCTCAGGCCGTGTGCGCACGGTGCTCAGAAGTATGGAATCGACGCGGACGAGTGGCGCACGCATCTGTGCGGGTTGTGTCTCGGGCTGCGGGACGGGCACGGTCAGCTCGCCCGTGCCACCACCAACAAGGACGCGCTCGTGTTGAGCATGCTCACCGAGGCGCAGTCCGGCTCGATGGCACGCACCACCGCCGCGCCCTGCCCGCTGCGCGGGATGCGACGCGCGTCGGTGGCGACCGCGGACTCTCCTGGCGTCCAGCTCGCGACCACCGCCTCGTTGCTGTTGGCGGCAGCGAAGATTCGCGACCACGTGGACGATGGGGACGTCGCCGTGCTCACTCGCAGGCCGCTGGCCAAAGCGGCGACCCGTTGGGCTGAGGAAGCGCGCGCAGGCGCCGTGCGGATCGGTCTCGACGTCGCACCGCTGGTCGCCGCGCTCGGCACCCAAGTGCACCTGGAGCAAGCCACGAAAGGCCGAGCCGCCGTCCGTGATTCGAGTGAATCCACTGGGTTTATGCCGGAATCGCTTGCCGCGTCAGCTCATTGGCGTTCGGCAATGGCGCCGTCAGCCGCCCCTCTGACCCGGCTGACCGCGCCCACCCAACTGTGCGCGTCGGAGTTCTTCGCCCACACCGCCGTGCTGGCCGACCGTCCGGATAACGCTGACGCGCTCCGCGAAGCGGGCTGGCAGTTCGGCCGGATCGCACATCTGGCCGACGCCATCGCTGACTATGACGACGATCTCGCGCGGAACCACTTCAACCCGCTCGCGGCTACCGGAACCACGGTGCCCGAAGCCTACGACCTGCTGCGGCAATCGAATTCGAGCCTGCGGGCGGCGATCGCGGCGGCCGAGCTCAGCCGAGTGCCCACCGTGCGCTGGATGCTGCTCGATCCGCTGACTTCGGTGCTGCGACGACTCGGCGGCGGTATCGGGACGGTCGTCGCGCACACCTGCTCGGCCGCACGCGACACCGCCGGTCTGCCGCATGCGCACGCCCGCGGCACCGGTCATCGCCCACCGACCCGCCGGCCAGGTGTCGGTGAATCCCTCGCGCTCATCCTCGGCGCCTACTGCACTGGTTACGCCTGCTGCGCCGACCACACCCAGCCCTGCACCGGTGAACGCAGAGACGCCTGGATCAAGGACTGCGAGTGCGATGGCGGCTGCGGCGATTGCTGTAGCTGCTGCGGTGATGGCTGTAGCTGCTGTGATTGCGATTGCTGCGACTGCGGCTGTGACTGCTGATCCGATTGCCCGTATTCCGGCCGGGCACGGAAATGACCGGAGCCGTATGCCGATTCACGCGAATCGGCATACGGCTCCGGTGATCGGTTTCGCTCAGCGCAGGGTCGCCGCCAGGTGCGGGTACCCCTTCTTCGGGTGGCGCAGTGCCAGATCCCAACCGCCGTCGGCCTGGTCGGCGTACAGGTTCACGGTGGAGGGCAGCAGTATCGGCTTGCCGAACTTGACTTCGTAGGTAGTCGTTTCCGGGATGCGGCCTTCGATGGCGCCGAGGACGGTCGCCGCCGACCACATGCCGTGCGCGATCGTCTTGGAAAAGCCGAATGCCTTTGCGCCCAATGCGGAGGTGTGGATCGGATTGTGGTCACCGGACGCGGCCGCGTACCGGGTGATCGTCTTCTGGTCCACTCGAAGCGTGCGCAACGGCGGCGGTGGGACCTCGTCCGGCTTGGGCTCCGGCTTCGGGCCGCCCGACAGCGATGTTCGCTGCTGGTGCAGGAACGTGGTGACCTGGTGCCATACCAGCTCTCGTCCCACCTTCACGTCGCTGATCGCGTCGACGAGCAGGCCTTTGGGGTGCTCGCGCAGGTTCTCGACGTGCGTGCGGATGTCCAGCGGCTCGCTCACCGAGATTTCGCGGGAGCGCGCGATCAGGTTCTGCGCGTGTACCGCGCCCACCGCGACGAACGGGAAGTCCCGCGCAACTACCAGCTGCATAGCCAGTGGGAAGGTGAGGATGAACGGATAGGTGAGCGGCAGCGCGTCGCCGAACCGCAAACCGGTCGCCCGGCAGTAGGCGGCCAGGTGATCCGGATCCACGCGCAGCCCGTCGAGTTGGACAGCGCGGTCCGGCACCGTCGACTTGCGCGCCGATACCAGCGGCACCGGCACCGCGCCGAGCGCGGCTTTGACGAACAGACTGCTGTTCTTCGGCGGTTCGGTCAGCGAGATCGTTTGCGTCATCATGCCCCGATCAGGCTCTGCCCACAGACTCGAACGATGTTGCCGCTGACCGCGTTCGAGGCCGGGCTCGCGAAGTACGCGATGGTCTCGGCGACGTCGATGGTCTGGCCGCCCTGTAGCAGCGAACTCATCAGCCGGCCCGCCTCCCGGGTGGCAAGCGGGATGGCGGCGGTCATCGCGGTCTCGATGAAACCGGGCGCGACGGCGTTGATGGTGATGCCCTTCTCCGCCAGCTTCGGCGCCTCCGCGTCGACCATGCCGATGACGCCTGCCTTGGAGGCGCCGTAGTTGGTCTGGCCGCGGTTGCCCGCGATGCCCGCGATCGAGGACACGTCGATCACGCGACCGCCCTCCTTCAGCGCGCCCCTGGCCACCAGGCCCTCGGTGATCCGGTGCGGTGCCGCGAGATTCACGTCGATGACCGAGTTCCAGCGGCCCTCGTCCATGTTCGCCAGCAGCTTGTCACGGGTGATGCCCGCGTTGTGCACGACGATGTCGATGCCGCCGAACCGCTCGGTGGCGAACTCGGCCAGCTTCTCGGCGGCGTCGGGGGCGGTGACGTCGAGCGCGAGGGCGGTGCCGCCGACCTTGTTGGCGGTCTGTGACAGCGCCTCACCCGCCGCCGGAATGTCGGCGACGATCACTTGCGCGCCGTCGCGGGCGAATACCTCGGCGATGGTGGCGCCGATGCCGCGGGCCGCACCGGTGACCACGGCGACCTTGCCGTCCAGCGGGCGATCCCAGCTGGCCGGGGCGGACGCGTCGTCCTTTCCGACCCGGATGACCTGGCCGTCGACGAACGCCGACTTGGCCGAGAGCAGGAAGCGCAGGGTCGACTCCAGGCCGGTGGCGGCAGCCGACGCCTCCGGGTGCAGGTACACCAGCTGAGCGGTCGCGCCGCGCCGCAGCTCCTTGCCGACCGAGCGGGTGAAGCCCTCGAGCGCGCGCTGTGCGATCTGTTCGTCCACGCTCGATGTCAGTTCAGGAGTGGTGCCGATGACCACGATCCGCCCGGACGGTGTGACACTGCGCATGGCGGGCTGGAAGAACTCGAACAGCTGCGAGAGGTCCTCGATCGAGCCGATGCCGGTGGCGTCGAACACCAGGGCGCCGTACTTGGTGCCGGTACTCGGCGCGTCGGCGAAGGCGTAGTCCGGCAGTAGAGCGCGGACCGGCTCGGCGACGCGGCCCTTGCCGCCGATCAGCACCGGACCGGGCAGCGGCGGCTGGCCCTTGACGTAGCGACGCAGGTTCTCCGGCTGCGGCAGGCCGAGCTTGTCGGCCAGGAACGCGCCGGGGGCGGACTGTACGAACGATCCGTAGAGGTTGGGAGCACCCTTGCTTTTGCTGGCTGCCACTATTCCTACCTTTTCTGAGTTCTGTCTCTCGGTCTGGGGTCGCCCCGGCGCGGTCTGCTGGCGCACTTTTGCGGGGTACAGTATCGACAACAAACTTACTCCAGAGTAAGTTTAATGTAAACAACCATGGCGGGGCGCCGATCTGCGTGGACCCTCCACGCCGACGCCGGGCCGCCGGGCCATCCACGAGACCTTGGAGACTCGAGTGACCAGCAAAGCTCGTTCGGCGAAGAGCACCACCAACACCGGTAAGACCAGCCGTCCGGTCGCGATCGTGGGCGGCAACCGGATTCCGTTCGCTCGCTCCGACAGGGCGTACGCGCATGCCTCCAATCAGGACATGTTCACCGCCGCGCTGGACGGCCTCGTCAGCCGCTTCGGCCTGCAGGGTGAGCGGCTCGGCATGGTTGTCGGCGGTGCGGTCCTGAAGCGGGTCGGGGAGCACGGCCTGATTCGCGAGAGCGTGCTCGGCAGCAAACTCAGCCCCTACACCCCGGCGCACGATCTGCAGCTGGCCTGCGGCACCGGACTGCAGGCGATCGTCACCGTCGGTGACGCGATCGCCGCGAGTCGCATCGAGGCCGGCGTGGGCGGCGGCACCGACACCACGTCCGACGCACCGATCGGAGTAAGTGATGCCCTGCGCGAGTGGTTGCTCGACGCCAACCGCGCCAAGAGCAACAAGGACCGCCTCAAGCTGGTCGGCCAGCTGCGCCCGAGCATGCTCGGCATCGAGATACCGCGCAACGCCGAGCCGCGCACCGGTCTGTCCATGGGTGAGCACGCCGCCATCACGGCCAAGGAATTCGGCATTCCCCGCGAGGCGCAGGACGAGCTGGCCTACCTCTCGCACAAGAACATGGCCGCCGCCTATGATCGCGGCTTCTTCGACGACCTGATCACCCCGTTCCTCGGGCTGACCCGCGACGACAATCTGCGCCCGAACTCCTCGGTCGAGAAGCTGGCCACCCTGAAGCCGGTCTTCGGGGTCAAGGCGGGCGACGCGACCATGACCGCGGGCAACTCCACCCCGCTCACCGACGGCGCTTCCGCGGTGCTGCTGTCCAGCGAGGAGTGGGCCGCCGAGCATACCCTTCCGGTACTGGCTCACCTGGTCGACAGCGAGGTCGCCGCGGTCGACTACATCCACGGCCCCGACGGCCTGCTGATGGCGCCGACCTACGCGGTGCCGCGGCTGCTCGCCCGTAACGGACTCACCCTGCAGGACTTCGACTACTACGAGATCCACGAGGCGTTCGCTTCCGTGGTGCTGGCCACGCTGGCCGCGTGGGAGTCCGACGCGTACTGCAAGGAGCGGCTCGGCCTGGATGGCGCGCTCGGCTCGATCGATCGCAGCAAGCTCAACGTCAACGGTTCGTCGCTGGCGGCGGGTCACCCGTTCGCCGCGACCGGCGGCCGCATCGTCGCCTCCACCGCGAAGCTCCTGGCGGAGAGGGGATCCGGCCGTGCACTGATCTCCATCTGTGCCGCGGGTGGCCAGGGCGTGGTCGCCATCGTCGAGCGGTAGCGCCCGCACAACGAACGTGCCCCGGATCGGAAGTTCCGGTCGGGGTCACGTTCGTTGCCGCTTACTTCCCGGGCAACTCGTTGTGTCCGCCGAACGCCAGGCGCATCGCCGAGAGCACCTTGTCCGCGTACAGCGACTCGCCTCGCGAGGAGAACCGCGCGAACAAGGCGGCCGACAGCACCGGCGCGGGCACGCCGGTGTCGATCGCCGCGTCGACCGTCCAGCGTCCCTCGCCGGAATCCGACACCCGGCCGCCGTACGACTCCAGGCTCGGGTCGGCGTGCAGTGCGGCCGCAGTGAGGTCCAGCAACCACGAGGCGACCACCGACCCGCGCCGCCACACCTCGGTGACCTCGGGCACGTCGATGTCGTACTGGTAGTGCTCGGGGTGTTCCAGTGGCGTCTCCTCCGCGGAGAACTCGCCCGCGTGCGCGGCGCCGTAGTTTGCCTTGTGCAAGATGTTGAGACCCTCGGCGTAGGCGGCCATCGCGCCGTACTCGATGCCGTTGTGCACCATCTTCACGAAGTGCCCAGCGCCCGCGGGCCCGCAGTGGAGGTAACCCTGCTCGGCGGTGGAGGGTTCACCGGTGCGTCCCGGCGTGCGCTCGGCCGCGTCCAGGCCGGGCGCGATGGACTTCAGCAGCGGGTCCAGGTACGTCACCTGCTCGGCCTCGCCGCCGATCATGAGGCAGTAGCCCCTTGTCCGGCCGAACACGCCACCTGAGGTGCCGATGTCCAGGTAGTGGATGCCCTTGGGCTTCAGCCGCGCGGCGCGCTCGAGGTCCTCGTGGTAGCGGCTGTTGCCGCCGTCGATGATGATGTCGCCGGGCTCGAGCAGTTCGGCTATCTGGTCGATCACCGCGCCGGTCGCGCCTGCGGGGATCATCACCCACACCACGCGCGGTGTCTGCAGCTTGCTCACGAAATCGGCGAGCTCGGTGCAGCCCTGGAAGCTGTCACCCAGCTCTTCGCGCAGGTCGTCGATGTTTTTGGGGCGACGTTCGTAGCCGACGGCGGTGTGTCCGTCCTCGACGATGCGGCGCACGATATTGGCGCCCATCCGGCCCAGGCCGATCATTCCCAGCTGCATGCCATCCATCTCCCTCGTAATGTGGCGAACTCTTGTGGCGAGAGGTCGTGGTCGATTGTCCCGCGTGGGTCGGATCACAATTCGCAGGACATGTTGTAACGCCCGCTGCCCGCTGTCGGATAAACAGGTTGGCTTCGCGCAGTTGCCAGACCCCCGACCCGGCAACTGTGCGGAGCCGCTTCGCATGTTGTCCCGGTTCTTTGCGCGGGGTTTGCTGCAGATTCCGCTCGCTGACGTTGTCGGCCAGGGCCACTATCGTTGGCGGGGACTTGCGTTGTGCGAGTTTCCAATTCGATCGAATGGGGAGGACGGTTCGTGACGAGCCAGCCGAGCATCGGACCCCGCGGCCCACAATCGGGTGGTGACGTCGGCCTACGTCAGTTCCTCGGGCCGGACCCATCCCACGAATCGGACCAATCGGTCGAATGGGATGGAGGTTCGGCGCCGACCCAGCCCCTGCAAGCCGGTCGACGGCCCGTGCCGCCCGCTCCCCGCCGTGCACCCGGACGCCGTCCGCTCGCCAGCCCCCCACCCAAGCGTCCCACCATCGCTGTAGTACGCCGGGCGGGCATCGCGGTCGGCGCTGTGCTCGCGGTGGCCGGCCTCGGGTATGCGGTGGACTGGGTGCTGTCCTCGGGTGACGTGCCGCGCGGCACGGTTGTCGCCGGCGTGGACGTCGGCGGTATGGACAAGTCCGCGGCCGATGCCGCGCTGCGCGCCGAGCTCGAACCCAGATCCGGCAGGGAACTGCCGTTGCGCATCGGTGACGTGCAGACCCGTCTCGTACCCAGTGCCGTGGGGCTCGCAGTCGATTGGGACGGTACCTGGTCGCGGATCGGTACGCAGCCGCTCAACCCGATCACGAGGCTCACCTCCTTCTTCACCACCCGCGATGTCGCGATCGACAGCAAGATCGACGATCCCGCCCTGGACCGCCAGCTGACCGAGCTGCGGGTATATGACCGCCCGTCGGTCGAGGGCACCATCCGCTTCGACAAAGACAGACCCGTGGCGGTGCCACCGGTTCCTGGACGGGTGCTCGACATCGCCGCCGCACGTGCGGCGCTGGTCGACAACTGGATCACCGGTGCACCGCTGGATCTCCCGGTCGTACCCGCGCCGCTGAACGTGCGTCCCGAGGCGGTCGACCGTGCGCTGCGCGAGATCGCCCAGCCCGCCGTGCAGGCGCCGATCACGTTCGCCGGCAAGGGCGCGGCGGCCAGGCTCGAGCCGGAGCAGACCGCTTCGGTGCTGACCTTCGGGCCGGACGGGCAGGGCGGTCTCACCGTGACCGTCAACCACGATGCCGCCATCGGACTGCTGGCGCCGCAGCTCACACCCTCCGAAGTCGAGCCGAAGGACGCGACGTTCGCGCTCTCCGGCGGCAAGGCGACGGTCGTTCCCGCCGTTGTCGGCGACAAGGTCAACTGGCCCAAGACGTTAGAGCAGTTCACCGCGCTGCTGGTCGCGCCGGGCGAGCGGACGGGGCAGGCGGTCTACGAGCGGGTCGAACCGAAGCTGACTACCGACGCGGCCCATGGCCTCGGCGTCGTCGAGACCATGGGTTCGTTCACCACCAGCGGCTTCAGCGGCCCCTCCGGCGTCAACATCCGCACGGTGGCCAGGAAGGTCAACGGTGCGATCGTGAAGCCGGGGGATACGTTCTCGCTCAACGACTTCACCGGTCCGCGTGGCACGGCCGAGGGATACGTCGAGTCCGGCATCATCGACCACGGCCGCCCGAGCACCGCGGTCGGCGGAGGCATCAGCCAGTTCGCCACCACGCTCTACAACGCCGCGTACTTCGCCGGGCTGGAGGACGGGGGCCACACCGAGCACAGCTACTACATCTCCCGCTATCCGGCGGCTCGCGAGGCCACCGTCTTCGACGGCGCGATCGACCTGAAATTCCGCAACAACACCGCTACCGGTGTCTACATCGAGGCTTTCACCACCGACTCGGAGGTCACCGTCCGGCTGTGGGGCACCAAGACGGTCGATGTCGAATCCGTCACCGGGGAGCGCGCCAAGCCGACCGAGCCCACCACCGTTACCCTCCCCAAGGGTAAGGACTGCATCGCCACCGAGGGTGCCCCGGGCTTCACCGTCTCCGACACCCGCATCATCACCGACCGCAAGACGGGACGCGAAGTCTCCCGCAAAGTCCGCACGGTCAAATACGACCCGGTGCCAGTGGTGAAATGCGAATGAGCTCCGGCGAACAGGATCAGAGTGGCGTTCGCATCAGCAGCACGTTGTATTGGGTGTGCTGGGTGACCATGAAGTAGAGATCGCTGCCCGTTTGGTACGGGAAGATCATCGGCGCGTAGGCGGTGGGTAGGGCGCGGGCGTCGATGAGGACGCGGGGCTCGCTCCACGGCCCCTCGGGGGCGGGGGCGGTGCGCATGACGACGCTGTTGGCTGGGTCGGTGGTCAGCATGACGAACTGGCCGAGGTAGTCGTTCCACATGACCGAGATTTCACCGACGCCTCCGACGATGGGGGCCGCGGTCTTGGCGTCGCCGGGTTTCCACGCGCGACCATCCCAGTACTCGTAGGCGTCGATGTCGGCGATGTCGGATTCTATGGCGCGGGAAACGAATCCTGGGTTGTTGCGCCCGGCGGGTGTGCCGTAGCGGTAGGCGTAGCCGCCCGCCTTCACAAAGGCATTCTGCTGGAACTTCTCGTGGCCGTCGACGTTGGCGCGGCGGGTTGTGGCGAGCTGAGACCAGGTGGCGCCACCGTCGCGGGAGGCGGCGAGGGTGGAGAAGTTGGTGTTCCATTTGCCGTTGTCGCCCCATTCCCGGACCGACATCAGGCTCATGTACTGGACGCCACGTACCGAAATGCCCGCGGTCGGGATGAAACTGATTTCGATGCCAGGGATCTTGGGGCTCGGCAAGGGATTCGGCACGACATTGTCGAACACGATTCCGTCGGACGGATTGTGGTCGGAGCTGCGGAACAGCACATTGCTGGTCCAGGCCCAGATGCTGCCCGCGAGGAAGTTGGGGAAGCCCAGACCGGCGCTGTCGCCGAAGGCGGTGATCATCCGGCCGCTGCCGTCGTCCCACATGATGCCGAGGTCGGTGCCGAGCACGTTGACGTTCTGGGTCCGGTTCGGGCTGTCCATGCCGGTCACCTGGTACACGGCCTTCGTCGGGCCGGGGAGTTCGGGCAGGCCGTGGATGCCGTTGAGCGCCGGGATCGGCATGACGTTGTTCGGGTCGGCCATGGCGGGCGCTGCCACGGCGAGCGAGAGGACCGCGGCGAGCGCGCCGGCTCTGGCGAGTGCGGACAGCGATCGAGTCATCCGGACAGTCCCTTCTCTGGCGCGGTCGGCCCCGACATTGTGCCTGCTCGCTGCCACTATGTCCCGTATATCGGCGGGCGATCCCGGTCGTTCGGGCGATTGCTCGGGCCGGCCGCGACACGACAACGGCCCGAAAACGACACGGTCGTCGCAACCTCTCAATCGAGAGTGTTGCGACGACCGTGTGAACCCAAGAAATCTCCGGGCCGTTGTGTCGTATGCGGGTTGTGCGAACCGAACGAACCGTCAGAAGGCGGCTTCGTCCAGCTCCATGATGTCGTTGTCCAGGGTGGACAGCACGGAGCGAGTGGCGGTCAGCTCGGGCAGGATGTTGCGCGCGAAGAACTGCGCTACCGCGATCTTACCCTGGTAGAACGCCTTGTCGGCAACCGAAACGGCACCGCTGGCGACTGCTTGCAGGTCGGTCGAGACAGCACCGCTGCCGACTGCTTGCAGGTCGGTCGAGACAGCACCGTCGAGCGCCGCGATGGCGATCTCGGCCTGGCGCAGCAGCTGCCAGCCGATGAGCAGGTCGCCGACCGCGAGCAGGAACCGCACGGAACCGAGGCCGACCTTGTACAGCTCGGCCTGCTGCTCCTGAGCGCCCATCAGGTAGCCGGTGAGCGTGGCGGCCATGGCCTGCATGTCCTCCAGCGCGGTGGTCAGCAGCTTGCGCTCGCCCTTCAGGCGGCCGTTGCCCGCCTCGGAGTCGATGAATTTCTGCACCTGGCCGAGCACATGGGCCAGCGCCACACCGCGGTCACGGGCGATTTTGCGGAAGAAGAAGTCCTGCGCCTGGATGGCGGTGGTGCCCTCGTACAGCGAGTCGATCTTCGCGTCCCGGATGTACTGCTCGATCGGGTAATCCTGCAGGAAGCCGGAACCGCCGAGGGTCTGTAGCGACTCGGTCAGGTATTGGTAGGCCCGTTCGGAACCGACGCCCTTGACGATCGGCAGCAACAGGTCGTTCACTCGCGCGGCCAGATCTGCGTCGGCGCCCGAGACGTGCTGCGCTATATCGGCGTTCTGGTGGGCGGCGGTGTACAGGTACACGGCGCGCAGGCCCTCGGCGTATGCCTTCTGGGTGGCCAGCGAACGACGCACGTCCGGGTGCCGGGTGATGGTCACGCGGGGCGCGGCCTTGTCGGTCATCTGGGTCAGGTCGGCGCCCTGGACGCGCTCCTTGGCGTAGTCGCGGGCGTTCAGGTAGCCGGTCGACAGAGTCGCGATGGCCTTGGTGCCCACCATCATGCGCGCGTGCTCGATGACGTCGAACATCTGTGCGATGCCGTTGTGTACCTCACCGACCAGCCAGCCCTTCGCCGGGATCCCGTGGCCGCCGAAGGTGACTTCACAGGTGGCCGAGACCTTCAGGCCCATCTTGTGCTCGACGTTGGTGACGAAGACGCCGTTGCGCTCGCCCAGCTCGCCGGTCTCGTAGTCGAAGTGGAACTTGGGCACGAAGAACAGCGAGAGGCCCTTGGTGCCAGGGCCTGCGCCTTCGGGGCGCGCCAGTACCAAGTGCATGATGTTCGGGAACAGGTCGTCGGCGTCGCCTGAGGTGATGAACCGCTTCACACCCTCGATGTGCCAGGAGCCGTCTTCCTGCTTGATGGCCTTGGTGCGGCCGGCGCCGACGTCCGAACCGGCATCGGGCTCGGTCAGCACCATGGTGGCGCCCCAGCCCTGGTCGGCGGCGATCTTCGCCCAGCCTTTCTGCTCTTCGGTGGCGTTGTTGTAGAAGATGTTCGCGAAGCCGGCGCCCGCGGCGTACATGAAGGCGGCGGGCTGCGCGCCCAGGATCAGCTCGGCGATGGCCCAGTAGGCTGCGCGCGGAACCGGCATGCCGCCGAGTTCCTCGGCGATGCCCAGCCGGTCCCAGCCGCCGTCCTGGATGGTGCGGTAGCTCTTCTTGAAGGACTCGGGCAGTGTGACCGTGTGGGTCGCGGGGTCGAAGACCGGCGGATTACGGTCGGCGTCGGCGAACGATTCACCGAGCGGGCCCTCGGCGAGGCGCCGCACCTCGTTGAGCATTTCTTTGACGGTGTCCGTGTCGAGGTCGCCATAGGCGCCGCTGTCCAGGATGGAACCGAGGCCCAGGACCTCGAAGAGGTTGAACTCCAGGTCGCGGACGTTGCTCTTGTAGTGACCCATCTCAGTACTCTCTCCGTTGAGTTCGGGTGCGGTCGGTTTGTTGCGGTTCCCGCCCGTTGTTCGCTCCACCGGGGTAGTCGTGCCGGTTTTCCGCATACTACCCGCGGGTAACTTATGGCCATATTACCGGCCGGTAATGGGGTGGCAAAGGCTCGACGGCGCAATGTGACGTGAAAAACAGTTGGTGTGCGAACGGCGCTCGTCAGGCTCGTGCTATGCGGGGGCCGAGCCGGGCTCGGGCGGGTTTACCGTGTGGTGTGCGAATCGAGACGAGTGCCGGACCGGCTGAGATCGAGCTCGACCAGCCCCGCAAGCCCGCGTTCCTGCTGCTGCTCACGCACGGTTCCGGGGGCGGAGTCGATGCGAAAGATCTTCTCATCGTCCGTGATTCGGCGCTGCGGCTGGGCGGCGCCGTCGCCAGGGTTGTGCAACCGTATCGGGTCGCTGGTCGTCGTGCGCCCGGTTCGGTAGTCATTCAGGACCAGGCGTGGCTCGAAATCGTCGCCCACCTGCGCGGCCGCAAGCGCATCCCGGTGATCCAGGGCGGGCGCAGCAACGGAGCCAGGGTCGCCTGTCGCACGGCCGTCGCAGCCCGCGCACGCGGCGTGCTCGCGCTCTCATTCCCCCTGCATCCACCCGGGAAACCGGAGAAATCCCGCCGCGAGGAACTCCTCGCTGCCGGCAGCATCGAGGTAGTGGTCATCAACGGCGCCAGCGACCCCTTCGGCATCCCCGACCCCGCCGACGCCGCCGAAGTCCGTGTCATCCCCGGCCAGTCGCACGCCTTCCGCGCCGGCTTCGACCTCATCGCCGACACCGTCACCCCCTGGCTCGCTCGCTGGTGCTGACCCTACGAGTGACCCATGGCCGCGGCATCGTGAAAGAAGGGTCTCCACGGCCCGCTCGTCGAAGATCAGTCGGTGGGGCGCGTGGCGATGACGAGGGCGTCGATGGCGTCGCGCGTTTCGGTCGGGCGGAAGACTCGGTCCGCGATGCGGATTCGGATGCGGTGGGCGGCGGCCGCGGGGCCGAGGTCGGCGACGATATCGTCGGGGGTGAAGAGGATGCCCGGGTCCTGTGGGCCGCCGAAACCGTCGGTCAGGTTCGTGGTGTCGTGGCCGAGGACGAGCAAGGTGCCTTCCGGAGCGAGCAGGTCGGCTGCCCGGCGAACCACCGCGCGGCGCTGCTCGGCGGGCAGGTGCAGGAAGACCATCAGGACCAGCTCGAACGGGCCGGTGATGCCCGCCGCGTCCAGGTCGGTGACATCCGCGCACTGCCAGGTGATGCGGCCGCGGACCGAGCGAGACAGTCGCGACGCCACGGTGCGGCCCTTGTCGATCCCGACCTGGGAATAGTCGATGGCGTGCACCTGCCAGCCGTGCGTCGCGAGCCAAAGGGTGTTGCGGCCCTCGCCGCAGGCGAGGTCGAGTGCGCGCGGGAACTCCGGTGGTTCGCCTTCGGGGCCGGCGGTGCGTCCCGGCGTCCGCCGCTCCAACCCGTAGACGTGCTCGACCACGGTGCTGTTCGGCGGTGCGCCCCAGACCAATTCCGTTTGCGCGTAACGCTCGTCCCAATCCGCCGCATCCATGATCCCGAGTTTATTGGCACCTGACCCGCTTCCGGCCCGCTCAGGCCGATGCCTGCGAATCCTCCCGACGATGCTCGCGCGGTGGGCCACCTCAGGTGGATGCCCGTAGTTTGCCTGTGCGTCGCCTGTCCAGACCGGGAGAGTCTCGGACGCTACAGCGTGGTGCGCATCAAAACGACGTTGTACTGGCTGTGCACGGTGGTGAGGAAGTACAGATCGCGCCCGGTTTGGTACGGGAAAATCGATGGCGCGTACGCGGTCGGCAATTCCCTGGTATCGATCAGTACTTCGGGATCACTCCACGGACCCACCGGCGAGGACGCGCGGCGCATAACCACGGAATTGAAGGGATCGGTGGTAAGCGAGACGAATTGTCCGAGATAGGAGTTGTAGCTCACCGACAGCTCACCGACGCCCCACATGATCGGCACCGCAGCGTTCACGTCGTTCTTTCGCCAGCCCCGGCCATCCCAGTATTCGTATTCGCGGAGGTTCTCGATGTCGGTCTCGCGGACACGGGCGATGTAGGCGGCATGGTTGCGCCCGGGGCGGGTGCCGTATTCGTAGACGTACCCGCCGTCCTTCAGGAAGGCGTTCATCTGGAAATTCGCGTTCGCGCCTTCGTTCGGTCGTCGCGTGGCCGACAGGTCGGCCCAGGTCTCGCCGTTGTCCCCGGAGGCGGCCAGGCCGGAGAAGTTGGTGCTCCACTGGCCGACGTCGTCCCAGTTCTTCACCGACATCATGCTCATGTACTGCACGCCGTTGACCGAGATTCCCGCGGTGGGGATCCGGCTGATCTCCAGGAATGGAATCTTCGGGCTGGGTATCAGGTCGCGAGCCTGGCCGAACACATCGCGGACCACGCTGTCGAAGAAGATGCCTTTGGCCGGATCCTGGGTGTGGCTGCGGACCAGGATATTGCTGCGCCACGCCCATGCGCTGCCCGCGAGCAGGTTCGGGAAACCGATGCCGGCGCTGTCACCGAAAGCGGTGAGCATTTCGCCATGCCCGTTGTCCCACATGATGCCGAGATCGGTGCCGAGCACGTTGTAGTCCTGGGTGTTGTTCGGACTGGCCATGCCGGTCACCTGGAAGACCGCTCTGCTGCGGCCGACCAGATTCGGCAACCCATTGGTGCCGTTGAGCACGGGAATCGGATTGATCGCGTTTGGATTGGCGATGGCGGGGGTACCTGCCGTCAAGAGCAAGGCCGAGACACCCGTCAGTGCCGAAATTAGTAAGGATGCGGTCTTGGTCAATGTCTGTGAGCCCTCCGGTTTCTCGCCGAGAGCAGTGCGAAACACAGACGTCCCGCGATACACAGACCCTTCGCAGTGTGCCACGCACCACTTTTCGACTGGCTGGCAAATCGTCAGAATGCTAACAGCGAAATTGGTCGCGACACCGGCGGATCGCCAGCCGATTTCGCTGAATATTTGCTAACGGCCTTCCAGGAATCCGAGGGCTGGGTCGCGTCCTCGAAGGCGCCGTGCCCGGTCGAGGGGTGCAGGGCGGGGTCGAAGAGGCGCCGTAGCCGGTTCGCGATGCGGGCGCTCAGCTGCTCGGCCGCCGCGACCGGATCCGCCGTCATATCGGTGACAGGCCGATCCGCATGGCAGCCGGCGTCGGCGGTATACGCGGTGGCACCATTGAACCGCAGCTCGATCCGCCCGCTGGATGAACCGACGCTACCGCTCGCGCTCGATCGTCTCGCGCAGGACCTGTGCGCAGCTGGTGGGGTCGTCGTAAAACGGGGAGTGCCCGCTCCCGTTCAGCGTGACGTGCCTGGCGTTCGGCAGCATGTCGCGCGCCCTGCGGCTCTGCGTCGCGTAGGTGAGCAGGATGTCGCGGGTGCCCCACGCGATGGTGACCGGAATATCGGCCAGTGCACCGATTTCATGCAGTTCGGCGTCGGCGAACGAGGCGAGCGCCGCATCGAACCCGGTGGCGTCCACGGCGCCGGTCGCGGTATCCAGCGCCACCTGGGCGTCCAGTGCCCAGGGTTTGCCGAAGATCAGCGCCAGGAAGGCGGTCCGGCCCGCCGCCGTGCCGAGGACGCGCGGCAGTGCGGGACGCCCCGTGCGCGCGAGTGCCCGCAACTTGCCTAGTGACTGCTGGCACCAGATGCGACCCGCGGTGTTCCAACAGCCGATCGGCGAGTATGCGGTGACCGAGCGCGCGAGACCGCGCGCACCCAGATTCAGTGTGATCAGTCCGCCCATGGAGTTGCCGGCCAGGTGCGGGTGATCGATTCCTTGCGCGGCAAGGAATTCGGCGAGCGCGTCGGTGAGGGTGTCGACGGTGGTGTGCGCGAGTGCTTCCGACCCGCCGAACCCGGGCAGGTCGACCGCGATAACCTCGTGTGACGTGGCGAGCGTGTCGATGATCGGTTCCCATATCTGCCACCGGCTGCCGACCCCGTGCACCAGGACGAGTGGATCCCCCGCTCCGACCCGGTGATGGTGCATCGTCGTCATGGTGGTCATCCCCACTCGTCGTCCGAATGGACCAACCGTAACAGCAGTCACCAGCCATCAGTTCGGCTCCGCAGGGCTCCCTGGGAGCGCTGCCGGATAAGCAGGGGCTGTGTGGTGCGACGCCCGAGCGGCGGTACGATAATTGGTATGGCAACACGTAAGGTCACCCTTTCGCTGGACGCGGCCGCTTGGTCCTATGCCGAGCAGGCCGCAGCCCGCGCGGGTATGTCGCCCTCGGCGTGGATATCGAAGGCCGCCCGCCGCGAGGCGGTGCGCGCGGGCGTCGGTCCGGTGTCGGATGTAACCTCCGAGGCCGCCGCGGACGCGGCCGAGCTGGCGGCCGGCGAGGAGGCGATGCGTGCGTCGGGGTGAACTGTGGATCTACAACCCACATGGTTCGCCGCGTCGCCGTACGGTCGTGCTGATCAGCAGTGACGGAATCAACGATTCTCCCCGCCCGTGGTTGATCGCCGCCGAGGTGGTCGACGAGGACCCACAGGACATTCTCGCAGTTCCGGTACAGGAGCACGGCTGGGTGCACGCGGGAAACATCGGGCGCATCTTCCGCGGCTGGCTGACCGAGCGGGTCGACGTAGTGAACACCGACACTGTGGAGCGGCTCGACACCGCCCTGCGGGCTGCGATGGATCTGTGAGACCCGATCGGCCGCTGCAACGCGTTGTGCGAGAACGTAACCGGCACCGATCGCCCCGAACGGCTACCGTCTAGCGCGGCGCGGCATTATGGTTGCCACATCCCCGAGGTGGGAATTCGACGGAAGAGGAGTCAGGTGCGGATCTGCATGATTGCCGCTGCGCTGATCGCGCTGCCGGTGCTCGCGGCGTGCGGTAGCGACAAGGACACGGCGGCGCCCACGGTCACGCAGGCCGATCTCGCCAAGTCGCTGCATGACAAGGGCCTCAAGAGCCAGCAGCTTGCCGACTGTGCCGCGAAGGTGTTCGTGGATCAGGGGATTTCGCAGGCCGGATTGCGGGTCATGATCAGCGACAAGTACGACGCGAAGGCTGCCGATCAGGAGACGCTGGGAATGAGCAAGGAGGACGCGGACAAGGCGCGTGCCGCCAGTGGTCGGATCGCCGGCGAGTGCATGTCGGCGGCACAGCCGCGCTGAGCGAGCTGTCGGCACGGTATCGGTCGAGCGGCGCCGATCAGCTTCCACGACGGCGCCGATCAGCCGCTCCGATGTGACACACGCGGGCAGTCGCCATTGCGTGGATGGCTCGAGCGTGTGCCGAACTCGTCGGCAGGCCCGCAGGATGACGGCTCGGCCAGGGAGCGCCCTGCCGGCGCTTCACAATGCGACGATGAGTTCGATCCGCGCGGCTGAGCCCGCCGCCAACCCCTCGGCGGCGCGTACCGCTTTCTTCACGGGCAGCACATAGGTCGCGCGTGACTTGTCGGGAAACAGGGATGTCGACCAGCGGCTCTTCCCGATGACCACGTGCACGCGCACCGCGCCGAAGCCGCCCGCGCGATGCGCGTAGCGTTCCTCGATATCGTCGGCAATATCCTCGGGCAGTGATACGAAGTGCCACGCGGCGCCTACTTGGTGTTCCCACACCTCCGCCGTGAACGAATACCGCGATCCAGCCACACCGCGACTCTAGCCAGGCGCACCGACACCAGCCGCCGCACGGCATTTCGATCGCACTGCGCGCAACCCGTGAGCGCGTCGCCGGGGTGCGCGATCGTGGGGTGATGACCACCACCGAGGCGAAACCCACCACAGACTCCGAACTGGATTCGATCTTCGAGCCGATCTTCGACCGAATCGCCCACGGCGCGGTCCCGCGCGAGATCGATCGCACGCTGCCCTTCGCGGAGCTCGGCTGGTTACGCGCCGCCAAGTTCGGTGCGCTGCGCGTACCGGTCGAGTTCGGTGGGTACGGCGTCACCGTCCGGCAGCTGTTCCGGCTGCTCATCAAGCTGGCCGCCGCCGAATCGAACCTGCCGCAGGCGCTGCGCGTGCACTTTTCCTTCGTCGAGGACCAACTGCTCGCCGAGCCGGGACCGGCGCGGGATCGCTGGTTGCACGCGGTGGCCGAGGGCACGCTGGTCGGCAATGCGATCACCGAACCCGGTGTCGGCGCGGTGGACCGTTATCGGACCACCCTCACCGAGGACAGCGGCCGGTGGCTGCTCAACGGCGTGAAGTACTACAGCACAGGCTCGCTGTACGCGGACTACATCCTGACCGCGGCCGACCGTGACGGCGAACGGGTGGGTGTGCTGGTCGACGCGAACGCCGACGGGGTGCGCCAGCACGATGACTGGGACGGTTTCGGGCAGCGACTGACAGCCAGCGGCAGCACGGAATTCACCGACGTGGTGGTGACCGAGGATCGGATTCTCGGTCCCGGCTACGGCGCCCCTGGCCGGACCTACGCGACTTCGTATCTGCAGCTGGTCCAGCTCTCGGTGCTGGCTGGAATCGCCGAGCGCGCCGAGCGCGACGCCAGGGAGTGGGTCACGGCGCGCACCCGCAGCTACACGCATGCCGCCGCCGGCGTGCCGCGGCAGGACCCACTGGTGCAGCAGGTGATCGGTCGGCTGTCGGCCGCCGCGTTCGCCGCCGAGGCCGCCGTGCTCGCGGTAGCCGACCTCCTCGACGAGGTCCTCGCGGGCGGCGCGCAAGACGAAAAAGGTCTGGTGGCCGCCGAACTCGCGGCGGCGCGGGCTCAGCTCGCGGTCATCGATCTGGTGCTGCCCGCCACGACGCTGCTGTTCGAAGTCGGTGGCGCGTCGGTGGTATCGGAGCGGCTGCGACTGGATCGGCACTGGCGCAACGCGCGCACCATCTCGGTGCACAACCCGGCGATCCAGAAGGCGAGGGCGATCGGCGATCACCTGCTCAACGGCGCGGAGCTGCCTTTCGCGTGGAGCGCGGGCGAACGGAAACCCACCGAGGGAGCCGCGCAGTGACCCGCCGGATCCGCTTCAATGCCTTCGACATGAACTGTGTCGCCCACCAATCCCCCGGGCTGTGGCGGCATCCCGATGACCAGTCGCATCGCTACAAGGAATTGAGCTACTGGACCGAGCTCGCGAAGCTGCTGGAGCGGGGCCGCTTCGACGGCATCTTCATCGCGGACGTGCTCGGCACCTATGACGTATACGGCGGAAGCGACATCGCCGCGCTGCGCCAGGGCGCGCAGATCCCGGTGGCCGATCCGCTGCTACTGGTCTCCGCGATGGCCGCGGTGACCCAGAACTTGGGATTCGGCATCACCACCGGCACCGGTTTCGAGCATCCGTTCCCGTTCGCCCGGCGGTTGTCCACGCTCGATCACCTCACCGGAGGGAGGTTGGGCTGGAACGTAGTAACCGGATACCTGCCCTCGGCGGCACGCAATTTCGGCGCCGCCGATCAGCTGGACCACGACGAGCGCTACAACCAGGCCGATGAGTACCTCGAGGTGCTTTACAAGCTGTGGGAAGGTTCGTGGGAGGACGACGCGGTGGTTCGCGACGCCGAACAGGGGGTCTACGTCGACCCCGCCAAGGTCCATCACATCGGTCACCGCGGGAGGCACTACACCGTTCCGGGCATCCACCTCTCGGAGCCGTCGCCGCAGCGCACGCCGGTCATCTACCAGGCGGGCGCGTCGCCGCGTGGCGTCCGCTTCGCGGCCGAGAACGCCGAGGCCATCTTCATCGCGGGACCGTCGAAACGAGTGCTCACACAGACGGTTTCTCGGATCAGGGACGTGTTGGAGGCGGCGGGCCGCGACCGTTACGCGGCGCGGGTCTATGCCCTCGCCACGATCATCACCGACGTCACCGATGAGGCGGCGCGGCGCAAGCACGAGGAGTACCTGTCCTACGCCAGCGTCGAGGGCGGATTGGTGTTCATGTCCGGTTGGATGGGCATCGATCTGTCCGGTTACGACCTGGACGACCCGATCGGCCAGGTGGAGAGCAACGCGATCCAGTCGGCGGTGGCGGCGTTCCAGGAATTCGACGACGACGGCCGGGAATGGACCGTGCGCGACATCGGCCGGTGGGCCGGAATCGGCGGCATGGGACCGGTTTTCGTCGGCTCGGGGGAGACGGTCGCCGACCGGCTGCAGGAGTGGGCAGTGGAGGCCGACCTCGATGGATTCAACCTCGCCTACGCGATCACGCCAGGGACCTTCCAAGACATTGTCCAGCACGTGGTTCCGGTACTCACCGCACGTGGCGCCTACGCCGAGGATTACCTGCCGGGAACGCTGCGCAACGCATTATTCGGCGCGGGCGATCGGTTGCCCTCCGAACATCGTGGTGCGCGGTACCGTCTGAGCGGACCGGGATCGACGGCATTGCCGGACTCGGTCTCACGGTCCGGCGCGGCGATCGCGAGCCCGTAACCGCCCCGGATGACAAATCACGTCGCGGCGAGAAAGACCTGTGCCACTGATTCCAGCCCGGCACGATCGATGTCGTCGAAGCGTCCCGGCTGCGGACTGTCCAGGTCGAATACGCCGACGAGTTCTCCGTCGCGAATCAGCGGGACGACAATTTCCGACCGGGTATCGGCATCGCATGCGATATGCCCGTCGAATGCGTGCACGTCCGGCACGAGTTGGGTTTCCCCGGTCTGCGCCGCGGTTCCGCACACGCCTTTTCCGAGGCCGATTCGCACGCACGCCGGCTTTCCTTGAAACGGTCCTACGACCAGTTCGTGTCCGTCATAGAAATAGAAACCGACCCAATTCACCGCGGACAGCGCGTGAAACACCAGCGCGGAAAGATTGGCGGCGTTGGCGATGCGGTTTGCCTCGTCCGCCACCAATGCCTCGGCCTGCGTCACCAGCTGGCGGTACTGCTCGATACGGTCTCCGGTCGGATCGGCGGCAATGAACGACATGTCCCGAATGGTACGCGCCCCCAATTAACCCGCCGCCCATTGATTCTCGCTGATCGCAACACTCGGGACAGCGAGGCACGGCCCGCATCATCCCTACATGACATCGCAGCAATCCGTATTCCGTTCCACCCGTTCCGCCGCGGTAATCGGTGCCGGGCAAGCCGGCGTCACCGCGGCGCTCGGACTACTCGACGCCGGGTTCACCGTCACCCTCTACAGTGAGCGCGATCAACGCGCGCTGCGCGACGACGTTCCCGCGACCGGCACAGCACTCGAATTCGGTGAGACCCAGCAGGCCGAGGCCGCGCTCGGCTTGGACAGCTATACCGCGCGCGCCCCACGGCACACCGGCCTCAGCGTGCGCATCGCCGGACCCGACCGCGCCGAATTGATCCAATTCGACGGCCATTTCGATGGATACGTCGGTGTAGCGGTCGATACCCGGTTGAAGGTCGACGAGCGGCTCACCGCGTTTCTGGAGCGCGGCGGCCGGTTCGTCGTCGAGCAGGTCACGCCCGAAACACTCGATCCCATCGCCGCCGCCAACGACCTGACCCTGATCGCGACCGGACGCGGTGGTCTGTCCGACCTGTTCCCGATCGATGCCTCGCGAACACCCTACGACGCCCCGCAGCGCTCACTGTTGACCGTCGTCGTGACCGGAATCGGACACGACGACAGCGTTTTCGCGCATCGCAGCGTCGCCGGCGGCGCGCACAGCGGCTTCTCCATCTTCGCCGACCAAGGCGAGGGGTGGTGGGGACCATACCTGCACAAGGACGCTGGTCCGAGCTGGGCGTTCCTCGGCTGGGCCCGGCCGGGCAGCGAGTGGGAGAAGCGCTTCGCCGCGGCGGACTCGGCCGAATCGGCGCACCGCGTCGTGCAAAACCTCTACCGCGACTTCATCGACTGGGATCTTCCTGAGGTGCTGGCCACGAAGACCATCCCCGAGGACCCGCACTCGTGGCTGAAGGGCGCGGTGCGCCCGGTCGTGCGCTCCGGTGTCGGACGCACCGCGGGCGCGCACGTGGTGGCCTCGCTCGGTGACACCTCCGTCACCTACGACCCGATCGCGGGGCAGGGCGCACAGAGCGGCCTGATCCAGGCCCAGCGTCTCGTCGCGGCGGCGGCCGTGCATCAGGGGCCGTTCGATGAGGAATGGATCGAGCGTCAGTACGCGGCGTTCCTCGCGGCGCGCGCTGACGCGGCCGACAAGGTGACCCGGCTGTTCCTCGGCGATCCCGAACTGGCCGATATCGGCAACGCGCTGTTCGCCGCGGCGAGCGTGGAACCGACATTCGCCTCGGCGCTCGTCGGCCTGTTGCACCGCCCCCAGCCGTTCCTTCCGGTCGATTCGCTGGACGCGGCCAACGAATTCATCACGAAGGTCACCGGTGAAGACGCGGCGGTGCTGCTCGGGCGATTCGCGCCCGCGGGGAAGTTCACCAGGTCCACCTTCTCGAAGGTCCTCGCCGACGCCTGAGCTCGGCCGCCGATCCGATCCGGCAGATTCAAACCCTCGTGCCGGTCGGGTGGCGGTGCTGGAGTAGAGGGAGCGCCGGGCGCATGGGTTGTGCCCGGCCTCCGATTCGACGGCTACCCCCCGAACACCATGGAGCAGCTTATGACCACGGAGCAGATCGCCGAGCAGATCCGGTTCGCCTATTGGGTGCCCAATGTCAGCGGGGGACTGGTCACCAGTGCTATCGAACAGCGCACCGGCTGGGACTTCGAGTACAACAAGAAACTCGCGCAAACCGCGGAGAACAACGGTTTCGACTACGCGCTCTCCCAGGTTCGCTACACCGCCTCCTACGGCGCCGAATACCAGCACGAGTCCACGTCGTTCAGTCTGGCTCTGCTGGGCGCGACCGAGCGGCTGAAAGTGATCGCCGCGATCCACCCCGGGCTCTGGCATCCCGCCGTCCTCGCCAAGTTCGGCGCGACCGCAGACCACCTGTCCAACGGCCGGTTCGCCATCAATGTCGTATCCGGCTGGTTCGCAGGCGAATTCACCGCGCTCGGTGAGCCATGGCTCGAGCACGACGAGCGATACCGGCGCAGCGCCGAATTCCTCGAGGTGATCCGCAAGATCTGGACCGAGGACAACGTGAACTACGGCGGCGACTTCTACCGCATCCGCGATTTCACGCTGAAGCCGAAGCCGCTGAACACCGCCGAGCGCCCGAATCCAGAGCTCTTCCAGGGTGGTAACTCCACCGCGGCCCGGCGCAACGGCGGACGCTTTGCCGACTGGTACTTCTCCAACGGCAAGGACTACGACGGCGTCACCGAACAGCTCGACGATCTGCGTGCGGTGGCGCGTGCCAGCGATCGCGAGGTGAAGTTCGGGCTCAACGGCTTCATCATCGCCCGCGACACCGAGCGGGAAGCCCGCGACACTCTGCGTGAGATTATCGAGAAGGCGAACAAGCCTGCGGTGGAGGGTTTCCGCGACGCCGTTCAGCAGGCGGGCGCGTCGACCAAGGACCGCAAGGGCATGTGGGCCGACTCGGCATTCGAAGACCTGGTGCAATACAACGACGGCTTCCGCACAAAGCTGATCGGCACGCCGGAACAGGTGGCCGAACGGATCGTCGCCTACAAGCAGCTCGGGGTGGATCTGATCCTCGGTGGCTTCCTGCATTTCCAGGAGGAGATCGAGTACTTCGGTGCGAAAGTCCTCCCGTTGGTGCGCGAGCTGGAAACCGCGCAGCGGCCTGTCGCGGCGGTGAGCTGATGACCGCGGTCGCCGCCGACCGCATTCTGTCGGTGGCGCAGGCTTTCTCGGTCGCGGAGCGGCTCGCGGCGGACTTCGCGTCGGGGGCCGCCGCGCGGGATCGGGATCGAACGCTGCCGCATGCGGAGATCGACCGGCTCGCGGCCAGCGGCCTGCTCGCCATCACCGTGCCCACCTCCTACGGCGGCGCCGGTTCGGCCCCGAGCGTTGTCGCGGAGGTGGTGCGGATTCTCGCCACCGCCGACCCCAACATCGCCCAGATCCCGCACAGCCACTTCGTGTATCTGAATCTGCTCCGGCTCGCTGGTTCGGCGGAGCAGCGCGAGCGGTACTTCAGCCGGGTGCTCGATGGTGCACGGATCGCGAACGCGCAGTCCGAGCGTGGCGGTGCGACCATCGCCGAAATCTCGACCACGTTGCGGCCGGTCGGCGACCGGTTCCGTGTCGACGGCGTGAAGTACTACTGCACCGGATCGCTGTTCGCCGACCTGCTCGCCGTGCTGACCAGGCTGGACGACCCGGAGGGGCACAGCGGGCTGGAGCCGGGGGAGTACGTCGCCTATCTTCCGGCGAGCACTCCCGGGGTGCGGATCGTCGACGACTGGAACGGCATCGGGCAGCGCACCACCGGTAGTGGAACGGTGTCCTTCGAGGGTGTGGTCGTGGACCGCGGTCAGGTGGTTCCCAGGGCGGGTGCGGTGCACGCGCCGAAGGGTTACGGCGCGTTCGCCCAGCTGCTGCACGCCGCCGTCGACGCGGGTATCGCGCGCGGAGCACTCACCGCGGCCACGGAGTTCGTGCGGACGAGAAGTCGTCCGTGGTTCGAGGCGGGCGTTGCCGATGCGGTCGACGACCCGTTGCTGATCCAACGCTTCGGTGAACTGTCCGTCGCGGTGACCGCCGCCGAGGCGACGTTGTCGGCCGCGGGGCGGTCGGTCGACGCGGCCACCCGGACCGAACCCGGCGCCGATCGAGCGGCACAGGCATCCCTGGCCGTCGCGACCGCCAAGGTGCTCGCCGACCGCGCGGCCAACGACGTGTCCGCCGCGCTGTTCGAGGTCGGCGGCACGCGCAGCGCCGCGGCGGATCTGAACTTGCACCACTTCTGGCGCAACGCGCGCACACATACCCTGCATGACCCCGTGCGCTGGAAGTACCAGCACATCGGCCGTGCCCTGCTGCACGATACGGCGCCGCCGTTGCACGGCGTGCTTTGACCGCCGAACAGCATGCGAGCCAAAAGGATACGAAAGTGACAGTGACCGTTGTCGTCGGAAATCCGAAGCCCGCCTCCCGCACCCTGACCGCGGCCACACTGGTGGCGAAGGGGCTGCGCCCCGAGGCCGAGCCCACCGTGATCGATCTCGTGACGTTGGGACCGGGTCTGCTCGGCTGGGGTGACCCAGCGGTGGCCGAGGCGGCGCGCACCGTGGCGGACTCGGAACTCGTGGTGTTCGCCAGCCCCACCTTCAAGGCGACCTACACCGGACTACTGAAGTTGTTCCTCGAGCAGTTCGACGGCGGCACCGGGCTCGCGGACGTGCTCGCGGTTCCGGTGATGCTCGGGGCGGGACCAGGCCACGCCCTGGCTCCGGACCTGCTGCTCAAACCCGTGCTGGTCGAGATCGGAGCCACGGCCGCCCTGCCGGGGCTCTACTTGTCCGACCGCACATTCCATGAGGACGGCGAGATCGACCGGTACAGTGATCGATGGCGCTCTGTCGCCCAAGCGCTGACCACCAGCTCGAAGGCTGAGAATCATGCATGACCAGTTCGAATTCCCCGCCGATGGAGCAGGCCTTCGTCGTGCGTTCGCCAATTTTCCCAGCGGTGTCGTCGCGGTGTGCGCCGAAATCGGCGGGACTCCATATGGTCTCGCCGTCAGCACTTTCGTCCCTGTTTCGCTCGACCCGCCCCTGGTCTCGTTCTGCGTGCAGAACTCCTCAGCGACCTGGCCCAAGCTCGCGGCCGCGAGCCACCTCGGTCTGAGCCTGCTCGGTATCGACCAGCAGGCCGCTGCCCGCTCGCTCGGCGCTCGCGACGGCGACCGCTTCCGCGGCGTCGATCTGCGCCGCGGCTCCGGTGACGCCGTCTTCATCGAGGGCGCCTCCGCTTGGATCGAGGGCGTCCCCGAAGCCAACGTTCCCGCTGGCGACCACGCCGTCGTCATCCTGCGCATCCACCGCATCGCCACCCGCACCGACGTAGACCCCCTCGTCTTCCACGGTAGCCGCTTCCGCCGCCTCCACGCCGAACCCACGAACGGCGCGGCCTGACCCTCCGCGAGCGGACCCGATTCGGGTCTCGCGCGCCGGGGGCGGGTCGGCTGTGCTGCCGTGCTCACGCTGTGAGAGACTCACATGTCTCTCTGAAAGGCCTGGTCATGACCCTCGGCATGGTTCTCGGCGACTCCCCGCGCACTTCGGCGCGGGTATAGAACAGCTTTGAGCTGATTCCTGTGTGTACACCGCACAGGTCTTTTTCGCGACTCCTCGTCGAAGTGCTTTTCGCCTCTTTGCACGTTCGATCACGAGGAGTATCCGGTGTCCACCGTTTCCTGGAGCGAAGACAACACCTACCGATCCGCTCGCTGGCATTCCGAAAGTACCGCGCCGCCACCGGATTCGGTGGTCATCGCCGACGACCGGACGACCGCCGACGCCGCATGCCGCCTGGCTCGGGCGGGAACAGCCCTGCTGTGGCGGGGTGACTTCCACAATGCCAAGCAACTGTTGCAGGCGATGGGTAGGCGGGTCGATCGCAACGTCGTGCTCGGTGCCGATCCGGCCGAAGCGTTCCGCCGGCATCGTGCGGCGCGGCACCGCCGTGCGCGCGTGCTCGGCAAGCTGCTCGTTCTCCTCGAGGATGATCATTCGCTGGAGCTGCGCCGCGCTCCCGATGTTCGGCGGGCATGCCGGGAGGCATACGGCGTGCCGCACGGGCGCACGGTAGTCGCGCTCACCGAGTTGCTCGGCGTCCTGGGCGCGGCGCAGTGGCGAGAAAAGGGCGTGTACGTGCCCGCCCTCGGCGCCCGAATCCATCCGCACTACGGCGTGTTCTCCCCGGTTCGCGGCGAGTATGTCGATCTCGTCGCGCGGGCGCCACTGCCGGGCGAGGTCCACACGGCATTCGATCTCGGCACCGGGACGGGCGTGCTGGCCGCCGTGCTGGCGCGTCGAGGGGTCACCCGAACCAAAGCCACCGACAGCAGTACCCGCGCCCTGGCCTGTGCCCGCGCCAATCTCGATCGGTTGGGATGCACGTCGGTCGACGTCGAGGGCCCGACGCTGTTTCCGGACGGAAACGCCGACCTCGTCGTCTGCAATCCACCCTGGATCCCGGCCACGCCGACCTCAGCGTTGGAAAGTGGTGTGTACGACGAGAACTCGTCCATGCTGCACGACTTTCTTTCCGGCCTCCGCGCACACCTTCGCCCAGGTGGCGAAGGCTGGCTGGTTCTCTCCGACCTCCCCGAACACCTTGGTCTCCGAACCCGCCGCGAACTGCTCGAGCGCATCGCCGCCGCAGGCCTGCACATAGCCGCCCAACTCGACACTCGCCCTACCCACCCCCGATCCCACAACCCCACCTCACCCCTCCACACCGCCCGCGCAGCCGAAACTACCTCCCTCTACCGTCTGCTGCCCCGTTGAGCGGCACATTATGGAGGCGCCGCTCGCGATTCGCCTCACCCATGTGCCACTCGTCGGTCCGCGCCCACTACGCCGAATCGACCGAGCGGATCATGCCCGGCCACGTGACTGCGCGGATCCGCGCCGCGCGTCCGGCACCGGCTACGCGCCGATGTACCGGCCCGTGATTTCCGACCTGGGCCGGATTCTGGACGGGCTACGGCCGAACGGGGACGTGTCGCTGTCAGTTGTGGAAGGATCGACGCCGTGATCGACTGGCTCGCAACGGATTTCGCACCGACGGTGTTGAAAGGCTACTTCTTGCTCGCTCAGCCGCTCTTTTCACACCCTGATTGTTGATCTGAAGGTCGAGAAAGGAAAACCTAATGGACCTCGGACTTGCCGGCAAAACCGCCGTAGTCACTGGAGCGAGCCGCGGAATCGGTCTAGCCGTCGCGGCAGCCTTGTCGGCGGAAGGGGCGCGGGTGCTGGGCACGGCTCGCACTATCTCTCCGGAGCTGGAGAAGGTCAGTGTGGCAACTGTTTCCGCTGATCTGTCGGCGCCCGAGGGTGCGACCGCAGTGGTGGACGCGGCGCTTTCGGAACTCGGTGGGATAGACATCCTCGTCAACAACGTCGGTGGCGGCGACGCCCAGGAACTCGGCTTGGGCGGCTTCCTCGACATCGACGACCGGCAGTGGCGAAACCTATTCGACCTCAACTTCTTCAGTGCCATCTGGGCCACGCGGGCAGCGTTGCCCAGCATCATCGAGCGACGAGGCGCGATCGTCAACGTGTCCTCGATCTTCGCACAGGTACCAGCGATGGGGCCGGTAGGTTACAGCGAAGCGAAGGCCGCGCTCACCAGCTTCGGCAAACGGCTCAGCGAGGAATTCGGCCCGCAGGGTGTGCGTGTGAACACCGTTTCCCCCGGCGTGGTCGGCACCCCACTGTGGCGTGGCGTCGACAGCTTCGGTGCGATGCTCGCGGCGGCCAACGATACAAAGCATGACGAGTTCCTCGCCGCCATTCCCGAGCTGTTCTCCATCGCCTCGCGCCGGATCTCCGAGCCCGAAGAAGTTGCCGCGCTGATAACGTTTCTGGTGTCAGACAAGGCCGCCAACATCATCGGCGCCGACTATGTCATCGACGGCGGCACCCTGAAGAACGGGTAGACCCCGGCCGCGACGAAACGTCAGCTCGTGGCTGGAACAGCCACGAGCTGTTCGGGCTTCACCCGATCGCTCCCGGCATGCGCGCTACATCGACCCAGGTGGGCCGTCGTGGAGGTTCACCGATAGACGACATCGCCGTCCACCGATGTAGCCAGATATCCGGGCATCGAACCGGCTGGCATGATCACGGCATGACCCGTCTCGCCGGATCCGCGCTTCTCGCCGCCATCGCTGCCGCTGCGCTTGTCGGATGCTCGACCAACAATGAGCCCGCCGCTGCGCCTGCGAGCAGCACGCCTGCGGCGCCTGCGAGCAGTACGGCGTTTTCGGAGCCGCCGCCCTACACGCACGAGATCGTCGGGAAGGAGATCCGCGTATCGACCGCGAGCGCGGACCCGAAGGACCTGCTCGACACGTATTACAGGGTCGCTCGCACGCTGCGAGGTACGTTGCCGGAGGGCGGTTACTGGGTGCGGATCAACTGCAACACCGGCGGCACCGAGAACGCCGACCATCGGCTTGCGAACGGCAGCATCGGCGTCGGCAAGCTTGGTGTCGCGGAGGTGGGTGGTCTTGGTGGTTTCGACGGCGTTGTGCCGGGGGCGCACTGCCCGTGATGCGGCACAGCGCGTCAGCCACAGACGCGGGGTTGTCCATAGCCCCCGAATAGTTGGTGACTCCCTCTCTGCAACCCGCTGAACCCAGCCATACCGTTGCCGCGTGCCCCGATACACCTTCACCAGCCTCAGCGACGACATCGCCGCCGGACACCGAAGACGGCTTCGAGGTGCGGCACGAGGAGTTCGACGCCTAGAACGGCGCGCTTCCACATCGTTTCTCCCTCCAAGGGAGAGCTCGGGAGGCTCTGGCGAAGTTCCAAGCTGACTCGGTGCCCGGCAATTTCGTGGCGCGGAAGGAGCACGACGCCGACGGGCACCCCAGCCCGCCATGGCTAGATTGGTTCTCGCCGACGAGACTGGCCGGATTCAAGGGCAACACCCTGCTGGCGGCAGGCAAGGGTGCGGCGGCGCGCGAGACGCTGGAACGCGCGCTGGCCGAGCTGCCAATAGAGGAGATCAAGCAGTGTGCGGCCTACCTCGCCGACCTCGCGTCAGCCGCCGTCCTGGAACGAGATCCTGAACAGGCATGCGCCTACCTGGAGCAAGCACTCGGGCAGCTCGGCGAACAGTGGTATGCCACCGCGATGGATCGAGTGAAGGATGTGCGCCGAACACTGCGGGAATGGGACTTCCTGGACCGTAGCCAGGGTCGCGGGCATTGTCCTTGTCCGCGAGCGGGATTCGGTATCCGGCGGCCACGCGCTCCCATCGCCGGAGGTCGAGACCTGGGCTATAGGGTGGAGTTTGAGGTGGACCTCCGGAGCGTAAGAAAGGCCCCGAACCGGGAACTTGCTGGTCGGGGCCATTATGTTGTTGAGCCGATGACGGGAATCGAACCCGCGCTGTCTGCTTGGGAAGCAGAAGTTCTGCCATTGAACTACATCGGCGTGACGAGGCATCGTCAAACGAGACTGTAGCAGAGTTCGTGTGTGGACGGGAAAAGTCCAGGTAAATGCCTCTGACCTGCGCGGATCTCGATCGCTGGTGCACCGGCCGGTGGGGCGAGGAATCCGAAGGTTGGCGCCGATAGCAGTTCACGCACGGTATCGCCGGCCCTGGTGAACCACCATTTCGGGTCCAAGAAGAGCCTGCGTGCGGAGTGTGACGCGTACGTGCTCGAAGTCGTCCGCAAAGCGAAGTCGGAGTACATACGCGATCCCACCCCCGCGGGACTGCTCACCTCGCTCGCCGAGATCGAGGAGTACGCCCCACTGATCGCCTACATCGCACGCAGCTATCAAGCTGGGGGCGAGCTTGCCCTCTCGTTGTTCGAGCGTTCGGTCTCCGACACCGAGCAGTATCTAGCCGAGGGCGTCGCGGCGGGCACGATACGGCCCAGCCGGGATCCGAAAGCTAGGGCTCGCTATCTGGCGATGGTCGGCAGCGGTGGCTTGATGCTGTTCTTACAGCTACGCCAGGATGCCGACGGCAAGATCGACTACCGCGAAGCGCTGCGCGCCTATGCCGATCAGGTGATGCTGCCCGCAGTGGAGCTCTACACCGAGAGTCTGTTGACCGACCGGATGGCCTTGGACACCTTGCTCGCCGAGCGCGAGCGAATCGCACCCCCCGATTCACCTGAGGAGAATCAATGAGCAACGTGATCGAAGTGCGCGACCTTCGCAAGCAGTTCGGCCAGGTACATGCGCTGGATGGGCTGAATCTCGAAGTCGCAGAAGGGGAAATTCACGGCTTCCTGGGTCCGAACGGTGCGGGTAAGTCCACAACCATCCGGGTGCTGCTCGGTATTCTGCGGAAAACGTCAGGGACGGCTACGCTGCTGGGCCGTGACCCGTGGGCTGATGCCGTCGAACTGCATCGCGATATTGCTTACGTGCCAGGAGATGTGACGTTATGGCCCTCCCTGACCGGCGGGGAAACGATTGATCTGCTGGCGCGGATGCGCGGCGGTATCGACGAGAAGCGCCGCACCGAGCTGATCGAACGCTTCGATCTCGATCCGAGGAAGAAGGCGCGCACCTACTCCAAGGGAAATCGGCAGAAGGTGGCGTTGGTTTCCGCGTTCTCGTCCTATGCCGACCTGCTCCTGCTAGATGAGCCGACATCGGGACTGGACCCGCTGATGGAACAGATATTCCGGGAATGCGTCGCCGAGGCACGCGACCGTGGCGCCACGGTGCTGCTGTCGAGTCACATCCTGTCGGAAGTGGAACAGCTGTGCGAGCGCGTCACGATCATTCGAGCGGGTAGGACGGTCGAGAGCGGCACGCTGGAATCGATGCGCCACCTGAGCCGCACCTCGATCAAAGCCGAACTCATTGGCGACCCTGGCGATCTCGGCAAGATACCCGGTGTGCAGGATGTCTCGATCGAGGGCAATGTGCTGCACGCTCAGGTGGATAGTGAAAGCCTGGGCGAGCTGATCCGGGTACTGGGTGCGGCCGGAGTGCGCAGCCTGGTGAGTCAGCCGCCCACGTTGGAAGAGCTCTTCTTGCGACACTACGAGGCCGACGGACGCGAGCCGCAGCGGGTGACCGCATGACGACCGCGGTGCTCACGGGTCCTCGGCACTCCGCCGCGTTGGCCAGTTCCTCCGAACTCTCCGGAACCGGACAGTTGCTGCGGCTGTATCTGCGGCGCGACCGAATCATCCTGCCGCTGTGGGTGCTGTTGCTGTCTGTACCACTGTCCTCGGTCTATGTGGGCAGTATCGACAGCGTCTACCCGACCGCGGCCGATCGCGCCTCGTTCCTGGAATCGATCATGGGCAGTCCCGCCCAGCGAGCGATGTACGGGGTCATCTACAACGACAGTCTCGGCGCGGTGGGCATCTGGAAAGCCGGGATGTTCCACACGCTGATCGCTGTCGCGGTGATACTCACCGTTATTCGGCATACCCGTGCGGAGGAGGAGACCGGCCGGGCGGAGTTGCTCGAATCCACCTCTGTCGGACGCTACGCAAGCCTGACGGCGACGTTGATCCTGGGCTTCGGTGCCTCCTTGACCACCGGATTGATCGGCACGGCGGGGTTACTCACCAAAGACGTGCCCAAGGCCGGTTCGGTGGCGTTCGGGCTCGCGTTGGCAGGCTCGGGCATTGTGTTCGCCGCGGTCGCCGCGGTCGCCGCGCAGCTCAGCGCTGGTGCGCGCATCGCCCGCATGATCGCGTTCGGCGCCCTCGGCGCCACGTTCGCGCTGCGTGCGGTCGGGGACGCCGGAAACGGTGTGCTGACCTGGCTCGCCCCGCAAGGATGGTCGCTGCAGGTGCGCCCTTACGCTGGGGAACGCTGGTGGGTGCTGCTGCTGCACCTGGCAACGGCGGCCGCGTTCACGATTGTCGCCTACCTGCTGCTGCACCGCCGCGACTTAGGTGCGGGGCTCATCGCCGAACGTCCAGGAAAGCCGACGGCCGCAGCCACACTCGGCGGAGTATTCGGGCTGGGGTGGCGGTTGCATCGTGGCGTGCTGATCGCGGCGACGATCGGGTTGTGCCTGTACGCGCTGCTCATCGGCAGTGTCGTCAACGGCATCGGCGACGCGATCGGCGACAGCGCCGCCGTCGCGGACGTGCTCGACCGGATGGGCGGCTCACAGGCACTCGAGGACTCGTTCATCACCATCGCGTTCACGATGCTCGCGGTCGGTACTGCCGCGCTGGCCATCTCGGCGGCACTGCGGCTCTACAACGAGGAGAGCGAGCTTCGTTGCGAGTCGGTGCTGACCGGCGCGGTCAGCCGGATTCGCTGGGCAGCAAGTCATATCGTGTTCGCTCTGGTCGGTCCCGCAGTGGCGATAACGATCGCCGGGCTTGTCACCGGACTCGTCTACGGCCTGGCCGCCGACGATATCGGCGCGAAGCTGCCCGGCGTGCTCGGCGCCGCGCTGGTGCAACTGCCTGCCATCTGGATGCTTGCCGCGATCACGGTCCTGTTGTTCGGCCTCGCCCCGCGATTCACCCCGGTGGCCTGGGGTGTGCTGGTCGGGTTCATCGCGCTGTTCCTTCTCGGTTCGATCTCCGGGTTCCCCCAGTGGCTGCTCGACCTCGAGCCGTTCGCCCACACACCTCGGATTCCCGGTCAGGAATTCCAGGCCGCGCCGGTGGCCTGGATGCTGCTCATCGACGCGGCACTGCTCATGGTCGGTCTGTACGCCTTCCACCGCCGCGACCTGCGCTGAACATCGCCCGGCCAGGACCGCTCGCTCCGGAGGCTTGCCGGCTCCCGGAGCGAGCGACAGGTCTTGGGTACTCGCCTCGCAGCGCGGGAGAGAGTACACGCAGCGCTTGGAAAGCACACGCCGCAGATCGCGCCATTACGCCGGTGACCAGTGCGAGCCCGACGGCGTCCGCATCGGCTCCGCGTCACCGGTGCCAGGCTCAGATTTGTGCGGCAAGACTGTCTGTCCAGGTCGGGGTGTCAGTAGTGCGTGTCGACGAGCCTGGTGTCGGGCGCGCGGGTTTTGCGGCGGGTGAGATAGCGGTAGACGGTCAGGCATGCGAGGAGCCAGAGCGCGCCGAGGCACCAGCCGCCGAGTACGTCGGTGATCCAATGGACGCCCAGGTAGATCCGGGAGAGGCCCACCGCGGCAACGAATATGACGGCGAGAGTCGCGGCGACAGCGCGGAGGGCGGTGCGGCGCAGGTTGGGGATCAGGACCACGGCGACAATGCCGACCACGACGAACGAGCCGAGGCTGTGCCCGGATGGATAAGACTGGTTTGCCACGGTCACGAGGTGCTCCTCGACGGGCGGACGGTCCCGGCCGATCACGCTCTTGCCGCCGCGGACCAGAAGCCCGGCCCCGAGCCCGGTGATCGCGACGAGCACTGCCTGGGACCAGCGCCGGCGCCAGGACAGGCCCAGGCACACCAGGGTTGCGAGTGCCGTCATGGCGAGGGTGCCGCCGAGCGCGCTGACCGTCACCGCAGTCGGCGTCAGTACACCGTCGCGGTGCGCGATGGCCCAGTTCGTGACACCGCGATCGAGCCCGGTGCGGCCGTTGTCATCGAGCGCATAGCGGGTGAGACCGGCGTTGAACACCACAAGGAGCGCGGCGAACACCACGATCGCGGTCCGAATTCGATGCGACGTCACCCCTCCACCGTTCCATCCCGGAAAGTCGGACGTGAGCCGAGGTGCCCACTACAGGCACCAGATACCCGCCGTCGACGAGCACGGTGTAGAGCCGCGGCGAGCAGGCGCTACGCTCGTCGGCGTGCTGCTTTCCGATCGTGACATCCGTGCGGAGATCGCCGCTGGGCGTCTCGGCGTCGAGCCGCTCTTGGAGAACCTGATCCAGCCATCGAGTATCGATGTGCGCCTGGATGGAATGTTCCGGGTGTTCAACAACACCCGCTACACCCATATCGACCCCGCACAGCGGCAGGATGAACTGACCAGCCCGGTGGAGCCCGCGGAGGGCGAGCCGTTCGTGCTGCACCCCGGCGAATTCGTGCTCGGCTCCACGCTCGAGGTGTGTACGCTGCCGGACGATCTGGCCGGGCGCCTGGAGGGCAAGTCGAGCCTGGGCAGGCTCGGCTTGCTGACCCACTCGACTGCGGGATTCATCGATCCCGGCTTCAGCGGCCACATCACGTTGGAGCTGTCCAACGTGGCGAATCTGCCGATCACCCTGTGGCCCGGTATGAAGATCGGCCAACTCTGTCTGATCAAGCTGACCAGTCCCGCCGAGCACCCGTACGGCAGCGCCGTAGCGGGCTCCAAGTATCAGGGCCAGCGCGGACCGACCCCCTCACGGTCCTATCTCAACTTCCCGCTCTCTCCGGCGGCGATCGACGCCGCCGAATCGCGCTGAGCCAAGAATGCTCTCTGCCGCATTCGCGTAAGCGGCACCGGACCGAATCCGCCACGTCGACTGTGGAATAGGGGCGGACCCGGCCCGGGCGGCAGCGGGAACCGATCGCGGAGGTGATCAGTCCCCGCCGCCCGCTCCCACCGCCAGTGCCGTAGTGAGAATGACGGACAATGGTGGGAGCGCGTCGCCGCGGCTCGGCGGATTGACCCAGAAGCACCCTTCCCGGGTCCACCGGCCGAGACCGGTCGGCAACATCACGGCACTGCCGATGGCGGGAAGGCCGATATCCAAACGGTTGAGCACTTCCAGTACCTGCGTCCCCGGCCTGCTGTCCGGCTCCGCGAGGAAGCTCCACCGGATCTGTCTGGCCAACATGGGACCCCTCGACCCGTGTTGCTCCAGTGCATTCCTTACCTTCTCGGCGCGTGCGGTCGGCAGGTGGACAACGCAGACCCGGCCGGTGATCGGCAGCATGGCGAAACCGCCACGCTCGATGACCGGTAGCCCGAACTCGTGCTGGTAGAACGCGACCCAATCGTCCACGATCCTGAGTTTCTCCACATTCACGGCGAACTCCTTGCCTTCCTTCTCAAGGGTCCCCGGTCCGCCCGGCGATTCGGTATTGCCCGCACGCCCGCCTTCCGCTGCCCTTCCGCTGCCTTTGATACGAGCCATGTTTCACATGTGGCTCTGCTCACAATCCGCTCGTACTCTGGACAAGAAGTTCGTTCGGAAGGGGTGTGACATCTTGGTCAGACAGTGGTCAGGGAGAGAGGCTCGAGCCCTTCGCGATGCCAAGCGGATGAGCATCAGAGAGTTCGCGGCCCACCTGGGTGTGCACGAACGACTGGTGTCCAAGTGGGAGGCCGGAGGCATCCGGGTCCATCCACGTCCGATCAACCAAGCCGCTCTGGATACTTCCCTGGCCAGGTCCGACGATGTGGTGCGGGCGCGGTTCGCGGCAATGATCGATGAGCCGGTGGTCGATCGCCCCGTGCCGCCGGGATTCGACGCGCGTGCCGACGACTCGGCGCGCACTCACTATTCGAGCGACGCGGACCTTTTGGCTCTCATAGACGCCGGTGCGATGAGAGGTGATGCGTTAGTAGCTATTTCGGAGAGGGATCTGATCATGGCGGCTGCCCACGAGGCCAGCGAACACGCCGGCAAAGCCGAGAGCACCAATGTGGGTGCGACCACGCTGGAACAACTCGACGCCGATGTGGCGCGCATCGCGAACGACTACGTACACATTCCGCCGGTGCCGATGATGGTGGAGATGCTGCGGGTGCGTCGCCGGGTGTACCGCCTGCTGGAGGGCCATCAGAGGCCTGCGGACACCAGCCACCTGTACCTGCTCGCGGGCACCCTCTCGGGTTTGCTCGCCAACGTGAGTACCGATCTGGGCTATTACGACGCGGCGGGCGAGCAGGCCAGAGCAGCCTGGGCCTACGCGGAATTGTGCGGGCACAACGGACTTCGTGCCTGGACCCGCGGCATGCACGCGCTGATCGAGTACTGGTCGCATCGACCACGCCGAGCCGTGCTGCTGGCGCGGAGCGGGCAGCAGTTCGCCGAATCCGCAACGGCGCAGGTGCGTCTGCTCAACATCGAAGCAAGGATCTGGTCAGCGCTGGGCAGCGCCGCGGATGCCGAACGGTGCATCCGGGCCGCCGACGATGTCCGTGAACTTGCCGGAACCGACACCCTGCACGACGAAGTGGGCGGCGTCTTCGGGTTCAACGACGCCAAGGCCCAGTACTACGCGGGTGCCACCTACATCCACCTCGGCCAGGCCGAGCCGGCGCTCAACGCCACCCAGCGGGCCATCGAACTGTATTCGAAGGGTCCGTCCGAGCAGCGGTCCTACGGCGCCGAGGCACTGGCCCGGGTGGACTGCGCGGCCGCCCACCTGATCAACGGCAGCCTGGACGGTGCGGCCGAGGCACTGCATCCGGTGCTCGGGCTCGACGAGGACAAACGCATCGCGCAACTCGAGGAGCGGCTGACCGGCGTGCGCAGACGGATCGCCACGCCGGCCTTTCGCGATTCGGTCGAGGCGCGGTTCTTGGACGAGCGGATCGAGGAGTTCTGCGGCTTCACGGCGGCGCGGAGCATCCCGCCGGGAAGCCCGCCTTGCTGAGGGACTGGTCACACCCAGGCGGTGCCGGAGCCGAGGACGGCTGATCGAACCTCGGACCGGCATTTATCCGCTTGCGACGGATGGCACCATGGGACGGGTGAGTCCGAGTCATCTACCGCACCGCCCGCCGCGCGTCCTCGAGCAGTCCACGAAGCTGCAGGACGTCGTCTACGAAATCCGTGGACCGGTATACGCGCAGGCGGCACGGCTGGAGGCCGAAGGCCATCGCATTCTCAAGCTCAATATCGGCAACCCTGCTCCGTTCGGGTTCGAGGCGCCGGATGTGATCATGCGCGACATCATCGCCGCGCTCCCGTACGCCCAGGGCTACTCCGAATCCAAGGGCATTCTTTCCGCGCGGCGCGCGATCGTGACCCGCTACGAGCTCGTGCCCGGCTTCCCGGAACTCGACGTGAACTACGTCTACTTGGGCAACGGCGTTTCCGAGCTGATCACCATCACCATGCAGGCGCTGCTGGACAACGGCGACGAGGTGCTGATCCCGGCGCCGGACTACCCGCTGTGGACTGCCATGACCAGCCTGGGGGGCGGCACCCCGGTGCACTACCTGTGCGACGAAGCCAACGGCTGGCAGCCCGACGTCGCGGACATCGAATCGAAGATCACCGATAAGACCAAGGCTCTGCTGGTGATCAACCCGAACAACCCGACCGGCGCGGTGTACTCGGCCGAGGTCCTCCAGCAGTTGGTCGACGTCGCGCGCAAGCATCAACTGTTGCTGCTCGCCGACGAGATCTACGACAAGATCCTCTACGACGACGCCAAGCACATCTCACTGGCGACGATGGCGCCCGATCTGCTCTGTCTGACCTTCAACGGGCTGTCCAAGGCGTACCGGGTCGCGGGCTACCGGTCGGGCTGGCTGGCGATCACCGGTCCGAAGGAGCACGCGGCCGGTTTCCTGGAGGGCATCGACCTGCTTGCCTCGTCCAGGTTGTGTCCGAATGTTCCTGCGCAGCACGCGATTCAGGTGGCGCTCGGCGGGCATCAGAGCATCGAGGATTTGATCCTCCCTGGTGGCCGACTACTCGAGCAGCGCGATGTCGCCTGGGAGCGGTTGAACATGATCCCAGGTGTGACCTGTGTGAAGCCGAAGGGTGCGCTGTATACGTTCCCCAGGCTGGATCCGAACGTGCACGAGATCTACGACGACTCGAAGCTCATCCTCGATCTGCTGCTGCAGGAGAAGATCCTGATGGTGCAGGGCACCGGCTTCAACTGGCCCGACCACGATCATCTGCGGATCGTGACGCTGCCCTGGGCGAGGGATCTGGCGGTCGCGATCGAGCGCTTCGGCAACTTCTTGTCCAGCTATCGCCAGTAGCGGAAGGGCCGGGCACGGCCACATGGGCGCCCCGCTTCCGGCGCTGAAACAAACTCGATGTACGGATACTTGCCAGATTTGAATACTGGCTAGCGCAAAAGAAGTACTTTTGTGTACAGTGGTCCTCGGCACCTAGAGTGCCTGGTCGGATGCCCTACCCCCCTGGGCGCATCCGACCTCGGGTTCGGCCGCCTACCCCCCTGGGCCGCCGGCCTGCGGGCGGCGGAGACATCCCCCTGCTCTCCGCCGCCCCCTCAAAAACCCTCTTCTCCCCGCTGACTGGGTATCCGTTGTGTCCTGCCGCGCCGCACCGATCTTGAAAATGAAATCCTTTAAGCTCGCTCCGGGCAGACACTCTGACAAGTAGGAGCGCGGTGAGCGACCACCACCATCACCACGATCACTCGGAACCGATCGCGATCGGCGCGACCGCGGCGCGTGTGGTCGTCGGGTTACTCACCGCCGTCGGCATTCTCGTCGTGATCGGCGCGATCATGCTATGGCCGAGCAAACAGCACGTGGACATCCCCTTGCCGATGCAGAACGCGGGCGGCGGGGCGGTGCAGACCGAAGCAGGCACCGTGACGATGCAGGACGTCGGGCCGTGCGGCAGTTCGTCGCTGGGAAAAGTGTTCGTCGACAAGCCGGAGGCGCCGCGCAGCAACGCTTACACCTGTCAACGCAGCCTGATCGCGATCGAATCCGGGCCGCACAAGGGCAACCACACACTATTCGAAATCGCCCCCGGCCCAGGTCAACCCGATTTGCGCGCGGGCGACAAGATCCGGCTGGTCCGCCAGACCGATCCGACCGGGACACCGCTGTACTCGTTCGAAGACTACGCGCGCGGGCTGCCGCTGACGCTGATCGTGGTGGTATTCGTGGTGGTGATCATCGTGGTGGCGCGCTGGCGTGGTCTGCGCGCGCTGCTCGGTCTGGTGTTCGCGTTCGCGGTGCTCGTGCTGTTCCTGCTGCCCGCTCTACTGGACGGCAAACCGGCGATCCCGGTCGCGTTGGTCGCGGGCTCGCTGATCCTGTACGCGGTGCTTTATCTGGCGCACGGGGTGAATCTGCGCACCAGTTCAGCGCTGCTCGGCACACTGACCTCGATGCTGGTCGCCGCGGCACTGTCCTGGCTCTCGATCGAGCTGACCCACCTGACCGGGCTGTCCGAAGAGCAGAACACCAACGTCGCCACCTACCTCCAGCACGTCAGCATTACCGGATTGCTGCTCGCCGGTTTCATCATCGGTTCGCTCGGCGTGCTCAACGACGTCACGATCACCCAGGCGTCCGCCGCGTTCGAGCTGGCGGCCCTCGATCAGTCGGCTTCGCGGCGCGAGGTTTTCACCGCCGCCATGCGAGTGGGACGCGACCACATCGCCAGCACCGTGTACACCCTGGTGCTCGCCTACGCCGGTGGGGCGCTGCCCCTCTTGCTGCTGTTCAGCGTGGCAGGGCGGTCCATTCGCGATGTACTGACCGGTGACGCGGTGGCGATCGAGATCGCGCGCTCCGCGGTCGGCGGTATCGCGCTTGCGCTGTCGGTTCCGCTGACCACTGGCATCGCGGTCCTGCTCGCCCGTCCGTTCGGCAGCAAGGAGACCACTCCACCGCCGCGCCGCGCCCGGCACGCACGGACCTGAGTTCGGAGCGCTCGGAGCTGGGCCCCGGCAGTTCCTCTGCGGTGAGGTCCGCTGCGAATCGCGCAGGCCTGCGGGCGATCAGCGCGGAGGCGGCGGTGGGAAAGGGAAGATCTCCGTCGGAATCGTGGGGACCACAATCGGCGGAAGACCAGGCACCACGATGGTGTTCGGGCCGGGAGTCGGTGGCGCTTCGGTGGTGGTCTGGCGCCGGTTCGGTGGGGGCGCGGCGACCGATTCGTTCGCTGATTCCGCCGTCGTGCCCGGCGCGACCGCGATCTGTGGGTCGAGCACGGTGGTGCGCGGAGCGGTGGTTGGTGACACCGAGGGTGACCCCTCGCTGCTGTGCGAATCACGTTCCAGCACCTGCGGACCGTAGCCGAGCCCGAGCCCGATCGCCGCGATCACGGCGAGTGCGCTTACCGTCAGCACGGCGCCGCTGATCCCGCGTTTGCCGGTTGCGGCAGGTGCGGATAACCACGCAGGCGACAGTTCGTCGTCGCCGAGCGCCGGGCTCGCGGCGGGGGTCTCCTTGCGGACCGGCCGGGCCAACAGCGCGGCGCCACGGGCCATCACGGTCTCGGGGCTGTCCGGGACGATGACGGGCACGCCCATCCAGCGTTCGAGAACCTTGGCGACTAGTGGGATTCGGGCACAGCCGCCGATGGCGAGCACCCCGTGCACGGGACGGTCCGAGCGCACGATCGCGTCCCGGGTCATCCGCGCCGATGATTCGATCGCCAGCATGATCAGCGACTCGAAGTTCTCCTGCGCCAGGAGCACCAAGCCCTGCTCACTGGGCAGCGCGACCGCGGTGTTGGAGGTCAGCTGCTCTTTGGCTTCCCGGCACAGCGCGTCCAGGGCGGCGAGACCGGCGGCGTTCGGCGGGTGTGCGATCCGGCCCGATGCGATCTGCTGTTCCCTGATCAGGGAATCGAGGTAGTCGCCGCTGATGTCGCTGGTGCGTTCGCTGTGGCGGACCTCGCGGGTCTGAGTGTCGACCACGCTCACCGACAGGCCCGAGCTGCCGAGGTCGTAGACCACGAGCGACGAGATGCCACGGATGTCGCCGGTGGACTGCGCGAACTCCAATGCCGCGACGATCTCCGGAACGAGTTCGTAGTTGGTCAGCTGCTGACGCGCCATCGCTGCGCGGATCGCGTGGGCATGTTGCTCACTGCGGTAGGCGATCGCGGTAGCGCCGATACCCTGGGTGGCTTCCAGCGTGACCCCGATGGCTTCGGCCGCCAACTCTTCCACACTCTGGTCGGCCACCGGAATGCTCTGCAGGTCGAATGAATGCGACGCGACATGCCCATGGGGGTTCCCGGCGTGTGGCCGCGCCATACGGACAGCGCCGGCCCCCACCGAAACTCCCAGTACCGAACTCATCCAGCTGCCCATCTCGTTCATGCGTCACGACATGCGAGCCTGCGCCGTCCGTTCGGCGGAGGTCCGCTGGACGGACCCTACCGTCGACGATCAGCTGTGCTAGAGGCAGGACTGGTCATACGGCCAGTAGTCCCACCTTGTCTCGCAACTCTACGGTGTGCCGAGTCCCGCGTACACCCATCCGGCGGCTCTCCAGGTGGCACGATTGAGACAGTTCCGGCCGTCGATGATGTTGCGGGCTCGCACTACTCGGTCGAGGTTCTCCGGACGCAGTGCCATGAACTCGTTCCACTCGGTGAGGACCAGCACCACGTCGGCGCGTTCGCACGCCTCGGTGATCGAGGTCGCGTAGTTCAGGGTCGGGAACACCCGCCGCGAATTCTCCACTGCCTTCGGGTCGTAGACGGTCACCACCGCGCCGTGCAGCTGGATCATGCCCGCCACGTTCAGCGCGGGCGAGTCGCGGACGTCGTCGGATTCCGGCTTGAACGCCGCGCCGAGCACCGCGACGTTGGCGCCGAGCAGTGAGCCGCCGCAGGCGCGGGCGGCCATGTCCACCACCTTGGTACGGCGGCGCATATTGATGTTGTCCACCTCGCGCAGAAAGGCCACAGCGTGGTCGGCGCCCAGTTCCCCGGAGCGGGCCATGAACGCGCGGATGTCCTTCGGCAGACAGCCGCCGCCGAATCCCAAGCCCGCGTTGAGGAAACGGCGGCCGATGCGTGCGTCGTAGCCGAGGGCATCGGCCAGCATCGTCACGTCGGCGCCGGTTGCCTCGCACACTTCCGACACCGCATTGATGAACGAAATCTTCGTAGCCAGAAAGGCGTTGGCGGAAACCTTGACCAATTCGGCTGTGGCCAAATCGGTCAGCAGAAACGGAATCTCGGCGGCGATCAGGTCGACGTAGATCTCGCGGACCCTCTCCTCGACCCATCCAGCGGCGTCGCGGCCGTGGTCGACGCCGACTACCAGCCGGTCCGGGCGCAGAGTGTCCTTGACCGCGAAGCCCTCGCGCAGGAATTCCGGATTCCACGCCACCTCGACCTCGGTCGCACTCAACGCGCGGGCGCGGGCGCCGAGTGCTACGGCCGTGCCGACCGGCACCGTCGATTTGCCGACGATCACCGATGGACGCTCCAGAATCGGGGCGAGCGAGTCCACCACAGCGTGTACGTACTTCAGGTCGGCGGCGTACTCGCCCTTCTTCTGCGGGGTACCGACGCCGAGAAAATGCACTTCGGCGTGCGCGGCCGCCTCGGCGTAGGAGGTGGTGAACCGCAGCGTGCCCGCGTCGAGGTTGCGTCGCAGCACCTCCTCCAGGCCCGGCTCGTAGAACGGCACTACCCCGTCGGATAGCTTCGCGACCTTGCCAGGGTCCACGTCCACCCCGATGACGTCATGCCCGAGTTCGGCCATGCATGCCGCATGCGTAGCCCCGAGATACCCGGTTCCGAAGACTGTGCATCGCATGATCGATTGGTAAACCCCGCCGGTAGCCGCACCACGTCACCGGGGCAAGGGTCCGGGCAACAGCAGATGTACAGGCGGCGACGTGGGTCGGCGAAACGGCTTGACCTGCGAAATCGTTCCGCCGCCCGGCTAGCATCGGCGTGGTGCGACGACATCATCGGTGGAGCTGGCCCCTGCTCGTCGTGGTCGTCGTTGCCGTAGTGGCGCTGTGGCCGGTCTACGTGCGCCCGCACACCGACACGCCCGTCCCGGCGGACGCCATTCTCGTCCTGGGCGGCGCGCACGACGGGCGCGAACAACTGGGCCTCCGCCTGGCGCGCGAGGGGTACGCACCGCGCGTGCTGTTCTCCAATCCCTATGAGAACAGCGCGCTGGTGAACCGGATCTGTCACGGCGGCTACAGCTTCGAGGTCACCTGCTTCGACCCGTCCCCGCGGACCACCCGCGGCGAGGGGCGCGAACTCGCCCGCCTCGCCCGCGCCGACAACTGGCACCGCGTCATCGTCGTCACCTTCACCCCGCATATTTCCCGAGCTCGCTACATCATCGAAAAGTGCTGGGATGGAGAACTTCTCTTCGCCGACCCCGAACCGCACCTCTCGGCCCTTCGTTGGGGATACGACTACGTCTACCAGTCGGTGGGTTACATCAAAGCCTTCTTCGAGGACTGTTAGTCCGACGCGCTTCCGCACTCAGTTCTTTCGGCCAGGCGCCTTGGCGCCGGACTTGAAGCCGAGGCCACCCGGTTTGGCGGTGGGCGGCGCGACCTCGGGTGCGCCGTTTCCGGTGGTTGCGTTGGTGGGCCGCTCGGGCTCGGAGGCGGATTCGGCCGGACCCGCTGGGATTTCCGTAGCGGGCACTTCCTCCGGCTCGGCCGGCTCGGCAGCTGGCGCCTTGACAACGGGTGCCTTGGCGCCGGGGCGCTTGAAACCGGACTTCATGGCCAGCCCTTTGGCGGGCACCGTCGGCTTGGTTTCGGTCGGAGCCGCCGACTGGGCCGGAGCCGCCGTGGCGTCGGAACCCTCGGCCGGTGTGATATCAGCAGGAGTCTCGGCTGCGGGAGCCGGCGTCTTCCCGCCAGGCGCCTTGGCCGCACCCTTCTTGGCGAGTCCGGGCGCCTTGGCACCACCCTTCATACCCAGACCTTTGACCGGCGGGGCAGCGGGGCCCTCGGCCGCAGGCGATTCGACCGACTCCGCAGCGGGCGCCGCCGGAGCCTTGGCACCGGGGGCCTTGGCGGCGCCCTTCATGCCAAGGCCCCCGGGGGCTTTCGCCGGGCCCTTCATGGCCAGGCCCTTGGCTGGCGCGGCGGGTGCCGATGCGGGCTCGGTCGCCGCGGGTTCGGTGGTGGGGGTTTTGGTGCCGGGGGCCTTGGCGGCGCCCTTCATGCCGAGGCCCCCGGGGGCTTTCGCCGGGCCCTTCATGGCCAGGCCCTTGGCCGGTGCGGCGGGTGCCGATGCGGGCTCGGTCGTCGCGGGTTCGGTGGTGGGTGTCTCGGCGGCCGGGGCAGGCTCCGGTTCGGGCTCGGGTTCCGTCGCGGGTGCCTTCGGCTCCTGGATGACGGTGAGGTTCTCGGTCAGCTTCGCGGGCTCGGCGCGTTCGATAGCGTCCAGCATCAGCTGGGCGACGTCGACGACCTCGACGCCTTCGCCTTCGCCCTTCTCCTGGCGCGCGGTGACGCCGTCGGTGAGCATCACGCGGCAGAACGGGCATCCGGTCGCGATCTTCGACGCCGTGGAGCTTCCGGAGCGGCCATCGGACGCGGTGAGCGTGTCCAATGCCTCGTCCACCCGATCGATATTGATGCGCTTGCCGAGTTGCTCTTCCATCCACATCCGCGCGCCACCGGCACCACAGCACATGGACCGTTCGCCGTGCCGAGGCATCTCCACCAGGTTCGAGCCGGACGCGGCCATCAGCTCACGGGGCGCGTTGTAGATCTTATTGTGCCTGCCCAGGTAGCAAGGGTCGTGATAGGTGACGTTCTGCGACACCGAGGCCACAGGGATCAGCTGCTTCTGGCGCACGAGGCGGTTGAGCAGCTGAGTGTGGTGCACGACCTCGTAGCTGCCGCCGACCTGCGGGTACTCGTTGTTGAGCGCGTTGAAGCAGTGCGCGCAGGTGACGACAATCTTCTTCTTGCGGTCCTCGACGCCCTCGAACACCGAGTCGAGCAGTTCGATATTCTGCTGCGCCAGCTGCTGGAACAGGAACTCGTTGCCCGCGCGGCGCGCCGAGTCGCCCGTGCAGGTCTCGTCGGCGCCGAGCACCATGAACTTCACACCGGCGGTGGCTAGCAACTCGGCGACAGCTTTGGTGGTCTTCTTGGCGCGGTCTTCGTAGGCGCCCGCGCAGCCGACCCAGAACAAGTAGTCGTAGCCGTCGAAGCTGTCGGCATCCTGACCGAAGACCGGGATCCGGAAGTCCAGGTCGTTGATCCAGTTGAGCCGGTCCTTGGAGTTCTGACCCCAGGGGTTGCCCTTGTTCTCCAGGTTCTTGAACAGACCCGCGAGCTCGGACGGGAACTCCGACTCGATCAGCACCTGGTAGCGACGCATGTCGATGATGTGGTCGACGTGCTCGATGTCCACTGGGCACTGCTCGACGCACGCACCACAGGTGGTGCAGCTCCACAGCACCTCGGGATCGATGATGCCGTTGATGTCTTCGCCGCCGACCAGCGGACGCTCGGCCTCGGCCTTCGCTGCCTCGGAGATCTTGGCGAGCTCGACCTCGTTCGGCTTGCCGTCTGCATCGACCAGGCCGATCTCGTCGCCGCCCATGTCTTTGCGGCCGCCGGCCAGCAGGTAGGGCGCCTTGGCGTAGCCGTGATCACGCAGCGACATGATCAGCAGCTTGGGTGAGAGCGGCTTGCCGGTGTTCCAGGCCGGACACTGCGACTGGCAGCGACCGCACTCGGTGCAGGTGGTGAAGTCCAGCCAGCCCTTCCAGGAGAAGTCCTCGATCCGGCCGGCACCGAAGGTGTCGGTGTCCGGATCGGCTGTCTCCATGTCGACCGGCTTGCCCTTCGACATCATCGGCTTGGCCGCGCCCAAGGCGACGCCGCCGTCGTCCGCACGTTTGAAGTAGATGTTCGGGAACGCGGAGAACCGGTGCCAGGCCACCCCCCAGGTGACGTTGCGACCGACCAGCAGCAGGAACAGCATGCCGGACATCAGCTTGACGAACGCGAACAGCGCCACCAGCGTCGGGCTTGCGGGCAGCAGTTCGGCCACCCGCATGGTGAAGAAGTCGGTGGCCGCGTGGGAGTGGCCGTAGGCCGCGATCTTGCCCGCCTTCACGAAGATCATGCCGAGGCCCTCGATCAGCACGATCGCCTCGATCACGTAGGCGGGGCCGAACTTCGAACCGCTGAACCGAGACAGCCGCTCGGGTAGTCGCGGGTGGTTCAGCTGACGCAGGACGATCAGGGTGGTGATGCCGAGCACCGTGCCGATGCCGAGGATCTCGTCCCAGAGGTGGTAGATCGCCCAGTTGCCGATGATCGGCCAGTGGAATTCGGGGTCGAACGTCTGCCCGTATGCCTCGAACCACAGGATGGCGCCGCCGATGAAGCCGATCATCACGAGCCAGTGCGCCCAGCCGACGGTGCGGAATTTGTTCATGCGCGTATGCGCGAGGAACTCCACGATCATCTGCTTGAACCGGGGGAAGAACGGCCGCCAGCGATCCGGCGCGGGCTGTCCGACCATGATGGCGCGCACGATATTGCGGACGCCGCCGATGAACGACGCCCAACACAGGAGGCTGAGCGTCGCCCCAATCGTGCCCAGCGTCACTGTCAGGGCATTCATGTCGCGACCTTTCTTTCGAGGCAACACGAGCGAGGGCGGTTCTGGCGCCACCCCGTTGGCTCGTATCCTAACCGGCGGTAAGTTACCCATCGGTAATAACCGGTGTCCATCGTAGTATCGGCCTTTGAGCTGTAGCCCATGGGGCGGGGCTTGACCCGCGATGCGCCTGTGATCAACATCACGGTTTGTCGATTTGGGCGAGCGCTCAGGTGATAACTACCGTAAACGCCGCGGGATGGGGCCAATCGGTGAGGATTGGCTTAGTCCCCATACCTGATAAGGGATCTCGCTTAAAACACGGCGTTCTATTAGGCTCACGACGTTCTGTTTGCTGTGCCTATCTGCACGTTGCTCGGGGAGGATCCGGAGTGCCACCGGATTTGATGAGAAAAGAGCTCGCGCGTGCGGATCCGCTGGTAAACGACGACCTGATGCATGGATTGGAAACTGAATGAAACTCCGCAGAACCACCGCGGCCGCCGCGATGGTCATCGGCGCGATGACCATCGGCCTGGGGACCGCACATGCCGACGAGCCGGCGGCTACACCTGACCAGGCCATCCGGTACTCGGTCAAGCTGGTGGACAAGACCGTCGTGACGACGCTCAAGGGGGGCACGTTCGAACTCGCGAAGTCCTCCGAGGACGTCAAGGAGGACGACGTCTACAAGATCAAGGACGGACAGGGCAACGCGGTTCTGACGCTCCCGATCGCCTTCCGGGTCGCCGAGACCCTCGTCCCGGTGAAGCCGGTAGTCAAGGACGACGCCACGGTGCTCGAGCTGACACCTGAGCAGGGGGTCACCGTCCCCAAGGACAAGCCGATCAACGCCGTCAACGTCGTCGCGCAGCCGATCGCCTCGCCGCTCGAGAACTCGCGCGCGCAGAACGAGTTCGCCAGCCAGTTCGGCATCGCCACCGCCGTGGGCGGCTTCCTCGGCACCGCTGTCGGTGTCGTCTTGGGCGGCGTGATCGGCTGCATCCTCGGCCTGCCGTTCCTCGGTGTCGGCTGCATCCCCGCCGCTATCGCGGGCGCAGGCATCGGTGGCATCCTCGGCACTGTGGCCGTCGGTGGTCCCGCGCTCGCTGTTGCGGGCATGGACCTGCTCAACACTATGCAGGCGCCGGACGGCACTACGAAGTGGGCGGAAGGGAACTATTCGGCGACGGCGGTCGCTCCGAAGTAATCCGCTCGAACGCTTCTCGCTCGATCAGCACGCGGCCCGCTCTCTCCGGAGAGTGGGCCGCGGGTCGTTATCCGGGTAGGTCGAGCGTGCCACGGAAGGAAACCTCGCCGATCTCGCGGCCGAGCCTGCCGAAGGAGCGTTCGGCCATCGAGAACGTTCCGTCCTCTCGCACGAGCAGCACCGTGCTGGCCCTGGTGCCGTGCAGGGTGTGTCCGAGGAACCTGGCCGACAGCGTCCGCTCGATCTCCTGGGGAACCCCGGTGTGCGGCAGGTGGTCGTCCGGGGCCTCGGTGCGGTCGGCGAGCACTGCGAAATAGCGCTCCACCGCATCGGGATCGGATTGCGCGAGCTGTCGCAGTTCGGTCAGCCCCGCGCGCACCTTGGGCCAGATGGGTTGGGGCGCGGTCGGATCCGGGTCCCCCTCCGCCAAACCCGCGGAGCTGACGAACGTGCCGTTGGAGAGCCCGTGGAAGCCTGGAACGAGTTCCCTGGGACGGGCGGCGCCGCGGTTGGAGTGCCACCACAGCGTCTCCAGATCGGAGACCACCACGTTGTAGCCGTTGTAGTCGTCGGGCGCGGCCGCGAGGTCGAGCACATACTTCTCCGGCCCGGGAAAGGCTCCGGCCGGATGACGGTCGGAGGCGCCGCGCAGGAAGTCCATCAGCAGCGCGCCACGGGAACGGGCGTCAGCGCGTTCGTCGTTCGCATTGCGCACGTTCGTCACTGTGGCGAATCGGCTGTGGCCGTGTGGCCGCGTGGTGAGCCCGAGCCAGGTGCCGGGAGGATCGCCCTCGCCCCTGCTCTCGGCGCCGGTGTCGCGCCCGGCGAGCAGCCCGGGCACCTCCGGCCACCACCGCATGGACTCGGCAGGCCGGGTGTAGTACTCATCCCGGTTAGCGGCCACGATCAACCGGTAGTCCGGATGGGCGCGCCAGCCGATCAACACCAAACACATGCAGTCAGAATGCCGGAACAGAGCGGGGCCACGCGCCGGATACCCGGCCGGAGGCCGCGCAAGGGCAGGGATAAAAGGGGCTGGGGACAGCGAAAAGGCCGACAGCGCAAGGCTGTCGGCCTTTTCGTCTTCTGCTGGTCAGTTGGTGCGGACGCGAAGCCCCGGGTTGTCGGAGAGCACCACGTGCACCGGCTGCGCGAACAGCTGCGGCACGTTGCCGGTGAGGGCGCCGATCAGGTTCGGGATCTCGCACACGGGGTAGTCGGCGACCGAGGAGGCGCTGGAGATGCCGAGCGCCAGCCGGCCGGTCACGATCGGGCCGCCACTGTCGCCGGGCAGCGCGCAGATGTTGGCCGAGAAGCTCTGGGTGAGCTCACGCTCGCCGACCTGCACGGTCTGATCGACCGCGTTGACAACGCCGCAGCTGAAGCCGGTGCGCGCACCGGATTTGCAGACCGGAGCGCCGACGACCGGGGTCGCCACGCCGTCGACCGCGATCGGGGCCGCGCCGGGCGCCCGAACGCCGTTGTTGGCGAAGCGATCCCTGGTCTGGTCGTTGATCCGCACAATCGAGTAGTCCTGCGCGCCGAGCACCGACTTCTGGAACACGCCGAGCTGCGCGCCGAGCCGGTCGCCGTTCAGCTCGTAGACGCCCGCGGCGTTGCCGCTGCCCGCCGACGCGATGTCGGGGTTGCAGTGGCCCGCGGTGATATTCACCGTATTGCCGTTGCGGTCGGTGCCGTTGAAGCCGAGCGAGCAGCGCAGCGAGCTGCGTCCGGAGACCGAGGCGAAGCCGTCGCCGCCCGCGAGGGCGCCGCGCTGCGTCTCACCGGCGATGTCGCCGGCCTGCAGAGTGCTTTCCTCACCCGCCACCGGCGGGGCCATCACGATGATCCGCGCCGGATCGATGAAGTTCGGCATCGGCAAGCCCGCCTGGTCGACGCGCACCGCGATGGAGTTGTTGACGGTGTCGATCACCGCGCCACGTACCAGCGACCGCACCGCCTCTGGTTGGCCCTCCAGCCACCGCTCGAACGCGCTCTTCTCGCCACGCAGCGAGGCCTCGCTCTTGGCGACATTGTGCACCTCGAACCCGGCCGACTCCGCGGCCTTCTTGGCCTCGTCGGCGCCCGGCCCCTGGGCCAGTGCCACGACCGCCCTGCCGGCCTCGTCGAGCCAGGAGCCTGCGAACACGGCCGGGTATTGCCGCTGCGCGTTGGTGGCGAACGCCGCCACCTGCTGCGCGACATCCGCACGGTGCAAATACTCGTCGGGCGAGATCTTCAGATCGCGAGTCACCGCGGCCACCAGTTCGGCGGGCAGGTTCGGTGCCTGGTCGGGTTCCGCCGTCGCCACTGCCGCCGTGGGGCCGAACAGCAGGATCGCCGCCGAGGCGGCGATCACTGTTTTTCGGATTCCGGTCTGTCGCGCAGCCGATCGGAGAGGACCTATACGTGGCAGGAGCATGTCCAGACTATATGGGCTCGAGCGCGGTATGCCTACTCATCGAGGAAAGCCGGTTGGTTCGATAGCCGATCAACCGGTCGCATGTCGGCCGCCACAATCTTTTCGGGCAGCTCACCCGGCGTTCGCGCGGGTGCGCACGGTGATGCCGCTGCCGAGCCCGCCGCCGGAAGAGGCGTCGATATCGGCCAGGATCGGCCGGATCGGAATGCCCAGCGAAGCCGTGCCGCCATACTGCGCGAGCGCGACATTGGCCTCGTTGCAGTTCGGCGCGTCCGCGGCGTTGGAACCACTGGTGATGCCGAGCGCCAGCGTGCCGGACACGATCGCGCCCCCGCTGTCACCGCCGAGCGTGCACGCCGAGTTGGCGAAGCCGCGCACGATCTTGCTCTCGCCCTCCGCGGTGTACAGCTGGGTCTCCACTCGGTCGGCCACGACGAAGCCACAGGTGAAGGTGGACGACTGGCCCGACTTGCAGACCGGGGCGCCGGTGATCGGTTCGGCGGTGCCTGTGATGGACAGCGTGGTGCCGTTGGCGGCGCGCACCGAGGGCTGGTCCATGCCCGCTCGCACCGCGCGGTCATTCAGCTTGATCACCGAGTAGTCCAGCGCGGTCTGGCCACCGAGGGTCGCTCGCACGAAGGTGCCCAGTTCGGGGCTGGAAGGTATGTCTCGGACATCGGGCAGGTAGACCGTAGCCTCCTGGTTTCCCTTACTCAGATTCGGATCACAATGGCCCGCACTGATATTCAACGCATTGCCTGCCGCGTCGACGCTGTTGAATCCGAACGAGCAGACGTCGACGCCCTTCAGCGAGGTGTCCTTCAGCGAGATCGGAGCGCTGATGTAGGTGTCGCCGCCCATCGGCCGTCGCTCGACCGGACCTCCGCCGTTCGGTGACAGGATCACCTTGATGTTGGCGAGCAGGGTGGGCAGATTGAGCATGTGGCCCGCGGCTGTGTTAGCGACGCTGAGCACCAGCTGGCTGTTCAGGAAGTCGATGGCAACGGAGTTGATCCCCTGCGAAATCTCCCGCGGCAGGCCGGTGATCCACTGATTGAGCTGGATCAGCGAGCCCTCCAGACTGTCCGCGGAAACCGGGGCCAGTCTGGTCTGGTAGCCATCGGCGGCGGCGACATGGGCGGCGTCCAGCGAGGTGACCGCGACGACCGGCTTGCCGTCGGCACCGATCCAGGCACCCGCGTAGGCATCCGGTCGCTCCGAGCGGAAGTCGCGCGCGTAATCACGCAACTGTTGGGCGCGCGCCGCGCGGTCCAGGTACTCCGTCGGGGTCATCTTCAGATCGCGCGCGATGGCCTGCACCAGTTCCGGTGGCAGGGTGTCCGCTTCGAGCTGCGCGGGAGCCTCGGGCGCCGCCGAGGCGGTTGCCGTACCGAACAAGGGAGCCAGGAGAACGGTCGAGGCGATGGCGACAGCTTTGACCGCGGCGCGACGCGCCACCAACTTGCGCATGAAGTCCCTTCGTCGGCACGCACGTGCCAGCTAAATCCGTGGCCACAGGCGGAATCCGTTGGCACACAGCCGTCGTCCAGCAACAGACCTGTTGTTCGAAATTCCTCCGACAACACCGGTCAGCGGATCACTCTAGGGCACAAACCCGGGAAGGACGCTACCAATCACCGACTACCAGGTATCCAGCCGGGGAAGGTCGGAATGGGCTGCATCGGCGGGTAGAAGGGGTTTGTCATGGTCGTCCGCGTCTGTGTGGGCCGTGTAGTGGTGGTCGGCGCCGTGGTCGGCGGCTCGGTGGTCGGCGGCGGGGGCGTAGTGGTCTCCGGGGTTGTGGTCTCCGTGATCACCGGAGGCTCGGGCGACGGAGTGGTGACGGGCACCGTGGGGAACTCGACCGGCGGCGCGGGCGGAGTGAGGCTCACCGACGACTGCTCGGACTTGGCGTCGCGTAGCGGCGGCACCGGCGTCTCACCGTCGTCACGGAACAGCGCGGCCACGGCGATACCGCCTAGCATGAGCCCGATCGCCGCGGCCGCGGCGATCAGTAGCGGCGTTCGTTTGCGGTTCTTCGCGGGAGTGGTTGCCGCTATGGGCTTTTCGGGTGCGGACGGTTCGGTCGCCGCGACCGGCGCCGCGATCGGAATGGCCGCGGAGTATGCCTGTGGCTGGGCGGGGGGAATCGCCGGGATGACAATGGTGTCCAACAGCGAGTTCTCGGCGGTGGACGGGTCCGGCGGGGTAGCACCCGCCGGCGTCGCCAGCACAGCCGCCAACGCCGCCCGCGCCGCGTCGTAGGCGAACGAGCCGCCGTTCGCGCCGGTTCCGGCGCTGGGCAGGTCGCCCTCGCTCACCAGCAGCACCGAGCGGAGACCGAGATAGTCCAGTGCCTCGCGCAGCGAGCGAACATGCTCGGCGGGCCAGTCCCCAGGATGCGTCGCGTAGAACTCCGCAGGACCGTTGAGATGCTCAGCGGCCAGATTGATCAGGCAGAACAACGCGGTCGCGACCAGATCTTCGGCGCGGTAGGCCTCGCCGTCGTCGACCGAGATGCCCTCGGGATCGCCGACGGCGGGGACGAAGCCGGTGATCGAATGGGAATGCCCCGCGGGTACCGGTCCGCCGAGCACGGCGTCACCGTCCTCGGACATATGCAAGGCCGACTCGCGGACGATGTACTGCGGCTCCTCGTCGCCGTCGGTGACGATTACCGCCGTGCACTCGTCCTCGGCGATGCGCAGGCCCACCCCAGTGGCCATCCTCAGTACCTCGCTTCGGCTTTCCCGTCCCGCGGTCACGGAACCGCAAAGGTTACACCAGCAGTGAACCGTGTCCCATGGCGCGCAGCATCGACAACAATTCCGAACGTGAGCCGGCACCGATTCGGCGTCGGATGCGGGCGACATGGTGCTCGACCGTCTTGGCCGAAATGTACAGCCGAGCTCCGATCTCCCGGTAGGTCAGTCCGAGCAGCACCAGTTCCGCCACTTCGCGTTCGCGTTCGCTGAGGATTGCGGCCGGTGCCTGCGCAGGAGCCGCTGGCGTTGCCTGCCCCCCTTCGCGTGCGGCGGGCGCGGGCGGCCGGGCCTGCGGTTCCTGCGGCCGGGCGTCGGCGCGGACCGTGCGTGCCAGTTTGAGCAGTGCGGTCGCTGTCGCGGAGTCGGGCGCGGCGAGTGCCGCCTCGCTGGCCAGCCGAGCGCCGTCCCAGGTCATGCCGATCGCGGTGAGTGCGGCGACGGCGGCATGAACCGGTGCGGCGGCGACCTGACCGCGCAGCACCAGCACCCAGGTGCGGCCCGCGTCCGCGAGCACCGCGGCATGCCGGTCACCTGCTTCGGCCGCCGCCTTCAGCGCATGCGCGTGTGGCAGCAACTCCTCGGGGCTTTCGTGGGCGATCGCGGCCTGCACGCCGTACCAGTGGAAGGCGTTGGACCAGGCCGGTGGCTCATCCAGGCGACGAAGCAGTGCCAGCGCGGCATCTACCAGCGGCGCGATGCGGCGCTCGTCGCGCAGGCGGATGCCCGCCAGCCACAGCTCGCCGATCGGCAGCACCGAAAGCAGATCTGCCTGCACGTCGTCGAACAATGGATAGGCCGCCTGCCACGCGCGGGTCAGCGCGGTGTGGTCGCCGCTGCGTCGGGCGAGGCCCACCACGACGCCGTGTGCGAGCAGCCGGTCGCGGACGTCGAGGGAGTCGTAGTCCAGCGCGGCCACGATGGCAGCGGCGGCGCGCTCGTCGCCGCCGAGCATCGCCGTCCATGCCGAAAGCACGTCGAGCTGATGGCACCGCAATCCGCTGGCCGCGGCGCGCCGCAATGCGTCTCCTGCGCGGCGCGGCTCACCGGTGCCGAGTGAGAGCAGCGTGGCGATCGACACCGCCGTGCACGGCAGGAAGCGGTCGACGCCAGCGTCGGCGTGCGCGGCCTGCACCAGTGCGGATACCGCTGCGGCCGTACCGTTCGCACGCTCGTCGATAGAGTCGGCCAGTGCGGTCGCGATCAGCCTGGCGTGCCCGTCGGCGGTCGGTGGCCACCGCGTCGATGACGCGGACAACTCCGCAGCCCCCGCCGCGTCACCCGACAGATACAGCACGGTGGCGCCGACCGCCCAGTCCAGGCCCACCCGGTCTGCACCGAGCCAGGAGTACAACTGCGCCGCGCGGCCGACCATGCCATGACGGGTCAGCACCGCAGCACAGATCCGCACGGCCGTAGCGAGCTCCGCGCTGGTGCCGCCCGGCCGCGCGAGCATCGGTTCGGCCAGGCGCATGGCCGTCGCACCGTCGCCGGTGCGCGCGGCCGCCTCTGCCCAGCGCAGCGCGATCGAATCGAGGTCGGCGCCGCTCGCCGCCGCGGCGGCGTAGTAACGGACCGCCTCGCGACCGGCCTTCTCCGCCGCGGCGGTCAGGAATTCGGCGAGGCGCGGGTCGCGGACGCCGGATTCGGCGAGCTGCAGGGCGGTGTGGTCGCGCAGGAGGCCGGCGTCCAGCCGGGCGTCGAGCAACCTGCGCTGCACCGCGACGAACCTGCGATCGCCGAGCAGCGTGCGCAGCGGGCCGACGGCCGGTTCGAGCAGCAGGTCGGCATCCGTCACCAGCGCGCACGCTCTGGCACGGTCGATGAGAGCCTGGGCGGCCGCGGGCTCCACGTCGAGTACTTCGGCGAGCTCGCCGGAGTCGAGTCCCGTCCCGGTGGTGGCGACAACGAGGGTTTCCAGCAGGTCGGGCTCGAGGTCGTCCAGCAGTGCGCGCGCCCATGCGGTGACGGCGGTGTCGACGACGCCGATGCCCGCGTCCAGCCGAGTCGAGCAAGCGGCGGTCAGCGCGGCGACCACGCCGCCACGGATACCCGCCGTCTGCAAGTGGATGTGCTGGGCGACCTGGTGCGGAACCATCATGCCGAGTTCTTTGGCGAACGGCGCCATGTCGGCCACGCCGAGCGGGCGTAGATCGATGACGCGTCCGCGGCGCGCGGCCGCGTCGACGAGCATCCGCAACCGCGGGTCGTGTGGGCGCGGCTGCGCCGCCACAACCACCGTGCAGCGGCCGGATTCGATCACGGAGCAGAGATATTCGAGGTCGAAGCGGCCAAGGGTATGCGCGTTGTCGATGATCAAGGCCGGTCGCGTGGCGGCGTCGGTCGCCACGCCCGCTCCGGTCGCGCTGTGCGTCTGCGCCATCGCGGACGAACCGTTGCGCGCGTGCGCGTGCTGGAGTGCGGCGGTGTCGTCCCGCAGCGGGACGACATCGGCGCGCAGGCGGGCCCGGATCTCCGTGAGCAGTGTGGACTTACCGGTTTGCGAGCGGCCGCGGATGAGATAGACCAGCGGCTGCCGATCGGTGGAGTCCAGCTCCCGGAAGATCTCACGCGCGCACGGCAGGGTGTCGAGGGCGGTATCAGCCACCTGAGCCTCCGAAAATCTGGCCGGGAGCGCGTAGCACGGTGCCGACGGTGTCGCCGACGCCGTCGATGGTGTCGTTCAGTACCCCGGTCGGCAGGCTCGGCGCCGGACGCTGCGGCAGCGGCGCGGGCTGGGTTATATCCGGTGCCGGTGCCGGTGCCGGTGCCGGTGGGGGGGACGGCTGTGGTTGCGGAGCCGGTTGCGACGCACCCGGCTCCGCGGACGCAGGCCGGCCAGGGGCCTGCTCGCTGTTCACTACGGCGACCGTGGTGCCCTGGGCCGCGGACGAGGGGGCACCGGCCTCGGTGGCCTCGGCTTTCGGTCGACCCGCCGAGGTTGTCGCGTCCGGTGCCGCGACGCCCGCTACGGGTACGGACGGTTCGCCCGGCCGCACGACGGTCGTCGCGGCGATCTCCGCCGCACTACCGGTCGTGGGCTGCTCCGTCGAGGCGGGATGGTTCGAGCTGGACTGGATGCCGGTACCGATGGCGACGGTGCCGGTGGCCAGCAGGCCGATGGCGACCGCCGCGCCGGCGACGATGGCGGCGCGCTGCTTGCCGGTGAGCGCACGGCGGCGCGACGGGCCTCCGTCGGGCAGGGGCGGAAGGCCCAGCGCGGGAAGCGCCGTGGTCGGTGGCGCGATCTCGGCGACCGGGGCGGCCACGGGCAGGTATTCCGCCTCGGCGGCAAGCAGGTCGGTGGCTAGCAACGCGGCGCCGCGCGCACCGGTGTGCTCCGGCTCGGGGGCGGCAACCACCGGCAGGCCGAACTCGGACGAGATCAGCTCCGTGACCAAGGGGATCGCACCGCCGCCACCGGTGAGTAGGACGCGGCCGATGTCTCCGATGTCGAGCCCCGCCCGGTGTACCGCGTCGCGAATCAGGTCGATCGAGCTCAGCAGTGGCCCGCGTAGGAGGTCTTCCAGTTCGCCGCGCACCAGCCGCACGTTGCTTCCGTGTGGATCGGCCGGATCCAGCCGCACCGGAACAACCGTCGCGGTATTGATGGAGAGCTCTTCCTTCGCATTTCTGCAGCGCTCGCGCAAAGCCGATAATTCGCGTTCCACCAGGGGGTCGAACGGATCGAAATCATTGACGAGCACGGCGTTTGCCAGGACATAGCGCATGGTCAGCAGATCGAATTGCGCCCCGGCGATGTCCGTGCTGCGCAGTGGTGTACCGAGAAGGCTCGCGTGATCCCCGGTGCGCACCACCGAGACGGTCAGCCCGGATCCACCGAGGTCGTAGACCACCACCGCGCCGTCCGCGAGCGGACCGTGTGCGGCGTCGAGCCAGCGAACCGCGGCGGTCGGTTCGGGAACGAGCGTCACCTCACCCAGTCCGGCCTGGTCGAGGGCGGCGCGCTGGATGTCGACGGTGTGCCGCGACCACGAGGCCGGATGGCAGGCGACCACGGTCTCGGCGACGTAGCGGCCTGCCTCCCAGGTGATCTCCTCGAGCAGGCATCCGATCGCGGTGGCGACCAAGTCGGCCGCGGAATGCGCCGAGCCGTCCTCGGCGAGCATGTCCACCGGGTCGCCGACCCTGGCGAGGAAGCCCTCCAGCAGCACGTCGCTGGAATGGCGACCGGCGGCGCGTGGGCCCGCTCCGAAAGTGGGCGCCGCGTCGGGAGACAGCCGCAACACACTCGGGTGGGTGAGTACCGCACCGCCGCCCGAGAGAATGGTGTCGTCGTCGCTGCCATCCTCCGCTGCCGCCACGGCGACCGAATTCGACGCGCCGACCGTGATGCCGAGCGCCAAGCGCTGTGTCATTCGAAAACCCCGTTCGGAAACCGTCTGATCCGGTGTCACTGCTGTCCAGTCCGATGGTGCGCAGTTCGGTGTTGTCACGCCGACGCAACAGCTCTGTCGGTTGCTGACACTCCGCCGTTACCGGGCGGGGAAAGTTTCGGGATATTCCCCTATTCCTGCGGTCGCCCCTAACGGGTGCGGGGGAACCGGGTGTAGGGGTTCGCCCCGTTTCGGAGTAACGGGCGGTGTCCCTAGCGTGAAATTCATTCCAACGACTGCGGATCATGAGGTCCGCCGGATCTCAGGAGATGTTTCTGATGACACCCAACGCGATTCTGGAGTTCATCCTCGATCTGTTGCGGAACCACGAGGCCGCAGTCGGCTACTGCGCCAACCCGACTCAGGCGCTTGCCGCGGCGGGCCTTTCCGCGGTAACCCCGGAGGACATCGCGGCCTGTGCCCCGATGGTCGCCGAGTCGGCATTGGTATCGGGCGGTTCCCAGCTGCAGGCGATCGTGGCGGCAGGTGCGCAGACGGGTGCGGTTGCCGCGGTGAACGCGGCAGGCACTGTGGGCGCGGCCGCCGCGGCGGACGCCGGGCTGGACCTCGGCGCCGACCTCGGTGTCGATCTCGGCGCGGGCGCGGGCGCGGGCGCGGGTCTCGGTGTCGACCTCGGCACCGGTCTGAACACAGCGATCGACACCGGCCTGCAGGTCGGCGCAGACCTGGGCGCCGGGCTGACGGCGGGTCTCGACACCGTGGTGAACGCCGGAGCGGACCTGTCCGCCGCCGTGGGGGGCCTGCTCGGAGCAGGCGCCCAGTTGATCACCGGCATCGGGGCGGATGCCGACCTCGGCGCCGAGCTGTCCACCGGCTTGCAGGGCGTGGCGAACATCGGAACCGGACTCGAGACGAGCCTGTCCACCGGGATCGACGCGGCACTGGACGCCGGCGCGGATCTCGGCGCCGGATTATCCACAGGCCTCGACGGTGTGGTGGATGCCACCGAAGGGTTGACGACGGGGCTCGGCGTGGGTTTGCAGGGTGTGGTGGATGCGGCGACGGGTTTGACCGCTGGTCTGGACACAGTGCTGGGATCCGGTGCTGACCTGGCCGCGGGTTTGCAGGGTGTCGTGGATGCGGCGACCGGTTCGACTGCTGGTCTGGACGCGGCGTTGGGTGCTGGTGCACAAGCCGGTGCCGGTCTGGAAGGTGCCATCGGCGCGGCAACTGGTTTGACGACCGGTGTGGATGCGGCATTCGGTGCTGGCGCGCAGGCCGGCGCCGATCTGGGTGCTGGTCTGGAGGGCGCGGTGGAGGGAACAGGCGGCTTGACCTCAGGTCTCGACGCAGCGCTTGGTGCGGGCGTTGGCCTCGGAGCCGGACTGTCGACCGGACTGCAAGGCGCGGGTGAAGCCGGAGCGCAGGTGGGTGCCGGACTCGAGACCGGCCTTTCGACCGGTCTCGGCAGTGCGTTCGACGCCACCGGCCAGGCCGCGACCGGGCTGACCGGCGGAATCGACGGTGCGGCGCAGGGTGCGGGCGATCTGACCACCGGACTCGTCGGCAGTATTTCCTCGGCCGTCGGTGGGGCCGCGAACCTCGGCCCACAGGCGACGGCGGGCCTGGAGACCGGTCTGGCGACGGGGCTCGGTGCGGCCCTCGGCGCGGGCGCTGATCTCGGCGTCGGTCTGTCCACCGGCTTGGACGGCACACTGGACACCGGAGCACAGGTCGGCTCGGGCCTGGAGACTGGAGTCGGCGCGGTGCTCGGTGGGGGCGCCGACACCACGACCGGTCTGGAAACCGGGGTGTCCAGCGGGCTCGGGGCGGGACTGTCCACCGGTTTGGATGGCGCGGTGCAGGCAGGTACCGGCCTCGTGGCCGGGCCCACCGGTGCGATCGACGCGGGTGCCCAGGCTGCGGCCGGCCTCGGCTCGAGCCTGTCGACCGGACTCGAGGCGGGTGCCGGGCTCGGAACCAGCCTGACCACGGGGATCGACGGTGCGATCGGTGCGGGTGCGCACGCCGGTGCCGGCCTGGAGACCGGCTTGTCGTCGACGGTGGGTGGAGCCTTCGGTGCGGGTGCTGACGCGACGACCGGTTGGGAAACCGGTCTCGGTGCCGCGGGTAATGCCGGTGCGGGCCTGTCGAGCGGTATCGAAGGCCAGGCGAGCGCGGGGGCACAGCTGGGATCGAGCCTGGACAGTGGCATCGGCGCGCACGGGACAACCGGTCTGGAGAGCGGCCTGTCCACGGGCCTGGGCACCACGGCAGATCTCGGCGGCGGGCTGAGTTCGACCTTCGGCGGCGCGGTGGACACCGGCGCCGGTCTCGGCGGATCGGTGGGCGACACCACGCAGGGCGCGGTCGACACCGGCGTGGGTCTCGGCGGCAGCGTCGGATCGACCGCGCACACTTGGTCCTCGCTGGACGTGTCGAGTGCCTTCGGTTCGGGTCTGGACAGCGCGACAGGTGCGCAGACCGACACGGGTCTGTTCACGGACACGCACGCGGGTGCCGATCTCACCGGTTCGGCAGGCGCCGACCTCACCGGCGACGCCTTCCTGCACTGACAGTTGCCCTGCGCTACGGAAAGAGGTCGATGCCGCGATGGGGACGCCCGCGCCGAACGCCACGCCACCGGCGGTACCGCTGCTTTCGGTACTCGAGGAAACCATCGCGGCCGCGCGTGCCGCGGGCCGCAACGACCTGGTGGGCCGCCTGGAGGTGGCGGCCGACCGGGTCCGCGACCCACGCAGGCGAATCGTTGTCGCCGGGCTTCTGGACCAAGGCAAGAGCCGCTTCGTCAACGCGCTGCTGAACCTCGACATCTGCCCGGTCGGGGACGACGCGACCACCGCGGTGCCGATGTTGCTGTCGCACGGCCCCGAGCCGAGGGCGGAATTGGTCCTCGCGGCGCACGGTGACTCCAGCGGTGCGGAGACCCGGGTTGTAGTACCGATCGAGGAGATCGGCAGGATCGACGCGCGTTCCCCGCTCACTCGGGGTCGGCGCATCGTGCGCTGGGAGGTCCAGGTGCCCAATGCGCTGTTGGCCGATGGGATCGTGCTGATCGACACTCCGGGTGTCGGCGCGCACGGGAGTTCCTATGCCGCGAACGTGCTCGGCATGGTGCCCGCGGCCGATGCGGTGCTGGTGCTCTCCGACGCGTCCACCGAACTCACCGAGCCGGAACTCGCCTTTCTCCGGCAGGTGCGGGAGCTGTGTCCGACGGTCGCGTTGTTGCTCACGAAGACCGACCTGTACCCGCACTGGCGTCAGGTGCACGAGGCCGACCGGTGTCATCTCGAGCGGGCCGGTCTCGATGTGCCCATGATTGCCGTCTCGTCGCTGCTGCGCAGCCACGCGCTGCGTTTGCAGGACCCGCAGCTGGGCATGGAATCCGGTTTCGGCGTGCTCTATCAATTCCTGCGCGACCAGGTTGTCGCCCGCGATCAGCTCGCGACGCGTGCTGCGGTGGCCCGCGACATCCGTTCCGCGGCGGAACATCTGGCGCTTGCGCTGGGCAGTGAGCTGGTCGCGGTGCGTGATCCGGCGCAGGGCGCGGCGGCCGTTCGCGAATTGCAGTCCGCCCGCGCCGCGGCCGAGGAACTCCACCGCCGCACCGCGGCGTGGCAGCAGACCCTTGCCGACGGCATCACCGACCTGGCCGGTGATGTCGACCACGATCTGCGGGACCGGCTGCGCACCATCGCACGGACCACCGAGGAGTGGATCGACGAGCACGATCCTGGCCGGCACTGGGACCGCATCGCCGAACACCTCACCGGAACCATCGACACCGCGCTCGGCGACAACCTGTTGTGGACCCATACGCGGGCGCTCTACCTGGCCGAGCGGGTCGCGGAGCATTTCTCCGAGATCGGCGCCGTCGACCTGCCGGACGTGCGTCCCGGACCGCAGGCCGATACCGGCCACACCAATTCCGGCACGCTCGCCGACCTGGAGCCCGACATCGGCTTCGGCAGCAAGCTGCTCGTCGGCATGCGCGGCTCCTACGGCGGTGTGCTCATGGTCGGGCTGGCCAGCACGTTCGCCGGGCTCGCGCTACTCAACCCGATCTCGATCGGCGCGGGAGTCCTGGTCGGCGGCAAGGCCTTCCGTGACGACAAGCAGGCAAGGCTGGCCAAGCGCCGAAACGAGGCGAAGGCGGCGGTGCGCAGGTTCGTCGACGACGTGGCGTTCCAGGCGGGTAAAGAGTCGAAGGACCGGTTGCACCGCATCCACCGCGCGCTGCGCGACCATTACGCCGGTGTCGCACAGCGGAGCCTGCGCTCGCTCGATGACTCGCTGCGTGCGGCACAGGAAGCGGCGACAATGGCCACCACTCGACGCGCCGAACGTGCGGCGCTGCTCGAACAGCAGCTGCGCGTGGTCGCCGAGCTGCGCCGATATGCCGATGTCATGCAGGCCGCACTACCGACCGGACCGGCCGGTACGGTAGCTCCGTGACACGTGAAGGTGGCGCGGCGCCAGGGATCGTCGCTGAGGCGCATCGGCTGGTCGGCGCGGCGCGGGCGGCGCTGGCGAGCGAACCGCGACCTCGGGCACTGCTGGTCGACTGCGCTCGCAGATTGGACCAGCCGCTGCGCGTAGCACTGGCCGGCTCGCTCAAAGCGGGCAAGTCGACTCTGCTGAATTCCCTTGTCGGGCAAGATATAGCCCCGACCGATGCGACCGAGTGCACCAGGGTGGTCACCTGGTACCGGTACGGTTCCACACCGAGCGTGACGGCGTACGCCTACGACGGCGCTCGCGCGAACGTGGTGGTCCGGCGTGGCGGCGGAGCGCACGGTCTCACCTTCGACTTGGATCGGCTGCACTGGGACGCGCCGACACCGCGCGAGGTCGACCACCTGGAGGTCGAGTGGCCCGCGGCGGCGCTCGCGCACACGACGATCATCGACACACCGGGTACGTCGTCGCTGTCACGTGAGGTGTCGCGGCGCACCGTGCGGCTGTTGACGCCGGAGGAGGACGAGGAGCGGGTGCAGGAGAATCTCGCTGTTCCGGGCGCTGACGCGATCGTGTACCTGCTGCGCAGACTGGACGCCGCGGACGTACGCTTCCTGGAGCGGGTCGGCGCCGGAAACGCCCAGGAGACATCGGGATTGCCGGGCCCGCTCGGCGTCGTCGGTGTGGTGTCGCGGGCGGATGAAATCGGCGCAGGACGGATCGATGCGTTGCACTCCGCGCGCGATGTCGCCATGCGTTTCGCCGCGGAACTCGAGCGAACCGGGCTGTGTCAGGCCGTGATTCCGGTTGCCGGACTGCTCGCGTTCGCCGCCGCAACGCTGCGCCAGCAGGAATTCGCGGCGTTCGAGGCGCTGGCATGTATTCCCGTCGACGACCTGAGCGCGGCGCTGCTGTCGGCGGATCGGTTCGCACGTGCCGACATTCCGCTTCCCGTGCGGCCGGAGCTGCGCGCGCAGCTCGCCGAGCGATTCGGCATGTTCGGTATTCGCATGGCGATCACGTTGATCCGGCTCGGCGTGCGTGATTCGGTCAGGCTCGCCGCCGAATTGACCATCCGCAGTGGTGTCGACGAGTTACGGTCCGTGCTGGACGTGCAGTTCGGCCAACGCGCCGACCAGCTGAAGGCGCATTCCGCTCTCACGGCGCTGGCCAGGGTGCTCACCGCCTATCCTGGCACCCGAGCCGATAGTCTGCTGCCTCAGGTGCGCACCCTGCTCGCCGACGTCCACGGCTTCGCCGAGCTGCGTCTGCTCGGCCGACTGCGAACCGACGAATTGACGCTGCCCGCCACCGATCTCGCCGAACTTCACCGCATCATCGGCGGCACCGGTATCGCCCCCCATCTGCGTCTCGGCCTCCCGGTCGACGCGGCGCCCTCGGTGCAGCGCGCCCATGCGGTCGCCGCGGTCCGGAAGTGGCGTGCCCGCGCCCGCCATCCCCTCGCCGACCAGTTCACCGCCACCGCCTGCCTGACCGCTGCCCGCAGCGCGGAGGGAACCCTGAGCCTGCTGCCCGAGTAGGTAGGCATTTGGTGCGGGCATCGGGCTATGCCGGGGCAATCGGATCGGTCGCCAGCGAGCACGTCCATTCGTTCGAGTCGAACGAACAGGAGTAGCAGTGATCGGTGTGCAGGCGATCGGTGCAATAGGCCGCTTGCGGGTCGCCGGCTTCACGTCGGCTTTCGGTAACGGCGCTACCGGGGTTGCGTTGCCGATTGTGCTGGCTTCCTCGTTCAGTGGATGGCAGGTCGGGGCGGTGCTGGCCGCGTTGAGGCTTGGGATGTCGTATTCGTTCGCCCGCGGCGGTGTCGAAGCCGACCGAGCACACCGCGTCCGCCAGATGATCTTCTTCGACTGCGTCCGGGCCGCCGCGACGGCCGGAATCGCCGTAGCCACACTGGTTCCCACGTCGAGTGGGTGGCTACTCGCCGCAGCATGTTCACTGGCGAACGGCATCAGCGTCGGTTTCTATCGTCCGGCGCTCTCCGCGTATTGGACCGACATCCTGGACCAGGACACCCGCCGATCCGGGTTGGCGTCCAACGCGCTGATCAACCGGACAGGATTGGCTGTCGGCGCGGCCACCGCGGGTTTTCTTGTCGCTGCTCAGGTTTCGATCTGGGTTCTGGTGGTCGACGCTGTCACCTTTGTCGTATCTACGCCACGTTGGCTACGTTGCCATGGCTTCGTTCGGTGATCTCGACCAGCATCGTGTCGTCCCTCTTCCTGGCCATGTGCCAGGTCGCGGCTCCGCTCGCGCTCGTCGAGCTCTACAGCCCCGGCCAGATCGGACTGATCCAGTCACTGCCGGTGCTGTTTCTGTTCGCCGGTAATCTTGTGGCTCGCTTCGTCGATCCCCCCATACCCGGCGCCTGGCTGGCTACGAGCCTGGTCATGAAGCCGCTGTCCTACGCTGCGATCGGATGCCATCTCCCTGCTCTGATTCCTTCAGCTCTGGCTTGCGGCTCTTCGTTCTCGGATTCCGTCAACGGTCCACGGTTGGCGAACACCATCGCGGAGGGTTTTCCCTCCGCGGATCGCGGCAAGGTCTTTGCCGCGCAGCAAGGTTCCGGGTCGCTGCTTTCGCCGGTCGGCCTGATCCTGGCTGGGGTACTGACGACCGCTGTCACGCCGCAGATCATGCTGATGCTCTGCGCTGGGATACTTGCCGTGCTGGCCATCATTCCGTGCATGAAATCCGGTTTCTGGCATTTTCGGACCAGCGGAGTAGCACAACCCGCGAACTCGTTTGCGTAGGCGGGCGAGGCCCGGCACCGGAGCTTTCAGACCTGGATTTCATGGCGTACCCGTTGGCCGACACTGTCCGAAAGATCCGCATTGAGGAGCGCCTGTGATCGTTACGCCCCTTCAGCCTGAACGCATCGGCGAAGTCCGCCAGCTCATGGAACTCGGCGAGCCCTATATCCGTGCACGCACCCTGTCCGACTACTGGCTCTATGCCAAGCTGTTCTCCTCGACCTGCCCGATCATGATCGGAGAGGACAACACCATCACCGGAGCGGTGATCGCGTTCCGAAGCCAAGACGACCCCGCAGACCTGTATGTCCAGGATGTCATGACCCATCCGCAGCACCGGCGCCGCGGCATCGCACTAGCGCTTCTGCGCAGCGTGCGATCACAGGCCGAGAAGTGGGACTGCGAGCGCCTCTATCTGACCTCCGAGCTCGACAACCAGGCAGCGCACTCCAGTTGGACCGCTCTCGGCTTCGTCAACGCGCCCGGCGACCACGAGGTCAACGGCATCTCGATCGTCACCGATTTCAAAGGGCCGGGCCGCAGCCGGGCCGTCTACGAATTGCCCCTGGCCTGAATGGCGGAGCCAGGAACGCCGCGGCCAGGTGGCCAGGAGCCTTCGAGGCCCGCACACACCGATCGACGGTGTTCGGCGACGTGGTGTATCGGCGGACCTGCTGGGTACGCGGCCGGTAACGAGAGGAGGTCGCGATGAGTCAGCAGGATGTGGTGCACGCGTTGCTCGACCGGGCGGGCAAGAGATATGCCGTGGAAGCGGGCATCAAGCTGGACGACAAACCCGCTCCGCTGTTCCAGCTGCTCATGCTCGCCGTGTTGCTCAGCGCCCGGATCTCCGCCGATATAGCGGTGGCGGCCGCGCGGGAGCTGATCCATAGCGGCTACCGCACGCCCCGGCGGGTAGCCGACGCGGACTGGCAGGACCTGGTGGACGCGCTCGGCAGGGCGCACTATCGCCGTTACGACGAGAGCACCGCCACGAAGCTGCACGCCAGCGCCGCGCATGTGCTCGATCGATACCACGGTGACCTGCGCAAACTCGGCGAGGAGGCGCGAAACGAACCGAAGCGCGCCGCCGAACTGCTGCGCGAATTCCAGGGCATCGGGCCGACCGGAAGCGACATCTTCCTGCGTGAGGTCCAGGACATCTGGACCTGGGTTCGGCCGTATTTCGACGAGCGTGCCCTCCGCGGCGCCAAACGTGTCCGGCTTCCGGATGATCCCGGTCGGCTGGCCGATCTCGCGCGCGACCACGCAGCGGATCTCGCCGCGGCGCTGGTGCGCGTGACTTTGGACGAGAAGATCGCCGACGACGTACTCGCCACCGAGCGGTGAGGTCGACCTTGGTAGGCCGTCAGACCGGAGTGACGGCGGAATTGCTCGGATCCACCACAATCTTCGCGTGCTGCTCCGGATTGCCGAGGGCGGTGAAGGCGTTCTCCACGCCGGCCAGACCGACGGTGCCGGTGATCAGCGGTGTCGGATCGACCTGTCCCTCGGCGAGCATGTGTAGGGTGTCGCGGAACTCGCCGGGGTCGTAGCCGAGCACGAACCGCAATTCTATTTCCTTGTTGATCGCCAACGCGGGCTGGAAACGGTCGGTTTCCATACATACGCCGACCACGACCACCCGCGACAGCGGCGGCGCGGCGGTAAGTATCTGGTCGATGATCCCGGGCACACCCACGCATTCGAAGATCACCGGTCCGGCCGGTCCCGCGTTCAGCGTGTGCGCCAGCCGGAAGATGTACCACCACGGCAGGTTCGGGACGCGCCGCAGCCGTTCCATGGTGTCGAAGCCGAGGCCGAGGATGTCGGTGACGCCGTTGATCCGGCCCTTCGGTGCGGCTGTCCACGGTGACTCGGTGGCCGGGTCGACCACGACGTCGGCGCCGCACGCGGTCGCGAGTTCCCTTCGCCGCGGCGAGAATTCGCTGGCCACCACGGTACGCACGCCCGCGGCCTTCAGCATGCTGATCACCGCGAGGCCGATAGGACCACAGCCGATGACGAACGCGGTCTGGCCCTTCCCGACCTTGCCCCTGCGCACGGCGTGCCAGGCGACCGCCATCGGCTCGGTGAGTGCGGCGTGCTCGGCGGACAATCCGTTCGGCACCGGCATGGTCATCGATTCCTGGACCACCACCTGCTCGGCGTAGCCGCCGGGCGCCGCGGTCGACAGGCCGACCAGGTGTGGCTGCTTGCCGTGCCGCACGATCGGCAGGGCTACCACCGGGGTGCCCGCCTTCCATCGTTTGCGACAGCCCGGCCCGTACTCGAGTATCGCGCCGCTGAACTCGTGGCCGAGCACCACACTCTGATCCGACCGCATGAAGTGGTCGTACCCGGTGGCAGCGGCCAGATCCGCCATTTCGTCGGCATGTGTCCTGGCGTGCAGGTCGGAACCGCAGATGCCGCAGCGGGACACGCTGATCAATACCTGACCAGGGCCGGGGCTCGGCGTCGGCAGGTCGGTTATCTCGAACTTCGTATCGGTGACGACGGCGGCCCTCATGGCGACTCCTCGGATCGGCGGCGCACGGCGGGCGCCTGGTGCGGTCACCCAGCCGCCACCCTAATGCGCGGTAACGGGCACGCGGGCGAAACGTAACGGGGCGCCGACGGCTCCGCCGGAGCGTTCCTTCGGATTGCGCGCCGCCCTGATTTCGGGTCGCGGGAATCAATCGCGGCGGTCGATCGTTGAGCTGTACGGCAACGTTGAGTGTGTGTGGCTCAAGTTTCAGTTGACTCTCGGTGTCCACTGGGTGCAAGATTGAGTCGACCACGCTCAGCGTTGCTGGGACCGTGCTCCGTGTGGTGCTTGGGGCGAGGTCTCGCGGCACCCCACCAGGTGCCGTTGGGCGGCTCTTCGTCCGGCACCGACACAACTAAGTACGTCAACTAGGAGGAACCACCATGGCTCGTGCGGTCGGAATCGACCTCGGGACCACGAACTCGGTCGTCGCCGTTCTCGAAGGCGGCGAGCCGGTCGTCGTCGCCAACTCGGAAGGATCGCGCACCACCCCGTCGGTCGTCGCGTTCGCGAAGAACGGCGAGGTATTGGTCGGCCAGCCGGCCAAGAACCAGGCCGTCACCAACGTCGACCGCACCATCCGCTCGGTCAAGCGGCACATCGGCACCGACTGGTCCGTGGCCATCGATGACAAGAAGTACACCGCGCAGGAGATCAGCGCCCGCGTGCTGATGAAGCTGAAGCGTGACGCCGAGGCCTACCTCGGTGAGGAGATCACCGACGCGGTCATCACCGTCCCCGCGTACTTCGAGGACTCCCAGCGGCAGGCGACCAAGGAAGCCGGCCAGATCGCCGGCATGAACGTGCTGCGCATCGTCAACGAGCCCACCGCTGCCGCGCTCGCGTACGGCTTGGACAAGGGTGACAAGGAACAGACCATCCTGGTCTTCGACCTCGGTGGCGGTACCTTCGACGTCTCGCTGCTGGAGATCGGCGAGGGCGTCGTCGAGGTCCGCGCCACCTCCGGCGACAACCACCTCGGTGGTGACGACTGGGACGAGCGGGTCGTGCAGTGGCTGGTCGACAAGTTCAAGAACAGCTCGGGTATCGACCTGACCAAGGACAAGATGGCGATGCAACGGCTGCGTGAGGCCGCCGAGAAGGCCAAGATCGAGCTGAGTTCCTCGCAGAGCACCTCGATCAACCTGCCCTACATCACCGTCGACGCGGACAAGAACCCTCTGTTCCTCGATGAGCAGCTGACCCGCGCCGAGTTCCAAAAGATCACCTCGGACCTGCTCGACCGCACCCGTGCGCCGTTCCAGTCCGTGATCAAGGACGCGGGCATCAAGGTGTCCGACATCGACCACGTTGTGCTCGTCGGTGGCTCCACCCGGATGCCTGCCGTTTCCGATCTGGTCAAGGAACTGACCGGCGGCAAGGAGCCCAACAAGGGCGTGAACCCGGACGAGGTCGTCGCCGTCGGCGCCGCCCTGCAGGCCGGTGTGCTCAAGGGCGAGGTCAAGGACGTCCTGTTGCTCGATGTGACCCCGCTGTCGCTGGGTATCGAGACCAAGGGTGGCGTGATGACCAAGCTCATCGAGCGCAACACCACGATCCCGACCAAGCGTTCGGAGACCTTCACCACGGCCGACGACAACCAGCCTTCGGTGCAGATCCAGGTGTTCCAGGGTGAACGCGAGATCGCCTCGCACAACAAGCTGCTCGGCTCCTTCGAGCTGACCGGCATCCCGCCCGCCCCGCGCGGCGTACCGCAGATCGAGGTCACCTTCGACATCGACGCCAACGGCATCGTGCACGTGACCGCGAAGGACAAGGGCACCGGCAAGGAGAACAGGATCAAGATCCAGGACGGCTCCGGTCTGTCCAAGGAAGAGATCGACCGGATGGTCAGGGACGCCGAGGCGCACGCCGCCGAGGACAAGGCCCGCCGCGAGGAGGCCGAGACCCGCAACCAGGCCGAGTCGCTGGTGCACCAGACCGAGAAGTTCATCAAGGACAACGAGGACAAGGTCCCCGCGGACGTGAAGTCCAAGGTCGAGGCGGCCATCGGTGAGGCGAACGAGGCGCTGAAGGGCACCGACATCGCCGCGGTCAAGGCGGCCGTCGAAAAGCTGGCGACCGAGTCGCAGGCGCTCGGCCAGGCGATCTACGAGGCGTCCGCGGCGGATGCCGCCGCATCCGGCAACGGTGCGTCGAGCTCCGCGGACGATGACCAGGTCGTGGACGCCGAGGTCGTGGACGAGCCGGTCGACACGGAGAAGAAGTGACACAGGGCAACTCCGAACAGGAGCCGATCACCTTCGTCGACAACCGGAAGGTCGACCCGGAGACCGGCGAGATCCGCGAGCCGGCCGCGGACAACGGCGCTGCGGCCGCCCCTGCCCCCGCCGCCGAGCCGGCCCCCGCCGCGGGCAATGGTGCGCCCCAGACCGAGACGCTCGCCGACACCATCGGCGGCGAGCTCGCCGAGCGCACCGCCGATCTGCAGCGGCTGACCGCGGAGTACGCCAACTACCGGCGCCGCGTCGAGCGCGACCGCAAGGCTGCCACCGACGCCGCGAAGGCATCGGTGGTCACCGAACTGCTCGGCGTACTCGACGATCTCGACCGGGCTCGGGCGCACGGGGACCTGGAGTCCGGGCCGCTGAGGTCGGTGGCCGACAAGCTGGCGGCCGCGCTGCAGAAGCAGGGCCTCGAGGAGTTCGGTTCGGAGGGTGAGCCTTTCGATCCGACCCTGCACGAGGCCGTGCAGCACGAGGGCTCTGGGCATGACCCGGTGATCGGCGTAGTTATGCGCAAGGGCTATCGGTTCGGCGATCGGGTGCTTCGGCACGCGCTCGTCGGGGTAACCGATGGCGTAGCCGATCTGGCGGAGACCGCCGATCGGCCGACGGAAGAGGCATCGGACGTTGATGCCGACACGAGCGACCGATAAGAACGCGAGAGGAGGAGATGCTCGGTGAGCCAACGGGAGTGGATCGAAAAGGACTTCTACAAGGAGCTGGGTGTTTCCTCCGCCGCCTCGCAGGATGAGATCAAGAAGGCGTACCGCAAGCTCGCGCGCGACTTGCACCCGGACGCCAATCCCGGCGACACCAAGGCCGAGGAGCGGTTCAAGACCGTCAGCGAGGCGCATGCCGTGCTGTCGGATCCGGCCAAGCGCAAGGAGTACGACGAAACCCGCAAGCTGTTCGCGGGTGGCGGCGGTTACGGTCGCGGCGGATTCACTCCCGGCGCCGGCGGCGGCTTCTCTCAGGAATTCAACATCGGGGACATTTTCGGCGGCGCGAACGCGGGCGACGGTGGCCTCGGTGACCTGTTCGGTGGTCTGTTCAACCGGGGCGGCACGCGGACCGCGAGCCGCCCGCGGCGCGGTGCCGACGTGGAGACCGAGACAACGCTCGGTTTCCGCGAAGCGGCACAGGGCGTCACGGTTCCGCTGCGGATGACAAGCCCGTCGCCGTGCACTACCTGTCACGGCAGCGGCGCCAAACCGGGGACCAGTCCACGAGTCTGCCCCCTCTGCAACGGAACCGGCGTCGTCAGCCGCAACCAGGGGGCGTTCGGCTTCAGCGAGCCGTGCGACGATTGCCGTGGGACCGGCTCGATCATCGACGACCCCTGCACCGACTGCCGCGGCAGCGGGATCCAGAACCGCACACGCACCATTACGGTGCGGATTCCCCCGGGAGTCAGTGACGGGCAGCGGATCCGGTTGGCGGGCCAAGGTGAGGCGGGGCTGCGCGGTGCGCCGTCGGGTGACCTGTATGTCACTGTGCACGTCAGCCAGGACAAGGTCTTCGGCCGCAACGGCGACGACCTGACCCTGGTGCTTCCGGTCAGTTACAGTGAATTGGTCTTGGGCACAACGGTTTCCGTGCCAACGCTGGAGGGCCGGGTCGGCGTGAAGGTACCTCCTGGTACTGTCGACGGCCGCATCCTGCGGGTGCGTGGCCGTGGCGTGCCCAAGCGCGGCGGCGGTGCCGGTGACCTTTTGGTCACCGTCAAGGTCGCGGTGCCACAGAAGCTGGACAGCGATGCCCTCGATGCGCTGAAGCGCTACCAGGAGGCGGAGAAGGTGAGCGGATTCGACCCACGTGCGGGATGGGCGGGTGCGTGATGTCGTCGGATCCGAAGAATGCGTCCGCCGGTTCGCGTGCCGAGTTCTTCATGATCTCGGTGGCGGCCCAACTCGCGGGCATGCACGCGCAGACATTGCGCACGTATGACCGACTGGGACTGGTGACGCCGCAACGCACTTCGGGCGGTGGGCGCCGCTACTCGGCACGGGACGTGGAGCTGCTGCGCGAGGTGCAGCGGCTGTCCCAGGACGAGGGTGTCAACCTGGCGGGCATCAAACGCATCATCGAACTGACCAATCAGGTGGAGGAACTGCGCCAGCATGTCGCCGAACTGTCGGCAGAGCTGGAGCGGCTGCGGGCGGGCTACCGGCCCGATCTCTCGCCGCCGCAACGCAGCACGGCGTTGGTTGTCTGGAAGCCGCGCAACCGGCGCTGACGACGACGGCACACCGATGGGCCTCCGGCCACGGGTCGCGAACCGCGATTCGGCGCCGGGGGCCCGCTGTCGTTTTGCAGACGCTGGTGCTCACTTCAGCGTTAGCCGACAGTAAACCAGAACATGTTCCGGGGAAAGTCGTTCGTGTCAAGCCATTTCGGCGTCGAGCCCACCGGTTGATTGGGCCATCGATCGGGCGACGGTGTCCTTGCCGTTTACTCGTTCTGATCTCCGCTCACCCATCGCGCATGTTGCCCCAAGGTCGCTGCAACAGACCGACCGGGATGAAATTTTCCAAGCCACCCTTGTGGATTCGGCGAGTGCACGACTGATTTTTCGCCAGATCGACCGTCTTCCAGTCGGTTTCTCTGGCGTGTCTTGTTTCCTGTCCTCGTTTCGACGGAATTACATACGAGAAATTCGAGCGGATGACTCCGTTGCTGGCAAACCTCGCCTACACTTCGTTACCATCGACTGCTGTCGAGTGTCCCGCAGCACCGCACTCGCCGGCACGGTTTGTGTTCGAGTGCGAAATGGGGTTGTGAAACAAATGGATTCGCGCACTGTCGCTTTGATCAGAACAACTTTCAAGGCGGTTGCTGCGGAGGAAGGGGGGTCGGAGAAACTGGCGAGATCGTTTTACGCGATCTTGTTCACGGACTACCCGCAGGTCCGCGATTTCTTTCCGGCCGCCATGGACGCGCAGCGCGATCGCCTCGTCAAGGCGATCGCATACGCTCTTGACCGGCTGGAGGAGCCGAACAAGCTGCTTCCCTTCCTCGCCCAATTGGGCAGGGATCACCGCAAATACGGCGTACAAGCCGAGCACTACCTCGCGGTGGCCACCTCGCTGAAGACCGCTGTGCAGATATTCGCAGGCACTGAGATGTGGACCGACGAGGTCGACCAGGCGTGGGACGAGGGCCTGAAGATCATCGCCGACACCATGATCGGTGCGGCGGAGAAGGAGACGACCCCGCCTGTCTGGACCGGCACCGTGATCGAGCGCCGGGAAGTGCTGCGCAACCTGACCATCGTCCGGCTGCAACTCGACCAGCCCATGCAATACTCCGTCGGCCAATACGTGAGCGTGCAGATTCCGTCGCGGCCACGCATGTGGCGCTATCTCTCGCCCGCCGTGCCCGCCGACACCGACGGCGAGATCGAATTCCACGTCCGCGGCGTGCTGGGTGGCTGGGTCAGCTCGGCCATCGTCGGCCAGACCGCTGTCGGCGACCAGTGGCTACTCGGCTCGCCGCTCGGCGGCCTCGGTGTACCGCGCAACCTCAAGCGCAAGATGCTGATGATCGGCTGCGGCACCGGCCTCGCACCGCTACGCGCACAGCTCATGGCGATGGCGCAGCGACGTGTCAACCCGAAGGTTCACCTGTTCGTCGGCGGCCACAACCCATGCGATCTCTACGACCTGGAGACGCTGAACGACCTCGCGGTGGCCAACCGCTGGCTCACCGTGACGCCGGTCACCGAGCACGACGAAAACCCTTGGTGGTATACCGAACCCGATGGACCCCAACCACTTCGGCCCGGCTTGGAACCACGAGTCACCGGTCAGATCGGCAAGGTTGTCGCGAGCTTCGGGGCATGGGCCGACCGGGATGTGCAGATCGCCGGTTCGCCGTCGATGGTGCAGACCACGAAGTTCCGGCTGATGGCGGCCGGGATACCCGCGAAGAACATCCGCCACGACCCGCTGTTCTGAATTGTTGGCCGCGCGGGCGCTCGTAAGACTCGCGCTGTGCGAGGTGGCGTGTTGCTCACGCGTTCGGGTTTCGGTCCGCGGGATTTCTGGTGCGTCCGACCCGGGGCTGTGCCGTACGGTTCCTGCCTGATGAGCCGGACGACTTCCCTCGGCGGCGCGAGTCTCGCGAACATGCCGCGCCCGGGCGCGGCAAATCGAACACAGCTCAGATTCCCTCGAATTGGATTTGCTCAGCAGGAGTGCCGGTTTCGAGCAGTCGGTCGAGGGTGGTCTGGACCATGGCGGGTGAGCCGCAGACCAGCACCTGGTGATTCAGGAACGCGCCGTGCGACCCGAGGACGTCGGCGAGCGTGCCGTGCAGCATGTCGTCCGGCGGGAAACCGATGTCGACGCGGGACTGCTCGTACCACTCGTCCACCCAGCCGGGATCCTCCAGACTTTCCACCACGGGAATCACAGTGAGCCATGGCAATTCACCGGCCAGTAGGGACAGCATGTCCGCGGCGTAGAGATCGCGCGGCGACCGCCCGCCGATGAACAGGTAGGTGGGCGGCGGGTCGGGCTTGCGGGCCAGGTCGAGGATCTGCGCGCGCATCGGCGCCAATCCCGTGCCGCCCGCGATCATCACCACCTCCTCGCCGTCCGGGTCGACCGTGAACGCGCCGAGCGGAGCACCGATCCGCCACTCGTCGCCCGGCTGGGTGTCGGCAACGATCGCGCCGCTGCACCATCCGCCCGGAACGGTGCGCACGTGGAACTCCAGCTTGCCGTCCAGCGAGGGCGGCAAGGCGGGCGAGAGCCTGCGCCGCACGCCGGGCTGCTGCGGCACCTGCACCTCGACGGACTGGCCCGCGGCGAACGGCACGAACTCGCCGATCAAACGGATTACCGCGAGGTCGTGGCGCAGCCGATGATGGCCGACGACGGTCGAGGTCCATTCGGGCGCCTGATGCGCACCGTTACCGAGCATGCCCGGGTCCCCCAAGGGGGCCTCCTTCACTTACACAGGGTCGCAGCTGATGATCTGCTCCGGCGTACCGACCGCGATCAGCGCGCGCCGGGTGTCCGCGATCATCCGCGCCGATCCGGCGATCTGGATCTGCCGATCCGCCCACGCGCCGAAGCTCGCGACTACAGCGCCAAGGTTACCGATCAAGCGCCGGTGCATGCCGTACGGTGCGTCCTGAGGGGGGTGCGGGTACCACCACGGGTTGGTCTTCTGCTCGCACACGGGCACGATGGTGAGCCACGGGTTGCTCTGCGAGAGCTGCCACATGTTCTCCACGTCGTACAAGTCGCAGGGGTATCGGCCGCCGATGAAGAAATGCACCCGCGGGTTGATGCCACGCTGGCCCATCTCGATCAGCTGGGCCCGCAATGGCGCGATGCCGGTGCCCGCGCCGATCATCAGCACGTCACGGCCGCTGTCCCGGTCGACGTGCAGGCCGCCGAGCGGACCAGCGATCCGCCACCGGTCGCCCACCCTGGTCTCGTTGACGATCGCCGGGCTCACCCACCCGCCGCGAATCTTGCGCACGTGGAACTCGATCTCGCCGTACGGGTTGGACGGGATCGCAGGCGAGAAGTAGCGCCACATCTTCGGTCGCTGCGGCACGGTGACCGGCAGGTATTGCCCGGCCTGGTAGGGAATCGGCCCGTCGGACTGCAGGCGCACGATGGCCAAGTCCTCCAGCACGCGGCGATGACCGACCACGGTCGCCGCCCAGTACGGTTGGGACTTGTCGGAATTGGCGCCGATAGCCATGGACGCGGAGATCAAGATGGTGATGTCACGCCAGCCCTCCTCCAAACCGCGGTGCCAGGCGGGGCCGTTGTACGCGCGGAAAGCGGCAAGCAGAGCACGGCCCGCCACGTCGTAGTGTTCCGCCTGGACGCCGTACTTGCGATGATCGCGGGCGAGCTGTTCCAGGAAGCTCTGTGCCCGGTCCCAGTCCTCCAAGTGATCGAGCACGTACTGGACGGCGGTGACGACCCGCTTGGCCTGCATTTCCATGGCGGGCGGAAATAGTTCGCGCAGCCGGGGGGTCTCGGCGAACATATGACCGTAGAACGCACTGACCAACCGCTCGGGTCCATTCGGCGACTCGATCACCGAACGGAAATTGGCGCGGACCAGCGCAGCCGAACGCGCATCCACGACGTGGAGCTTCCTTTCCCTCAGTTCTGTCCGGGGACGTTATCCGTTACCGGCGGTCCTCCGCCGAACAAGTATCCCCGAAAATCCCGTGGTCGTGTGGGTATGGTCGGCAAGACCCGGCCGAAGGGTAACCGGTGGGCAAATCGCGGGGGTTGCTGACCCGTGCCGCCGTCCGGCCGTAGCCGATCACCACACGGCATCGTGTGGAATGAATGGCTCGTTCCGGCCGGTCACCCTTCGGTGCCGACGCGGACCGCAGGCACGACCTGCTCGGTATAACGACGGATCTGTTCCACCGGTTCCCCCTCGGTCGGCCAGAAGACGAATCCGTCGATGCGCTGGTCGCGATGCAGCGCAAGCAGGTCATCGACCCAGCGCTCGGGCGGGCCTTCCAGAAAGCCCTGATCGGAACCGTCCGCGGTGATGGTCCCGGACACGTTGTAGATCCGGCGCACCGACAGCGGGTCTCGGTCCGCCGCGACGGCGGCGTCGTCGATCCGCCTGCCGGCCTCGGTGAGGAACTCCGGCGGCGCCCAGGCCGCCGAGGGCAGCCAGCCGTCGGCGTGCCGGCCGGTCAGCTCCAGCATGCGCGGCCCCTTCGCGCCGAGCCAGATGCCAGGGCGGTGCCGTGGGCGGGGGCCGGGATGCGCACCGGCGAGCGAGTAGAAGACGCCCGGCACGCGGACCGATCGTTCCTCGCTCCACATCGCGCGGATCACCGCGATCGCCTCGGCCAGGGCTCGGACAGCTTCGCCGCCGGTCCGGCGGGGTCCGCCCATACCGGCGATGGCATCCCAGAACGCGCCGGCACCCAAGCCGAGCTGGATTCGACCGTTGCTGACGAGGTCCAAGGAGGCAACGGATTTCGCGAGCATTGCCGGATCGCGCAGCGGGAGGTTCGCGACGTCGGGGAACAGGGTCACTCGGGTGGTCTGTGCCGCCAGTGCGGTGATCAGCGTCCAGGTGTCCAGGAAACGGCGCTGGTAGGGATGGTCCTGGATGCCGATCAGGTCGAGTCCGGTCGTGTCGGCGTAGGTGGTCAGTTCGGCGATTTGTCGATAGTTGTCGGCCTCTGGGATCAGGAACAGGCCGAATTCGGCGGGGCGGGTGCTCATCACACACCTCCGGGCGTTTGCGCGAGAAGCTGCCTTTCCCGGCGCGGGGTGGTCCGGATTTCTCAGATGGCGAGCACGGTCTTGCCGCGCGCGCCGTGCGCGCCGATCACCGCGGGACCGTCAGCGAGCGGGACGGTCGCGTCGATCGGCACCACCACGTCGCCGTCGGCGACGCGCTGTATGAGCCGGGACAATTCCAGTGCGCGGCCCTTGGACTCCATGTTGCCGCCCTTGATGTCCCTGGCGCGCAACGCGTACTCGGAGGCAGACCCAATGGTGGAGTAGACCGTCCCGCCGTCGCGGACCAGTGTGGTCAACTCGGTCAGAGCCTCGGGTGGGCTCACCAGATCGAACAGGATGTCTATGCCGCCGGGATGCGTGGCGGTGACCTGGTCGCGGACCGGACCCGCGGTGTAGTCGACCGTCTCCGCGGCGCCGAGCCTGGTCATCTGGTCGGCGGCCGGACCGCGCGCGGTCGCGATGACGTGCGCGCCCGCGATATTGGCCAGTTGCACAAGGAACGAGCCGACACCGCCGGTGGCGCCGACGATCAGCACGGTCTGGCCGGGTTCGATCCGGGCGGCGTCCACGAGGTCCTGCGCGGTGACGCCTGCGGTCGGCAGTGCCGCCGCCGTGACAGTCGGGACGCCGTTCGGGATCGACACGAGAGTGGCGCCTTCGGGCAGCACCGCGTACTCGGCGAAGCTGCCGTGGCCGGCGGGCGGCGTGAGGAACTTGCCGACCACCCGGTCACCGACGGTGAACCGGCTGACACCCCGGCCGAGCGAGGCGATGGTGCCCGCGCCGTCCACCCCGAGAATCATCGGAAAGTCGTGCGGCAGTTTGCCGTCCAGGTATCCGGTGGCCATGCGCTGGTCGAACGGATTTACCCCGGCCGCCTCGAGTTGGATCTGCACGCTTCCCGGCCCGGGTTCGGGCATCGGCATGTCGGCCACCTCTGGCGTGGCTCCGAACTTCCGTACCACGATCGCGCGCATCCATTCGCTCCTTGATTCGGGCTGAAGAGTGCTGCATCAACTGACGGCCGTGGTCATCGTAGGCATCCCGAGGGTGCCAACGCGGTGATTCGTCGCATTCGGGCACGTCGCGGCGTAGCGTTCGACCTGATCCGGCAGTGTGGCATCGACGCGGTAGCGGCTCGAACAAGAATATTAGACTTGAGCGGAACAGACTCAACCTTTCCAACGTTGAACGGTAAGGAACGGCGCCCGGCTGCGACGGCTTCGATCGGTGATCGCACCCGGAATCCGCTCGGCGCCGTGGGAATCGACTAGTAGGAAGGTGACTTGTGGACTCGTTCAATCCCACCACCAAGACCCAGGCGGCCCTGACGGCCGCCCTGCAGGCGGCCTCCGCCGCGGGCAACCCGGAGATTCGTCCGGCGCACTTGCTGGTGGCGTTGCTGGATCAGACCGACGGCATAGCCGCACCCTTGCTGAAGGCCGTCGGAACGGATCCGGCGACCGTGCGGCGCGAGGCACAGGACATCGTGGACCGGCTGCCGAGCGCGACGGGCACCACCACCACCCCCCAACTCGGCCGCGAGGCCCTTGCCGCGATCACCGCTGCCCAGCGTCTGGCCACCGAACTGGGTGACGAGTACGTCTCCACCGAGCACGTCATAGTCGGCCTCGCCGAGGGCGACTCCGACGTGACGATACTGCTCAGGAAGCACGGCGCCACCGCCGACGCGCTGCGCCAGGCGTTCACCGCCGTGCGTGGCAGCGCCCGGGTGACCAGCCCCGATCCGGAGGGCAGCTACCAGGCACTGGAGAAGTACTCCACCGACCTCACCGAGGCCGCCCGCTCCGGCAAGCTCGACCCGGTGATCGGCCGGGACACCGAAATCCGCCGTGTGGTCCAGGTTTTGAGCCGTCGCACCAAGAACAATCCGGTGCTGATCGGCGAGCCGGGCGTCGGCAAGACCGCGATCGTCGAGGGCCTCGCCCAGCGCATCGTGGCCGGCGACGTCCCAGAGTCGTTGCGCGGCAAGTCCGTCGTCGCACTCGACCTCGGCGCGATGGTCGCGGGCGCGAAATACCGCGGTGAATTCGAGGAGCGGCTCAAGGCCGTGCTGGAGGACATCAAGAATAGCGCGGGCCAGATCATCACGTTCATCGACGAACTGCACACCATCGTCGGCGCGGGCGCCACCGGTGAATCGGCGATGGACGCGGGCAACATGATCAAGCCCATGCTGGCGCGCGGTGAACTGCGCATGGTCGGTGCGACCACGCTGGATGAGTACCGCAAGCACATCGAGAAGGACGCCGCACTGGAGCGGCGTTTCCAGCAGGTGCTGGTCGGGGAGCCGTCGGTGGAGGACACCATAGGCATACTGCGCGGCATCAAGGAGCGCTACGAGGTGCACCACGGCGTGCGGATCACCGATTCCGCGCTGGTGGCCGCGGCCACGCTGTCCGACCGTTACATCACCTCCCGGTTCCTGCCGGATAAGGCGATCGATTTGGTCGACGAATCGGCCTCGCGGCTGCGCATGGAGATCGACTCGCGCCCGGTGGAGATCGACGAGGTCGAGCGCGCGGTGCGCCGCCTGGAAATCGAAGAGGTCGCGCTGAGCAAGGAGACCGACGAGGCCTCCAAGCAGCGTCTGGAGAAGTTGCGCCAGGAACTCGCCGACGACCGCGAGAAGCTGAACCAGCTGATGACACGCTGGCAGAACGAGAAGAGCGCGATCGATCAGGTCCGCGTGTTGAAAGAGGAGCTGGAATCGCTGCGCGGTGCGTCCGACCGGGCCGAGCGCGATGGCGATCTGGGCAAAGCGGCCGAGCTGCGATACGGCCGGATCCCCGCGCTGGAGAAGCAGCTCGCCGAGGCCGAACAGGTTTCCGCGACAGCGGGAGACGGCGAGGTGATGCTCAAGGAGGAGGTCGGCCCGGACGACATCGCCGAGGTGGTGTCCTCCTGGACCGGCATCCCGGTGGGCCGGATGATGGAAGGCGAGACGCAGAAGCTGCTGCGGATGGAGCAGGAGCTCGGACGACGCGTGGTCGGGCAGTCCGAGGCGGTGCAGGCGGTGTCCGACGCGGTGCGCAGGGCGCGCGCCGGTGTCGCCGACCCGAACCGGCCGACCGGCTCGTTCATGTTCCTCGGCCCGACCGGCGTCGGCAAGACCGAGCTGGCCAAGGCGTTGGCGGACTTCCTGTTCGACGACGAGCGCGCCATGGTCCGGATCGACATGAGCGAGTACAGCGAGAAGCACGCGGTCGCAAGGCTGGTCGGCGCCCCACCCGGCTACATCGGCTACGACCAAGGCGGTCAGCTCACCGAGGCGGTGCGCCGCAGGCCGTACACGGTCGTGCTGTTCGACGAGATCGAGAAGGCGCACCCGGATGTGTTCGACATCCTGCTGCAGGTGCTCGACGAGGGCAGGCTCACCGACGGACAGGGCCGTACGGTCGACTTCCGCAACACCATCCTGATCCTCACCTCCAACCTGGGCGCGGGCAGTGGCCGTGAGCACGTCATGAACGCCGTGCGTTCGGCGTTCAAGCCGGAGTTCCTCAACCGCCTCGACGATGTGGTCATATTCCACGCGCTCGACGAGGAACAGTTGGAGAGCATCGTCGAAATCCAGCTCGACCAGCTGCAGAAGCGACTCGCACAGCGCAGGCTGCAGCTGGACGTCAGCGACTCGGCCAGATTCTGGCTCGCCGTGCGCGGCTACGACCCCGTCTACGGCGCGCGTCCGCTGCGCAGGCTGATCCAGCAGGCCATCGGCGACACCCTGGCCAAGGAGCTGTTGGCGGGCGAAATCACCGACGGCGACGCGGTCAAGGTAACCGTCAGCCCTGACGGTGATGGCCTGATCGTCGGCAGGTGACTGACAACACCACGATCGTCACTCACCGCATCCACATCGGCCCAATCCCTACTTCCGATCGGAGCGAGACCGAGCATTGTCCGGGCTCGTGTCCGAGCGGCCTGCGCGTCGCGACGAAGTCGCCAGCGCGGTCGCTCGGACACGAGCCAAGAGGGGGCCGCGAACACGCCGCGTCGCAGGCGCGGCAAAACCAACACGGCGCCGCAAATCGAACACCACCTACCCTGGACCCCATGACCAACCCGAACGATCCGTGGGGACAGCGGCCGGAGGATGCGCCGACCGAGCACCTGGGTCCGCCGGGCAAGTCCGGGTACGGCGAGCCGCCGCACACCACGGAGTACACCGATGCGTACGGCACCGGAGCGCCCTCGGAATATCCTGCGACCGAGCAGTACGGGTCGTGGGCGGCGCCTGGGCCCAACGCCACGCGCGAGTTCCCCGCCTACGACGCCCAGCAGGCCGCTTACCAGGGCAGTTACGGTGATCCGAGGGTGGGCTCCGCGATTCCGCCCGGCGCCGGGCAGCCTCCGGAGCAACCGCGACCGCCCCGGCGGAACACCGGACTGTGGATCGCGCTCGCCATCGGTGTCGTGCTATTGATCGGCGCGGTCGGTGTGGTCGCCGGTGTTCTGCTCGGCGGCAAGGATTCGCCCTCGGCGGGCAGTGCGGGCGCTTCGTCGGTGCTCACCACGAGCAAGTCCGTCCCCGGCACCCGTAGCCCTCGGCCGACCCCGCCCAGCGGGATCCCGAGCGTGCCCGGCCTCGGCGACATCGAGGGCCTCGGAGCGACCATGGGCACCATCACCGCCAACAACGGAGGCACACTGACCGTCAGCACGGTGCTCGGCGACACGGTCACCGTGCGTACCGACGCGAACACCCAGGTGATCTCGCTGTCCGGCACCAAGGTCTCCGATCTGCCCAACGGTGAGATCGTGTTGATCCAGGGCGACAAGGCCGCGGACGGATCGATTCAGGCGAAGGTCATCGTCAGCACGTCGCTGCGGGGAGGGGGCCGATGAGCGACCCGACGTGCCACGACCGGTCGGTGACGGGCCTTCGCCCGGTGTCGACAGGCGGCTGCTTCGCCTTCGCTCGGCCCGGCGCGGGGCTGATGGCGGACTACGTCCGGCTGCGCCGACAGGCGGCTGCTTCGCCTTCGCCCGGCCCGGCGCGGGCCCAATGGCGGACCATGTCCGGCCGCGCCCATTAGGCTAGGCGGCGATGACGGCAATGTGGTTCGGGTTGGCGACGATCGCGCTCGTGGGCGCGATCGTGTTGCTGTATTTCGATCGGATCCAGCGGCAGCGGACCGGTCACGCGCGGCAGGTCTGGGCGAAGTCCCAGAGCTATACCTACGTATCGGTGGAGCCTGCGCTGGCATCCACGTGGCGGCGTGGCGCGCTGGCCAAACTGGGCTATCTCTCCGCGGTCGATGTGGTCTCCGGCATTCGCAAGGGCGAGAAGTTCGTGCTGTTCGACCTGGAGGATTCCGCGACGCTGGTCGCGGTTCGCCGCCAGATCGGCTCGGATATCGACGTCGACATGCGGTTGAAGACCGCCTCCCCGCCCAAAGATCACGATCTGGAACTGCTCGGCGCCATCGGCGACCGGGTGGTCTTCGCGACCAATCCCGAGATCGCCAGGCACGCGGTCGATCAACGGATGGTCGCCTTCATCGAGGCGCTGCCCGACACCGTGCAGATGCTTTGGAGCGAGGGCAACTGGACGCTGGGCATGCTGTCGGTCGGTACCTCCTCGCGGGACTGGGAGACCGCGATCGACGCGGTGCTCCGCCTGTCCGGCCTGCTGCACGTGTTGCCCCCGGTCAGCGAGCCGCGCTTCGACGGCGGCGGACACGACCCTGGTCGTCCGCGTCCGCGCGGTCGCCGGCAGGAGGACGAGCCGGAGACCCATGGGGACGACCCTTCGACCGGTTCCGCCAGGCCGCAATCGCCACGGGTACGCAAGGACGAATACGACGAGCAGTCGTTCGCGAAGGATTCCTACGCGGCCGATCAGGACGACCGCGCGCCACTCGCGGACGAGGCCGCGCCGGAACCTTCGCGTCGCCCATCGCTCGCGGTGGTGCCGAACGCGCGAGTCCGTGACGACCGCCGGGCTGTCGACGAGAATTGGCGCGAGTCCGACGACTGGCCGCCGCGCGAGGAGCGGGACGTTCGTCCGGCTGCGGACGACTGGACCGGCGAGGAGCCTGAGCCTCGCGAGCCCCCGCGCGCGGAGCGCCCGGCCGAGCCGCCCGGCGGACCGTTCCATCCCGGATTCCGTCCCTACCAGGGACCCGTGCCGAAGTGACCGGCTGGGCTCCCGCCGTAGCCGTTTCCGCACGCTCGCGTCCGATCGAGCGGTCATGACCGAGCATGCGCATCTCCGTCTGCCCGGCGCCACCCGCCCTGTCGCCGTGATCACCGGCCCCACCTCGGGCATCGGTCAGGGCTACGCGATCCGTCTGGCTTCGCTCGGCTACGACCTGGTGCTGGTCGCGAGGGACGAGCCGCGCCTCGAAGCGCTCGCGAGCGAACTGGAGAACCGGTTCGCTACCCGCTCGCAGGTGCTCGTCGCGGATCTCGCGCGGGAGCCCGACCGTGAGCGGGTAGCGGCGCGACTGGGTGAGGGCGTCGAATTCCTGGTCAACAATGCGGGATTCGCGAACTCGGGGGAGTTCTGGACCCTGCCCGCCGCGCAGTTGCAGGCGCAGCTGGACGTCAACGTGGTGGCGGTGGTGCGGTTCACCAGGGCTGCGCTGCCGTCGATGATCACCGCGGCCAAAGGCTGCGTCGTCAATGTGGGCAGCGTCGCGGGACTGATCCCCGGGCGCGGCTCGACATATTCGGCGTCCAAGGCGTACGTCGTATCCTTCACGGAAGGGTTGGCGGGCGGATTGGCCGGCACCGGGGTGCGGGTCCAAGCTTTGTGCCCGGGATTCGTGCACACGGAATTTCATGAGCGAGCCGGTATCGCGATGTCGTCGCTGCCGAAAGCGTTGTGGCTGAGTGTCGACCAGGTTGTCGCCGGCTCTCTGACGGATCTGGAGAAGGGCCGGGTGCTCAGCGTGCCTGGTATGCAGTACAAAGCGCTCACCACCGTCGCCGGAATGATCCCGCGAACCCTGGCGGCCCGACTGAATCGCGGCCTGTTCGCCGCACGCGGAAGGACGTAGACCATGATCAACCAGGTGATTACCAATGATCGGGACAGATTGGCCGCGCTGGTGCGCGAGCTTGCCGTGGTGCACGGCAGAGTCACCCTGTCCTCGGGTAAGGAGGCCGACTACTACGTCGACCTCCGCCGTGCCACCCTGCATCACAGCGCGGGCCCGTTGATCGGCAAGCTGCTACGCGAGCTGGTCGCGGACTGGGAATTCGACGCCGTCGGCGGTCTGACCATGGGTGCCGACCCAGTCGCGCTGGCCGTGATGCACGCTCCCGGCCGCCCCATCGATGCCTTCGTGGTGCGTAAAGCGGCGAAGACACACGGCATGCAACGCCAGATCGAGGGTCCCGACATCGTCGGCAAACGGGTCTTGGTTGTCGAGGACACCACCACCACCGGAAACTCGCCGCTGACCGCGGTGCGCGCGCTGCGTGACGCGGGCGCCACCGTGGTCGGCGTCGCCACCGTCGTCGACCGGGAAACCGGCGCCGACCAGGTGATCGCGGCTGAGGGATTGGAGTACCGGTCGATCCTCGGACTCGAGGATCTCGCCCTGGGATAGCCTGGACGATGGTCTAGTTTTTCGGGAAAGGTGAAGGTCGCGTGAGTCACCAGTGGTGAGCATTGCAGTCAGAAGGAGCCGCGAAAACGTCGCGATGCTCGGAATCGGCGCTTATCGACCCAAGCGCCTGGTCAGCAATGTAGAAGTGTGCGAGGTGCTGGACTCCACCGACGAGTGGATCTACGAGCGGACCGGTGTCCGAAACCGTCGGTGGATCAGCGGTGACGAGACACTGCGGTCGATCGCGGCGGCGGCGGGCGAGCGCGCGATCGTCAACAGCGGCATCGACCGGTCGAAGATCGGCGCGTTGATCCTGGCTACGTCGACCTGGCTCAAACTCACCCCGCACGGCGCGCCATCGGTCGCCTACGACATCGGTATCAACGGGATCGCTGCGTTCGATCTGACCTCCGGGTGCGGCGGTTTCGGATACGGTCTCGGCGTGGCCGCCGACATGATCCGGTCCGGTTCCGCGGAATACGTCCTGCTCATCGGCGCCGAGACGATGACCGTCGGGCTCGATCCCACCGACCGCGGTACCGCGATGATCTTCGGTGACGGCGCGGGCGCCGTAGTGATCGGGCCGAGCGAGGAGAACGGCATCTCCCCGACGGTGTGGGGGAGCGACGGCGAGAACGCGGCCGCCATCACGCAAGACATCGACTTCCTCGAATACATGCACCGGGCGCAGTCCATGCAGGGCCTCGACCCGGAGGCCGAGCCGGTCGGCCGGATGTCGCTGCGTATGGAGGGCTCGCGCGTCTTCCGCTGGGCCGCGGTCACTCTGCCGCGGGCGCTGTCCACCGCGCTGGAGGTTTCCGGCGTGGCCAAGGAGGACATCGAGGTTTTCGTCCCCCACCAGGCCAACTCCAGGATCAACGAGCTGATGAAGAAGAACCTCGGTCTCGCCGACGACATCCCGATGGCCAATGACATCGAGAACTCCGGCAACACCTCGGCCGCCTCGATTCCGCTCGCGGTCGAGGAGATGCTGGTGACCGGCAAGGCCAAGGGCGGCCAGACTGCGCTGCTGCTCGGTTTCGGCGCCGGGCTGAGCTACGCGGGTCAGGTCGTCACGCTGCCACCCGCACCGGTCGAGCCGAGTTTCTAGCCGATGCGGCCGTTCCGAGCCGGATTTCTCGCCGCGGCGGCGATCACCGTCTACGGTGCCGTCACCGGGAGGAAGCAGGCGCAGTGGATCGCGAAACCGCTGCTGATGCCCCTACTCGCGGCAGATGTCGCGACCGAGGGGACCGAATTGGCGCCCGCCGAGCGCACTATGCTCATCGGGGCGCTCGGCGCCGCGACAGTCGGTGACATCCTGCTCATCGACCCGGACAACGATCGTCGGCTGATCGCGGGTGCGTCGAGTTTCGCAGTGATGCAGGCCGGCTACTCGACGCTGTGGTGGCGGATGGGCGGCCGACCGACTGCCGGAGTCGTCGCCCCGCGTGTGGCCGCATGGGTGGGGGCTGCCGGGTTGCTGCGGGTCAAGGCGCCGTCGGTGGCGGTGCCGCTCACGGCGTACGGCGCCACCCTGGGGTTCGCCGCAGTGCTGGCCTCGGATCGCACACTGGCACCTGCGGCGAAAAACGTTGCGGGCGTGAATGTTCCCGGTGCGGATCCGCGCAGCCGCCTAGGATTGGGCGCGCTGCTGTTTACCGTCTCGGACGGGCTCATCGTGCTGCGAAGGTTGTGCACGCGAGGCGAGCGGGCTCGCCGGGTCACCGAAGGCGTCATCCTGGCGACCTACGCGGCCGCACAGTATCTGCTCGCAGATCCGAAGGCGCATGTGAAGGTTGCTGTCCCGGAGGGGATCACAGCACCAGGATGATGCGGTCCCGGTTCGCGGGATCGACGCGGATCGAGATGGTCTCGCCGACAACGAGCCGGGGTTTGTCGGCCGGGGCTGCATCGAAAACGACTGTTCCCCGGTAACTTTCGGAGCCCGGTACGGTCAGCTCGAGATCCAACTCGGTGATTTCGGTGTGGTGATCGGTAAGCTCCAGCCGATGCACGCCCTCGACGGTCGCCCAGCCCTCCAAGCCGTGCCGCCACAGCTGCCGGTCCTCCTTCGACGGCCGCACCGCCAGCATCATCCCGATCCCGACGCACGAGCCGAACAGCCCGACCAGCGCCACGATCTGATAAGGCACGGTTCCCGTGGGCGTCCGGTGCACCACCCACCCCAGCCAGAACGCGAGCAACACCAGATACGCGGCCGTTATGCCGAGCACCGTCCGCAGTATCCGCCCGTGGTCCATACCAGCCTCCACCCAGACTGTGAGACCTCCAGGATAGGCGCGTGCCGCCCCGCGCCGCGGCGCTACCGGCCCGCGCGGTTACTGGTCAGCGCGGTGATATCGATCGTGATCGGTGTCCCGGTGAGATCCAGCGTCGCTCGGCCGGACTGCTCGGCGACCAGCTCGTAGTCGCCTTCGATCAGCCGGTGGGCAGTCAGGCTGGCAGGCTCGTCGAGGTCGATCAGCCAGTAATACTCGATGCCGGCCTCGGCGTACTCGAAAAACTTGGTGACGCGGTCGGTGCGCCGGGACCCGGGGGACAAGATTTCCACGGCGAGCACGACATCCTCGGGCGGGACTCGGGCGAGGTCGTCCTCGAGCGCTTCGTCCCGGATCACAAGGACGTCCGGTACGCGCACGGTGGGTGGCGGCGCGGCGTCGATCACCACCTCGGCCTCGGTCACCACGCTGAGCTGTACCGGAAGTTGCGGGTGGAGCTGGGCTGCCAATTGCCAGACCGCGAACTGGTGGCGCAAGACCGGCCTCGGCGACACGACCAGGACCCCCTCGACGAGCTCATAACTACGACTGCTGTCCTCCGGCAGTGCGATCCAGTCCTCCAGGGTCAGCAGATGATCAGGCCAGTGCACTTCGACGGTCATCGCTTCCTCCCTCCCCGCACGGATACCGCGTTGTGGCCAAGTCTTGCACAGGCAGCCGATACAACTGCGCGCTGTGACCCTATGAGTCGCAATACCGCCAGCACGCGGCGATGGTGGATATCGGAGGGTGGAAGTCCGAGTTCGATGAAGATGTCGCCGATATTGTGCTGTGCGTGCCCTTCCGTACCCGGTCATGGATTCCATGTTTGGGGGTGGGCGTTCGAGTGAGCTGACCGCCGAATGTGTGGTGTAGTCGGCCGCACCAGCTACCATCCTGCTGATGAGCTACCCCCCGCAGCCGCCGCCATACGGCTATCCGGCCTACGGTGCCTACGGAGCGCAACCGGATCATCCACAGGCCACCACGATTCTTATTCTCGGGATCCTGAGCCTCGTGCTCTGTCAGCTGGTCGGGCCATTTGCCTGGGTGATGGGCAAGCGGGCGCTCAACGAGATCGACGCCTCGGGTGGCGCCATCGGAGGCCGGGGGAACGTCAACGCAGGCTACATCTGCGGCATCATCGCAACCGTGCTGCTCATCCTCAGCCTGTCGGTCGTCGTGCTGGTCGTGGTACTCGGTGTGCTGGGCTTCCTCGACGGAAGCTCGAGTTCCAGCTACTGAACCGGGCCGTCGGCGGCGCGGTGGCCGGAATTAGCATCGTGGTGGTGAATCATTCAGTGCCGGACGCGGCCGAGCAGGACCTGACCGGGCCGACGGAGTGGGGTGCGCATCCGCACGGTGTCGGTCCGTGGGAAAGCGAGCACGCCGAGCCGCCGCCGGACGATCCGCGTCTGGATTCCGAGCTGCTGGCGGGCGGCGATCGCCGCAATGTGGTCGACGCCTACCGGTACTGGACCCGTGAGGCGATCGTCGCCGACATCGATCGGCGAAGGCACCCGTTCCACATCGCCATCGAGAACTTCGGGCACGACGCGAACATCGGAACGGTGGTCCGCACGGCGAATGCCTTCGCCGCCGCGGCCGTGCACATCGTGGGCAGGCGGCGGTGGAATCGCCGTGGCGCCATGGTGACCGACCGCTATCAGCGCATCGAGCACCACACCGATGTCGGCGAACTGCTGGCGTTCGCCGAACGGGCGGGACTGACGGTGGTGGCCGTGGACAACGTGCCAGGCTCCGTTCCCCTGGAGACGGTTACGCTGCCGCGGGCCTGCCTGCTGCTGTTCGGCCAGGAAGGCCCGGGTGTCACCGAGCACGCCAAAGCCGCGGCGACGATGACGGTGTCGATCGCGCAGTTCGGTTCCACGCGCAGCATCAACGCGGGCGTAGCCGCTGGGATCGCGATGCACGCGTGGATCCGTCAACACGCCGACCTCACGACGGCGTGGTAAGCGCGCGGCACGTCGTCGGGATGTCCGCGTACCCAACGATTCTCGGACACTCCGGATGTGGTTGTCAGGTGCTGCTTTCCTCGCGGTCGATCTGTTAGTTCTCGGCGTCGCGTTCGATCGTGACTCTTTCCCCGCCGACCCCTACCGTGGACTGCTCGTCCGGCTTGTGCCCGGACCGGCACCTCTCATCCCGCTTGCGGCATGACGGTGGTGTCGTCCAAGGCGCCGACGAGGGGGGTCAGTCGCTGGAGTTCTTCCAGATGTACGGCGCTGAGCGAGGCCAGGATTTCCTTGCCCGCCTCGGTCAGCGTGAGGTGGACGACGCGGCGGTCCTTGCCCTGCTCCCTTTTGCGGGCGACGAGGCCGAGTTGCTCGGTGCGATCGATCAGTTGCACCACGCTGTGGTGGCGGGCGCACAAGTATCCGGCGATCTCTCCGACGCTGGGCCCGCCGGGATCGGAATGCCCTCGGATCGCCAGCAGCAGTTGGTGCTGGGTGTCGGTGAGTCCCACTTCGGCTGCCCGGCGCTCACTCCAACGCAGGAGCTGGCGAAGCCCGGCTCGGAATGTCAGCAATCTCGAGTACTCCTGGTCAGTGAGGTGTTCTGGCGATGACATGGACCCTTGCGTCATAGAGTGATAATATCACGGCATGATATACGAGTGAGTGGCGATCAGGACGAGCCGTGTTTCGCGGCCGATCGCGGGCCGCCCCGGCTCGGGAGGGCTTCGACTCGAGAGGGCTTTCGACTCGCCACTACGTCTGAAGGGTGGTGGAGAATATGAGTAGTGAAACCATGATGAGCCGGCATCCCGACATCGTGGAGTTGCGGGACAAGTACGAGCGCGCTTCGGAGGCGCCGGACGCCCAGGCGGTCACCGGCCTGCTGTTTTTGACCGGTCTCTACATCGCGATTTCCCCCTGGGTCGTCGGATTCAACGGGTTTTCGACCTTGACCGGCAACAACCTCATCGTCGGGATCGCCCTCGCGATGCTGGCTCTCGGGTTCGCCTCGGTGTACGGCCGGACCCACGGCATCGTCTGGGCTGCTCCGCTCATCGGCCTCTGGACGATCCTGGCTCCCTGGGTGGTCAGCGGCGACGTCGATACCGCATCGACGATCTGGAACAACGTGGTCGCCGGCGCAATCGCTGTGTTGCTCGGTCTGGGCTCGATGTTCCTCGGAATAAGCCGGACTGGACGACTCACCGGCGAGACGCCGCCTGCGAGTGCGACTCGAACCCAGCGGCCGTCCGGGCTTCCGCCGGAGACTTCCACGCGGTGAAACGAAGCGGGCGCGCCACCGGTTTCCGTGCCGGCATGGACCCGGTCGGGCAGGACCGGCGGGCGTGGGCGGTATGAAGTCACCAGGCCTGTGGTCGACGTCGGCGAAGCGGTCCGTAGTCGCATCACCATGGTGATGCGACTACGGCGGGCACCGGTCTCGGCAGTGGCGGCCGGTGTCCTCACGACGGCGTGGTGAACCGTGCGGCACGTCGCGAACAGGAGATCTTCCTGCGGGAAGTGGAAGCGGCACGATTTCACATCACTTCTGTAACAAATCGGGCGCGTGAATCCGTTCTCGGCTGGCACTATTGACCCATGACCTCGCGGAGCGACGATATCGAGGTGCCGCGCGCGCAGAACGGGGATCAGGCCCCGCAGCCCGCGGCACCGCGTCCGCCGATCAGTCGTTCCCAGGCGGGCGGGGACGGGGCGGCGTCTCCGACCCTGTGGTCCGAACGGGCGGATATGTTCGAATCCGCGATCGTCTCGCGTCACCTGCGCGCGCTGTGGGCGCTGCCCGGCACGGAACTGGGGGTCGTCGGGTGGCCCGCCACCAAGCGGGAGCGGGTTTTCGGCTCGTGGCACTACTGGTGGCAGGCGCATCTGATCGACTGTGTGACCGACGCTGCGAACAGAGTGCCGACTCTGGTGCGCCGCAAGCGGATTGCCGCCCTCGCGCGTTCGCATCGGATCCGCAACATCACCGGCTGGACCAACAGCTACTACGACGACATGGCCTGGCTGGCGATCGCGCTCGAACGCGCCGAGCGCACTCAGGGCATCGGCGCGGCGCGCAGCGCACTGGTCGCCCTGGAGAAGGCGCTCCACGCGGGTTGGCAGCCGGAGACCGGCGGCGGCCTGCCTTGGCGCGTCGGTTCAGACTATTTCAACGCGCCCGCCAACGGTCCCGCCGCTATCGCGCTACTGCGACTCGGACGGATCGAGCGCGCCCAGGAGATGGCCGACTGGCTGGACGAGACGCTGCGGGACACGGGGACCGGGCTGATCCTCGATGGCATTCATCTGCCTTCTGGTGAGATCGAACGTCCCGTCTTCACCTACTGCCAGGGCGTGGTACTCGGACTGGAGACCGAGTTGGCCGTGCAGACCGGCGAGCCTCGGCATACCGAGCGCGTGCACCGGCTCCTTGCCGCCGTCGAGCAGCACATGACCACCCGCGGTGTCGTGAACGGCGGCGGCGGCGGCGACGGCGGTCTATTCAATGGCATCCTGGTCCGCTACCTGGCGCTGGTCGCGCTGATGCTGCCGGGCGAGGACCCTCAGCAGGTCGCCGATCGGCGTGCGGCGGCCGCGATCGTGCGCGCGTCCGCCACGGCGGCCTGGGCGAACCGGCTCGACGTGGAGGGTGAGCCGCTGTTCGGGCACGATTGGAGTAGGCCCGCGCAACTTCCCGGCGGCAGTGCGGGGGCCGGATATTTCACCTCCGGTGGTTCGGTGACCTCATCCAAGGTCCCCGAACGCGACCTGTCCGTGCAGCTGTCCGGTTGGCTGCTCATGGAGGCGGCCTACCTGGTCAGTGCAGCGGGCCTCTGACCGCCCGCGGCTCACCCCTCGGTTTCCAGCAGAGTGCTCGGCGCGCCTTCCATCGCGAAATCCTCCGCGGGCCGAGACATTTCCTGCCGGTAGTGCCGAACGCCGAGGGCGGTCCCGATGACAAGGCCGACCACCAGCGTGCCGATCACGATCGGCATCAGCCACGGGATCCCTTCCAGGAAGCTTCCCGCGTAGTAGCCGATGAGCAGCAGTACCGGCGCCCAGATAATCGCGCCGACGGTACTGGCCACGGTGAACTTGCGGTGGTCCATCCGCGCCGCGCCCGCGACCGAAGGGCACAGCGTGCGCACCCACGGAATCCACCTGGCGACCAGGACCGCCACGAACCCGTGCCGGTGCAACAACTCCGTCACCCGTTGCAGGTTGCGGACGTTGATGTATCTGCCGTCCTTGCGGGCGACCAGATGCTGACCGGTCCGGTGCCCGATCACGTATCCGACCTGGTTGCCCGCGATGGCCGCGACCATCGCGCCCAGCGACAGTGCCCACACGTGGGCTTCGTTGGACGCGTTGGACGCCATCACGATGCCGGCGGTGATCAGCATGGAGTCGCCGGGCAGAAACAGCCCGAGGATCACAGCGCATTCCAGGAAGACAAAGGTCAACACCACTGTCCAGACGAGCGCGGGGCCCGCCGACATCAGCGGATCGAAACTGCCCACAGCTAGGGGCGACGACGCCATGGACACCGGCTCAGCGGGTCGGCTCGTTCGTCGAGGCGGCCAGCTCGGCCTCGACCGCTGGAGCCTCGGGTCCACCGCGGTTGAGCAGCTTCCGCCCTACCGCAATGACGCCCGGCAGAATCGACACGAACACGATGAGCAGGAAAATCGCCTCGACGTGGTCCCTGATGAAGGCGACGTTGCCGAGGAAGTAGCCCAGCACCGTGACGCCGCCACCCCACAGGATCGCGCCGACGATGTCGAAGGCGACGAACTTGCGGTAATCCATCTTGGACACACCGGCCAGCACCGGCATGAAAGTCCGCACGATCGGCACGAACCTGGCCAGGATGATGGTCTTGGGACCGTGCTTCTCGAAGAACTCGTGCGTCTCCGTCACGTAGTGCTTCTTGAAGAAGCGGGTGTCCTCTTTGTGGAAGAGCGCGGGCCCGATGGCCCGGCCGATCCAATACCCACATTGGTCACCGGCGAACGCGATCAGCGCGACGGCGGGCACCAATACCCAGATCGAGACCGGCGGATGCGGCTGCGCCGACAGCAGGCCGCCGGTGAACAGCAGCGAATCGCCGGGCAGGATCGGGAAGAGCAGACCGGTCTCGATGAAGACGATCACCAGGATCGCCGGGAGCACCGCGTTCTTCAGCCACGTCTCCGTGAGCAGGTGCATCGGGTCGAGTAACTCGGTAAGCGCGAGGTTACTCGTCACCGATTCCGTCGCTGCCTGCAGAATCACGTGGCCTCCTGTCCCGAAACGGCTGGCCTGCCTTGCTTACCACCGCGTCGGAAGCTGCCAGCGCAATTACCGGCACCACAGTACCGGCTACACCTGAGAAAGCTCTCGCCGTGCGCGAAAATTGCCCGCCGGTCAACTCCGCACTCCCTCCCTGCATACCAGGCCAAACACTGCTGCCTTAGGGTGATGGCAGACAAAATAGGTCTTTCGCCGCAACAACACGGAGGTCTTACTGTGCCCATCGCGACTCCGGAGGTCTACGCCGAGATGCTCGGTCGGGCCAAAGCCAATTCCTTCGCTTTCCCGGCCATCAACTGCACGTCGTCGGAGACGATCAACGCGGCCATCAAGGGTTTCGCGGATGCGGGCAGTGACGGCATTATCCAGTTCTCCACCGGCGGTGCCGAGTTCGGTTCCGGCCAGGGTGTGAAGGAGATGGTGACCGGCGCGGTCGCGCTGGCCGAGTTCGCGCACGTGATCGCCGCGAAGTACGACGTGACCATCGCGCTGCACACCGACCACTGCCCGAAGAACAAGCTCGACAGTTTCGTGCGCCCGCTGATCGCCATCTCCCAGGAGCGGGTGAACGCCGGCCGGAACCCGCTGTTCCAATCGCACATGTGGGACGGCTCCGCGATCCCGATCGACGAGAACCTGGAGATCGCGAAGGAACTGCTGAAGGCGACGCACGCCGCCAACATCATCCTCGAGGTCGAGATCGGCGTCGTCGGCGGCGAAGAGGACGGCGTCGAGGCCGAGATCAACGAGAAGCTCTACACCTCACCCGAGGACTTCGAGAAGACCATCGACGCGCTCGGTGCGGGTGAGAACGGCAGGTATCTGCTCGCCGCCACCTTCGGCAATGTGCACGGTGTGTACAAGCCGGGCAACGTAGTGCTCAAGCCCGAGGTGCTGGCCGAGGGCCAACGCGTCGCCGCGGCCAAGCTCGGCGTCGGCGCCGACGCGCAGCCGTTCGACTTCGTCTTCCACGGCGGTTCGGGCTCGCTGAAGTCCGAGATCGAGGACTCGCTGCGCTTCGGCGTGGTGAAGATGAACGTCGACACCGACACCCAGTACGCGTTCACCCGCCCCGTCGCCGGGCACATGTTCACCAATTACGACGGCGTGCTCAAGATCGACGGCGAGGTCGGCGACAAGAAGGCCTACGACCCGCGCGGCTATCTGAAGAAGGCCGAGTCGGCGATGGCGGCGCGAGTCCTCGAGGCATGCAATGATCTGAAGTCCGCGGGACGCTCGATCAGCGCCTGACCCGGTTACACCCTTCGGGGGGCATGAAGCACATGAGTTTGGATGTGCGCGTGCTCGGGCCTGTGCGACTGCTCGTCGGCGATGAGCCGGTGGCGGTGGGCGGGCCCAAGCCGCGAGCTCTGCTTGCCGCGCTCGCCGTGAATCGGCGGCGAGCGGTGTCGTCGGCCGCGCTGGCCGACATGGTGTGGAACGAGGATCCGCCCGACTCCTATGCCGCCAGCCTGCAGGTGTTCGTCTCGAATATCCGCAAGGCACTGCGGAATTCGGGTGTGGACCCGGCGCAGGTGCTACGCACCGAGTCCTCCGGTTACCGGCTGGAGATCGCCGATACCGCCTGCGATCTGGGGCGTTTCGAGGCGGCGCGGGAGGCGGGCACTCGCGCCGCCGAGATCGGCGATCACGCGGGCGCCGCGCAACTGTTCGGCGCGGCGTTGCGTGAGTGGAGCGGCCGGGCACTGGCCGACTTGGCTGGTCTGCAGTTCGCCGACGGTTTCGCGACGGCCATGGACGAGGAGCGTCTACTCGCCGCCTCGGCCCGAATCGACGCCGAAATTGCTTGTGGGCGTGCGTCTTCGGTGATCGGCGAGCTGGTCGCGATGACGACCGAGCATCCGCTGCGCGAACCGCTGTGGGGTCAGCTGATCAGCGCGCTGTATTTGTCCGGACGCCAGGCCGACGCGCTGGACGCGTGCCGACGGGTGCGTGCGGTGCTGGCCGACGAACTGGGCATCGATCCTGGGCCTGTGCTGGTCGATCTGGAACAGCGGGTGCTGCGGCAGGAGCCGCTGAACACGGTCGAACTGCGCCAGATCGAACGAATGGCCGCGGCGATGACCGAGACGGTCACCGAGATGCCGCGCGCGGTGCGCAGCGGGCAGTTACGGATGGACGGCCGCGTGGTGGCGATCGCGCAGGGCGGTATACGCATCGGCCGGATGACCGACAACGACCTTGTCCTGGAGGATCCCAAGGTCAGCCGCTACCACGCGCACATCATGCCGAGTCGGGCCGGGCTGCTCATCAAGGACCTGCATTCGGCCAACGGCGTGTACGTCAACGACAACCCCATCGACACCGGCGCGCTGCTGGCCGACGGAGACCTGATTCGCATCGGCGCGACGATCCTGACCTTCGAGGCCGTGCACTGATCACAGGCGATCGGCGTCGCCGTTCCTGGGTGCCGGCGCCGGACGTGTCGGTTGGCCGGTTTCTGTCACCGAACAGGGTAAGGTCGCCTCCGCTGGTGCGTGTCCGACGGACTTCGAGGGGTACCTATGGCCATGCGATGGATGGCCGCGGTCGGCGTGGTTGTGGTCGGGGCGGGGGCGTTGCTGTACGCCGACCGACCTGCCGCCGCGGCACCGGGGGCGACCGGATCCGACCGTGGGGTCGGGGTGCCGGGCACCGGTCCGTGCGCGACCGATCCGGTGGCAGCCCATGAGCCGTTGGTGCCCAAGACACTCGAGGTGCCGATTCCGTATCCGGTGATCACCGTGCTCCCGCCGCCGCAGCCGGACGCCACACCGACGCGGACACGGATGGAGCTGCCGCCGGACCCGTGCGCCAATCCGTGCCCCGATCTCACCGACCTGCCCGGTGCGCCACCCGGACTCGGTGCGCTGGTCGGGATTCCGGAGATCCTGTTGAATCTCAAGCCTTTCCACTTCGCGATTCCCGGTCCGGGCCCGGATCCCGGCGCCGCGCCTCCGCCGCCCGCGCCGGTGCGGCCACCGGTCGAGACCGCGGCACAGTCGCCTGCCCGGCCGGCGCCGCGGATCGCGGCGGTGCGCGAGGTGGCCAAACTGACCGGTGCGAACTCGGTCAACCGCACGGACAAGCGCTGGCAGGTGGACGGCACCGATCTCGGAATCATGTGGGAGAGTGCGCCGGGCGAGATCGCGACCGCGTTCGGTGACACGGTTGGGCGCGGCTTCCATCCACCGGGTGGCATGGGAATGGATTGGCGTAGCAACGTGCTCGCCTTCAGCACCGACCGCGACTTGGCCGACGGGATGACCTACGACCGCATGGTCACCGACGGCCGGTGCCACGCGGCCGAGGTGCTCTCCAGCCGCAAGCTCGACAATGTCGAGGTCACCACGATTCCCACCTCCGGTTTCGCGGTGGGCGACCGACAGTACCTGAGCTACATGTCCATTCGGACCTGGAACAGCATTCCCGGCACGTTCTTCACCAACTACGGCGGTATCGCCTATTCCGACGACCACGGCCAGACTTGGACCAAGGACCCGCACGCCCGCTGGGACAACATCTTCGGTCTCGCGAATTTCCAAGTGAGCGCGATGGTTCCGCACGGCGATTACGTGTACATGTTCGGCACGCCCAACACTCGCCTCGGTGCGGTCGGCCTGGCCAGGGTGCCCAAGGATCAGATTCTCAACACCACTGCCTACCAATACTGGCGCGACGGCAGCTGGACACCGGTCGGCGGATTCGACTCCGCCACATCGATTGTGAACGGTCCGGCCGGTGAACTCTCGGTCCGCTTCGACGCTGCCCGCGACGTCTGGCAGATGAGCTATCTGGATACGGCCAAGGCCGCCATCGTCGTCCGCGAGGCGAATTCACCGCAGGGCGTATGGTCGGAGAGCACGCCGACGGTGACCGTGCTGAACTACCCGGAGCTGTACGGCGGCTTCATCCACCCGTGGTCGTCCGGCTCGGACTTCTACTTCACCATCTCGACCTGGAGCGACTACAACGTTTACCTGATGCGCGCCGTGCTGGGCGAGTGATCCTAAGTGAACCGGACCTCGGCGAGCGCGCGGCCGAACAGCTTGCGGCCCTCGGAAGTGCCGCCGAGCAGGATGGTCGCGGTTCGCGTGTGCGGGTCGAGCGATTTGACCCGGCCGGTGAACTCCACCGCGCTTGCCGCGTCCGCGGCGACCGGGACGAAGCCCGAGAACCGCACGCTGAACTTCCGGATGGCGATCGGATCGCCCAGCCAGGAAGTCAGATAGCCGCCCGCGAGGCCCATCGTCAGCATGCCGTGCGCGACGACGGTCGGCAGCCCCGCAAGGTGCGCGGCCTGATCGCTGAAGTGGATCGGGTTGGCGTCGCCGGAGACGCCCGCGTAGTTGGCCAGGTCGCCGCGGGTGAGCCGGAATGTGGCGCCGGGCAGCTGGTCGCCGACGGTGAGTTCGTCGAAGACGGGCACCGTCCACACCGGCGCGATCGCGTGATCGGTCGGCTCGGTCAGCGGGCTGACACCGAGCGGAACCAGCACATCGTTGTGGGCCAGATCTGGTGCGGCTGTCTCGGTATCGTTCGAATGCCCGTGCATCATGATGTTCTCGGCCACGTGGTCGAGGTTCGCGTCGGCCTGCACGCCGCGGCGCGCGACGATCGTGGTCGATCCGACGATGGTGACCTCGTCGTGCTGGTTGGTCAGCGCGAACCGCAACACGATGAAGTCGTTGTCGCCGAACTTGCGGATCGACTCGATCACGATCTCGCAGCCGAGCCGGTCGCCGGCCAGGATCGGCCGGTAGGTCTCGAAGACCTGGTCGGTCTGCAGGATCTGGGACAGGTCGTAGTCGGTGAGCACCGATTCGAGCAGCGTCCTTGTCCGACTCATGCCGACGACCGACGCGAAGGTCGGTGGCGCGATGATCCCGTCGTAGCCGAGCGCGTATGCGTCCGCTTCCCGCTGATGAGCCCCGTGGTAATTCTGCACCGCGCGGGCGAACTCGCGGACCTTCTCCCGGCCGACCTCGTAATGATCGAGTGCCCGGAACCGTTGTCCTTCCGGCTCCAGCACCACCACGGCGTCGAAGTCTGTCCGCGTCATCGTTTGTTCCCTGCCCATGATCCGGGCCATGCTACTGGCGAACCGGACCATTGACCAGGTAAGTGTGACGTGCGCGACCAGGAATCGATGTGTGTTTCCTATCGAGTCTCCAGGTTGTCACTGGGTGCTGGAGGGCGGGTCGCAGACCTTCCATCCGTCGTCGGTTCGCTGCAGGTCGAAAGTGCGTGCCGACCGCTTCGTCGGGTCGGCTTCGGTGTACACCGTGGCCTGCGCGATGGCGGTGTCGTCGGTGATGCGGATGGCATCGATACTGTCCACCACGGGGATGCTCCTGCGCTCCATCGACAGGGTGTGCACGCCGGCGAACTGGTCATTGGGGATGCCCTGATAGAAGTCGTGCAGCGGACCACAGGTGGTCTCGCGCAGGGTGACCAGGTTGCCGGTCTTCAGTGCCTGGGTGTAGTCGGTGATGGCGGCGCGGACCTGTGCCTCTGGTGAGTTGTCGGAGTTCGTGACAAGCGCCGCGATCACCGCGACCAGCACAATCACCAGCACGGCTGCCGCACCCGCGGCGATCAGCCACCGATTGGATCGCGTGGTCGAGGTGCGGGTGTCGGACGCGGTCCGTGGTGGCGGGGTGATGCGCTGCGGCTGGGCGATCGGCCGAGGCTGTGGCGGGCGGGGGCCCGCCAGTGGCTGTGCGGGCACGGTCTGCTGGATGTCTGCGGGCGAGGGGGCTGTCGCCCCCTGCCGCGGCTTGCCTGGTGGGCGTTGCGGAGTCTCCCCGACCGGTCCCGGTGCATGCTGTGGGTGTGTCGCCGGGCCCTGCGGTCCAGGTTGCTTCGGCCCGGACGCCGGACGCGGCGTGCTCGGCGGCTTGGTGATCGGCACCGGCCCCGCCGCACGCGCGACAACGCGATCGGTACCTGCCTTGCCGCTGCCGTCGGCGGCCCGCTGGATCGGCAGCGCGACAGTCTGCGCGTCGTCCAGATTGACCACCGGCATCGCCATGGTCACCGCGTCCGAACCAGGCGGGATCTGATCATCCTCCGCCGCGGGCGTCTCGGCCTGCGCCTTGCCCGCCTCCGGGCCACCGGGCTCGCTCGGCGGTTGCGGCCTGCGCATTACCTCCGTCGCGGCATCCCCGCCGCCCGCCTGCCCCGAGTCGTTCTGCGGGATCGCGGCTGTCTCCGCTTCTGAGCCCGCGGTCCCGGAGGCGCCTGCCGCCTCGGCGGGGGTGCCGGCCGCCGCACCGCTTCGGGGGGCTGAACTGCTCGTAGATGCGGGACCATCCGGCGACGGAGAACCGCTCGGGGGTGCGGCTTTGCCCGTCGCCGCGGCTTTGTCCGCCGCGGTATCAGGCGCCGTACCGCTTGCTGTGCGGGGACCACCGGCCGATGCGGAACTCACCGCGGACTCGGCGCCATCCGTCGACGCGGAACCGCTCGGTGACGTGGACTCGTCCGCCGTACCGGCAGCGGTGGAGCGCGCTGACGCGGAACCGGTCGGTGTCGCGTCAGCGCTTGTCGACACGGTGTCAGTAGCCGAGGTGTCGCCGGCCGAGGAACCGGCTGCGACGGCGGCCGCTCCCGCGGCATCGGCGGTTGCCGCGCTGGACGGTCCGGCGGTTCCGGACGGAGTCACCACGCCCTTGGTGGGCTTGTTCGATTGTGCCGCAGTACCTTTCGAAGCAGGCTGGCCCGAGGGCGTCGAGCCAGGCGCGGCATCTCGCGGTGCCTCGGAGCTCGCCTCGTCTCGCTTGATGACCTCGGTTGGCGCCTCGGATCCTGATCGGCCCCGCGTAGACCCGGCCCGCGGTGCGGCTGCGGTGGACCCGGAAGTGCCGCCGCCGGTCGGTGCGGAGGTGGTCGCTCCGCCCGATTCGGAGCGTTGTCCCGCGCCCGCCGCCGCGTCCGGGTTACCGCTCGCCGAGTCCTCCTTGCTGGAACCCGCCTTGCCGGAACCCGTTGCTTCGGAGGCGGAGGGTCCCGTTCCGGTCGATCCGGGTGCGGCAGTGTTTGCCTTACCCGCTGGTCCGGGGGCAGGTGTGCCCGTTGCGGTCGATCCGGGGGCGGGTGCGTTTGCCTTACCTGTGGCTCCGGACGCGGGTGCGTTCTGCCCTGTCGATCCTGGCTCGATGTGGTTCACCCCACCTGCCGCTCCGGCGGGAGGTGTGCGCGTCGAGCTCGTCGATCCGGGAGTGGGTGCGTCGGCCTGGCCCGCGGGCCCTGAGGCGGGTGAGTTCGAGCTCGTCGTCGCGGCAGCCTGGCCGCTCTTGCTGTCCGCGGGGCCGGTAGCCGGTGTGCCTGCGCCCGTCGATTCGGTTGCGGCGTTCGTCTCACCTTTTGCTCCGGGAGCGGGCGTGTGCGGGCCTGTCGATCCGGGGCGGGCTGCGTTTGTCGCACTGGGCGTGGGTGAGCTGGTGCTATCCACGGATCGCGGCGTCGGCGAGGTCGTGCTGTCGTCCGGCACTGATGAAGGTGTATTCGTGGCGCCCGCGGGACCGGGGGCGGTCGTGTCGGAGGCTGAACCGGAAGCTGGGATGCTCGGTGCATCCGAGGGATCCGAGGCCGGTGGATTCGTGGAGCGTGCGGCGCTGGTCGCCCTTTTCGCGGCCGCCGATCCGGAGGTTGCCGACTTCGTACCTTTCCGGGGGCCAGCCGACCATCTCCCGAGCGCACCGGTCCGATCCGGGGTGCTGACCTGAGGCACGGCGGGCGTCGCCGCACCCGCCGCACCCGCTCCGGATTCGTCCGCACCAGCAGGATTCGCACCACGCTCGGCGGCTTCGCTACCTGACGGCGCGGCGCCGGTCGACTCCTGCGCCGACGTACCTCGCCGAGTCCCCGCAGGCGTTTGCGTGATCGGTTCGGTGGGCGGGGCCGGAGCAGGCCGGTCGCCCGCCCCGGCGATCGGGGCGCGTTGGGTGACGGCATCGGGGCGTGCGTCGGCCCCAGCCGCGTCGGCCGGTCGCGCGACATCCCGCGCCGGGTTTTTCTGGTCGTTCGCGTCGGACACGCACACCCCTCGCTCAGGCGGAACAGTGGAACTCGACGGCCAGCCTAACGGGCGCGGCCGGGCGAAGTCCGTCATCGGCCCGCGCCGGGCCGAGCGAAGGAGACAGCCGCATGATGGGTGCGGACGGGCGAAGTCTGTCCACAGCTCCGCGCCGGGCGGAGTGAAGGCGCGGCAGCCGCCTATTGAGCAAGTCGGTCAGCGGTGCACAATGATGCACATGACCTCGTTCGGTGACCTACTCGGACCGCAACCGGTACTGCTACCCGCAATCTCCGAAGCCGAGGACGCGCTCCTCGACAACGCCGATCCGGTGCGGGTCGCGGCCGACCATCCCGCCGCCTCGATCGCGTGGGCCCACCTCGCGGAGGCGGCGCTGACCCGAGGCGAAGGCCGAGACGAGGCGGTCAACCACGACATCGTCGCCGCGTACGCCTTCGCGCGCACCGGCTACCACCGCGGCCTCGACCTCCTGCGCCGCAACGGATGGAAGGGCTTCGGCCCGGTGCCGTGGAGCCACGAGCCCAATCGTGGGTTCCTGCGCAGCGTCGGCGCGCTGGCCCGCGCGGCAAAGGCGATCGGCGAGACGGAAGAGTACGCGCGCTGCCTGGACCTGTTGGAAGACTGCGATCCCCGTGCGGCCGCAGAGCTCGGCCTCGACTGAACCGTAGTGATCGAGGCATCGCGTAGCGATTCGATGAGGGGTGTCGGTCGGGTGACGGGTGGGCTCGACCCGAATTCTCGTCTCGGCGCCGCCCAGGCGAGGAGCATGGTTCGGTTGCGCTCCTCATGGGCGCGGCTGCGGCGGTCCGCGCTGCCGATCATCCAGTGTGCGGTCGGCGCTGCGCTGGCCTGGTTCCTCGCTCATCACGTGATCGGTCACGCGCTGCCGTTCTTCGCGCCGACGGCGGCGGTGGTGTCGATCGGTATCTCCTTCGGCGCCCGGCTGCGGCGCTCGGTGGAGCTGGTGGTCGGCGTCGCGGTCGGCATCGGCATCGGCGACCTGTTCATCTCCCGCGTCGGGACCGGCGTGTGGCAGATCGCGCTGGTGGTCGCGGTCGCCATGGCTGTGGTGGTGTTCCTCGACGGTGGCTCGATCATCACGATACAGGCGGCCGGTTCCGCGGTGCTGGTCGCGACGTTGCTGCCGCCCTCGGCGGGCGGCGGCTTCTCCCGCATGATCGACGCGCTGGTCGGTGGCCTCGTCGGCGTCGTGGTGGTCGCCGCGATCCCACTGCATCCGGTGCGCCGCGCGAGGACGCTGGCCGCGGAAATCCTCGGCGTGATGGGGAAGTCGATCACCGAGTGCGCCGACGGACTGCTCGAGCAGGACCAGGAGAAAGTGCGCCGCGCGCTCACCGCCGTTCGCGCGACCCAACCACAGATCGACTCGTTGCGCGCCACGCTGGAGGGCGGCCGCGAGATCAGCCGGATCTCCCCGCTGTACTGGAACTCCCGCGACCGTCTCGAACGCATCAGGGCCACAGCGGACCCGCTGGACAACGCCGTCCGTAACACCCGGGTCCTGTTGCGCCGCTCGCTGACTCTGGTCCTCGACGATGAGATCCTGCATCCCGGACTGATCGACGAGGTGGAGCGCCTCGGTCAAGCTGTCGACGTGGTGCGCCGGATGATGCTCGCCGACCCCGGCGAGCAGCCCGACCGGGCCGAGGCCGCCCGCGTGCTGCGCTCGGTCGCGAAGGGGGCGCGGCCGGAATTGGTAGCGGGCGCGGGACTTTCGGCGCACGTCGTGTTCGCGCAGGTGCGCTCGACGCTGGTCGACCTGATGCAGGTGTGCGGCTTGCAGCGCATTTCCGCGATGGCCCTGCTGCCCCCGACGGTCAAGAACCCCTACGTGCCGCCGGCATCGTGAGCCGGACTACTCGGCGAGATTCGGCCATTCCCGTGCGTCCAAGGGAGCGGCCCCATAACCGGGAACTGCCGACCGGAACAGGGCTCGGATCCCCGACCTCCGTGGCTCCGGCCTCAGGTCCAGAAGCGGGTCAGGAAGCTGCCGTATCGTGACCAATTCGATGGAACGCCGGACAGTTCGAAGAGGGCGTACACCGCGTCGAAGAACACCTGGTTGATGGCGGGGGTGAACAGCAGCGCGAACAGGATCAGCATGCCGAACGGCTTGAACTGATCGAGCGAGCGCCGTGTCCGGTAGCTCAGCGATGGCTCGACGATGCCGTATCCGTCAAGTCCGGGCAGTGGGATCAGGTTCAGGAGAGTTGCCGTGATCTGAAGGAACGCAAGGAAGCTCATGCCGAACCAGAACGCGGGATGCGCACTCGCGCTGCCTGCGAACCGGACGACCGCGAGCAGCAGCACCGCGCACAGCGCGTTCACGAAAGGCCCGGCGCCGCTGATGATCCGTTGCGTGCGCGGCGCGACATTGTGGGTGTGTACGTAGACTGCTCCGCCCGGCAGGCCGATACCGCCGAGCGCGATGAACACCATCGGCAACACGATCGACAGCAGCGGATGGCTGTACTTCAACGGGTTCAGCGTCAGGTATCCGCGCAGCTCCACTTCACGGTCTCCGGCCCGCCACGCCGTGAACGCGTGCGCGAACTCGTGCAGGCACAACGTGACGATCCAGCCGAACACCACGAGTACGAACACCCCGACCTTAGCCGTGGTCGAGTCCACCGGAGCGTCCCAGGCCAGCACGCCGCCGACCACCGTGAGGATGACCACGAGCAGGAACACCGGGCTCGGCCGCACCGCGCGCGACCTTCGGTCGATCGGGAATGGGGAAGTCATCGGATCAGCAGCCAGGATTCGTGGTGGCGATAGAAGCTCGAGCGCGGCACGGGCCGGTCGGTGCGGATACCGTCCCTGGTCACGATCGCGCCCGGGGTGCCGAGTTGCGCCGCCCGGCCCGCTAGCCAGCGGCGCCTGCGGACGCGGATGCCCTTCTGCACGGCCGCCTGTATGCCCGGCAGCTCCATGGTCGGCGAGACCAGCATGCCCGTCACCTTGCCGGAGAACAGCTGGGTGTCGTCGACATAGGCCTCGCCCTCCAGCTTTTTCCCGCCGACACCGGTGAGCACCGCGCGACCGACCAGGACCGTGCCGGTGTCGTCCCTGAGCAGCGGCGTCTCGGTGGCACGGCCCTCGAGAGCGCGCTTGGCGGCGGCGTTGCCGGTGCCGGTCTGGTAGACGCGTGAGCCGTAGGTCTTGTCGACCGGCACGTAGCCGATCTCCACGTGCAGCCGCTCGGTGCGCATCAGATGGGTGAGCACCGCGGCCAGCGCGGCGTCCTCACCGAGCACGATCAGGCGCGGCAGGCTGTCGGCGGCCAGCACGGGAAGGAGTTCGTCGATCTCGGTGGTGTCGGGGATGGCGCCCGTTTGAGTAGTCGGCAGCGCCGCGAGCGCGATGGGTACGGGTGCGCCGGCGCAGCGGAGAACATGGGTACTCAAGCTGCCGTACACCCTCCTCGGTTCGAGCCGACACCGTCGGGCCCTCGCAGGGGCGAACCCCCTGTGGTTCGCTCCGGTTGACGCCGCGCTGCCGCTCGGCGTGCCGTGCAACCATAGCCCTGCCCGGCTCTGACCACACCGTTGTCGAGACTACGGCGAGATCCGACGCGACGCCGCTTCGGATGGGTCGGCTAGACTGTGCTTCCGGCCACCGCCTCAGTACGGCAGGTAGCTGCAACACACCAGTGTTGCCTGTCGAACCGTAGGAGACACGACAATGCCGGCAATCGTCCTCATCGGCGCCCAATGGGGTGACGAAGGTAAGGGCAAAGCAACCGATCTGCTCGGTGGCCGGGTGCAGTGGGTGGTTCGCTACCAAGGTGGCAACAATGCCGGACACACCGTGGTACTGCCCAACGGGGACAATTTCGCCCTGCACCTGATCCCCTCCGGCATCCTCACCCCCGGCGTGACGAACGTCATCGGCAACGGCGTCGTCATCGACCCCGGTGTGCTGCTCGCGGAGCTGGCCGGGCTGGAAGAGCGCGGCGTGGACACCTCCGGCCTGCTGCTCTCCGCCGACGCGCACCTGATCATGCCGTACCACGTGGCCATCGATAAAGTCACCGAACGCTTCCTCGGCAACAAGAAGATCGGCACCACCGGCCGCGGTATCGGCCCCTGCTACCAGGACAAGGTCGCCCGCGTCGGCGTGCGCGTCGCAGACGTGCTCGACGAGAAGATCCTCACCCAGAAGGTCGAGGCCGCGCTGGAGTTCAAGAACCAGGTGCTGGTCAAGATCTACAATCGCCGCGCGCTCGATCCGCAGCAGGTGGTCGACGAGGTGCTCACGCAGGCCGACAGCTTCAAGCACCGGATCGCCGACACCCGGCTGCGGCTGAACCTGGCGCTGGAGCGCGGGGAGACGGTGCTGCTGGAGGGTTCGCAGGGCACCCTGCTGGACGTGGACCATGGCACCTACCCGTACGTCACCTCGTCGAACCCGACTTCCGGCGGCGCAGCGGTCGGCGCGGGCGTCGGGCCCAACCGGATCAATACGGTGCTCGGCATCCTGAAGTGCTACACCACCCGGGTCGGCTCCGGCCCGTTCCCCACCGAGCTGTTCGACGAGTTCGGCACGTACCTGGCCAAGACCGGCGGCGAAGTCGGCGTCACCACCGGCCGCGCGCGGCGTTGCGGCTGGTTCGACGCGGTGATCGCCCGCTACGCCACCCGGGTCAACGGCATCACTGACTACTTCCTCACCAAGCTGGACGTTCTGTCCAGCCTGGAGACGGTGCCGATCTGCGTCGCCTATGACGTCGACGGCGAGCGGGTCGAGCAGATGCCCACCACCCAGACCGAATTCCACCACGCGAAGCCCATTTTCGAGGAGATGCCAGGCTGGTGGGAGGACATCTCCGGCGCGCGCACCTTCGAGGAACTGCCGGCGAACGCACAGGCGTACGTATTGCGTCTGGAGGAGCTGGCCGGCGCCCGCATTTCCTGTGTCGGTGTCGGTCCCGGCCGGGATCAGACGATCGTCCGGCACGACGTCCTCGGCTAGAACCGGTTCGAATTCGCCACGGTAGAGCGGAATTTCGGCTCCGATCGCACCGAATCTCCGCGCCGCTTCACAGTTCATCGGCTTCGATCATGATCGGTGAAGAACTACAGTAAGAGCATGGCTCGGAACCGGCCGATGATCGAGCGCGACAGCGAATTCGAGGCGATCCGCGCGGCACTGACCGGGCCCGAATATGTCGGGGTGGTGCTCACCGGCGATGCCGGGGTGGGCAAGACCACCCTGGCCCGGCATGCCACCTCCGCGATCGGCGGCAATATTCGCTGGGTGGCGGGCACCGAGTCGGCACGCAGCATTCCGCTGGGGGTGTTCGCGCATATGGTCGGCGTCTACACGGCGCACGATCCGGTGACGTTCATGTCCGCCGCTCGCAAGGCACTGCTCGCCGACGGGCACACGGTGATCGGCGTGGACGACGCCCACCTGCTCGACCAGCTCTCGGCCACCCTTCTGTTGCAGCTGGCCATCGACAAGGCCGCGCACATCGTGGTCACCGTCCGCAGCGGCGTGCCGGTGCCCGACGCGGTCACCTCGCTGTGGAAAGACGGGCATCTGATGCGCATCGATCTGCGCCCGTTCAGCCAGCGGCAGAGCGTGAAGCTGGTGGAGTCGATGCTCGGCGGGCAGCTGGAAGGATTTACCGCCAACCTGATGTGGGAGTCCTCCGCCGGAAATGCCCTGTTCCTCAAGCATTTGGTCGAGGGAGCGCTGGAGGCGGGCACACTGCGCCAGGTGAACGGTGTGTGGCAGCTACGCGGCAGGGCCGCGGTGACCTCGGAACTGGCCGCGCTGCTGGAGGATCGGGTCGAGCAGCTGCCCGACCCGGTGCTGAGGGTGCTGGAACTGCTGACCTTCTGCGAGCCGATCGATCTCGATGTGCTCGCCGAATTGGCCGGTGAGGATGCGGTGGAAGCCGCCGAGAACCGCGGCGTGATCCGGGTAGTGGAGAGTTCGCGTCAGCTCACCGTGCGATACAACCACCCGCTGTTCGGCGAGGTGATCCGGCGCAGGCTCGGCATCACCTCCGCACGACGATTGCGTGGCCGCCTGTACTCCTCGCTCAAAGAGCGTGCGATCAATTCCGCCGCTGACCGGATCCGGCTGGCCGAGTTGGCCTTGGACAGTGATAAAACCGCGGATCTGGAATTGCTCGAAGCGGCCGCCGCCGACGCGATCGGTTTGGCGAATCTGCCACTGGCCGAACGTTTCGCGCGGGCCGCGGTGGAGCGGCGCGGCGGCGTGGAGGCCGCCGACCTGCTGGCGCGCGCCCTGCTGTGGCAGGGGCATCGGATCGAGGCCGAGCGCACCTTGGCCAGCTTCGACCCCGACCAGCTCGACGAGGTGCAGCTAGCGCGCTGGGGCAGCACCAGGGTGGCGAATCTGTTGTGGGCCATGGGTGATGCCGACCGCGCGGGCGAAGTGCTTACGCTGTTGCGTAGCAAGGTGAAGCATCCGAAGATCGCCACGATCTTCATCGGTCTCGCCTCGGCGTCGGCGGTCAATGAGAACCGCATCGACCACGCGTTCACCGAGGCCGAAACGGTCATGACCACCGAAGGCGCGCCGCCGTGGGCGGTGTGGTGGGCCGCGTTCGGCGGCGGCCTCGCACTGGCGTTGATGGGCAAGGGCGAGGCGGCCAAGGAGTATGCGGCGCGCGGTCACGCGGTGGAAGAGCACATCGACGGCCTCAACCGCTTCATGTCCACGCACGCGGAGGTGCTCGCGCTCACCTTCACCGGCGATCTCGAGGCCGCACGGCATTGTGCCGGAGCTTATTTCGGCTACTCGGCGCCGGGGCAATACTTGGCCTGGGGCATGTCGAAGATTCTGCAAGGCACCGTCGACGTGGCGCAGGGCCGGTTCCTGGCCGGCATCGAGCATCTGGAACAGGCGCTGGCCGCGCTGACAGCCGAAGGCGCGGCCGCTTGGATGTTTCCGGCGAGAATTCGTCTGGCCGAGGCGTATTCGGCGCTCGGCCGCGCCGCGGAGGCGGCCGAGTCGATCGCGGATGCCACCGCGCGTGGGGGACGGCACAGTGCGGTCTACGAGCCTCAACTCGAAATCGCCCGTTCCTGGCAGGCTGCCGCCGAAGGCGCCGTCACCCCAGCCGTCCGAATCGCTATCGGCGCCGCCGACGCGGCAGCCCGTGCGCATCAGCATGCGATCGAGGCCATGGCGCTGCATACCGCTGCCCGGTTCGGTGATCACTCCGTGGCAGGACGGCTGTCCGACCTGGCGTCCCGGGTGGAGGGACGGCTGGTGCAGGCGCAGGCACGACACGCCGTAGCCCTCGCCGCACACGACGGCCCCGGACTCGACGCCGCCGTGGCGGAATTCGAGCACATCGGCGCGATGCTGTCGGCGGCCGACGCCGCGGCTCAGGCCTCGTCGGCCCACGAGCGGGCCGGGGACCGGCGCAGGATGCTGGAGTCCGCCGCCGCGGCGAACCGCCTCGCCGCCGCCTGTGGCGGAGCGAGCACGCCCGCCCTGCGGCACGCCGCTCAGCCGTTGCCGTTGACCGCGCGGGAACGTGAGATCGCGAATCTTGTCGCCGCGGGGCTGTCCAATCGGCAGATCGCCGACCGTCTCACCGTCTCGGTGCGCACGGTGGAAGGGCATCTCTACCGCGCCTGCATCAAGATGGACGTCACCGCCCGCGAATCCCTCGGCGCCCTGATGCGCGGCGAATCCGCAATGGGGTGAGGCCGCGCGCGTCTTCCGCCACCGACTGAGCATGCCTGGTGGCAGGGTGCGGGTCCTACCAGCGCGTATCCCCGCCCCGGCACCTGCCTTGATCACCAACGGCCGACATGGTGTGGCACTCGCGCTTGTCTCGGCCCTGTGCCGCTCGCCGGGGCGAACTGGTTGTTAGGCTGACGCGACCAGGCTTTTTCTTCGGTGGTTGGGACGGATGGTGCGGATTTTCATCGGCGTATGTTCGGTTGCGGCCGGGATGGCGCTCACGCTCGGCTGCTCGAGCGGGCAGCAGGCGCCGATCCCCGGTTCGCCGTCGGCGACGAGCCGGGTGTCGGCGACGCCGCGGTCGGAGACTCCGCAGGAGCGCAACGTTCGGATCAGGCAGAAGCTGATCGAAATGGGGTGCTCGTCGAACGCCTGCATCCAGACGTACTTCGGTTGCGCCGACGGCTACATCACCGGGGAAGCCTGCGATTTCTATCGCGAACACCCGATCTACTGAGCGGCGTGTTGCTCGGACGGCCAGGATATGTCGATGTCTATCGAATAGTACTATCATCCTCGACGTAATGCTGGTTCGTGGCTAGGCTGCGGGCATGAGCGTGGTCATCGATGAAGCGCATCCAGCTGCGGAAGAACTGCGGCTGTCGAAAGTTCTTGCGGCGCTGTCGGATCCGGCGCGGCTGACGGCGGTTCGGGTATTGGCGGCCACCGAGGAGGTGGCGTGTACCGAGCTGCAGCAGCGCGCGGGCCTGACCATCGGCCGCTCGACGTTCTCCTATCACCAGCGCGTGTTGCGGGAGGCCGGGGTGCTGCAGGCACGTGTCCGCGGGGCACGCCGAATGCTCAGTCTGCGCCGTGACGATCTCGACACCCATTTCCCCGGGCTGCTCGATGCCATCCTCGACACCGCGCCCGAGATGTTGTGACCGGTTGTCTGCGTGCTGTCAGTCCTCGAGCGCCCGTGCGGTGAGGGTGCGGAAGTCGTCGCCGATCGTGCTGCGCCAGTCCGCGGCGACGATGAGGTTCTGAGACTGAAGCAGCAGCAGGGCGACCACATCCTTGTGCGGGTCGGCATACCAGGCGGTTCCGAGGCCGCCCGGCCAGGACAGGGTTCCGACGCTGGGCCCGGCGCCACTCTGGCGGGTGCGCACCCGCAGTCCGTAGCCGAAGCCGTGCTCGGCCCACAGATTTTGGCCGAGGGGTAGGGCGAACGGCGGCTCGGCACGTTGCCGATCGGTCAGATGATCGGTAGTCATCGCTTCGACCAGCTGCCGCGACAGCACCCGCACTCCGTCGAATTGCCCCTTGCCGAGCAGCATGTGGGCGAATCGGGCGTAATCGTCGCCCGTGGACACCAGCCCCGCACCGCCGGAAGCGAATGGCGGCTCGACGGCCCACCCGGTGTCGCAGGGGTGATCCAGCACGGCGAAATCTGGTGCGGGACCATATAATACGGCCAGCCGGTCGCGTTTACTCGGTGGCACGGTAAAGCTCGTGTCCACCATCCCGAGGGGCCGGAAAAGCCGCTCGCGCAACACCGTCTCCAACGATTGCCCGGTGACCCGGGCAATGAGCACGCCGAGAATGTCGGACGAGGTGTGGTAGCGCCATATCGTCCCGGGATCGGCGATGAGCGGGAAGGCGCCGACGCGCCGCATCCAAGCATCCGGAGCGAGCGTTTCGGCATCCGGCAGTCCGAGGGCAGCAGCGATCGGCTGCGCGGTCAGCGTGAACAACTCCGGACCGATGCTGGATCGCCCCCACCCCAGCCCCATACGGTTGGTGAGTAAGTCGTCGAGGGTGATCGGCCGGGATGCGGACACCACGTCCTCGGATGAGCCGTTCGGATCACGCAGGACCATCGGCAGCGCCAGTTCCGGCAGCCAGTCGTCGATCGGATCGAACAGGCGCAGGCGACCGTCGTCCACCAGCGTCAACGCCGCCGCCGCTGTGATCGGCTTGGTCATCGACGCGATACGAAAGATGGTGTCGCGCCGTATGGGTGACCGCGCCTGCCGATCCCGCCAGCCGACCGCGTCGGTGTGCACCAACTCGCCGTGCCGCCAGACCATGCTCACCAGGCCGGCCAGCTCGCCCCGCTCGACGTATCCCTCCAAGGCCCGGCTCAGCCGCCGTAATCCCTGCTCAGACGCGCCGGACCGCGTCGATCTGTCGCTCATGATCTCCTGCGTTCACTCCGATCGGTCGGCCCGCGGAGGCGGTCCGGACATCAATCTAGTCGATAACAATCGAATACGTCGATGAGTATCGTAGTCAACGGTCTGCACCGTAGCCGTCGGATGGCGATTTCACGGGCCGACCCATGGTCCGGTGATCCCCGGCAGGATGCTGATCTCGTCGATCAACCGCGCCGGGATCGAGAGCCGTCGTATCTGATGGTCGGACGAGTGATCGCCACAGTCGTTGCGCGGTATTGATTCCGCCGAGCTCGTATTTCCCAGCTATGAAGATCGGGCCGATGTCCGATAAGTCACAATCGATCTTGGCACCAGCGCTCGGGCGGGAGACGTGCCGGTTGGGTTCTGGGCATGCGGAGGTGGTCGTGACTAGTGGGGAGGTGGCACACCTGGTCGCGGACGACGGTGCGGCGGCAGACAGCGGCACCAGCGACGGTGCGCCCGAGGCGCATGGGCCATCGACATCGATCACGGACCGGAAACAGCCCGACCTCGTTGCCCAGGCAGTCCCGGCTATCGCGAATCTGGCACGAAACGTGCTCGGCGGACCTGGCGCGGCACCGAATTCAGGCGCACGCACCCAAGCCGTACCGGCGGTGGGCCCGGCGGCACCTCCGGCCAACGGTGCGGCGGCACCCGCACCTAACGCTGCCGCGGCGCCGCCGCCCGGCGGCGCCGCGGCACCTTCCAGCGTGACCGCACCGCCGGTTGGCGCACCTCCGGCCGCAGCGCCGCCGCCGCCCGGGATCGACCCGGAGACCATCGCGGACCTCGCGCCTGCCGCCATGACGGCCGGTTCGATGGCCTTGATGGCACTGCCGATGTTGGCATCAGCGCTGGCCGGTCTAGCCGGCGGCGGATCGGGTGCCGGATCCGGATCCACTGCCGCCGCATCCGCCGGAGGCGGGCTTTCCCCAGAGGCTCAACGGGCGTTGGACACATTGGAAACCCTGGCGGCCCTTTACGGCAAGGACGGCACCCCGTCGGGCACCGATGGCTTGGGGTCGAGACCCCAAGGAGCCGGCGGCTCGGGTGCCGGGGCGACCGCGATCAAGGCAAGGGCTCTGTTCCAGAAGAACGTGGCGAAAGCGTTCAACGACCTGGACAACGATCTCGCGAGATACGTATCGAATCTGGCCGGATTCAACAAAGCCGACCGGCAAGCGGTCATCAAGTTGCTCCGCGAGGTCAACGTCCAACTCGCCGAGCTCGGCCCCAACGCCTATACCAAAGAAGGTCAGCGGAAAGTACACCAAATACTCACCGCTGCATTGGAAAAAGCCCAAAAGATCGTCGGTGGCGGGGCCGCCAACGCAACCGAAACCGCCGCGATGGTCGACCGGCTCACCGCCCAGTACCTCAACGGAATAGCTGGAAAACGAACGGCGGGAGCCGGCGCAACGCGGCCGGATGATGGCCGACCCCGAGCACCTCTCGATCCGGGGAAATACAGAATCAGCTCCCACTACGGCCCCCGGAATGGCAAGCATCACGGCGGCCTCGACCTCGCGGCCCCCGCGGGGACCCCCATCTACGCCGTTACCGGTGGCACTGTTGTCAAGGCGGGCAATGCGGGCGATGGCTACGGATACCACGTGCGCATCCGCTCCGCCGATGGCACCGAGACCATCTATGCCCACCAAACCGCCGGCAGCATCCGCGTCAAGCCCGGCGACCGGATCCCCGCAGGCACCGTGATCGGCGCCGTCGGATCCACCGGCAACTCCACCGGTAACCACCTGCACTACGAAGTTCGGCGCAATGGGCGCTCCATCGAGCCCACGGCCTATCTGGCGGCAAACGGCGTACGAGTGTGACACGCGGCGCCAACCGTCGTTATTGTCGTACTGTCAATACGCCCTCCCGTTCGCGTCGGGAGGACGCACCGGCACCGGTGCCCTGGAGCAACGACGAACCGAGGTAGGCGTGAGCACTTCATCCACCGCCGCGCATGGCCCGCTCGCGGGCATCAAAGTCATCGAACTGGCTGGTATCGGCCCCGGTCCGCACGCCGCACTGCTGCTCGCCGATCTCGGCGCCGACGTAGTGCGGGTGCAGCGCGCGGGCCAGCTGCCCGGCGGTTTCGACCGGGCGCAGCTGCGCGGACGGACCATCGTCGAGGCCGACCTCAAGGACCCCGCCGATCTCGAGAAGGTGCTCGGCTTGGTCGAGAAGGCAGATGTGCTGATCGAAGGCTTCCGTCCCGGCGTCACCGAGCGGATGGGCATCGGCCCGGACGACGCGCTCGCTCGCAACCCCCGCCTGGTCTACGGCCGGATGACCGGCTGGGGTCAGGAGGGTCCACTGGCCGACCGTGCCGGACACGACATCAACTACATCTCCATCACCGGCGTGCTGCACGCGATCGGCCGCAAGGGTGAGCGCCCGGTCCCGCCGCTGAACATGGTGGGCGACTTCGGCGGCGGCTCGATGTTCCTGGTATTCGGCATCCTCGCCGCATTGGTGGAGCGACAGATCTCGGGTAAGGGGCAGGTGATCGACGCGGCGATGGTCGATGGCGCCCTTGCCCTTTCGCACATGATCTGGGGGATGCGTGGAGCCGGCGCCTGGTCCGATGAGCGTGGTGTGAACCTACTCGACACCGGAATGTCGTTCTACGACACTTACGAAACCGGCGACGGCAAGTACATGGCGGTCGGCGCGATCGAGCCGCAGTTCTACGCGCAGCTGCTCGCCGGACTGGAGATAGATCCGGAGGGTCTGCCCTTCCAGCTCGACCCGGCCGGCCAGGAGACGTTGAAAAAGCTGTTCGCCGAACGCTTCCGGGCTAAGACTCGCGACGAGTGGACCGAGATCTTCGTCGGGACCGACGCCTGCGTCTCGCCTGTCCTCACCTTCGCGGAAGCGACGAAGAACGAGCACATCTCGGCCCGCGGCTCGCTGCTGGAGCTGGACGACATCACCCAGCATGCCCCGGCGCCTCGGTTCTCTCGCACCCCGAACGGCATCCCCACCCCACCACCGACCACGGCCACGTCCATCGAGTCGGTGTGGGCCGACTGAGCACCGAGCGGGATGCCAGGGTACCGCGGCATCTGCTGATCTGCGCAGATGATCACATTTTTAACATACCAACTGGTTCGACAGTACGGCGCTGTGCCTGCCATACTGTCGGCGAGCAGGCGGCTCTAGAGCGCAGCTGATGGTGACGGGCAATCGTCCGGTCCGCTGCTTGACCGCCTTGCTTGCTGGAGGCCTCGGCGCCGTGCAGCCTTCTGCACGCCGCCCGCGCGTGACGAGGGCCAGCCCCGAGGGGTGGCGGGCCGGTCGTGCCCGGCGGCGCTCGGAGGGGAAGTGCCGCCGGCCAAGGCCCTCCGCAGACATCCCGCCATCAGTAGCAGGTCAGCGGCGTCAACGGATCGGCGGCACGTGGCGTCAGCGCCTCATAGGCGGAGGCAATGCCCTTGACCGCCAAGCGCAATTCGGGTTCCTGGTGCGTGAACGGCAGCCGCAGAAACCGTTCGAACGCGCCCTGCACGCCGAATCTCGGCCCCGCCGCGAGCAATACGCCGTGATTGGGCGCCGTGGCGGCCAGCGCGGTCGACACCGAGCTCGGCAGCTGCGCCCACACCGACATGCCGCCCGCACCGACGGTCACGCGCCAGTCCGGCAGCTCCTCGGCGAGAGAATCGAGCAGAGCGGCACGCTGCGAACGCAATTGGTCGCGGCGACGGTCGAGGATGACGTCCGCGTGCTCGAGCAGGTGGACGGTGGCCAACTGGTCCATGACGGGAGTGCCGAGGTCGACCGTGGAACGGATGCCGAGCAGTTTGGTGATCAGCGACTGGTTGGTGCGAATCCAGCCGACGCGCAGACCACCCCAGAACGATTTCGACGCCGAGCCGATCGTGACGATCTCGGCGCCCTTGGCGAACGCCGCGACCGGAGGTGGCGGGACTTCGTCGCCGAGTCCGAGATCCGCCATGGACTCGTCGATCACGACAGTCATCCTGGTCTCCCTGGCGATGGCAGCCAGCTCGGCGCGGCCCGCGGCGTCCAGCAGCAGGCCGGTCGGGTTGTTGTAATCCGGCACGAGGTAGGCCAGGGTGGCTGCGGTTTGCCGTGCGGCACTGCGGATTCCATCGAGGTCCCAGCGGGCCACCGGGTCCTCCGGCCGCAGCGGCACCGGTACCGGGCGAGCGCCGACGTCCCGAATCGCTTCGATGGCGTTCGGGTAAGTCGGGTGGTCGATGAGCACGCGGGCGGCGGGTGCGGTGAGCACGTTCAGCAGCAGACGAAGGCCGTGCTGCGCGCCGAGGGTGACCAGGACCTGGTCCGGGGCGGTCGGCAGGCCGCGCGCGGTGTAGCGGCGGGCGATCGCCTCACGCAGCGCGAGCACACCGACCGGGTCCATGCCGTGTGTGCCGAGATACGCCGGAATCCCGTGCAACGCAGTCGAATACGCTTCCTGCATCTCGAGCGGGGCAGCCATGGCAGCGTAAGTCATGTCGATGGTGGGCAGTTCGGGCGGCGCCATCGTGGCGAGGATGCTCCTGGCCGGCTTGATGCCGTCGTGCTGCACATCGCGTGGCAGCGCCACGGTGCTGCGCGAGCCCTGCCTGCTGATCAGGTAGCCGTGCTCCCGCAACAGCGCGTAAGTGGACGTAATGGTCGTGCGACTGACCCCCAGGGTGGCGGCGAGATCTCGTTCGCTGGGCAGTGCTACTCCCAACGGCGCGCGCCCGTCATGGATCAGCAGCCGGATGCCTTCGGCGAGCGCCAGGTACGCCGGACGCGCGGACCGCCGAGCGGATGAATCGCCCTCGCCGTCGTCCGCGTTCCGCCACCGACCCAGATCGCGAGCCAAGCTGCCCGCGCCGATCACTCTCGTCACCATACAGGCCAGTATTGACTGATTGGATATTTATTGGCAAGGCCAGTTGAGTGCACGCCGGTATGACATGGCCATCTTTGCCACCGCGGATCAACTGTGACAAAGCCGAGGCGGAGCCGCTGACGATCGGGTTACCCGGAGTCGCGTCCAAGGCCAGTCTCGGTTAACTGGACGTACCTTTGTCGAACTTGTCGGTCGCCCGGTGCACACTTGCAGCATGAGTGACTTCACTCGCCTCGCCACCGAGACCACCGAGGCCACTGAGCCCGTGATGCCCGGCCGTGTGGGGGCTATCAGCCTCGCCACCGCGGCGACGCTGTTCGACACCGCCATCGGCCACTGCGCGATCGCGTGGCGTGGCGCGGCGGTGATCCGATTCCAGCTCCCCGAGGCGAGCCCGGCAGCGACGCTGGCACGTATCGCTCGCCGTCGCACCGGACGCCTGGACGAGGAGGTTTGCGAAGAGAAACCCACCGGCGTGATCGCCGAGGCCATCGCTGCGATCCATGCCCACCTCGCAGGCGAGCTCGACGACTTGCGCTGGATTCCGCTGGACACCAGTGAAATCCCGCAGTTCCATCGCGTCGTCTACGACGTGACACGCGCCGTTGATCCCGGCCACACCCTCAGCTACGGCCAAGTGGCCGACCTCGTCGGCGCACCAGGCGCAGCCCAAGCCGTCGGACAGGCCCTGGGCCGCAACCCGATTCCGCTCATCATCCCATGCCACCGCGTACTCGCCGCCGACCATGCGCTGCACGGATTCTCCGCGCCCGGTGGAATCGACACCAAACAACGTCTTCTGGCAATCGAGCGCACCTCTGGGTTCGGCGAGCCGACGCTGTTCTGAGTTCCCTCGAGACCCTCTTCGAAGGCGATAGCCCCTACGGCAACCCGCTGCCGATAGGTGCGTTGTCTGCGTGGACGAGTTCAGATCGTGGAATGCGCAGCCGCCGAGAGCGGTCGTTCCCACCCTTGGCGACCTGGCCCGACAACTCGCTGCGCGTTCGGTGTAGCGTCCATCTTCGCGCATGGAATGCAGTACTGGCCAGGGGTTTCGACGTCTCGATCAGGAGAGTCGGATGAGTTTTCGAAGATGCCGCCGCGGTACCCGTCGCCATGTTCTCGGGCGCCGATTACCTCAGGTGCGCGTCGGCTCCGGTCGGAGCGATTCGGACATCCGTGCCACCACGGCAGCTGACGCAGGGAAACCGCTGTCGGTATGACACGGCCCGGCTGACGTTCCGACAGAAGGGAACCAGTAATGAACAAGACCAGTGTGCAGTCGGCCGACGCCCCAGCGGAATTCCTTGCCGCATATCCCGACTACGCGTCCACCGGTTCGCTCGATCGGATACGCAAGGAGCAGTACTCGTACCTGGACCAGAATGGTCTGGTATACCTCGACTACGCGGGAGCCGGGCTCGCCGCGACAGCACAATACCGATCGCACCAGGATCGGCTGTCCGAACACTGTTTCGGCAACCCGCATTCGGAGAATCCGACCTCGCGGGCCGCGACCGAATTGGTAGACCAGGCACGTCGTGCGGTGCTTGCGCACCTCAACGCCTCGCCTGACGAATACTGCGCGATCTTCACTGCCAATGCGAGTTCGGCCTGCCGGATCATCGGAGAGGCCTATCCGTTCGTGCGTGGTTCGCGCTTCGTCATGACCTCGGACAACCACAACTCCATTATCGGAATGCGAGAATTCGCCAAGGCGAAACGAGCCGAGGTGGTGCATGTTCCGATCGGAACGCCCGATCTGCGAACGACGGATGAGGCTGTGCGTGCCGCATTGAGCACTCGCACACGGCCGCGATTCTCCGGGGTGTACCGGAAGGGTGAGCCGGGTAGGCGCGGTTTGTTCGCCTTTCCGGCGCAGAGTAATTTCACCGGAGTTCAACATCCGCTGGACTGGGTGGAGCTGGCGCACCGGCACGGCTATGACGTACTGCTGGACGCGGCCGCGTATCTTCCCACCAACGAACTGGATTTGAGTGTCGTACGAGCCGATTTCGTGCCGATCAGCTGGTACAAGCTCTTCGGCTACCCGACCGGGGTCGGATGCCTGGTCGCACGCCGGGAGGCGCTGGCCAGGCTGCGCAGGCCGTGGTTCGCGGGCGGCACTATTGCGGCCGTGAGCGTCCAGGGTGACTGGCATATGCTGACCGACGACGAAAGCGCCTACGAAGACGGGACGCTGAATTTCCTGTCCATTCCCGATGTGACATTCGGGATCGGCTGGTTGCGGGAAATCGGCGTCGACCTGGTGCACCGACGGGTCGTGTGTCTGACTGGTTGGCTGCTCGATCGGCTGCGATCACTGACACACGACAACGGTGCCTCGATGATCAAGATCTATGGACCGCAAGACACGGTCCGCCGCGGGGGCACGGTCACGTTCAATTTCCTCGACCCGGACGGCATCGTCGTCGACGAGCGCTTGGTCGCCACCGAGTCCGCGGCAGCGGGTTTCTCCCTCCGCACAGGTTGCTTCTGCAACCCAGGTGCGGGCGAGGGGGCTTTCGATATCCAGCTGCCCATACTGCGGCGCCTGTTCGGGGCACGCCTCCCGACCATCGATGAATACGTCACAGTGCTCGGTCTGCCGAGCGGCGGCGCCATCCGGGTGTCGTTCGGTACACCGTCGAATATCCAGGACGTCGAGCGATTCATCGGTTTCGCCGAAGAAACGTACCGGAACAGGCCTGCGACAGTGGACGGCCTGCGACCTCGGGAACGATGCTGACCGGGCTCAGGGCGAGACGTACTCGTCGCGAGGAAGGTTTGTCCAACATCGGATTCACACCGCCTAGGCAGCGAGCGGCGCCGGGCACGGAGAACGGACGACATCGACGTGAGCCGTTGTCTCGGCGGCGTCGCTCATAGTCGCACGCAGGACATAGGCTCGATCTGTGCAAACATTCTCAGATCAGGGGTGGTACACCCTACTCGCCGGCCTTGCCATCCTGGTCGGCCTCGTCGGAATCATCGTTCCGATCCTGCCGGGCGTCATCCTGATCTTCGGTGCTATCGCAGTCTGGGCCTTTCTCACCGGCGGCGCTACGGCGTGGATCGTCTTCGCAATCTGCGCGGCGCTGCTCGTGATTTCCGGGATCATCAAGTACACCTGGCCGGGCCGCAATATGAAGGAAGCGGGTGTGTCCAATCGCGCGGTCTTCGTCGGCGCGATTCTCGGCATCGTCGGGTTCTTCGTGATACCGGTGGTCGGCCTATTTGTCGGTTTCGTGCTCGGCGTCTACCTTTCGGAACTCCAACGCCTGCGTATCGGTCAACAGGCTTGGCAGGCAACGGTTCACGCGCTGAAGGGGGTCGGTCTGTCCATGCTCATCGAACTCTTCGGTGCGCTGCTGGCGACCGGTGTCTGGGTCGTCGGCGTCATCGTCGCCTGAGCGAGCAAACAACAGGCACAGCCGAGCGAACGACAGGCGCGGTCGTCACGACCACTATCGCTCGATGGCGGGGAACGGAATCGTATCTCCCGCTTGGGCTTCGGGGAGTTCTTCACGGTGCAGCCGGAGGGTCGGCGGTTCGGGACGGTACAGCGGCAGTGTCGGGGCCGGGTCGGGGGGGATGACGCGCTCGCGGGCCGAGAGGCGGTAGAAGGCGCGCGCGTTGTCCTCCAGCACCGGGTACATGTCGGTGCCCACCACATCGCAGAGGAGGTCGACGTCCGAGTCCTCGAATGGGCGGCCCGCGCGGGTGCCGGGGAGATCGCTGCCGAACATCAGGGCTTCGGGGTTCACCGCGTGGATGCGGCGCAGCGTGTCGGCGACGTTCATCGCGACCCGGCCGAAACCGGTGGCCTTGACCCGCGCCCCTCGGTCGACGAGATCCAGCAGGAACGGCAGACCCTCTTCCGACATGCCGAGATGGTCGACCGACAGCGCGGGCAGCTTGGAAATGACCGGTTGCAGCGAGGCGAGCATGGTGCCGTCGATGTAGACCTCGACGTGCCAGCCGACCAGCTCGTATGCCCGCAACGCCTGGAGCGTCATTCCGGTGATGTCGGCGGCGGCGCGCTTGAGGTTGAACCGCAGCGCGCGCACACCGATGCGGTCCAGCTCGATGATCTCCTCGTCGGTGGCGTCCAGGTCCAGGCGGGTGACGCCGACCCAGCCCTCGCCCAGTTCGGCCAGGGCGGCCTTCAGGTAGCTCTGATCCGTGCCCTGGAACGAGCCGCTGACCACGGCGCCGCCGCCGACATCGAAGCGCGCCATGCGCTTTCGGTAGTCGGCGATGGTGAACGGGTCGGGCAGGTAGCCCTCGTTCTCGGCCAGCGGGAACCGCGGGTCGAAGATGTGCAGGTGGGCATCGAACACTTGTACAGAATGCCTCAGTGTCGGACTTTCCGCTGCCGCAGTGCGGTGGTTGCCGCGGCAGCGGAGCTGATCCCGCCGGGGTGATCAGACCTTGTGCGGCTCGCTGGCACGGAGCATGTCCTCGCGCTCGACGACTTTGACCCGCTCCCGGCCCTCCGGCTCGCCGAGCGCGCGTTCGTGGGCGTCCAGGCGGTACCAGCCCTGCCAGGTGGTGAACGGGATGCCCTTGCCCTCGAGGAATTCGGTGACAGCGTCGAGCCCCGGTTCGGCGGCCGGGGTGAAGCGCGCGCTGTCGTCGAGCAGGCAGGCCACAGTCTCGTTGGCGTCGCCCTTGGTGTGGCCGATCAGGCCGACGGGACCGCGCTTGATCCAGCCGGTGACGTAGGTGGCAGGCAGGTAGCGGTCGGCGCCGTCGGCGTTCTCGTCGGCGATCACGCGACCGGCCTCGTTCGGTACGGTGCCGGCCTGGTCGTCGAAGGGCAGGTTGGTCAGGTTCTGCGACAGATAGCCGACGGCGCGGTACACCGCCTGCACGTCCCAGTCCTTGAACACGCCGGTGCCTTTGACGTTTCCGGTGCCGTCGAGCTGCGTGCGCTCGGTGCGCAGGCCCACAACTTTGCCGTTTTCGCCGAGCACCTCGGACGGGGACTCGAAGAAGTGCAGGAACAGCTTGTGCGGTCGGTCGCCGACGTCGCGGATGGCCCACTGCTCGAGGGTGTTGGCGACCATGTCGACCTGCTTCGAGTGGCGGCGCGCGGCTTCGGAGCCTTCGTCGTAGTCGATGTCTTCGGGGTCGACGATGACCTCGATGGTCGGGGAGTGGTCGAGCTCGCGCAGCTCGAGCGGGGTGAACTTGGCCTGGGCGGGTCCGCGGCGGCCGAAGACGTGGACCTCGACAGCCTTGTTGTTCTTCAACCCCTTGTAGACGTTCGGCGGGATCTCGGTGGCCAGCAGCTCGTCGCCGGTCTTGGCCAGCACCCGCGCCACGTCGAGTGCGACGTTGCCGACGCCGAGGACCGCGACTTTCTCCGCGTCCAGTGGCCAGGTGCGCGGCACGTCGGGATGTCCGTCGTACCAGGACACGAAGTCCGCCGCGCCGAACGAACCATCCAGGCCGATGCCGGGGACCTCCAGGGCGCGGTCGGCGTTGGCTCCGGTGGAGAAGATCACCGCGTCGTAGAAGATACGCAGGTCGTCAAGGGTGATGTCGGTGCCGTAGTCGATGTTGCCGAGCAGCCGCACCTGCGGCTTGTCGAGCACCTTGTGCAGGGCGGTGATGATGCCCTTGATCCGCGGATGGTCCGGCGCGACGCCGTAGCGGATCAGCCCGAACGGCGCGGGCATGCGCTCGAACAGGTCGATGCTCACCTCTGCGTCGGATTTCATCAACGCGTCGGCGGCGTAGATCCCGGCCGGTCCGGCGCCCACGATCGCGATGCGGAGCGGGCGAGCCTCGGCGGTGTGCGCGTCAGGCCCGGAGGAGGCAGCTTGCGTCACCACGGAGGGCCCGCGTACACCGCTTGTTGATCCTGCACTCTGTTCGGTCATCTCTTACGCGCACCCTTAATGGTCGAAACAATTAACGACGTCGTTCCTTAGCTTAGGCTAAGTTGACGCACTGGCTTGGTTGCACCCTGTCGGGGCCGACACCGGCGATGCTGGCTCGGGTCTGCACGGTGCCCGGTTCACTGCGACGACGAGCCGCCGATTGGCGATGACAGCTGGCCGCAGTCCCGCGATTCTATCGGGGTGACCGATGCCGCCCCGCGCCGGTGCGTGAACTGGATGGATGCCATCGAACGTCACAATCACCGGCTACCCGTTCCTGCGCGCGCTATAGCGACCGTCCGGTCTCTGTCGAGCAATAGGCGTGTCCCTAAGGGGGCCCGAGCGCTCGATACCGGCACCGACCAGGGATCATCGAGTCATGACCGAGCAGCAGCCGACCGCGGGCGAGGACGAAATCATCCAGGTCGATCAGACCGACAAGCGCTCTGCGGTTCCTTTCGCCGCGGCCGCGGCGGTCGCGGTAGTCGTGCTGGTCGCGATCGTGCTCGGCGGGATGCTGTCGCCGACTGAGAAGAATGTCACAGATTCCGACCGGATCGTCGCAGCGGTCCGTAACTTCGTCGAGGGCTCCAACAACACCGACACGGTGCCGCCGCCCGGCACCGCCTGCCAGGACTTCGATACCGCGCGTTCGCCGCTGGCCGGACAGGCAGGGCGCGGAAAGTCCGTCGAGATCACTGAACTCGACAATCCGATAAGGGACGGCGACAAGGGCAAGGCGACCGTGACCACAAAGGTCGACGGCAACGAGACGACGACGACCTGGAATTTGACCAGATCCGGCGACAAGTGGCTGGTTTGCAACTGACCGTTACCGCAGTGCGAACAATCGTTTGACATGGCGACCCGCGTCGGTGCAATCTCAGTCGAAGGTCATGAGAACCAGTGTCAAGCCCCGGCATTACTGGTCGGCAACCCTCCTCCGCGGTGGGGTGCTCCGGGTGACGACCCGGCCGTCGCTTCAACCCGAGCGCGGCAAGTGCGGATACGCAGGAGGTGCACATGAGTTATGCCGGTGATATCACTCCCCAGCAGGCGTGGGAAGTTTTGCGGGACCATCCCGAAGCCGTCTTGGTCGACGTGCGGACGGAAGCCGAATGGAAATTTGTCGGCATCCCCGATACGAGTTCGATCGATCGGCCGACGGTGCTTATCGAGTGGGTCGACTCCACCGGCGCGCGCAACGAAGCGTTCGTCGAGCAGCTGAAGCAGGCTCTGGTGGACCACACCCCGGACGCTCCGGTCGTGTTCTTGTGTCGCTCCGGCCAGCGCTCGATCGGCGCGGCTGTCGCCGCGACCACCGCGGGCTATCACATCTCCTATAACGTGCTCGAAGGCTTCGAAGGTCCGCTCGATGAGTTCGGGCATCGCGGCGGCTCCGGCTGGCGTGCCCTAGGACTTCCCTGGCGGCAGTCGTGATCACCGGCGGTGCGTTCGACCGCCCGCTGCCCGAGGGCGTCGGTCCCGCGACGCTCGGTGTGCGGGGTGGGCTGCGGCGCTCGGGTTTCGAGGAAACCGCCGAGGCGCTCTACCTGACCTCCGGCTTCGTCTACGAGAGTGCGGAGGCCGCCGAGGCCGCCTTCGCCGGCGACGTCGAGCACTTCGTCTACTCCCGTTACGGCAACCCGACGGTCGCCATGTTCGAGGAGAGGATGCGGCTGATCGACGGCGCCGAAGCGTGTTTCGCGACCGCGAGCGGAATGTCGGCGGTATTCACCGCTCTCGGTGCGCTGCTCGGCGCCGGTGATCGACTCGTCGCCGCGCGCAGCCTGTTCGGCTCCTGCTTCGTGGTGTGTGACGAGATCCTGCCGCGCTGGGGCGTGGAGACCGTCTTCGTCGACGGCGAGGATCTGGACCAGTGGGAGCAGGCGCTGTCGGTGCCCACCCAGGCGGTGTTCTTCGAGACGCCCGCCAACCCGATGCAGACGTTGGTCGATGTACGCAGGGTGACCGAGCTGGCGCATGCGGCGGGCGCGAAAGTGGTGCTGGACAACGTCTTCGCCACACCACTGCTGCAACGCGGTTTCGAACTCGGTGCCGACGTGGTGGTCTACTCCGGTACCAAGCACATCGACGGCCAGGGCCGGGTGCTCGGCGGTGCCATCCTCGGTGCCAAGGACTACATCGACGGTCCGGTGAAAACGCTGATGCGTCATACCGGGCCGGCGCTGAGCCCGTTCAATGCGTGGACGCTGCTCAAAGGGCTGGAGACGATGCCGCTGCGGGTGCGCCATTCGGCGGAGTCGGCGCTGCGGATCGCCCGGTTCCTGGCGGACAACAAGGCCGTCAGCTGGGTGAAGTACCCGTTCCTGGAATCACATCCCCAGCATGTTCTGGCCACCAGTCAGATGAGTGCGGGCGGCACGGTGGTCACCTTCGAGCTGAAGGCGCCCGAAAACGAGGCGAAGAAGCGCGCTTTCGAGGTGTTGAACAGGCTTCGGATCGTGGACATCTCCAACAACCTCGGCGACGCCAAATCCCTGATCACCCATCCCGCCACCACAACCCACCGCGCGATGGGTCCCGAGGGTCGAGCCACCATCGGCCTCTCCGACGGCGTCCTGCGTATCTCGGTAGGGCTCGAAGACGTCGAAGACCTTCTCGGCGATCTCGACCGAGCACTGGCCTGACCCGCACGCACCGCATGTGCCCAACCGGCTCCTGCGGGGTCAGGTGTTGGTGGTGTGCTCGATCTTGGTGAGATGGGCGATGTTTGCCTGGTCTTCGGGGGTGCCGCTCGGTTCGGTGGTGAACCATGCGTCGAGGATTTCGCGGAGTTCGGCGCTCGAGGTCGAACGGAGGCTCAGAGCGAGGACGTTCGCGTCGTTCCAGGTCCGGGCGCCTGCCGCGGTCGCGGCATCGGTGCAGAGTGCCGCGCGGATGCCCGCGACCTTGTTGGCCGCGATCGAGGCGCCGGTGCCGGTCCAGCAGCAGACGATGGCCTGGTCGGTGCGGCCGGCCGCGACATCGCGTGCGGCCGCCTCGGTCGCCCAGGCCCAGTCGTCGCGTTCCGCGTCGGACAGTGCGCCGTGCAGCACGGCTTCGTGCCCGCGCCTGCCCAACTCGCCGACCAACTCCTCCGCCACGCCTATCCGCTCGTCCGCCGCCACCGAAATTCGCATGTTCCCAGCGTAGTGGGCCTTCTCACCACTACGTGGTGGGTATCCGGCCGATGCTTCCGGCGTTTTGCGGGCTCAGCCACAGCGGAACTCGGCGGCGAAAGAAATATTGAAGCTCTCCGCCGCGCTGGACGCGATCACGGAGGACTAGGGCATGCTTCGCGCCCTCATTCCTATCCGAATCGAGTGGTGAACGGGGACTTGGTTCGCCCGACGAGGTCGGCGACGGAATCCACCACCATGGTCGGCCGGTAGGGGTACGCCTCGAAGGACTCGCGGGTGGAGATGCCTGTGGTGACCAGGATGGTGCGCATGCCCGCTTCCAGGCCGGAGATGACGTCGGTGTCCATGCGGTCGCCGATCATCACGGTGGACTGGGAGTGGGCGCCGATGCGGCGAAGCGCCGAACGCATCATCAGAGGGTTCGGCTTGCCGACGTAGTACGGGTCGCGACCGGTGGCGCGGGTGATCAGCGCGGCCACCGAACCCGTCGCGGGCAGCGAGCCCTCGCGGGAAGGGCCGGTGGGGTCCGGGTTGGTAGCGATGAAGCGGGCCCCGCGCTCGACCAGCCGGATCGCCGTGGTGATCGCCTCGAAGGAGTAGGTCCGGGTTTCGCCGAGGACCACGTAGTCCGGTGCGCTGTCGGTGAGCACGTAGCCGATCTCGTGTAGCGCGGTGGTCAGCCCGGATTCACCCACCACGTAGGCGGTTCCGTTGGGCCGCTGCTCGTTCAGAAAGGTGGCGGTGGCCAGTGCGGAGGTCCAGATCGCCTCCTCCGGGATGTCGAGACCGGAGTGGCGCAGTCGTGCCTGCATGTCCCTCGGTGTGCGGATCGAATTGTTGGTCAACACCAAGAACGGCGTCTCGTTGGCACGCAGCTCGGCGAGGAACTCGTCGGCGCCGGGCACCAGATGGTCCTCGTGCACCAGCACCCCGTCCATATCGGTGAGGTAGGACAGGATCGGTTCGTCATCTGCGGTCACCCGGCCGATTATCCGCTATCGCGTTCCGCGACGCCGGTCGGAACGACGAGCGCCGGTCGGAAACCCGACCGCCGCGCCCTGCCGCGAATCCGGCGCATGCGTCGGACTCGGCACCTGCCACCGGCCCGGCGTGCCGTTGACCTGGTCGGACCCGCGGCACTTCGGCTCATGGCCGTCGAGGCGAGCGGAACGGCCACGGCGATCTCGCTCATCCGCGCCAGGCCCTCGGTACCAGTCGCACAAGAGTTGGCTACTGTCGACGACGGATCGCGACGACGGCGAAACGAAACGCGAGGAGCATGCAGATGAGCGGACTCAAGCTCGGTTACAAGGCATCGGCGGAGCAGTTCGGCCCCCGTGAACTCGTCGAGATCGCGGTACTGGCCGAGGAACACGGCCTGGACAGCGCCACGGTGAGCGACCACTTCCAGCCGTGGCGGCACAAGGGCGGGCACGCGCCGTTCTCGCTGGCCTGGATGGCCGCGGTCGGCGAGCGCACCCAGCGCCTCCAGCTCGGAACCTCCGTGCTCACCCCCACCTTTCGATACAACCCCGCGGTGATCGCCCAGGCCTTCGCCACCATGGGTTGCCTGTACCCGGATCGGATCATGCTCGGGGTAGGCAGCGGTGAGGCGCTCAACGAGATCGCCACCGGGTACACCGGCGAATGGCCCGAATTCAAGGAGCGCTTCGCCCGTTTGCGCGAGTCGGTCGACCTGATGCGCGCGCTGTGGACCGGCGACCGCGTCGACTTCGACGGCGAGTACTACCGCACCGTCGGCGCCTCCATCTACGACGTGCCCAAGGGCGGCATCCCGATCTATATCGCCGCGGGCGGCCCGCTGGTCGCTCGATACGCGGGACGCGCGGGCGACGGCTTCATCTGCACCTCGGGCAAGGGCATGGACCTTTACACCGAGAAGCTGATGCCCGCGGTCGCCGAGGGCGCGGCGAAGGTCGACCGCACCGTCGAGGACATCGACCGGATGATCGAGATCAAGATCTCCTATGACACCGATCCCGAACTGGCCCTGGAGAACACCCGCTTCTGGGCCCCGCTCTCCCTGTCCGCGGAGCAGAAGCACAGCATCACCGACCCGATCGAGATGGAAGCCGCCGCCGACGCGCTGCCGATCGAACAGATCGCCAAGCGCTGGATCGTCGCGAGCGACCCCGACCAGGCCGTCGAACAGATCAAGCCGTACCTCGACGCCGGCCTCAACCACCTGGTCTTCCACGCGCCCGGTCACGACCAGCGCCGCTTCCTCGACCTGCTCCAGCGCGACCTCGCGCCACGCCTGCGCGCACTCTGAATCGAGCGCTGTCCTCGGTCGCCGAAACGGGTTATACGCGACCCATATCGGCTGTCCTGGAAGTTCGCACCGGAACCGAATACACCTCGGCGACTCGATGGAGCTGTGCGTCAGCTCGTCGGCCGGGAGAACCGCAGCGGCGAGGTGGTCTGCCGAGTTGCGAGCTGTCATAGCTCATCGGGCGACGAGTTTTGTGACGCTGCCGTCAGCGGGGTTGCTGAGGACGATGGTGCCGGGCACCGGAATTGCGACATCCGCGGTGTAGTTGAGGAAGGGCAAAGTGGTAATCCCGCGAACGTTCATCTGGAACCCGCTGGCAACGGTGCTTCGCGCCCCGCTTGTGGGGTTGATGCGGGTGATGCGGCCCGCGCCGGCTTCGGCCACCAGCAGGCTGCCATCCTGATCCACGGCGACCCCTTCGGGGATGGCCAGCCCGGTCGCAACGATCGTCGGCGCACCGCCGGACACGGGCGCGCTCAGCACTGTTCCGCTGTCGCTGTCCGACGCATAGACAACCCCTTTGCTCGCGTCGAACGCGAGGCCGCCAACCGAGCGGAATCCCTCCATAATCGGCACCGGGACGCTCGACCCGCCATCGATACGGACCGAGAGCACCGAGCCGAGGCCTTGATCCGCCACCAAGAGCATGCCGATCGGCCCTTGGCGTACGTGCCACGGAGCGACGAACCCCTGGGCCACGGTAGCGCGGCTGCCCGTGTCGAGATTCAACCGCGTGATCTTCCCTGTAGTCAGCCAGTCGGTCAGGTAGACGTCCTGGCCGATCCGTACCGCGCTCGGCGTGATCGTCTGCACGCTGTCGAGGGCGAATCGGGACAGCCGCTCGACCTGCCCGTTGGAGTGGATGCTTACGACCGACACCATGTCACCGGCGACGAATCCCCCATCTCCGGTGGAGTTCAGCGAGACCGGTGCCGACAGCGGACCGGCCCTGAGAACCGGCACGAGCTCGCGGGTGCTTACATCGACCCGACGTACGTCGCCACGCACGAAGTTCGACACATACATGGTGCCATCGCCAGCGATCACGACGTTGTCCAGTCCCGGCTCCCCTTGGCCGATCAGTGTCTTGTCCGATGGTGCTGTAGCCGACCGGCTGACTTTCCACACCTTGCCGCTACCCGCTTCCAGCACTATCAGCGGCTCCGCCGGGTCGATCTGCGGCGGAACCACTTTCACCGCCGTGACCGGGGTGTCGAAACTCACGCCGAGGCGAGTGACCTGGCCGGTGTCGACGTTCGCTACCGCGATCCGGCGAGCGTACATCTCGGGGACGTAGGCTAGGCCGTCCGAGGCGAAGGCAAATCCCTCCGGAACCTCGAGGCCGCGTACCACCGGAATGGCCGGGACGACTCCCGCAGGGTCGACGGCCCACAGCGACCCCGTCGAGCCCGGTGCGAACTGGAGATCGCTGACGTACAGCCGGTCGCCGCGGAACGCGATCCCGTTCGGGCCGGTAGCGCCGTCGGTAATGGCGGTTCCCACGGTTGTGTGATTGCCGCCGTCGAGGGGCATCCGCACGACAGACTTCGTGAACACGCTCGTGAAGTACAGATTTCCGTCCGGGCCGATGGTGAGGTCGTCGGGTGTATGTGTCTGATCGGTGGTTGGGTCGGTGTCGTCGGCGATGCGGGTGAGCTGTCGCGAAGCCAGGTCGACGCGCGTCACCCGATTGAAAAACGCCTGCGCAACGAAGAGTCGACCTTGGGCATCGAGTGCCAGGCCGTTGGTCGCGGGGAGCGAATTCGGTTCCACGACCTGCTGGTCCTGGTATCCGGGCGCGCTCACCGACTGCCGCATGATCGTAGGGCTGCGTACTGCCATCTCGGTGATCGATTCCGCGGCCGCGGGTACGCCGCTGCCGACCATCCCCATCACACACATGACGACAAGGCTCGCCCGGCTTCTGAGCCCGGCTGGTCTCGGCCACGGCAAGATCCAATTCGTTCCCGATCCGACAGTCGACGAACGAAAGGATGAAAAACGCTGCCCGACCATGGCCTAGCCCTTCCGACCACTGGTTTGCGGTCTCGCCGCGGCAACGATAATGCTGTGGGTCCGTTTGCGCGACTCGACCGTGAAGGCCGTGAGGCAAGTCCTTCGAGCGGCTACGAACGGCGAAAGACCTCTGGAGCGGGGAATTTCAGACGCGGCGTAGGGCGAAGATGCGGAGGTCGCGGGTTGTCCGGGAGCGGTAGACGGCGTAAGCGCCGGCGATGTCGACGAAGCGGGTGAAGACGGCGTCTTTGTCCGGACCTTCGACCGGGGTGGCGGTGACGTCGATGCGTTCGCCTGCGATGGCGACCGTCGCGGTGGGGTTTGCCAGGAGGTTAGCGGTCCAGGCGGGGTGGTGTGCCTGGCCGAAATTGCTGCCGATCACGTAGAGCGTGTCGCCGTCGTGCACATACAGCAGCGGCTGGGTGCGTGGCCGCCCGGACTTGCGGCCGATGGTGGTGAGCAGGATGACCGGCGCGCCGATCGGGCCGAGCAAGGTGTACTTGGCGTGGGTGCGTTCCAGGACGGCACGGTCCAGCGGAGTGATCGCGCGGATCAACCGGGAGCCCGGCTTCGTCGCCGCCAATCTATTTGCCGCGCGGGCCAATACATTCGTGCGCGAGCCCCACTGCCGATCTGGAAACTGCTCAGCCATGCCCGGACTATAGCGGGCCGGAAGACCCCGCGATGGAGAGTCGGCGGGAGCACTCGAGCAGCCCCCTTCGTACCGACGGTCGGTGCTGGTGTCCGGCACGGGGTCGACACACCGAGCGATCGCGACCGCTGATCACGCTTTCGCGGCGGGGTCCGAATGCCGCTCGTTGATTAAGCTCTCGGGCATGGCCGATAATGCTCCATCAGCGGTGTATATCGCCGCACCGGAGGGCGACACCGGAAAGTCGACGGTGGCCCTCGGGGTGCTCCAGATGTTGTGCGCGACAACCGCGCGGGTCGGGGTTTTTCGGCCGATCACGCGATCGACCACCGAGCCCGATTACATCCTGGAGCTGCTGCTCGAGCACAGCACGGCGGACATCGACTACGCGCAGGCCATCGGCACGACCTATGAGCAGGTGCATGCCGACCCGGACGCGGCGATCAGCGAGATCGTTCTGCGCTTCCATCAGGTCGCGGAGGTATGTGACGCGGTGGTGGTGGTCGGCAGCGACTACACCGACGTGGCCAGCCCCAGCGAGCTGCGCTTCAACGCCAGGATCGCGGTCAACCTGGGCGCACCGGTGCTGTTGGTGGTGCGTGGCGCCGGCCGCACGCCGGATGAGGTGAAGCACCTGGCCGAACTGTGCGCCACCGAGTTGTCGCACGAGCACGCACAGCTGGTCGCCATCATCGCCAACCGCTGCGGACCGAAGCAACTGGACGAGGTGCGTTCGGCGCTGCGTGGCTTCGATATCCCTTCCTGGACGCTGCCCGAGGTCCCGTTGCTGATCGCTCCGACCATGGCCGAGCTGTGCTCGGCCATCGACGGCGAAATGTACAGCGGCGACCAGGAATTGCTGCAGCGCGAGGCGCTGGAGATCATGGTCGGCGGCATGACGGCCGAACACATCCTGGAGCGCCTGGTCGAGGGTGTTGTGGTGATCGCGCCGGGCGACCGGTCGGACGTGCTGCTGAGTGTCGTGAATGCTCATGAGGCGGAAGGCTTTCCATCGCTGTCGGGCATCATCATGAACGGCGGCATGCTGCCGCACCCCGCGGTGGCGCGGCTGATGACCGGCCTCAAACCCAAGCTGCCGATCCTCACTACCGAACTGGGCACCTACGACACCGCGGGCGCCGCCTACCGCACCCGCGGCCGCATGTCCGCGGGCAGCCCGAGCAAAGTGGACACCGCGCTCGCCCTGATGGAAGAGCACGTCGACGCGACGGAGTTGTTGCGGCGCGTCGAGGTTCCGCTCACGTCGGTGGTCACACCGCAGATGTTCGAATACCAGCTCATCGAGCGCGCGCGGGCCGACCCCAGGCGGATCGTCTTGCCCGAGGGCGAGGACGACCGCATCCTGCGCGCGGCGGGGCGGGTCCTGCAGCGCAGGATCGCCGACCTGGTCATCCTCGGCGATGAGACGGCCGTGCGCGCCCGCGCCGCCGAACTCGGCGTGGACATCTCCGCCGCGCAGGTGCTCGACCCGCGCGGTTCCGACCACCTCGGCGATTTCGCGGCCGAGTACGCCGAGCTGCGCAAGCACAAGGGCATAACGCTGGAACGTGCCCGCGAAACCATGACCGACATCTCGTATTTCGGCACCATGATGGTCTACAAGGGGATCGCCGACGGAATGGTCTCCGGCGCCGCGCACACCACCGCGCACACCATCCGTCCGTCGCTCGAAATCATCAAGACGGTGCCCGGCGTCTCCACCGTCTCCAGCGTGTTCCTCATGTGCCTGGCCGACCGAGTGCTCGCCTATGGCGACTGCGCGGTCGTCCCGGATCCCACTTCGGAGCAGCTGGCCGACATCGCCGTCTCGTCCGCGGCGACCGCCGCGCGGTTCGGCATCGAACCGCGGGTGGCGATGCTGTCCTACTCCACCGGCGAGTCGGGCAGCGGCGCAGATGTGGACAAGGTGCGCGTCGCGACCGAGCTGGTGCGTGAGCGGGCGCCGGAACTGCTGGTGGAGGGCCCTATCCAGTACGACGCCGCGATCGAGCCGACCGTCGCCGACGCGAAGCTGCCGGGTTCCGAGGTCGCCGGGCATGCCACGGTGTTCGTGTTTCCCGACCTCAATACCGGCAACAACACCTACAAGGCGGTGCAGCGCAGCGCCGGTGCGATCGCGATCGGTCCGGTGCTGCAGGGTCTGCGCAAACCCGTCAACGACCTGTCTCGCGGTGCGCTGGTCGCCGACATCGTCAACACCGTGGCGATCACCGCCATCCAGGCGCAGGACGACTGAGGTGGGCCGGACTGCCTGCCCCGGAACAATCGCGCATGCGATCGTGGTTGCTGAGCGGGTGCGGGAAAACCCGACCGGGTGCGGGTGTCCGGCAAGATACAGGAGGTGTGATGAGAGACAATCGCGCAGCGCTCATCGACGCCGACCGGGTGCGGGTGTCCGGCAAGATACAGGAGGTGTGATGAGAGACAATCGCGCAGCGCTCATCGACGCCGACCGGGTGCGGGTGTCCCGCAAGATACAGGAGGTGTGATGGGCAGGGGTGCCGAAGGCCTGGTACTGGTGATCAATTCCGGCTCGTCGTCCATCAAATATCAGCTCCTGGATCCGGAGTCGAGCGTGGTGGCGGCTTACGGGACGGTCGAGCGGATCGGTGAGGACGACGGGGCGATCGAGCATCACGCCCACGGCGAGACCACCGTGCGTTGCAGGCCGATCGCCGACCACACCACGGGGTTGCGCCTGGTCTTCGACATGTTCTCGGCGACAGGACGCGATCTGGTACGGGAGGATGTGCGCGCGGTAGGCCACCGGGTGGTGCACGGCGGCGAGGTGTTCTACCGGCCGACGCTGATCGACGACTCCGTGGTCGACGCGATCTCCGAATTGTCCGCACTCGCGCCGCTGCACAACCCGGCCAACGTGGCCGGCATCGAGAGCGCGCGCGAGCTGTTGCCGGGCGTGCCGCAGGTCGCTGTGTTCGACACCGCCTTCTTCCACAGCCTGCCCGACGCCGCGAAGACATATGCGATTGATGCTGAATTGGCTGCGGCACACGGTATCAGGAAGTATGGATTCCATGGCACGTCGCACGAGTACGTGTCCGGTCGGGCCGCCGCGCTGCTCGGGCGTGACCCTGCCGAACTGAACCAGATCGTCTTCCACCTGGGCAATGGCGCGTCCGCCTCCGCCATCCGCGGCGGGCGACCGATCGATACGAGCATGGGCCTCACCCCGCTCGAGGGGCTGGTAATGGGCACCAGGCCAGGGGACCTCGACCCGGGTATCGTGCCGCATCTGGCTCGCTCCGCGCGCCTGGACATCGACCAGATCGATGCCCTGCTCAACCGGGACTCAGGTATCAAGGGCCTGTCCGGCGTGAACGACTTCCGGGAGCTACAGCGCCTCATCGACGGTGGAGACCGGACCGCCCGGCTCGCCTATGACGTGTACATCCACCGGTTGCGGCGCTACCTCGGCGCGTATTTGGTGGAGCTCGGCGGCGTCGACGCGATCACCTTCACCGCAGGTGTCGGCGAGAACAGCCCGCAGGTGCGCGCTGATGCCCTCGCCAACCTAGCCCGATTCGGCATCGAGGTGGACCAGACCGCGAATACGGCGAATGACCGTGGCGCCCGGCATATTTCCCCACCCGAGGCGCCGGTCGCGGTGCTGGTGGTGCCCACCAACGAGGAGTTGGCGATCGCCCGCGCCGCACATCGCGTGGTCGCCGAGACCACCTAGTCAGGTGTTCGAGCTCGCGCCGCGCCGATCGAGATCTAAAGCCAGGTTTTCGCGCGGATCAAGTTCGCCAGGTCGACCAACGCATAGCGGTGGTTGCGGTCCGTCGCGCTGCGGGCAAGGGAACGAAGACCGGTTTCGATTCCTGCCCGCAGTTCGCGTTCGGTGAAGGGAACATTGAACAGGGTCGTGTCCGGGCGCTTCGGCGTGTTGCCCGCCTGCAGCCAGGCCAAAGCCGCGCCGCGGACCAGTACCCTCATCTGCACCGCACGACCCTCGGCCACCGGCAGGCTGAGTACCCGCGACGCCGAGATGTGCAGGGTTGCCTCGTCGAGCTCAGCCACCGGTGTGGCGGTGAGCATGAGCAGAACGGCGGTCATCCGCGCTGTGGTGAAATGCCTTGACGCGGCGGGCACTTCGTCCAGCGCCTGCACGGCATCGGCTACCCGGTCCACCGCCGTCAGCTGCCTGGCCAGGCCGAAAGCGGCGCTCACCACGGCACGGTCGGTGCGCCATACGGTCTCGTAGGACTTCTGCGCGTAGGAGCGCCACTGCATGGGGTCCGGAGCATCCCAGTGCTGGAGGATGAGTTCGGCGGTGGCGGCTAGTGCCAGTTTCGGGGCGATTTCGCCAGGCAGTACCCGAAGGACCTCGTCGAAGGTCGCGAAAGCTCGCTCATACTCCCGGTCGAGCAATTCGGCGAGTCCGCGATACCAGCGCACCCGCCAGTCGCGGTCGGATAGGGAAGCGAGCAGGTGCAGCACGGCGGACGATTCGCGCAGGTCGATCCGTATCCGCGCTTCGGCCAAGGTGAATTCCAGAGCCGATGCCTCCAGTGCGTTCTCCGGATCGGCCTCGACGCGCGCACGCGCGTCCCGCAGCGCTTCGAGGGCCTGCGCGGGTTCGGGATGCACTGTAGCGGCGAGCAGGGACGTGGACGGCTCGGTCGGGTCGAGCAGCGGAATGGGCAGCGCCGCGACCACTTCGCGGGGATCGAGCTCGGTGCTGCGGGCGCGGCCGTCCGCGTAGGCGTCGGTCTGGCTGATCAGTTCCTCGGTGCCGAAGCTGGCGCGCGGCGGACTGAAGACAGTCGACAACCGGGGGTGCTCGGTATCGTTTTCCAACGCAAGGATTTCGCGCAGCACACCCCACATCTGGGCGGACATCGCCTTGGCCGAGGGAAAACGGCGATCCGGGTCCGGGTCGGTGGCGCAGAGCAGCAAGCGATGAAAGAACTTGTAGCGCGCCAATACCGGCTCGTCGGCGACCTCCGGCAACCCGTCGAGATAGCGTCCATGCTGCATCGGCAAATTCAGGGTGAGCACCGCGAGGGTGCGGCCGACAGTGTAGATGTCCGAGGCCACGGTGGGGCCGGTTCTCGTGATCTCAGGTGCCTGGAAGCCCCTGGTGCCGTAGAGGTTTCCGTACGCATCAATGGTGGCGACGGCGCCGAGGTCGAGCAGCTTCACCTGGTCTTCGGTGACCATGACGTTGTCCGGCTTGAGGTCGTTGTAGGTCAGACCCGTCGAGTGCAGGTATTCCAGCGCGGGCAGAATCTCCAGCAGGTAGGCGATCGCCTCGGGTACCGGCATGCGCTGCGGGCGCTGGTAAGTGTTCAGGATATCGCGCAGCGAGCGCCCGCCCACATACTCCATGACGATGTAGCCGACGGGTGTGCCGTCGGAGCCGGTGTGTTCGACGAAGTTGTAGATCTTGACGATGCTGGGATGCGCCACCTCGGCCAGGAATTGTCGCTCGGCGACCGCCACCGCCTGGGCTTCGGCATCGCCGGCGTGCAGCAGGCCCTTGAGCACCACCCAGCGGTCGCTGACGTTGTGGTCGATCGCAAGGTAGATCCAGCCGAGACCACCGTGGGCGAGACAGCCCTGGATCTCGTACTGTCCCGACACCATGTCGCCCGCGTGCAGCGAGGGCCGAAAATCATAGGGCGCCTCGCACGTTCGGCAGACGCCCGCCGTCGTCGCGGGCCGAGTCGCCGTCGCCCGGCCGACCGGATTGCCGCAGCGCCAGCAGAATCGCTTGCCCTCGGAGACCACGGGATCGGCGAGCACGGCGTCGCGCGGATCGGCGGGCGTGACCGTCGGAATCTGCACCAGCCCTGCGCCGAGCCGTCGCACCGTCGGGTGCGACCGCGCGGTCCGCGCATTCCGCCCCGAGGTGCGCGCCGTTGCCGCCGAGTTCGGCTCCGAATCCGTTCGCCGTGCGCCGACAACGCCTGCCGCGACGGTGCCCATTGCCGTGGTCGGCGGCGCGGTCCTCGGTTTGTCGCGCGCCATCTCGGTGCTCTGCCCGCCTCGTTCGGCGGCGGTTGTTTCGGCCGCGAACGCTTGTGTTTCCACGGGGCCCTGATCGGCGTCTCCCGTACCCGACTCCGCTTCGGCAGAACGCGAACCAACATGGGTAGAACTGGAACGCGCTTCCTCTGCTTCCTGGTCACCCTTTGACTCGCCATGCACAGGCAGCTCGACCGAACCCGCATTCCGATCCGCACCCGGATATCTGCCGAGTAGTCCGGTGTACCCGCCCGCTGTCGCCGCCCCGGACAGTTCAGGAGAACCCGGCCCTCCGGCGGCGGTTTCGTCCGCGTCGGAATCGGGGTCGGGCCGGGTGTCCATTGCTCGTCAGTCTTGATAGGTGGGTGGGGGAGGAGCTGGGACGGGGCCGAGCACGGTGAGGTACTCGTGGTAGATGCGGCTCCAGGTGCCGTCATTGCGGATCCGGTCCAGGGTGCCGTTGACGAATCGGACGAGATCATCGGAGCCCTTGGGGATGCCGATGCCGTACGGCTCGACGCTGATGCTGTTGCCGACCAACTCGGTGTACGGGTCCTGCGAGGCAAGCCCGGCGAGGATGGCGTCGTCGGTGCTCACCGCGTCGACCTGGCGTTGCTGCAAAACCACGAGACAGTCCGCCCAGGTGGGCACGGTGAGGATGGTCGCAGTGGGCTGTTCGCGACGGACGTGGTCCAGCGAAGTGGTGCCGGGCACGATGCAGACTCGTCGGCCCGCCAGGTCGGCGAGACCGTTGATCCCGGAGTTCTTCACCGCGAGCACACGCTGGTGGGCTTGGAGATAGACGGTGGAGAAGGCGACCTTTTCCCGCCGCTCACAGTTGATCGTCATGGTCTTGGCGACCAGGTCGACGGTGTGGTTCTGCAGCGCGGTCTCGCGTTCGGCCGAGCCGAGACTGCGGAATTCGATCATGTCCGGGCTGCCGAGCAGGTCGCGGGCGACCTCCCTGGCGATGTCGGCGTCGAAACCGACAACGGCGCCGGAGACCGGATCACGGTAACTGAACAGATTGCTTCCGGTGTCCAGGCCGACGAGCAGCCTGCCGCGCGCCCGGATCGCATCGATCACCGGTCCGCGCGCGGCGCCGCCTGCTTCGGTAGGGCGCAGACTCGCGGTGGGGTCCCCGCACTGTGGCGTTTTCGGTGACGGCGGCACCGGCGAATCCGTCAGCACCGGAATCGCTTTGGCGGGCAGCGGGGGTGCGGTGTACTCGGGTGACCTGGTCGGCAGCGGCGCGCTGGAGTCGCTCGCGCAGCCGCTCGCCAGCGCCGTCACGACGAGGAGGACTATAAGGATGCCGCGCGCGGATCTCATCGGTACTCCCGAAGCCGGGGCCAAATGCCGAGTCCGACATAGCCTGCCGCCAGAATGCCCAGCACCATCGCACCCGCCCCGAGGAAGTCCAGCACGCGGGCCGCCTGGGAAATGTCCCCGCGCAGAGTGTCCCGTGTCTCGGTGATGCCCTGCTCCAGCGAGTGGTCCAGAGCGCTGACCTGCGCGGTGGCGTCCGCAGAGCCCGCGCCGGTCGCGACGGAGGCCGCGCTGTTGAAGTCGCCGCGGGCGAGCGCCTCGTTCATATGCTGATGGGCCACCCGCCAACGGGCGAGCGCCGGAACCGCGTTGCGTACCTCGGCGGCCGCGGGTGCGGAGCCGGGGTAGCCGCCGAGCAGGTCGGCCAGCCGCTCGATGTCCGCGTCGAAGGTGCGGTCGTAGTCGCCGGTGGCGTCCCTGCGCACCAGCTTCAGCGTTTCCGCCGCCCGCGCCTGCTGCGCCAGAATCCGGCTTTCGGTCAGCCGCGAGGAGGGCACCGCTCCGTCGTCACGGGCACGGATCATCGACGTCGCCGACACCGAACCCGCGATCACCGTCCACGCCAGCAGAATCAGCATCCCGACGGACGCGAGCAGGAGCCCTGGATTGAGCACCCGCCGCCAGCGCCGCGCTAGATCCCGCTGCACCCAGACCAGCGCGCCGAGGGTGAGGATCAGTAGCACGATGGCCGGCCACGGCGGGCGCACGTGACTGCGCTGCGCGTCGGTCACGGCTGCCGAGCGGTGGGTCTGCAGTTCCTCGGCCATCGGCAGCAGCGTCGTCTGCATCTGGTTCGATGCCTCGCTCAAATAGGCGGCCCCGACCGGATATCCAGTGCGATTGTTCGTCCGTGCCGTCTCCACCAGACCCGAGTACACCGGAAGGCCGGTGATTATGCCGGTACGCAGCCGGGCATCCGGGTCGGCCGCCGCGTCCGGGCCGACGGCGCGGTCCGATTGGGTCACCAGCTCCGCCGCTGCCTCGCCCATGGCCTGGCTGTACCGATCGCGCACCGCCTGCGGCTCCAGTCCACCCGCGATGAACGCGGTGCTGGCCGCGGCGTCGGCGATGGACAACGAGGTGTAGAGCCGGTGCGCGGAATACGCGTCCGGTTCGGTGACGTAGAGCAGCACGTGCAGGCCCTGCTGGCGGTCGCTGACCGTCGCCGCGGTCACCGACCCTGCGGCCAGGCACAGGGTGATCAGCAGAAGGCCGACCGCGATCAGCCGTCCCGGCGATGATTTGGCGAAGGACCGCAGGTTGGCGGGGTCTAGGTGCTCGCGCATGAACGCGACCCGCAGCCCGCTCGGATTGTCCCGATCGCCGGGTTCGGCAGCGGACGAAGGCCGGAGTTCGGCTGTCGTCTGCTCGGTGCGAGTCATGTCCACCTCCCCAGTCTGGGCCGCGTGCGCGGATTTCTCGACGGGCCGATCGGACATTCGATCGCTCCGTGCGTGTTGGTGCGGAGTTTATTGTGGTCATACTGGCGCCGCGGCGTGTGCAACACCCCCGATTGGGAGCAATGCGAGGGGCGAGGCACTGTCGTAGCTGGATGAGGATAGGTACGAGATGCGTGGTGACGGTGACGGTTGGTCACATGGCCCGGACGGATTGCGGTTCTGGGGCCGCTTCGGCGCTGCCGGTCTTCTGTTGCGCGCTCCGCTCGCCGGTGGCGGTTCGGCGGTGCTGCTGCAGCACCGCGCGCCGTGGAGTCATCAGGGCGACACCTGGGCGTTGCCCGGCGGAGCCCGCGACAGCCACGAGACCACCGTGCATGCCGCGGTCCGCGAAGCATGGGAGGAGGCGGGCATCGATCCCGCCGACGTCCGGGTGCGCGGCGAGCGTGTGACCGCGTCTGCCCTGAGTGGCTGGACCTACACCACGGTGGTCGCCGACGCCGTCACGACCTTGCCGACCAGCCTCGATCGGGAGAGCACCGAGCTGGCCTGGGTCGCCGAAGGCGAGGTGGACGCCCGTACGCTGCATCCCGGTTTCGCCGCCGCGTGGCCGACCCTTCGCGCCGCGCCTGCCTGGGTGCGCCTCGCGGAGATCGAGGACGACGGTGCGGTGGCTGCCGTCCTTCCGCGCACACTCGATCTAGCCGAGCAGGGCTTCGTCTGGCTGCATTCGGATCCGGACGGTCCAGGTGACTACGCCAGGATCGTGCTTACGGCGAATCAGCCGGCGGCCGCTGGGCCGACAACCGACGGGAACACCGCGCTGGACACCGTGCTCTCGCTCACGCGTAGCCAGCTGCTTTCCTGATACACGGGTTTACGCGTTACACAGTGTTTACGCGTTCGCGAGCAGTGCCGCCTTCAGTTCGCGCGCCGCGGCCTCCGGATCACGCGCCTCGGTGATCGCTCGCACCACGACGATCCGTGTCGCCCCAGCCTCCAGCAATTGGGGGAGGTTCTCCGCGTTGATTCCGCCGATCGCGAACCACGGCCGGGTCGGATGGGCGTCGCCGGTCGAACGCACCAGCTCGAGTCCGGCCGCCTGCCTGCCCGGCTTGGTCGGCGTAGCCCACACCGGCCCGGCGCAGAAGTAATCGATGTGCTCATCGATCGCGGCGAGGCCCGCCTGGGCGCGGTTGTGGGTGGACCGGCCGATCACCACGTCCGGTCCGAGAATCCGGCGCGCGTACCAGGGCGGGAGATCGCCCTGCCCGAGATGCAATACGTCGGCGCTCGCGGCCAGCGCGAGGTCGGCGCGATCGTTGACCGCCACCATGGCGCGGTGCCTGCGCGCGGCCGCCTTCAATTCGGCGAGCGCACCGAGCTCGGCCCTGGCCTCCAACGGACCGAACTTCGCCTCTCCGGGCGATCCCTTATCCCTGAGCTGGATGATATCGACGCCGCCTGCGAGCGCTGCCTCGGCGAACTGGGCCAGGTCGCCCCGCTCCCTTCGGGCGTCGGTGCAGAGATACAGCCGCGCGTTTGCCAGACGCTCCCGGGGCGATGCGGTTCGATTCGGGTGGGAGGGTTGCACGTGTTCGACCGTAGCCGCGCTACCGTGGGGAAGCGAATAGGAGGCAGGTGGATCGGATGCGGACTCTGGCCGTCGTCGGTGGCGGCGCCATCGGGCTCGCCGTGGCCTGGCGGGCCGCGGAGGAGGGTTGGTCGGTCACCCTGTTGGATCCCGCCCTCGGTACCGGCGCCTCCTGGGTGGCCGGGGGGATGCTCGCCCCGCTGTCCGAGGGCTGGCCGGGGGAAGAGCGGGTGCTGGAGTTCGGTGCCGCCTCGCTGGCCCGCTGGCCCGAATTCGCCGCCCGGCTGGACGCCGCGACCGGGGTCTCGGTCTTCGTCGCCGACGAGACCATGACCGTCGCGCTGGACGCGGCCGATGCCGCCGACCTGCACACTGTGGCCGACTGGGTCGGTGGTCGCGGCCACGAACTGCGGATGCTGGATCGCGCTGGAGTCCGGGCGCTGGAACCGTCCCTGGCGCGCACGGTGCGCGCCGCCCTGCTCGCGCCCACCGAACCCGCCGTCGACAACCGTGGGCTGATGACGGCCCTGCGTCGGGCAGCCGACGCGGCGGGCGTGCTGGTTCGTGCCGAGTCCGTAGACCTGCTGACGCATCTTCCGCACGACCAGATCGTGCTCGCCGCGGGCGCCGCCTCGGCCAGGTTGTGGCCCGAGCTGCCGGTGCGTCCGGTCAAGGGCGAGATCTTGCGCCTGCGCCACCGCCCGGGCGTCGCTCCCGCGCCGCGGCGCGTGATCCGGGCCAGGGTGCACGGCAGGGCGGTATACCTGGTTCCGCGCGCCGACGGGATCGTCGTCGGCGCAACGCAGTACGAAGCGGGTTTCGACACCGCGGTCACCATCGCGGGCGTGCGCGATCTGATCGCCGACGCGGAGGCGGTGTTCCCCGGCATCGGCGAATACGAGCTGGCCGAGGTGAGCGCGGGCTCCCGGCCCGGCAGCCCGGACAACCTGCCGCTGATCGGCAGGCTCACCGACCGGATCGTCGCGGCCACCGGGCACGGCCGCAACGGCATGCTGACCATGCCGCTCACCGTGGACGCGGTACTGAGCCTGCTCGGCGGGGCAACGCTGCCCGAAGCGGAAGTCGCCGACCCGCAGCGCTTTTCGACGACTGTAGGAGGAATTCGATGACGCTGTCATCCGTCCCCATCGGTGTCACGGTGAATGGCGACGACCACGAGTTCGCCGAACCGCTCACCGTGCGCGAGCTTTTGGCGCGCCTGGACCTGCCATCCCAGGGCGTCGCGCTCGCGGTGGACGGCGCCGTGTTCCCGAAGTCGCGGTGGAACGAACCAGTCGGCCGCGGCTGGCAGATCGAGGTGCTGACGGCGGTCCAGGGTGGCTGAGGAATCCGGTGTGGCCGACGCCCCGCTGCGGATCGCCGACCGCGAGTTCGGCTCCCGCCTGATCATGGGAACTGGTGGCGCGGAGAGTCTCGCCGTGCTCGAGGAGGCACTGATCGCCTCGGGTACCGAGCTGACCACCGTCGCCATGCGGCGGATCGATGCCGGGGGCGGCACCGGCGTGCTCGACCTGCTGAAGCGGCTGGATATCGCGCCGCTGCCGAACACGGCGGGCTGCCGCACCGCGGCCGAGGCGGTGCTCACCGCACAGCTGGCCCGCGAGGCGCTGGACACCAACTGGGTGAAGTTGGAGGTGGTCGCCGACGAGCGCACCCTGCTGCCCGACCCGATCGAATTGCTCACCGCCGCAGAAAAACTCGTCGATGACGGTTTCGTCGTACTGCCCTACACCACCGACGACCCGATCCTGGCCCGCCGCCTGGAGGACGCCGGCTGTGTAGCGGTGATGCCGCTCGGTTCGCCGATCGGCACCGGCCTCGGCATCGGCAACCCGCACAACATCGAGATGATCGTCGCCGAAGCGAAGGTCCCGGTCATCCTGGACGCGGGCATCGGCACCGCGAGCGACGCCGCCCTCGCTATGGAACTCGGCTGCTCGGCCGTGCTGCTGGCGACCGCCGTGACCAGGGCACGTCGGCCCGAGCTGATGGCCGCCGCCATGGCGGACGCGGTGCGTGCCGGGTATTCGGCGCGCTTGGCCGGGCGCATTCCGAAAAGATTCTGGGCTCAGGCATCGTCTCCGGCGCTCTGATCCGACGAGAAAGCTCACAACCTGCGCCTACGTGAAGTACACGAGGACACGGCCGGAGTTGTTCGGATCGGGTTCCCGGCGGGCGTACAGCTTCTTGATGTGCTTCTGGTCGAGGAAAGCCAGAACGCGGCTTTGGAGCTGGCCCGAGCCTTTCCCGGGGATGATCTCGGCGACGGGCGTCCCGGACTTGGCGGCCCTGATGAGGAACTGCCGCATGGCGACATCGATGTCGCGGTTGCTGCGAAAGATCGGATGCAGATCCAAACTGAGCACAGATCGACCCCTTCAACGTTGTTCAAGCGTGAAGCCAGCGTAGGTGCGGCCTCACCCACTGCCAAGAGACGCCCACCTTCACCGGTGGTGGCAAGCCGGTCGGATCGCGACTCGATCCGTGCGACCGTGCCGTGCCGCCGGATTCGGCGGCATCGGTGCCGACCGGTCCCATACCGTAGACCGAGAATCCCTCTACGAAAGGAATCCAGTTCATGCCGAACCGCGAAGCCCTGCGACCGGCTGGTCTCGCCGTACCGAAACCGCCCTACTCGAGCGTGATCGTGAGCGGAGACTTGGTTTTCACTGCCGGCCAGGCACCGTTCGACAGTGACGGCAAGCTTGTTTCCGTGGACTTCGCCGAGCAAACCCACCAGACGCTGCGCAACCTGCGTAGCTGCCTGGAGGCGGCCGGCTGCGGATTCTCCGATGTTCTGAAGGTAACGGCCTACATCGTCGACCCGGCGGACTTCACCGCGTTCAACGAGATCTATCGGCAGTACTTCACCGAGCCGTATCCCGCTCGCACCACCATCGTCTCCAACCTTCTGGGGTTCAAGGTGGAGATAGAGGCCATCGCGCGTAAACCGTAGCCGGGCGGGCGAGGGTGGTTGGGCATCTCTTCGACGACCGCCATCGGTTCGAGAGAGCAGAGCACCGCAATGCGATCGATCCTCTGGCGCGCCATGCGTAGTCGACCGCGTCCATCACGGAGAGTGGGCCGGATCAACGTAGCCCGGGATGGTTTACGTGCCTGCGAAGGTGGGTAAGCCGTTGCGGGAGCCAGCCTTCGGTCACATTCGGCAAACCGTGGCGAGTATCGACGCTGTCGGTTTTACTTGCTGTTGTGTCCTCCACTTCCGCCGCTGTCACCGGGCTGCCCCCGGTGGTCACAGGCCGCCTCCGTAATACCAAACGCTTCGTCACCGACCCGATTACGTTCCTCTCCGACTCTATGACTCAGCACGGCAACGTTTTTCAGTTCCAGCTGATCAACGGGAGTATGGTCGGGATCACCCATCCGCACCACATCAAGTACATCTTGCAGGAACGCATGGCGAACTTCACCCGTGAGACCCAGATGTACGACATCATCGAACCGTTCATCGGACGCGGGCTGGCGTCCATTGCCGACCACAACCGCTGGCGACGCAACCGGCGCCTCGTCCAGCCCGCCTTTCACCACAAGAAGATCAGTGCGCTCAGCGAGACCATGGTGGCCGAGATCGACGCCATGTGCGACGAATGGGCTGAACATGCCCGTGCCGGACGGACGGTCAATATCGGCGAGCAGATGAGCCACCTCACGTTGCGGATCGTAGTGCGGGCGCTGTTCGGATTGGATCCGCAAGGCCCGGAGGTCACCGGCTTCTCCGCCGCGACGCAGCGGCTGAATGCCGAATTGGGGAAGTTCGTCCGTATGCCGTTGGTCCCCTTGAAGTTTCCGACGCCGAGCCACCGCCGATTCTGGCGGGCCATCGACGAGATGGACGCCATCGTCTACACGGTGATCAACAAGCTGCGCGACACCGACAGCAATGGCTTGCTGGCCATGCTCATGAACTCCACGGATGCCGATACCAACGAGAATTTCACCGACCGGGAGCTGCGCGACGAGGTCGTCACCATGCTCTTCGCCGGTCACGAGACCAGCTCCTCGGCTCTGACGTCCGCCATTCTGCTGCTGCAAGTGCATCCTGAGGTGCGTCAGCGGTTGCGCGATGACGTCGACACCGCGTTGGCCGGCGGGCACGCCACCATGTCCGACCTGCCCGCGCTTTCTTACAGCAAGCAGGTGATGGAGGAGGTGTTGCGGCTCAAACCGCCGGCGTGGATGGGACAACGCCGCGCCGACGAGGACGACGAGATCGGCGGCTTCCGCATTCCGGCAGGCACTACAGTGATGTTCAGTTACTACCACGCACACCGGAACCCCGAGTGTTGGGACCAGCCGGACACCTTCGACCCGGACCGCTTTACCGCCGACGCGGTCGCTGCCCGTGACCGGAACGTGTACTTGCCCTTCGGTGCGGGCGGACACCTCTGTATCGGCAACGCGTTCGCGATGATGGAGATGCAGCTCGCGCTCTCGACCATTATGCGGCGGTTCGAATTGACCATCGAGAACCCGGACCTCACCCCCACTTCCGCGTTGACCCTCAACACCAAGTACCCGGTTATCGCGAGGCTGACCGAACGGCAATAGCGCTGCGAACAGGGCCGTTCGAACCGCCCCAGCGAGTTCAGGCCTTCGATGGACTCGCCGGGGCGGTTCGATGCTGTCGCCGGCTTCATTTCCGTCCCCGGCCGCTTGCGGTTCGGTCAGGTCTGTTCGCTCATGTCGCTCGCTATCTGCGAGTTTGCCGAAAGCTCGGAGATGAATTGCGGCGCAACGAGTCTGGTGTGCTGTAATCGCACTGCGTTATGGTGCAGCATCTTCACAGGCACACGAATTTCATCTTCGAGACCCAGAGGGGCTTATGGTTTTCCGCGCCGAGACGGCACAACTCCGACGTACAGCGCCCCGGCTCGCCATGACGTTTGCCGCTGCCACGGCCCTGACGGCTGTGGGCGCGGCTCCTGCTCTCGCCGATCCGATCACCGATGCGCTGCCGACCGGGGTGGAGGCGAGTTTCGTGATCTTCGATCGCACGACCGGCGCCTCGAGTGTGCAATTCGACGCACACAAGCAGTACCGGGCCGCGTCGGTGGTCAAATTGCTCATCGCGCTCGACTATCTGGAATCCCATGATCCACAGGCCATTTCGTTCGAAGATTCGGCCCGATTGCAGGCGATGCTGCGCTCCAGCGACGACGACGCCGCCAGCTACCTGTGGATCGAGAACGGGTGGGACCAGATCATCGAACGGATGGTCGCCAAGCTCGGCCTGACCGACACCATGCCACCCGCGGACCGCGGGATGTGGGGCTACACCGCGATCAGTGCCGCCGACGTAGTGACGACCTATCGCTATATCCTCGACACTGCGAGCCCGGCCGTCCGTGACTTCATCATGAGCAATCTGCACGAATCGACGAAATGCGGTCAGGATGGATTCGACCAATCCTTCGGCATAGCCCGCGCCCTCGCCAGGCCCGCCAGTGTCAAACAGGGCTGGTCCGGCTTTGGTGACGCACCCGAGCCCGACAACGAATGCGCACCCGAGAACCCGAAACCGCCGATTCCACCAGGGTCTCTCGACGCCGCCGCCGAGAGCCCCATCGTTATGGGGCGAGACGGCATCGATGAGAACTGGACCTTCACCGAGGGCGCCCCGCCCAGCGCACCCGCGATCAACCTCGGCAAGCGAGCCATGCACACCACCGGCACCGTCGGCGAACACGACGAGAAAATCATCGTTCTGCTGACTCTCGAACCAGCCGGAACCCCATGGGACGTCTCATCCCAACGCACCACTCTGCTCACCAAGGCCATCGATCTCGCACACTGGAGCGAGACAACTGGGCTGGGATCGTACTAACGCATCAGCTGCTCGTCGCCCCCGCGCGTCGCTCATAGCGTGAGCGTGCGAGGTCATAGGCCTTGTGGAGCAGCTCGCGGGTTGTCTTATCGGACCGCTGGCCGGGATTTACTATCGCGAGCCAGCCTGCGGAGCCGTAGACGGGGTGTGCGATCACGGTGTCGGTAATGCTGGGGTCGATGTCCATGGCTGCTTCGCGCGGCGCGTGGCCGGTCCACCGGATGAAGGATTCCTTCCCAGCGGCGATGTTGACGCGGAACGCATCCGGGTGGTCCAGGCGTGATTTCTCGTCGCCCGGGTAGTTCTTCGTAACGATCGTCGCGAAGGGTTGGGTCGCTTTCGGCACGACACCACTCGGTGAGTAGTAGAAGAACGTATCGCCCCAGCTGATCTCGGGCGAACCGTCGCCGGGTCCCGGCCTGAGGGTCAGGACTCCCTCGAGGTTCGATACGAAGCGGATGATCTCATCGATGGTCATGCCTTCCAGCGTTTCATTAAGGTGCTTGTGGAGACTTCGAGACGATTGACAGGGGAGGTGGGGTGTCGACCCTCAACTCGTCCATACGCACAGTCGATGTCGCGCGACGTGCCGGTTACTCCGTGCAACAGGTACGCAATCTCGAGCGCGACGGGGTGCTGCCGACCGCGATGCGGACAGCCGCGGGCTACCGCAGGTACGGCGAAATTCACCTGCGTTCCGCGCTGGCTTACCGAGCGCTGGCGGCCGGTGTCGGTCCGGTCGAGGCCAAGCGGATCGTTCGTGCCGTACACCGGGGGCCGGCCTCGCAGGTGCTTGCCTTGCTCGATGCGGCACACGCCCGACTCGATCGAGAGCGTAGGGATCTCGAGCTCGCCAAGGCGGCGGCCGAGGCGATCTCCGCCGAGCCGATCGCGGATGTCCGCGCATCGGACTCGATGAGCGTGTCCGAACTCGCTGCCGCACTCGGAGTGCGCCCGTCGACCTTGCGGCACTGGGACGCCGAGGGGCTCGCTGTTCCTGACCGCGTCTCCACCCAAGGAACGCGACGATATTCGCCGGCACAAGTTCGGGATGCTCGGATCGTTCACCAATTGCGCAGCGCCGGATACCGTATCGAAACCCTCCGCGTTCTGATGCCGAACTTGCCGCGCGGACGGTCGGAAGACGTCGTAGCCGCGCTGGCCGCCCGGGACGTGGGCATCGCGGCTCGCTCCCGTGCCCTGCTCGACGCCGCCGCCGCGCTCAGTGCCGTGATCTCGCTTGCGGCACAATAGCCGTCGGGAGAGCGCTGGACTGGGCGGTCGCGGCGGCGTGGCATCTCGCCCTGAGCGGTGGTGACGGCGAGGGTTACGTTTGGCCGGGCCCGCTCAGGTATCAAGATTCTTCAGCCCGCGGCAACGGTCTCTCGGTGATCGATACGGTCGGTCAGGAATTTCGCCACAGTGGCGGAGTAGGTGCCGGGATGGGAGAAGCGGAACATGTGACCGGTCCGCGCCAGCACGACCTCGGTCGCATCAGGAATACCGTCACGCATCACTGTGGCGGGGGCTTCGCCGACGATGACGTCGTGTTCGGGGGTCAGGATGAGGGTCGGGACCGAGACCTGGTCGAGTTTGTCGACGTAGTAAGCGGACAGGGCCGCGGTGATGCGGGCTCCATAGGACTCCGCAGGGGTGTTCTCCCGGAACACGCGGCGGCTTTCGGCCTCGTTCCAGGGAACCTGGCCCTCGCCGTCGAAGGGGGAGGCGAGGCGGTGGGCGTGGGCGCGCAGGACGATGTGCTGATAGGCGCCACCGCGCATCTTGCCCATGGTCCGCATTGCGGTGTTCCAGAACGGGGAGGTGACCGGGTTGGCCGCGAATCCGCCTGACATCACCAGCCCACGCAAACCCTTCGGCCGCCGAACCGCCAACGCCAGCGCGATCTGAGCGCCGAAGGAGTCTCCGATCAGAACATAGTTGTCGAGATCGGCGACAGCGTCCGCGACGAAGTCGGCATAGACCTCCATATTGTCGACGGCCTCGGGCAGCTTCAGCAGACGCGCGGGCCGCTCGCTCAGCGAGTCGAACCTGCTGATGTCCCATGGGGCACCGGACATGCAGGGGATGAAAACAAGGGTGGGGTTCTTCGATGCGTTCGCCATGGCAAAAACATTACACGACATACATGTCGTGTAATATGTTGCGTGAATCACATAGGCGCGCAGGGTTTTCACTGGAATACGCGCGGCCTCCGCACGCTTCAGGACGGCATGACAACCTTCGAGAACACGCTGACCATCAACCGCCCGATCGTCGACGTCTTCGCATACCTCGCGCAGTTCGAGAACGTTCCGCGCTGGAACTACGCCATCACCGAGACCCGTAAAATCTCGGCAGGCCCGGTGGGGGTGGGGTCGACCTATCGGCAGACCCGGTCGATTCCCGAACCAGCCGTGGAAGTGTTCGAGGTCACCGAATTCCAACCCACGCAACGGCTGCAGATCCGTGGCCAGTTGGGCCGATTCCCGGCTGTGGTGTCCTACGACCTGGAATCCGCCCCAGGCGGAACCTTGCTGCGAAACGCGATCGACCTCGAACTCCGCGGCCCCCTGCGACTCGCGAGCCCGATCGTCACAGCACAAGTCAAGTCGGCGGTAGCAGCCAATCTCGACGCCCTCCGACGACTACTCGAGACATAATTATGTGCTCTGAATGCTCAGTGACCGATCAATGTCGAGGAGGGTTGAACCCTTCTGGGCTCGGAGAAACCCTTTCGACTTCCAGGCCTCGGTGTCGTCTCCGGCGTTGGGAACCGCTCGTCGAGGCGCCCTGATGATGCCCTCATCCTCGAGGATGACCGAACTCGCCACTTTGTAGGGACGCGCACAGCCGCGTTTTGCGGAATGCTGGTCACATGATCGAGCTGAAAGGCCTGACCAAGCATTACGGGCAGACCGTCGCGGTACAGGATCTGACGTTCACCGTCCGACCAGGGCAGGTGACGGGGTTCCTGGGACCGAACGGTGCCGGTAAGTCGACCACCATGCGGATGATCCTCGGATTGGACAAGCCCACCGCGGGCACCGCGCTGATCCAGGGCAAGCCCTACCATGAGCTGGACCATCCACTGCGGATCGTCGGTGCGCTGCTGGATGCCAAGTGGGTGCATCCGAACCGGTCGGCGCGCGCCCACCTGGAGTGGATGGCCGCATCCAACGACATCGCCAAGTCCCGGGTGGAAGAGGTGCTTCGACTGGTCGGCCTGTCGGAGGTCGCGGGCAAGACCGCGGGCGGTTTCTCCCTCGGCATGTCGCAGCGGCTCGGCCTGGCCGGCGCACTGCTCGGTGACCCGCAGGTGTTGCTGTTCGACGAGCCGGTCAACGGGCTGGACCCGGAGGGCATCCTGTGGATCCGCCGGTTCATGCAGCGATTGGCCGCCGAGGGCCGCACGGTACTGGTCTCCAGCCACCTGCTTTCGGAGATGGCGCAGACCGCCGAGCACCTGGTGGTGATCGGTCGCGGCAAGCTCATCTCGGACTCGACCACGCAGGAGTTCATCGAGCGCGCCTCGGAGCAGTCGGTGCGGGTCCGCAGCCCACAGCTGGACCAGCTGCGCAGCGTGCTCACCTCGAACGGCATGACCGTCCGCGAGGACGGTGCGGGCGCCGACGGCCCCGCGCTCGTCGTCGCGAACGTGTCCAGCGACGCGGTCGGCAAGCTGGCGGGCGCGAACGACATCACGCTGTTCGAGCTGGCTCCCCAGCGCGCTTCGCTGGAGGAAGCGTTCATGCGGATGACCGGCGGTGCCGTGCAGTACCACGGTGAAGGATTCGATCAGGTGATGGGCCCGGAGGCGGCAGCCCGCGTATCCCCGCAGGGCACCGGGGACGCCGCGTCCTACACAGCGATGGGAGGTGCGCTCTGATGGGCGTGCTGGCAGCAGAACGAATCAAACTCACCTCGACCAGGTCGCCTTGGTGGTGCTCGGCGATAGTTGTCGTACTCGCGCTCGGCATGGCCGCCCTCCTCGCCTGGGTGGCGCGGGCGTCCTACGGCAAAGAGGGTTCGATCAACCTGACGGTCTCCACCGCGGTGGCCGGGATCAGCGGATTCGGCGTGATGGTCCTGATGATCATGGCGACGCTCACCGTGACGAGCGAATACCGCTTCGGCATCATCCGGACGACGTTCCAGGCCACTCCACATCGGGCCAAAGTCATTCTCACCAAGGCCGGGCTGGTCGGCGTGTACGGCGCGCTGCTGACGATTGTGCTGGTATTCCTCTCCTACCTGGTCGCCAAGGCGCTCGGTGGGGCGGATGCGGGCGCGACTTTGACACTGTCGACCGGGGACGACTGGCGCGAGGTCTACGGCATCCCCATCTACACGTTCCTGTGCGTCGTCCTCGCGGTCGGCATCGGCGTGCTGGTGCGACAGTCCGCTGCCGCGATCTCGCTGATCGTGCTGTGGCCGCTGCTCATCGAGGGCCTGCTCGGGGCATTCGGCAATTTCGGCCGCAACGTCACCCCGTTTCTGCCGTTCGCGAACGCGAGCCACTTCTACAGTGCTTCCCCTACCACCGCCAACTGGCACTGGGGGCCGGGGGGCAGCCTGCTCTACTTCACCGCGTTCGTCGCGATCGTGTTCGGCGCGGCCCTGGTCATGGTGAATCAGCGCGACGCCTAGCGCACAGCCACCCGAGTCGGTTTCCCTCGCCACTCGGGTTGTGGGGCGCCGACCTTGTCGGGAGGTCCGCGCGTCCTGCCCACCGCCTTCCACTGCCCGGTGGGCGGTGCGGCCATCGGTCCGGTGCGATACGTCGCGCCGGGCCGATCGTGCTTTCCTGGGGATTCGTGCTGTGGCATACATCGTGATTCATCGCTTCCGGCTCGCCACGCGAATCGGCGGCGACTGGCTCGGCCGCGACGCTAGCCGAGCCACCAGGCGAGGGCGCCTGCTGCCGCGAGGACGGCGCAGACCGCGAGCGCGATGGACAGCGGCCGAGCGGTCTTCCATGTGGTGTAGGTGCCGCCGAGGAGGAAGCCGGCCAGGGCGAAGAGAATGATCACGGCGACGTCGGTGGGCACGGTGCTTATCTTGCTCCATTCGGCCCCCGCCGCCGCCCTGCGGGTATTGCGGACCCGCGTGTCGCTTCTCATTGAATCTGGCGGGCCAGGGTGCCGCCGACCTGCGGTTCGCCACTTGCGCGGTCGCGCTCGGTCAACTCCTTTTCAGGCGATCTGGCGGATTCCTGGCGTGCGCGGATTACTGGGGTTGTCCTCGTTCAGGTCGCGGATGTGGTTCTCATCTGATGTGACGGGGTTCGTAAACATCCCGCAGATGCGCAGCGGCTCGTCGGCGGTGACTGGTAAGAACTCGTATTCGAGTGGTTTGTGTTCCCCTGGCTCATTTCGTTGATTCGTGGCCGATGTCCCGGGTGGAGTAGGTTGTCCAGCTCCCGTCGGCCTCGCCCAGACTCGGGTTGGGTAGTGGGTGGAGAATCGATTGGGCGCTGAGTGTGGCCCTGGGCACGCTGCTGCGCCGTGATGTGGAGGGCATGTTCGCAAACACCCGACTTACCGGCTGCGGGGGCTTACGGCGCGGTAGGAATCGGTTCGGCGGCCGGGAGGTAGACCTCACGGCGCAAGCGTTCCAAGTCCGGTGCCGCGGAAGCGGAGGTTGGCGTGTTCCGCCTGCTCTCAGTCGCCGCCCGCCCCCCTTTCGTCATGGTCTGGTAGGTCGACTCGAACTTCTTCCACCGGCCCGACAGGCAGGGAGCCACGCGGAAGAATATGGGGAGGTAGCGGATCACCGCGTCGAGTTTGGCGCGATACTCGGCCACCTGGCGCTGCACCTGCTCGACGGCTTCGTCGCGGGTGCACCCGGTCTCGTGACGGATCATCCTGACCAGGTTGTAGGGGACTTGATCGGCCTCGTCCTGATCCAGCCCCACCATGTCGTTCTCCACGAAGACCACCCAGAAGACCAGTTCCTCGAGACGGCGGATCACGCGGTGATCCCGCAGCTTCGACGGCAGTTCCCGGTTTTGGTGCACCTCCATGCCGGCGATGAAGGTCTCAAACCCACCGGTCGACATCCGCAGCGGCAGGTAGTCGGCCGTGGGCGGGATGTAGCCGTTGATGCGATGGTGCGCTTCGCGTTCGCAGGCTTCGCACCACTCCTCGAGGTTGTTGAGAAACCGCTCCTGCCAGCGGGTGGTCCGGCCCTCGCGCAGACGCGGCCACAAACTCGCCCATGCCGTCGGGATCGCGCCGGGCCTCCACGGCGCCTCCGGGTCCTGGCGCAGTGTTGCCACCAGGCCACGCCGCAGCGCGGTGACGGCTTCCGGGTCCCGCAGCTGCGGATCCTCGAAGAGGTCGTCCCACAGAGCGGCCAGGGCGGCCGCGGCGAAAATGCTCTGTTCACGGGCAGGGTCCGCCGGAGCCAAGAACTTTGCGGCGAACCCGATCGTGGCTCCTCCCCACCGGTGGTTGTCAGCCTCGGCAGGGGAGAGGGCAAGGCCGGTGTCCAACAGCCAGCTCCTGAGCCATGGCAGGACCCGCTCCAAGAGCGCATCGCCATCGGTCTGGGGTGGCTGCGGGGAGCCAGCGGAATCGATTTCATTTGGCACGTACGCACTCCTGACTGGTTCCACCGGTCATCTAAGTTGATTGTGAAACTGACTCCACCGTTACACGGAAGGTGTTGGTAACAGGCAAGTTCGGCGTCATCGTAACTGGTTGTCAACCACGGGGGATTGAGGCTGGACGATCGCGGGGTTTGAGCACGGGGGGATGGCTCCGCCGCACATCGGAAGGCATTATTTATGTCCGACAATCGTTTTCACACGTCAACGAGCTCTGGTTCGGGCCGGGTGTCTCGCCGTAGGTTCGTGGGTCGACAACTGGTCCGCGCAATCCGGCGCTAAGCGGTAGAAGAACCGCTCCAGCTCAACGCGGGACAACACCCCAAACCGGCCGTAGCCGCCCTCATCGGTCACGACATGAAATCACCTACAGCTCGAGCGTGGGGGACCGGCGACGGGCCGAAAGATACCCAACTGCTTGGGCGAGATAGTCGACCAGCTCAGGGGGCACGTCGAACGGGTCGTCCAGGAACATTCCGAAGCGCGAAACCCAGCCAGTTGTAGGTCCGACGCCGATTCGCGATCAGTCGGGGGTGCGCTGGTCGAGGGTGCGGCGCAGGTCGGTGTTGAGGCGCTGCGCCTCGGCGAGCTGGTCTTCGAGGATGACGATGCGGCAAGCCGCCTCTAGGGTGTTACCGGCATCGACGAGCTCACGCACGCGCCCGGCGATGCGCAGTTGGTAGCGGGAGTAGCGGCGGTGCCCGCCCGCGGAACGCTGCGGGGTCAAGAGTTGGGCTGCGTCGAGGCCGCGCAGGAACGCTTGGGTAACGCCGAGTATTTCCGCGGCGCGCCCCATGCTGTAGGCGGGGTAGTCGTCGTCATCGAGTTTGTCGGCGGCGCTGGGACCGTCGGTGGGGTTCTGGTTCGGTTGCTGCACAGCACCTCTTGGGTTCAACGCCGACAGGCCCCGGCGCGTGCGCGCCGGGGCCTGGGATCTACGAAGGGGGGATTGATATCAACTCTGCTCACCGGCCGCGTGGACCGATGTGCTACACCGCACCCGACTCTTCCCGGGACGCGGAACTGATAAATGACTACTCAGTGAGCACCACCTCCTGGATTGTCGGTCCTATCCGCGTTACTTCTCGGCCTTGCTTCTTCGTCCCCTTCCGGCAGTCCGGCCGACTGCACCGGATTCTCTTCTCCGCCGGAAGGGGACGGTGGAACCTCATGTTCCGGGCAGTTCACCTGCCCGGCCACTGGACTCATCAATTCGAACGACAGCGACTGTATACCAGCCCGCGCGGAATATCTACACCCGACACAACAGAGTTTCGTCTGCCGATGCAGGCGTTTATTTCGCATTGGTAGCCGGTTTCGGATCATGGCGACCGGGGGTAGATCCGGTGCACTCATTACGTGAGACTCCGCGCCAGACCCGCGCCACCTGCGTGAAAACGCGCCAGCTCGGCTGGGAACCGACACCGTGTCGCGCGATCGGCCGAATACGCGTTGCAGCTAACAAGCACGCACGCTTGCTTTTTTCTGGGTTCGGTGTGATGCTGGTCCCGGAACGCGAACTCGGCAGGTGCGTCACTTTGCCGCGCCCGGACGGAACGCCGCAAGGACCGATCGGACGAACGTCCGGTCGCCGCACAGGAGGGAGGTAATCCCCGCTGATGAGTATGCTGGCCGCCGACCCGGAGGTACTTCGGATCGGCAACTGTTCCGGCTTTTACGGTGATCGGCTCGCTGCCATGCGCGAGATGCTCGATGGTGGGCAGCTCGACGTGCTCACCGGTGACTATCTCGCCGAGCTGACCATGCTGATCCTCGGCCGGGACCGAATGAAAGATCCGAGCCTCGGCTACGCCAAGACCTTCGTCAAGCAGGTCGAGGAATGCCTCGGGCTCGCCTTGGAACGCAACGTGCGGATCGTCGCGAACGCGGGCGGCCTCAATCCCGCCGGGCTGGCGGAGAAACTGCGCAAGATCGCCGTCGACCTCGGGTTGGACGTGAAGATCGCACACGTCGAGGGCGACGATCTGGGCGCGCGAGCCGGTGAACTGGGGCTCGGCGCGCCGCTGACCGCCAACGCCTACCTCGGCGCGTGGGGCATCGTCGAATGCCTGAACGCGGGCGCGGACATCGTGGTCACCGGACGGGTCACCGACGCGTCGGTGGTCCTCGGCCCGGCCGCCGCGCATTTCGGCTGGGGCCGAACCGATTACGACCAGCTGGCCGGCGCGGTGGTGGCGGGGCACGTTATCGAGTGCGGCACCCAGGCCACCGGAGGCAACTACGCCTTCTTCACCGAACTCGCCGACCTCGGGAGGCCGGGTTTCCCGCTCGCCGAAATCCGCAGGGACGGCAGCAGTGTCATCACCAAGCATGAAGGCACCGGCGGCGCGGTCACCGTCGACACCGTCGAGGCCCAGCTGATGTATGAGATCCAGGGCGCCCGCTACGCGGGACCCGACGTGACCTCCCGGCTGGATACCATACGGCTCGACCAGGCGGGCCCGGACCGGGTGCTGATCAGCGGCGTCACCGGTGAGGCCCCGCCACCGCGGCTCAAGGTCTCGCTGAACACGCTCGGCGGGTTCCGCAACGAGATGGAGTTCATCCTCACCGGCTTGGACATCGAGGCGAAAGCGGCACTGGCGCGACGACAGCTGGAATCCTGGCTGCCGACGAAGCCCACGGAGCTGACCTGGACCCTGGCCCGGCTGGATCGACCGGACGCCGACACCGAGGAACAGGCCAGCGCGCTGCTGCGCTGCGTGGTTCGCGACCCTGACCCGGACAAGGTCGGTCGGGCGTTCTCCAATGTCGCGGTGGAGTTGGCGCTGGCCAGTTACCCAGGGTGCAGTTTCACCACATTGCCCGGTAACGGATCTCCGTACGGCGTGTACACGCCAGGGTTTGTCGATGCCTCCGAGGTGCCGCACACGGCGGTGCTGCCGGACGGCAGCCGCGTGGCCGTCGCGCCGCCGACCGACACGGTGGTCCTGGCCGAGGTGGCCGAGCCGCCCGCTCCGGAATCTCTGCCTACCACCGAAACCCGCCGTGCGCCGTTGGGCGCGATCGCGCTCGCCCGCAGCGGAGACAAGGGTGGCAACGCCAACATCGGAGTGTGGGTGCGCACCGACGAGCAGTGGCGTTGGCTGGCGCACACGCTCACGGTGGAGGCCGTCAAAGAGTTGCTCCCGGAGGTGGCTTCGCTCACCGTCACCCGGCACGTCCTGCCCAACCTGCGGGCGCTGAACTTCATCATCGAAGGTCTACTCGGTCAAGGCGTGGCCTACCAGGCCCGCTTCGATCCCCAGGCCAAGGGACTCGGCGAATGGCTCCGGTCCCGTCACCTCGACATTCCAGTGGAGCTTTTGTCATGACCGGTCAGGGCCCGGAGGCGGCAGCTCGCGTCACCACGCAGGGCCCCCGGTCATGCGAGAAAGGACACCGCATGACCGGTCAGGGCCCGGAGGCGGCAGCTCGCGTCACCACGCAGGGCCCCCGGTCATGCGAGAAAGGACACCGCATGACCACACTGTGGGAAACGCCGGAACGGCGCGAGTTGCGTTCCACTGTACGAGGTTTCGTTGAACGCGAGATCCTGCCATACCTGGACGGCTGGGAGCGCGAGGGTGAGATCCCCCGCGAGCTGCACAAGAAGGCGGGTGCCCTCGGCCTGCTCGGTATGCAGTTCCCGGAGTCCGCGGGCGGTTCCGGCGGCGACGGCGTCGACGCCATGATCGTCTGCGAGGAGATGCACCAGTCCGGCGCGTCCGGTGGACTGTTCGCTTCGCTGTTCACCTGCGGCATCTCGGTGCCGCACCTCATCGCCTCCGGCAATGCCGAGCAGCTCGAGCGCTGGGTGCGGCCGACGCTCGCGGGCGAGAAGATCGGCTCGCTGGCGATCACCGAGCCGGGCGGCGGCTCCGACGTCGGGCACCTCACCACCACGGCCCGCCGCGACGGCGACCATTACATCGTCAACGGCGCCAAGACCTACATCACCTCCGGCGTGCGTGCCGACTTCGTGGTCACAGCAGTGCGCACCGGAGGACCGGGCTCCGCGGGCATCTCGTTGCTCGTCGTCGACAAGGGCACCCCAGGCTTCACGGTCAGCCGCAAGTTGGACAAGATGGGCTGGCTCGCCTCCGACACCGCCGAACTTTCTTACGTGGACGTCCGTGTGCCGGCGGAGAACCTGGTCGGCCAGGAGAACTCCGGTTTTCACCAGATCGCGGGCGCGTTCGTCAGCGAGCGCGTCGCCCTTGCGGTACAGGCGTATTCGAGCGCGCAGCGCTGCCTGGACCTGACTTTGGAATGGGTACGCAACCGGGAAACCTTCGGCCGCCCGCTGATCAGCAGGCAGGCGGTGCAGAACACGGTCACCGAGATGGCAAGGCGCATCGATGTCGCCCGTGTCTACACCCGCGATGTGGTGCAGCGCAGTGCCGAAGGTGAAACCGACCTGATCGCCGAGGTGTGCTTCGCCAAGAACACCGCCGTCGAGGCGGGCGAGTGGGTGGCCAACCAGGCCGTGCAGCTGTTCGGCGGCCTCGGCTACATGCGCGAATCCGAGATCGAGCGGCAGTACCGGGACATGCGCATCCTCGGCATCGGCGGTGGCACCACGGAAATCCTCACCGGACTTGCGGCGAAGCGATTGGGGTACCAGGCATGACCGGTCAGGCCCGGAGGCGGCAGCCCGCGTCACCACGCAGGGCCCCGGTCATGCCAGAAAAGGACACAGCATGACCGGTCAGGCCCGGAGGCGGCAGCCCGCGTCACCACGCAGGGCCCCGGTCATGCCAGAAAAGGACACAGCATGACCGTACTGCGCAGCACCCTGGACACCGCCGCACTGGAGTACATCGCGGCGGCGGACGCCATGAGCGCCAAGCTCACCGAGGTCGAGGCCGAGTTCGCCAAGGCCATCGCGGGCGGCGGCCCGGACAAGCTGGCCCGGCATCGCAAGCGCGGCAAACTGACCGCACGCGAGCGCATCGAGCTACTGGTCGACGAGGATTCCCCGTTCCTGGAGCTGTGCCCGCTGGCGGGCTGGGGCAGCGAATTCCACGTCGGCGCGAGCACCGTCGCGGGCATCGGCGTCGTAGAAGGTGTCGAGTGCATGATCGTCGCGCCCGACCCCACCGTGCGCGGCGGAACCTCGAACCCGTGGACACTGCGAAAGACGTTGCGCATCAACGATATCGTGCGAGAGAACCGGCTTCCGGTGATCTCGCTCGTGGAATCCGGTGGCGCGGACCTGCCCACGCAGAAAGAGGTCTTCGTCCCCGGCGGCCAGATGTTCCGTGATCTCACCCGGGCGTCGGCGGCGGGTATTCCGACAATCGCGCTGGTGTTCGGCAACTCCACCGCGGGCGGCGCCTACATCCCGGGCCTGTCCGACCACGTGGTGATGATCAAGAAGCGCTCCAAGGTGTTCCTCGGCGGCCCGCCACTGGTGAAGATGGCCACCGGTGAGGAGTCCGATGACGAATCCCTCGGCGGCGCCGACATGCACGCGCGGATCTCCGGCCTTGCCGACTACTACGCGCTCGACGAGCTGGACGCGATCCGTATCGGCCGCTCCATCGTCAAGCGGCTGAATTGGCGTAAGCAGGGGCCCGCTCCGCGCACCGAGGTGATCGAGCCGCTCTACGACTCCGAGGATCTGCTCGGCATAGTTCCCCCGGATCTGAAGATCCCGTTCGACCCGCGCGAGGTGATCGCCCGCATCGTCGACGGCTCGGATTTCGACGAGTTCAAACCGCTCTATGGCAGCAGTCTGGTGACCGGATGGGCGGAGCTGCACGGATATCCGATCGGCATCCTGGCGAACGCGCGCGGCGTCCTGTTCTCCGAGGAGTCGCAGAAGGCCACCCAGTTCATCCAGCTGGCCAACAAGACCGACACGCCACTGCTGTTCCTGCACAACACGACCGGCTACATGGTCGGTAAGGAATACGAGCAGAAGGGCATCATCAAGCACGGCGCGATGATGATCAACGCGGTCTCCAACTCGAAGGTGCCGCACATCTCGGTGCTGATGGGCGCGTCCTACGGCGCCGGCCACTACGGCATGTGCGGCCGCGCCTTCGACCCGCGTTTCGTGTTCGCTTGGCCCAGCGCGAAATCCGCCGTCATGGGCGGCGCACAGCTGGCGGGTGTCATCTCGATCGTGGGCCGTGCCGCCGCCGAGGCGAAGGGCCTGCCGTTCGACGAGGACGCCGACGCCGGAATGCGAGCCATGGTCGAGGCGCAGATCGAAGCCGAGTCGCTGGCTATGTTCATGTCCGGGCGGCTGTACGACGACGGCGTCATCGATCCGCGCGATACCCGCACCGTGTTGGGAATGTCCTTATCGGCCATTCACAATGCCCCGATCAAGGGCGCCGACGGCTTCGGCGTCTTCCGAATGTGAGGCGCGCCGTGTCCAACTCCTCCCTCGCTCTGGCCCCGGCGATCACGAACGTCCTTGTCGCCAACCGTGGCGAGATCGCCCGCCGAGTGTTCGCCACCTGCCGCCGGATGGGCCTCGACACCGTCGCGGTGTACTCCGACGCGGACGCCGCCGCGCCGCATGTGGCCGAAGCCGACAGCGCCGTCCGGCTGCCCGGCAACGCGCCGGCCGAAACCTATCTGCGCAGTGAGCTGATCATCGAAGCCGCGCTGGCGACCGGCGCCGACGCTATCCACCCCGGATACGGATTTCTTTCCGAGAACGCTCAATTCGCCAGGGCGGTGCTGGATGCCGGGATGGTCTGGATCGGCCCTCCGGTCGAGGCGATCGAGCAGATGGGCTCGAAGGTCGCCTCGAAGAAGCTGATGGATGTCGCCGGCGTCCCGGTGCTCGCCGAACTGGATCCGGCCGAGGTCACCGCAGCGCATCTGCCGGTCCTGATCAAGGCCTCCGCGGGCGGCGGCGGGCGTGGCATGCGGGTGGTGCGCGACCTCGCCGACTTGACGCCTCAGATCGATGCCGCCCGGCGGGAGGCGGAATCCGCGTTCGGCGATCCGACGGTGTTCTGCGAGCGCTACCTCGAGACCGGCAGGCACATCGAGGTCCAGGTGATGGCTGATATCCACGGCACGATCTGGGCGGTCGGCGAACGCGAGTGCTCTATCCAGCGCCGCCATCAGAAGGTGATCGAGGAGGCTCCCTCGCCGTTGGTCGAGCGCACCGAGGGCATGCGCGCTCGGCTGTTCGAGGCGGCGCGGCTCGCGGCGGGCGCGATCGGCTACACCGGGGCGGGCACCGTGGAGTTCCTCGCCGACGAACAGGGTGCCTTCTTCTTCCTGGAGATGAACACGCGTTTGCAGGTCGAGCATCCGGTCACGGAGTGCACCACCGGACTGGATCTGGTTCGGCTGCAACTGGATGTCGCGGTGGGCGGCATGCTGCCCGCCGAGCCACCCGCGATGCACGGGCACTCGATCGAGGCGCGGCTCTACGCCGAGGATCCGGCGCATGAATGGCAGCCGCAGAGCGGAACGGTGCACCGGATCGATATCCCCATGGTGGCAGCGGAATTCGATCTACTCGACCGGCCGGGCGTGCGCTTGGACACGGGCGTTGTGGCCGGTTCGGTCGTCGGCGTGCACTACGACCCGATGCTGGCAAAGGTCATCTCCTACGCTGAAACCCGCGGCGAGGCGGCACGATTGCTGGCCGCCGCGCTGCACCGCGCGAAGATCCACGGCCTGGTCACCAACCGGGACCTGCTGGTGCGAGTACTACGCCATCCGGCGTTCGCGGCCGGTGCCACCGACACCGCGTTCTTCGCCACACATGGCTTGGACACCCTGGCCGCGCCGTTGGTATCCGAATCCGACGAGGCGCTGTCGATCGTCGCCGCCGCCCTCGCCGACGCGGCCGCGAACCGGGGCAGCGCCGGAGTGGGTGGTGGATTGCCCAGCGGCTGGCGGAATCTGCCCTCGCTGTCGCAACGCAAGTCCTACGAGAGCCGCTCCAGTGGGACGCACGAGATCGGCTACCGGTTCGGTAGGACCGGCGTCGCGGTGGACGGCCACGACGGGCTCGAGCTCGTCGAGTCCGCCCCTGATCGCGTGGTCCTCTCCGTGCCCGGTCCAAGCGGCCCCGTGCGTAGGCAGTTCGATGTGGCGCGCTACGGCGAGCAGGTCTACGTCGATTCGCCGTTCGGCCCCGTCGCCGTGCGCAGGCTGCCGCGCTTCAGCGATCCGGCCGATCAGGTGGCCACCGGCTCGCTGCTCGCGCCCATGCCCGGCAGCGTGATCCGGATCGGCGCAGAGGTGGGCAGCCACGTCGAATCGGGCCAGCCCATTCTGTGGCTGGAGGCGATGAAGATGGAGCACACCGTCGCCGCGCCCGTCGCCGGTGTGCTCAGCGCTGTCAATGTCACCGTCGGCCAGCAGGTCGACGTCGGCGCCGTGCTGGCGGTCGTCGAACCCGCCGCGGACAACGAAGACCTGGAGGAGCGATGAGGGGCCATTGCGCCGCGCCTGATCGCGCCGACCGGGTGCGACCGTTCCGCAGAACACAGGAGAACTGATGAGCTTCATCGAAACCGACGAACAGAAGGCGCTGCGGGCCGCCGTCGCCGCACTGGCCGGGAAGTACAACTACCGCGACTACGTGCTGCCGAAAGCCCGCAAGAACGAGCCGCTCAGCGAATTATGGGATGAGGCAGGCAAACTCGGCTTTCTCGGCGTGAACCTGCCGGAGGAGTACGGCGGCGGTGGCGCGGGCATGTACGAGCTCGCGCTGGTGATGGAGGAACTCTCCGCGCAGGGCGCCGGTCTGCTGCTCATGGTGGTCTCCCCGGCCATCTGCGGCACCATCATCACCAAGTACGGCACCGACGCGCAGAAGCGGGAATGGCTGCCCAAGCTCGCCGACGGCTCCGGCACGATGGTCTTCGGCATCACCGAGCCGGACGCGGGATCCAACTCGCACCAGATCACCACGACCGCGCGCCGCGACGGCGAGGACTGGATCCTCAACGGCCGCAAGATCTTTATTTCGGGCGTGGACCAGGCCGAGGCCGTGCTGATCGTGTCCAGGACAGCGGACCACAAGACCGGCAAGCTGAAGCCCGCCCTGTTCATCGTGCCGACCGACGCCGAGGGCTTCACCAAGACGGCGCAGGAGATGGACATCATCGAGCCGGACCACCAGTACAACCTGTTCCTCGACGACGTCCGGCTGCCGTCCAGCGCGCTGGTCGGCAAGGAGGACGCGGCGCTGATGCAGCTGTTCGCGGGTCTGAACCCGGAGCGCATCATGGGTGCCGCCATGGCCGTTGGCCTCGGCCGCTACGCCATCGACCGTGCCGTGGAATACGCCAAGGAGCGCACCGTGTGGAAGACGCCGATCGGTGCGCACCAAGGCATTTCGCATCCGCTCGCGCAGGTGAAGGTCGAGCTCGAGCTGGCCAAGCTGATGATGCAGAAGGCCGCTACCCTCTATGACGCGGGCGAGGAAATGGGGGCCGCGGAGGCCGCCAACATGGCGAAATACGCCGCGGCGGAGGCCAGTATCAGGGCACTCGACCAGGCCATCCAGACCCACGGTGGTTCCGGTCTGACCCGTGACGTCGGGCTGGCCGCCATGCTCGCCGCCTCGCGCATCGGCCGCATCGCCCCGGTCAGCCGGGAAATGGTCCTGAACTTCGTCGCCCAGTATTCGCTGGGCCTGCCGAAGTCCTACTAGGAAAGGCCATCGATGACCGAGACGGTTCCGTTCGTCCGCTATACAGTGGCGAATGGTGTCGCGACGCTCACGCTCGACTCGCCGCACAACCGCAACGCACTGTCGTCCAAGCTGGTCGCCGAGCTGCTGCGCGGGCTCGACGACGCGACCGCCGACGACAATGTGCGCGCGATCGTGCTCACGCACATCGGAAGCACCTTCTGCGCGGGCGCGGACCTGAGTGAGGCGAGCACCGCCGATCCCGCGGTGGCCGCGGACGAGCGCACCCGTGTCATGATCGAGGTGCTGCGCAGGCTCGTGGAGATCCCGAAACCGGTGATCGCGCAGATCGACGGCAATGTCCGCGCGGGCGGTATGGGCATCGTCGCCGCCTGCGACCTCGTGGTGGCCGGGCCGGACAGCAGTTTCGCGCTCACCGAGGTTCGAATCGGGTTGGCGCCGTTCATGATATCGCTGACCCTGCTGCCCAGGCTCAGTCCGCGCGCGGCCAGCAGGTACTACCTGACCGGTGAGAAGTTCGGCGCCGCCGTGGCCGCGGAGATCGGCCTGGTCACAGTCACCGCCGACGATCCGGCGGCCGAGGTGGCGCGGCTGTGCGCGGAGTTGCGCAAGGGATCTCCCCAGGGGCTGGCCGAGTCCAAACGCTTGGTGAACGCGAGCATCCTCGCCGAGTTCGACGCGTCGGCCGAGGAGCTCGCGGCACGCTCGGCGGGGTTCTTCGGCACAAGTGAGGTGCAGGAAGGCATGCTTGCCTTCTTGCAGCGTCGCCCCCCGAGCTGGGCAGAATGACCCCCATGGCGACTCCGCACGAACCCAAGCAGGACCGCAGCCGAGCGACTCGGCAGCGCCTGCTCGAGGCGACCATCGACTGCCTGGCCGAAATGGGTTGGGCGGCAGCCACAGTCGCCGTCGTCGCCGAACGTGCGGGGGTATCGCGTGGCGCGGCGCAGCATCACTTCCCGACCAGGGAGGACCTGATCACTGCCGCGCTGGAGTACATGTTCGACACCCGCAGCGGGCAGGCCATCGGGGAGGCGGCGACGCTGCCGGAGCCGGTCTGCGGCGTCGCCCGCACGGAGGCGGTGGTGGCGGGGCTGGTCGAGTCCTACACCAGTCCCTTGTTCAAGGCGGCCCTCCAGGTCTGGACCCACGCGGCCGCGGACCCGGCCCTGCGCGAACGCATCGTCCCGCTCGAGGCCCGCTTCGGACGCGCCTCACACCGCCGCGCGGTCAAGGCCCTCGGTGCCGACGACTCCGACCCCGTCGCCCACCACCTGGTCCAAGCGACCCTCGATTTGGCCCGCGGCCTCGGACTCGCCGACGTCCTCACCGACGACTCGGCCCGCCGAAAACGAATCGTGGAGCAGTGGGCGGCGACCCTGCACGCCGCCTTGCACCCACCGCGCTGAGCGGAGCTAGCACAGTCCTTGCTGCTCGAGCCGCCCGGAATCGATGGCGTACGAGGACGCTCCGATGGCGGCGCCGATCAGTCCGACGATGATCGCTCCGGGAATCGCGCCCACGAAGAAGACCGGCAGGCCGATGAGCGCACCGACGGCAGCACCGACCGCCGCTCCCAACCCCGTCCTGAGTTCGATGGTGTCGCCGGGCGGCAGACACACCTTGACGTACGACACCTGCGGCGTTTCCCCCGATGACGCGGTGACCTGCTCGGCCTGCTCGGCCTGTTCCGCTGGTGCGGCCGACGCCGTGGACGCGAATCCGACGGTGAGCGCGGCAGCGACCAGCGCGCTGATGACCGTCACGGCCAGTTTCATGATGGCATTCAACTGTTTCCCTGTTTGTTTCGTGGTGGACGCGTGACCTGATGGTGGCTGAGGCCCCGGCTCCCAGCGGGGAGCCGTCACATGCCCGATCATCATCGCTGGAGTTCTGCGAGATGCCAACAGTTAACCGAATGAACGCGACAACCGAGCCTTTCGCGACGATGTCACCGCATCTGCGTCTCGACCTATCGTGACGGCGTGACTTTGCTTCGCAATGCCTCTCATCGGCGCCCGTCGCTTCTGATGTGACCATCAGTTGCGGAACCAGACCTCGTCCATTTCGCCTACCTCGACGCGCTGGAGTGGTAGCACCTCCGCGCCAGGCACACGACCCAACGCAGCGAGCGCCTCCGCGTCCATTCCCGGATGATCAGCCACCGGCCACATCCGGCCGTCAGTCATCCGCCGGGCCGTCCACTGCCAACTCCGGTCCTCGTGCAGCACCCATTCATCGCCCCGAACATCCCGGTATACACCGGGCTCATTCGGCAGCGCCATCAGTCCGAGATCCCCGCGTAGTGTGCCAACGCACGCAGACTGCCGCTCGCGCGTCGCTGCTGACTCGCTGTCGTCCGGATGGCCGTCTTGACCGCACGGGACTTCTGGAAGTACTCCGGCGCTGCTTCCTTCGCGTTCGCCAAAGCCTCGATCGCGCGATCAGGGTCGCCCGCGCTCAGGTGTGCGCGCGCCTTGTCCAGCCAGAAATGTGCCTGCCGTTCCCGTGGGTAGCCCGTCGGCAGTTCCGTCTCATCCGCTAGCTCCAGCGCTTTGGGTACCCGACCCAAGTCGACCGCGGAGGACAGTTCGAACAGGCGCACGTTGGTCGGGCCGACCACCGTACCCAGCACCTGCCGGTCGCCCACCCGTTCGCCGAGAATGTGCGCTTCTGCGAAGTGGGTGTCGGTGGTGTCCGCATCAAACGCGGTAGATGCCAGTCCTGCGCGGCGCATGTGAAGCGCACACAGCACCGCCGCGGCGGTCTCGTCATCCGCGAGTGGTTCGACCTCGCTGATCGTGCGGTCCGTCAAGCGCACAGCTTGTTCGGTCGCGCCGACCCGGGCTAGGGCAGCCGATTTCACGTACTGGGTGGTGGCTAGCAACAGCGGGTCGTCTGCTTGGGATGCCGCGCTAACCATGTAGTTGGTTGCCAACAGAGATAGATCGTAGTGGCCGGTCTTGTGCCCCAATGTGTTCGCGGCCCGGAGCACGGACGTGAGCAACGCATAGGCCGGTGCTCCGTCGCGGAGTCCTGCAACGAGCAGCTGATCCACAAGGTCCGGGAGGACGTCGACGATCTTGGCGTAGGCAGCGGCGTGACGCCACTTGCCGACCTGCTCGACCTGCGGGCGCAGAACTTCCAACGGTTCCGCATCGATATCGGGCGGGAATTCCACCGCGGCCAGAACCCGCCGGACGGTCGGTGCGATGCGGTCGATCTGCTCGGCCTCGCTTTCGGCGCCGTACAGGATGCATGCATCCACCCCGAGAGCGGCGGCAACGACGCCCACCCACACTGCGGTCGGGGCCTTCTTGCCCCTCTCGACGTGCGCGAGGTAGTCGCGTCCAACATTCGCCAGTGCAGCCAACTGGTGCTGAGTCATGCCGCGGATGTTGCGGATGCGGGCGATGTTCGCGCCGACCTCGTCACTCTTTTTCACCCGGTCAACGGTAGCACCGACAGAAAGCACAATCAGAGCACATTCAGGTCTTCACCAGCTCTTAACGTGAGTGTCAGCTCCCGATGACGGGCGGCCGACTATCGGAAGTGGCGGCCAAGGTGAGAGTTCGTACGCATCGCGAACCAACTATCCCCGGCGTCGGGCGCATCCAACTCCACAACACCACACGCGCCCCGGGGGTATAGACCAAATGCCCAAAGCAGGACCACCGCAGCGAATTCCGTTCGACCACAGTGAGCCAGTTGCCGCCGACTACAGCCCGCCATCGCTCGAGGTGGCAGCACGTTTCGGAGACGGCATCCGCGAGTGGGCGGACCAGCCCGACGTGCACGCGCAACGCGTCCAAGAGGGGGTATAGCCCCAATGCCCACAGCTCTCTTGATCGCCTTCGCCGTAGCCGGCCTCGTCTACGGCACGATCTGTTTCTTTGATCAGCCCGTGGAAGGCGTCGAAGCGTGCCACTTCGCACCGGATGTCCCGTACACCCCGGAGGACGCACACCTGGTGTGGCAGGCGCGGATCAGCTGCGACACCGAAACGTGCGCCGACAAGGCCGCCGCGCTCGATGTCCTCGTCGCTGCCAAACTCGTCAAGCCATCGCGAGCCCTGCGGTGAGCACTTACCTCGCGCGGATCGATCGGTGGCGTGCCCAGCACCGCGACTGCACCGCCGACATTCCGCCGACCTCACTCGAGCAGGCAAGGTTCGTTCTCAAAGACCACGGCGGCCACGGCCCCCGCTGCCTGCAATACCTCACCGCGTCCGCTTACTACAGCTTCGGAGCCGGCGATGATGAGTGACTGGCGGATTCTATGGGACCCGGATCGGAACCTGGACGAACCTCGGGCCATGCTGCAGCGCGACGACGGACTGTCGGCGCGTATCGGTTGCGACGGCCGGGCCATCGACCTTGACGACACGGATCTCGACCGATGAGGACGCGTACCAACCATCGGCTGACCGCTGAACGCCGCTCGGCGGCTCCCCGCTATATCGGGTTGACGGAGTTCGCGAACTACGCCAGCGTCGACCACCGCTCCCTGTCCCGGTGGCGGCAGCACGGTCCCGTGTGGGTGCCCGGCCCGGATGTGGTCCTCGGCGAGCAAGAGCGCCCCGGCTGGACGGTCGAATGCGCCGAGGACTGGTCTCCGTCGGTGCGGCCCTATGTCCGCGCCGAACCGGATGTCTACCTCGACACCGCGCAGATGAAGGCACGTCACCACCTCTCCTACGAGGTGTTGTGGATCTGCATTGTGGTCGACAAATCACTACCGATGCCCGCCATATGGGTAGACGACAAACCTGGATGGCACCCGTAGGCCTTCCCGGCATCAGCCGGGCAGCAGGAATGAGGGTCGACATCGAAGCGAACGGATCACATCAGGAGAGTACTGAGCGGTATTGGCTGCTCCTGCAACAAAGAATGGGGGAAATCCATTGTGCTACAACATTTCTCGACTTTCCGTCATCGTCGTCGCGCTCGCCGCGACACCGATCTCGGGCACAAGCGGCAACGTCGCGAACGCCAGTCCCAGCGGGCCGACACTGGTAAAGAGAGCTCTGTGTGACAACGGGTTCACTTTTAGCAAGCCGACGATTCTGATGCCGCATATCGAGGGGGTGCGGATGGGCCGCGTGCACCGCCGTACCCGCCGATGCTGCGCTGACGCACAACTACTACCTGAGCCTGCAACGGCGCGACGCTTCCGGCCAATGGCAGTACATGGGCGCACCGGCCAAAAGCGCCATCGTCCCTACGGCGCGTCAGACCTATACCGCCACCGCCCCTTGCGCGCCCGGAGTTTGGCGAATCTTCTCCAACGCGCGCGGTACGATCCAGGGCAGGCCGTACGATTTCAGTCAAAACTCCGACGAAAGACCGTCTTTCCCTCCGATTGCGGATAGAGGATCAGATGTTGCGACTGTCGGGACGCTATGCCGACTATCGAGGCAAAATCAGCTTGCGTGCTCGAGTAGCAGGAGCCGCCCGCGCGCTGTCGCGTCCCCGAACGCGGCGGCTACACCCGCAAGATGCAGGACGCGGGTACCAACTGAGGCGCGAGATGGGGTGGTGGACCGTGCGACCGGAGACTGGCGCAGGTTCGCGCCGCTTCGTCAGTAAGCCGACCTATGCCACTCGAACGATCGCAAAAAATGACCGTGAGGCGGCTCTTACGTGGATGGGCAAGTTACTCGGCCTGTACTGATCCGGCACCCGCACGGCTGCGCCCACCCATTTACGAGAAGAGAGTCAGATCATTATCTTACTGTCCGAGATTTCCGCGTTTGTCGTGCAGCATCAGTAATGTTGTCTTCAATCCTCTCGGGGCCATCGTCTTTGAACAGAATCTTCGCTATCCAAGCCATGCCGCGGGTATCGTCGCCATCCACGGCAGGGCCAAAATTTGCATACAGAGGCGGACCCCACTCGGGACGGTTCGTCCATGTCATACCGCCACGCCGCACATAACATTCGCCGAGAAAACGAACGAATCCGTCGGCGAATTCGTAATTTTCGGACGCGAGGAATCCGGCCAGGTCGCAGAACAACGCTTTTGCTGCTTCCATTATTTGGGTCGACAGCGGCGGTTTCCACCATTCCGAATCGTCGGGCATATCCGGAGCAGTCTTCGTGAGGAATTCCCGCACTCGCGTTTCCATGCGGTCGGATGCTACCCAATCGAGGAATGCTTGGGTCTTATCATCGAATTCGATCTCGAAACCGATCTGTTCGTCGTCCACTCGCTGGGCCCTCCCCTCGTGCTGGTCTTGGTGTCACGGAATCTAGTAGTTGCGGCGCGTGCTGTAGCGGTCCGAACAGGCCGGTGTCCCATGTCGAGGCTCAAGGTACAGTCGTTCATTCGGTAGCCTCGGCAAGCCTGGCGGATGCCGCGGGGGAGGTCGCCGGGCGACTGGGTATGGACACCAAGGAAAGTCTCTACTGAAGCAGGTTGTGGGTGAGCTGTTGGCGAAGGACCGTCAGGACCGCTGCGCAGTCTCGCTCAGCGCATCGGCGTACGTGGATAGCCGAGAGCTTTCCGGCTGCAAACGATTTCGCGGACCGTCACATCTGCCTGCCGCTGTGGCGGGGAATGACCGACGACATCGTCGATCGGGTCATCGAGATCATCCGCACATCCATAGCCCAGGCCGGCCAGAAGCTACCGTGACGCTCGGGGTGCGGCTGCTTGGCTCCAGTCGAAGCCGAGTTCGCCCTTGTCGGCGATGATCTGTTCCCACCAGTCGCGGTGCTCGGCATACCAGGTGACCGTGTCTTCGATCCCGGTGGTGAAGTCGTGCGTTGGTTGCCAGCCCAACTGTGATTCGATCTTCTCCGGGTTGATCAGGTAGCGGCGATCGTGGTTCGGGCGGTCGGGGATGTGCTCGATCCACGCGCCCGGGTCACGTCCGAGCGTGGTGACGACCATGCGCGCGATATCGAGGTTGGTGACTTCGCAGCGAGCCGAGATGTCGAAGATCGGCAACAAGCCTGGATCGGTGGCCGCCTCCGCCGGGATCGCGTCCAGCTCTGCGTGCAGGACACGATGTACAGCAGCGCAGTGATCGGTGACGTGTAGCCAGTCCCGGCTTTGCAGGCCGTCGCCGTAGACGGGCACCTTGCGCCCGCGGAGCACGTTCGTCACCGCCAGCGGGATCAGCTTCTCTGGTAGTTGATACGGGCCGTAGTTGTTGGCGCAGTGTGTCATCCGGATGTTCATTTCCGGATAGGTCTGCATGTAGGCGCGCACCATCTGATCTCCGGCCGCTTTGGCCGCGCTGTAGGGGGTTTTCGCGTTCAGTGGGGAGCGCTCGGTAAACCATTGGTTTCCGGCTGCCAGTTCGCCGTACACCTCGATCGTCGATACGTGCACGTGCGACCGTACTGGGATAAGGCGACTGCACTCGGCCATCACCTGGGCGCCGAGGGCGTTGCTGCGCATAAACGCCGACGGGCCGAGGATCGCACGGTCATTGTGCGACTCCGCCGCGAAGTTTACGACGAAATCCGGTCGATACCGCCGGTAGACAGCCTCCATGGTTCCCAGCTCGGCGATATCGGCCTGTTCGAAAACGACGCGGTCGGCCACCGGATTCAGGTTTGCCGTATTACCTGCGAAACCGATGTAATCGACCGCCACTACCTCGGCGGCGGGCTCCCACTCCAGCAAACGGTGAACGTAATTCGCTCCGATGAAGCCTGCGGCACCGGTCACGAGGTAGACGGACATGGATGCTGATAGTAGCCGAGAGCCTATTCCGTGACCCGCCTGCCGCCATGCCAATTCAGATCGGTTCGATGAGAATCCCGCCAGGTTGGTGCTCCTACGAGGTGTTGTGGATCTCCATTTGGTCGACAAATCACTGCCTATGCCCGCTATATGGGTGGACGACAAAACTCGGATCTCGGCATCAGCCGCAGTAGAAGGACGAGCCGAGCCGATGCCGGACGAGCAGCCGGGTGCGTCAGCTCGAATCTGCTGCGCGAGCGTGTCCGGGAACGGGGTCGTCCGGTCCTTGTTGCCCTTGCCGTGCAGGACCAACATGCTTCTGCCCTCGCCCCTGACGCGATCCGCACCGGCGCCGAGATGCGGCGCCGGTGCGGATGCGGTGTTCAGCGGGATCAGGGGTTGTGCTGAACGCTGGGGTCGCGATGCGTGCCCGGGATTGGAGCGGGGCGCATCGCGAGGTTCAGTGAGTGGCGGTCAGGTCGTACAGGGTGACGCCGTCCACCTCTGTGGCGGTGAAGTTCTCCTGCACCCACTGTGCGATCTGCGCGCTGGTGGAGTTGCTGGAAGAACCGGGTCCGCCGCGGTTGCCGCCGATGAAGTAGTGGATCTTTCCTTCTGCGACATACTGTTTGAACTGCTCCAGCGTCGGCGACGGGTCGCTGCCGTTGAAGCCGCCGATCGGCATCACGGGTAGTTCGGTGGCCAACTGGAAGCCGGCGGCGCTGTTCGACCCGATCGACGCGGCTACCCACGTGTATTCGCCGCCGTTCTGGTCGAGCAGTGACACCACCTGCGCGCTGGGCCGGCTGGCCTGGAGCAGGCCGCCGGGTCCGCCATTCTGGCCTGGACCGCCAGCTGCCGCCGTGCCGGCGGGCATACCTTGCGGACCGGTGCTGGGCATCTGCTCAGTACTCTGCGGAGTCTGCTGCCCGTCGGGCATCGTGTCCTGCGATCCCGCATCAGGCGGCGGCCCACTCGGCATCGAACCTGCGCCACCAGGCGCCTGCCCACCGGGCATCGTGCCCTGCGGCCCACCGGGCATCCGCACGGTCCCCGGCGAGCGCCCATCCGATACGGTGCCACCGGGCATCTGTCCGGCGCGACCGTTCATCCCCTGCCCGTCGCCACGGCCACCGTTCATCCCCTCGCCCCACGGCGGTCGGTTCCCGCGCATCGCAACATTCGGACCGGCCGAGGGCATCGATCCCGCATGCGTGGTGGCGATAGCGTCGACGGCATAGGCAACCGGCCCGGCGAGTCCGGTGAACGCGACCGCCAATGCCGAAACAACGGCCAGTTTCCGGGGCGTGGGGACGACGACCGCGATCGTCGCGAGCACGCCGACGACCAGCACGGTCCAGCGCAGCCATGGCTGCCATTCGGCGCTGCGAGACAACAGCATCCACGCGGTCGCCGTAGTGAGACCCACCGCGAGCGCCATGCCGAGCCGCACCCACAGCCGACGCCGTTCACGCCACAGCAGTACCGCGCCCGCACCGACGAGTGCGGCGATCGCCGGAGCCAGGGCCACCGTGTAGTACGGGTGGAAGATGCCCGCCATGAAGCTGAACACCAGCCCGGTCACCAGCAGCCAGCCGCACCACAGGATGAGCGAGGCGCGCTGGCGGTCGGTCCGGACAGCTTTGCCGCAGAGAAGAATTCCGGTGACGATCGCGACGAGTGCCGCCGGGATCAGCCAGGCGATCTGACCGCCCTGCGCGGGCTCGAACATGCGGGTGATGCCAGGGCTGCCCCACATCCCGTTCCCGCCGGCCGGAAGGTCGCCGCCGGGTCCGACGCTGCCGCGCTCATTGCCGTTGAGTCGACCGAGGCCGTTGTAACCAAGCGTCAGCTCCAGGATGGAATTCTCATGCGAGCCACCGATCCACGGCCGCGAGGATGTGGGCCACAGTTCCACGGCCAACAGCCACCAGCCCGCGGCGACCACCATCGCGGCGCCCGCCGCGAACAGTTGCACGATCCGTTTGCCGAGCTTCGGCGGACCCGCGATCAGATAGGTCAGCGCCAGCGCCGGAACCACCAGCAGCACCTGCAATTGCTTCGTGAGGAAGCCCAATCCGATCAGCGCGCCGGTCGACACCAGCCAGCGCCAGCGGCCGTCCTCCACTGCTCGCGTCATTGCCCAGGCCGCGGCAACCATCAGGAATGCCAACAGTGCATCGGGGTTGTTGAACCGGAACATCAGCGCCGCGACGGGAGTCACCGCGAGCACCAACCCGGCGATCAATCCGGCGGCGGGTCCGAACGACCTGCGCACCGTCGCCCACACCAGCGCTACGCTGCCCACGCCGAGCAGCACCTCGGGCACCAGGATGCTCCAGCTGTTGAGCCCGAACGCGCGCACCGACAGCTCCATCAGCCACAGCGAGGCGGGTGGTTTGTCTACGGTGATCGAGTTCGCCGCGTCCGACGATCCGAAGAAGAACGCCTTCCACGACACCGAGCCCGCCTGCACGGCAGCGGAATAGAACGAGTTGGCCCACCCGTTGGCGCTCAGATTGCACAGATAGGCGACCGCGGTGCCGATCAGGAGCGTCGCCAGCGCCGGGTATTCCCACCGCACATCGCGTTTCGGGACCGGTTGCGGTGATGTCGCGACCGGTGGCGGAGCGAGCGTCGCCGTCATCAACGGTCTCCTTCGGTATCGAGCGTGATGCGAACGGACTTCTGAGCGGTCCGAACCGGAACCGACTCGGCGAGCGCAAGAGGGCCGGCGGCGTATTCGGCATGCAGATCGGCGGCGATCGCGCGATCCGCGCCGGCACTGTTGCGGAACACCCATCTCAGTCCGACGAACCGCAACAGCGTGGCCACCAGGTTGGCCAGTACCAGTACGAAGAGTTCCACGTGCACCGAAGCTCCCGGCGCCCAGCGATGCAGCGTGAACAGCGACCCGCTGGTCAGCGTCAACCCGATCCCGAAGATCACCAGCCCTTGGAACTGGTGCGAGACCGCGCCGGTCGAGCCGCGCACGCCGAAGGTGAACGCCCGATTGGCCGCGGTATTCGCCACTGCCGTGAGCAGCAGCGCCACGAAGTTCGCCACCTGTGCGCCGGTAAACGATTGCAGCACAATGTAAAGCAGCAAATAGGCCAGCGTGCTCAGCACGCCCACAATCGCGAAGCGCACCAGCTGCCCGACCATGCCCAGTGGCACACCGGGAACCAGCGGTTCCCGGCCCACGGCCCTGCGTAGTTCCTCCAGCGGCAGCGCCCCGGTGGCCAGCGCCCTTCCGAGCCGGCCGATTCCGAGTAAGTCCTTGCGCGCCGTGTCGATGATGTCGACCCGGCTGTCCGGGTCGTCGATCCAGTCCACCGGCACCTCGTGGATGCGCAGCCCGGCTCGCTCGGCGAGCACGAGCAGTTCGGTGTCGAAGAACCACTCCCCGTCGCGCACCAGCGGCAGCAGGCGCCGCGCGACGACTGTGCGCATCGCCTTGAAACCGCACTGCGCGTCCGAGAAGCGTGCTCGCAGTGAGGCTTTCAGCAGCAGGTTGTAGCAGCGGGAGATGATCTCGCGCTTCGGTCCGCGCACTACCCGCGACGAGGAGCTGAGCCGGGTGCCGATGGCAAGGTCGGAATGTCCGGTGATCAGCGGCGCGACCAGGGGAAGCAGGGCGTTGAGGTCGGTGGACAGGTCGACGTCCATATAGGCGACCACCTGTGCGTCGGACCGTTCCCACACCGCCCGCAGCGCCCGTCCTCGACCCTTGGCGTCCAGGTGCACGACGCGGACATCGTCCAACTCTTCGGCGAGTAGTTGGGCGACTTGAAGCGTGTCGTCGGTGCTCGCGTTGTCGGCTACCGTGATCCGCGCCGGGAATGGGAACCCGTCGCGCAGGTAGGCGTGCAGCCTGCGCACACACACGCCGAGGTCGGCCTCCTCGTTGTAGACGGGTATCACCACGTCTAGCACGGGCGCACCCGTGGTCTCGGTCTCGGTTCGTTCCGCCGCCGCGACGGTCACAGTCTCGGTCATGGGAACTACCCTCGGCTCCCACACTCCCACGGAGCTGGGCTCCAGCTGTGAGGTTCCTGGGGGCAGGGGCGCCTGACATGATCGCACCCCTCGCGCGCCTGCGTAGCGTACGGTCAATGGCACCGGGACCATTCAGGTCTCCGAGCAAAGGACCACGATTGTCCGACAAATCTCCGCGCAGCTCGATGTCCAAGAAGTCCGGGAAGTCCCTGAAGGAAAAGCGAGCGGAGAAGAAGTCCAAGTCCGCCGGCGACATCGTCCCCGATCCCAAAAAGCGTTGACCACGCGGCGGAGCGAGGACGACTCGCTCAGGTAGGCGCGCGGCGGTCGGTCGAGATCGCCGGGCTCCTGCTCGGCGCTCAGATGATCGAGCCCGCAGCGACTCGGCCCGCGAACTGATCCGCCGCAGGCGCTGCCGAATACGTGCTCGTGGTGTCACAGCACCCGAATGTCTTCCGGTTCATGCTGCACAGCCATTTCACGCAGCGGTCCGACGATTCCGAGCGTGCGTTGCACTCGGCCAGGCAGGCCGCGAATCGCACGGCCGAGCTGTCCGCCGAGGTTCTGGACCGCGAGTCGGTGGAGGTCGCGAGCGTAGAACTCGTCATCTATTCGATCTTCGGGGCAGTCGCCTGGCGACCGACTGGTGGCTCGGCGCGAACCGGCTCGAGGCGCCGGCCATGCCGAGAAAAGTTCGTCGCCTATCGTGCCGAGATCATCTCCGCGCTGGTGGAGACGAATTCCCGGCTCGACGGCATCGCTATCGATGCCGACCTTCCGCTGACCTCGCATTTTCCCGAGAGACCGTGGCGCCGCCCGGGTAGGCGCCGAGGTCGGTTCGCCGCAACCACACCGAACGCCGTTGTTCTGTTCGCTTCGCCGTTGAAGCCAACTGTGTTTGCGACGTCTTCAGTATCGCAGCGCCCACCGACACTAAATGTTGCCGCGCCGGCATGGCGGTCACCTTTGCTCGGTGTGACGGGCGCGCAGCGCCCTGACCTTGTGGCGGTTGCCGCAGTGCTCCATGGAGCACCAGCGGCGGCGGCCGGGGCGTGAAGTGTCGACATAGATGAGGTGGCAGTCCTCGGCAGCGCAGGTGCGGATGCGGCGCGCGAAAGGGCCGGTCAACAGCTCGACGGCGTCCTGGGCGACGGAGGCCGCCAAGTGCGTGCCGCTGGGGGTTCCGGCCCACTGCCGCTGCCCGGTCGGCGTGATGGCGGGGGTCAAGGCCGGACGGGCGGCTGCCTCGTTGATGATCTCCAGGTCGCCGGGCGGGTGGGGCTCGCTGCGCGTATGGGCGATGACCACCCGGAACAGTGCGTCGCGCAGCCTTCGCATGCAGGCCACCTCGGCTGCGGAGATGTCCAGTGCGGGCGTCGGGGTCAGCCGCGACCGGTCCGCCCAGGCGGCCAGGTCAGCAGGCTCGTGCAGGACCTCGTACCGACGGTAGGGGCCGGGACCACCGGTGGTCAGCAGCTCGAGGCACAGCGCGCCGGGGTCGAACCGGTAGGCGACGCCGGTATGGGAGTGCAGCATCAGCCCCGTGGTTGCAGAAGAATCCATGTAACCAGTATAAAGGGTTACATGGCACCGAGTTGGAAGCTGGTTATCGACAGCACGCACGCATCCGCCCTCGCGGACTTCTGGGCCGCGGCCCTGGAGTACGAGGTGGAAGACCCCAGCGCTCTCATCGAGCAGCTGCTGGCCGCAGGCCACCTCGACGAGGAGGCAGTCACCGAGCACCGCGGCCGCAAGACCTTCCGCGGCTATGCGGCGATCCGCCACCCCGAGGATCCGTTCGACGAAACCAGCGGCGTCGGCCGCGGCCGACGACTGCTCTTCCAGGACGTGCCCGAGGGCAAGACGGGCAAGAACCGCCTGCATCTCGACATCCACAGCGAACCCGGCGGCCTCGACAAGCTGGTGGCCGGGCTGGAAGACCTGGGGGCGACCCGCGTCCGAGAGGTGAACAAAGGGCCAGCCGGGCACTGGTGGATCATGCAGGATCCAGAGGGCAACGAGTTCTGCGTGGCGTAAGGCCCACCGCCGACCTGATCGCCACCCAGATGAGTCGCGGGTTCACATCACGGTGTCTGATGCGGCACCCGGATTCTGGAGAACAGGTACAGGCTGCTGTCGCGTCAGCTGTGGTGCAGTCGCCATAGCGGCGACACCGGGCCGTGCCCCGCGCCGAGATCGTAGGACGCGGCGAGGCAGCGGTAGGTCCATTCTTTGGCGAACTCCACGGCTTCGGGGACCGGGTAGCCGTGGGCGAGCGCGCAGGCGATCGCGGCAGCCAGTGTGTCGCCGCCGCCGTGGTCGTTGCCGGTCACGATCCGCGGGGCGGTGAACTCCAGAAACTGTTCGCCGTCGAACAGCAGGTCGGTGCTGTACTCCGAGGAGCGCAGGTGCCCGCCCTTGACGATCGCCCACTTCGGCCCGAGTTTGTGCAGCGCCTCGGCCGCGCGCCGCGCCGAATCCTCGTCGTCGACGTCGATGCCGGTGATCAGCCTGACCTCGTCCAGGTTCGGCGTCACCACGGTTGCGAGCGGGATCAGCGTCTGGCGGACCGCGTCGAGCGCTTCCTCATGCAGCAGCGGATCGCCGTGCATCGATGCCGCGACCGGGTCGACGACCAACGGAATCCGGCCGTCACGGCCGATGCCGACCTCCTGGCATACCGCAGCGACCGCCTCGATGATCGGGGTGGAGGCCAGCATGCCGGTCTTGGCGGCGCCTACACCGATATCGCCGGCGACGGTACGCACCTGATCGGCCACGACCTGCGGCGGAATTTCATGAAAACCGCTGACCCCCACCGAGTTCTGCACGGTCACCGCCGCCACTGCCACCAGCGCATGGACGCCGCACAGTGCCATGGTGCGGGTGTCGGCCTGGATTCCGGCGCCTCCGCCGGAATCCGTACCGGCAATGGTGAGCGCCCGGACGGGGGTTTGCCCCTCGGCGGGCAATGGCAGCAGTTTCACCAGACAAACCCTACGGCGGTCCGGCCGTGACGCCACGGGCAACCGGGCCCCGCCGATGACGGAAAATGAAAATCGTTATCATTAAGTCATGAGATCCGACCTGCTTCCCGTCACCGTGCTCTCCGGTTTTCTCGGTGCGGGCAAAACCACGCTGCTCAACCACATCCTCGCCAACCGAGAGGGCCGTCGAGTGGCGGTCATCGTCAACGACATGAGCGAGGTCAATATCGACGCCGCGCTGGTCGCCGGGCAGGGTCACCTCGATCGCACCCAGGAGAAGCTGGTCGAGCTGACCAACGGCTGCATCTGCTGCACGCTGCGCGAGGATCTGATCGAAGCCGTCGCCCGGCTCGCCAGGGAGGGCCGGTTCGATCAGTTGGTGATCGAGTCGACCGGTATTTCCGAGCCGATGCCCGTGGCCGCGACTTTCGACTGGGAGTTCGAGGACGGCTTCGCGCTCGGCGACATCGCGCGCCTGGACACCATGGTGACCGTGGTCGACGCCTCGACGTTCCTCGCCGAGGTGGCGCGCGGACAGGCGCTGGCCGAGCGGAATCTGCAAGCGGGCGAAGGAGACGCGCGCACCATCGCCGACCTGCTCGTGGACCAGGTCGAGTTCGCCGACGTGCTGCTGGTCAACAAGACCGACCTGGTCAGCGAGGCGGCCGCGGGCGCGGTGGAGGCCACGGTGCGCGCACTCAATCCGCGCGCCCACGTCCTGCGTACCAGGAACGGAGTCGTTGATCTGGCCGAGGTGCTCGACACCGGCCGCTACAACCCGGTGGTAGCCGCCGAGGCAGAGGGATGGGCCGAGGAGCTGGCGGGCGGACACACGCCGGAGACCGAGGAGTACGGCATCCGCAGTCTCACTTACACCGCCGACCGGCCGTTCCATCCACTGCGCCTTTCCGAAGCGTTGGAACAGCTGCGGGGTCTACTGCGCAGCAAAGGATTCTGCTGGATCGCGAGCCGGCCGTCGCTGGCCGCGGTCTGGTCCCAGGCCGGGCCGAACCTCGTCTTCGAACCCGCGGCATGGTGGTCGTCGCTGGAGGTGCGGCCGGGGCAGGAGATCGTCTTCATCGGGATAAGGCTGGATCGCGACAAGGTGCGCGCGCTGCTCGACGCTGCCCTGCTCACCGACGCGGAGCTCGCCGAGGGATCGGCCGCATGGGCCGCGTATCCCGACCCTTTCCCCGCCTGGGGTGAGTTGCACGAGCACGCGATGTAACACGACCGCGACCCACCCTCCCGGATTCCGGGGCGTGGGTCGCGGTGGGGAGCGGCGTAACGCCCGTGGCCATGGTGCGCCATCCTCAGTGCGAGATGCCTGGCGCCTGGCGGATGTAGGTCGTGTCGGACAACTGCTCGACCATGAAGTCCGCGATGTCGGCCCGGGCGATCTTCAGGGTGAGGCCCTGCTCCCCGGCGGGGAAGCCGCGCCGGTAGCTGCCGGTTCGCGGTCCGTCGGTGAAGGCGCTCGGTCGCACGATCGTCCAGTCCAGGTCGCTGGCACGGACGTACTCCTCCTGCTCGACATGGTCGGCGTAGGCCTGGCGCAGCAGCAGACCGAACAGCACGTACTTCCACAGGAAGTTCAGGTTGCTTCTGCTGTCGCCGACGCCGAGGGTGGTCTGGCAGATCAGCCGCTTCACCCCGGTCCGGTTCATCGCTTCGATGACCGCCTTCGTGCCTCCGGCCCGGACCACGCCCTTGCGGCCGTTGCCGAGCGAGATCAGCACCGCGTCCTGACCTCGCACCGCACGCTCTACCGAATTCGTGTCCAGCACATCGCCTTCCATCACATGCAGCCGCTCGTGCCGCTGCCCGACGCTCGCCGCGCTCCGGGTGAACGCGGTCACCTCGTGCCCCTCCCGCAAGGCCTGCTCGACGACCAGACGACCGACGGTGCTGGTGGCTCCGAAAACTGCGATTCTCATGACGTGTCTCTCCTCGGCTGAACGCTGTTGAGCTATTGGTGAATCCAGTACAACAGCGGAAAGCGAGACGAACCATGGCCGTGAGTCTCGATGACATAAGCGAGTGTCTCGATCGGCACAGGCGACGGCCCGGCCCCGGGGCATCGGAGGCGGCCGTGCGAAGAGTTCGCTCTAAAGACTCAGTTCAGAATGAAGTTGCGGAGGCAGATGAGTGAGCACGCAAGGCCGAGTAGGGCGTGGTGGATGTCAGGGCGGCGTTCGTAGCGGGGCCGCAGCATTTGAAGGCGTGCAGCCACCCGAAGGTGCGTTCTACCGGACGGCGCCGAGGCCTGAGCCGTGGGCGGTGCTGCAGCGCGATACATCCTCTACCGCAAGATGTTTGCGGTCACCGGTATGAACCCCAGGACGTAGCCGAGGTGGAGAACGGGATGCGCGACTCCGTTGTCGGTGGGGCGCCATGTTACGGCAACGGCTGGGCTGTCCAGCAGATCTCCACCCGTCCTTGAACGAGATGACAGCGGCTACCGGGTATCGAGGAACAGGGTCTGAGTGCTGCGGCCCAGGTGACCCTCTTCGTCGTAGAGAGCGGATTCGGCCAGTCCTATGCCGTGCGGTTGGGGATAGGTGACGGCGTCGAGGCAGACCCATTCGCCCGTCGGCTGGCGATGCAGGGTGACTGTCAGGTCTGTGTTGATGAACAGGTAGCGGGACCAGTCGAGGACCGCGCTGACACCATTGCCGGAGTCGGCGGCGGCGAGAGTGCGCTCGAGCGGGCTCGGGGCGGTGCCCGCCACGATGGGGTATCTGAGCCGGATCCAGCAGATCGCCGGGCCCGGCTCGGTGAAAGAGCCGGTGACGAAGCGGTAGTCGATGGCGGTGTGGAAGCCGACCGGCTGGGTGGACGGGAATCGCGCGGGCGCCGCCGCCAGCTCGGGTCCGGGGCGAGCGCCGGTCGGCAGGAAGCGTTCGGGTAGTGCCAATTCCGGCTCGGCCAGCTTGAACCGCCAGGCATTCGCCCGCAGCACCGGCCCGCGACCCGTGGACAGCGTCGCCTCGATCATCTCGACGCTGCGGCCGGGACGCGTGACGTGGGCCTGCGCCGTGAGCGGTTCCAGCGGCACGGGGCCGAGGATCTCGACGGCGACGCGCCCGACCTGGAACCCGGGACGCGGCTCGCACCGCTCGATCACGTGACCGAGCAGCGCGGAAGGTGGCCCCGCGTGCTGGGCGTCCGGCGACCAGGGACCGCGGGTGAGCTCGGTCGAGACGAATCGCTGCGGATTCGCTGGATCGGGCAGGTAGAAGGCGTCGCTCACATCGTTGTCCGTCCTTCGGACCGGCTGCGGTGCCGGGTCGCCGAGTTGTTCGGGCTGTGTGACGACGGTATCTCCGTGCTTGTCCGAGGTCGCGTCAGGCCCGGCCGAACGCGAGGGCGACGTTGTGACCGCCGAATCCGAACGAGTTGTTCAGCGCGAAGTCGATGCGCTGGGCGCGCTGGGCGCCCGCGACGATGTCGAGGTCGATCGTCGGATCGCGGTTGTCGAGATTCAATGTGGGCGGGACGAGCTGGTCGCGCAGGGTCAGCATGGTGATCAACGACTCGAGGGCGCCGACTGCCCCGATCGAATGTCCCAGCGCGGATTTCGGAGCATAGACCGAGGCGTCGGGGACGACCGCCGCGATCGCATTCGCCTCCGAGGCATCGCCGATGGATGTCGATGTGGCGTGCGCGTTCACATGTTGGATATCCGAAACCTGAAGTCCAGCAGTGTGTATGGCTTTGCGCATGGCGCGAGCCGCGCCGACGCCCCCTGGTTCGGAGGCGACGATGTGGTAGGCGTCGGAGGTGATGCCCGCGCCGAGCACCCTGCCGTGGACGGTGGCGCCGCGGGCTCGCGCGTGCCGCTGCGATTCGAGCACCAGGAGAGCGCCCGCCTCGCCGAATACGAACCCGTCGCGGTCTCGATCGAATGGGCGGGAGGCGTGCTCCGGCTCGTCATTGCGGGTGCTCATCGCGCGCATCATCGCGAAGCTCGCGATAGGTACGGCGTGGATGTGCCCTTCGACACCACCCGCCACCACGACGTCCGCCTCCCCGGTGGTGATCAGCCGCCAGGCGTGCGCGATGGCCTCCGAACCGGACGAGCAAGCCGAGACCGGCGCGAAAACCCCGGCCTTGGCGCCGATTTCGAGTCCGACCGTTGCGGCGGGCCCATTCGGCATCACCATCGGCACCGACATCGGCGAGACCTTGCGGTACCCGCCGTCGCGCATCGCGTCGACCGCGCTGATCAGCGCGTCGCCACCGCCGAGCCCGGTGCCGATGGCGACAGCCAGCCGCTCGCCGTCCATCTCGGGAGCGCCCGCCGCTCGCCAGACTCGGCGTCCGAGCACCAGCGCCATCTGCTCGACATAGGAGTGTCGGCGCTGCTCGACCCGGGTCAACTGGTCGCCGGGCTGTGACCTCAGCTTGCCGCCTATCCGAACCGGCAGGTCGTACTCGGCCACGAAGTCGTCGTCGAGCACGCCGATACCGCTATGGCCCGCCAGCAATTCCGACCAGGTGGCGTCCATGTCGTCGGCGAGCGACGTGGTAGCCGCGTAACCGGTGACGACGACCGAATCCCGAGTTTCTGAAGCGATTGTTACAGTCACGATGTCATGAATACCTGTACCAATCGATACAGTCAACTCATGGCCCGCCCCCTCGACCACGCCAAACGCGCCGAACTGCTCGCCGCCGTCGTGCGCTACATCGCCGACCACGGCCTCGCGGACCTGGCTCTGCGCCCGCTCGCCGCCGAGCTCGGCACCAGCTCACGCATGCTGATCTACTACTTCACGACCAAGGAAGAGCTGCTGGTTCAGGCGCTGGCGACGCAGCGGCCCGACATCACGGCCCTGTTCGCCGACATCGAGGATGCGGCTGCGCTGCGCGACCGCCTCTGGGATTTCTGGGCCGCCAACACCTCGGGCGAGGGCGGTACGAGCGCCAAGGTGATGCTCCAGGTGCTCGGCGCGGCGTGTGCTCCGCATAGTCCATATATTCGCTACGCCACTTCCGCCATCGCCGTCTTCGTGTCGGCGCTGGCCGAAGGTTTACGCGGCCTCGACTCGATCGATGACCCGGAAGCCGCTGCCACTCTGCTGATTTCGGGACTGCGCGGCATTCTCCAGGACCGCCTGATCACCGGCGAGGTCGGACGTACCGACCGCGCGGCCCACCGCTTGATCGACCAGACGGTGTCGGGTGCTCGCTGAATGGCCACCGGACCGAACCGGCGTTGAAGTGAATGCGGCGGTTGTGACCGGCGCGGCCAAAATCAGCGAAGTCCGTCTGGAGTGCTGCAGCTCTTTCGGCCGCCCAGCGGGACCGCCGCGGACGCGAGCCGAAAACGTCTGGCTGGATGCCGTGAATTGCGACACCGGGCACTTCGTCGATTACCGACCGCTTTCGGCTGACCACCGCTGCCGCGCGCGACGGAACGCCCTTGCATCGGAATAACCGAGTTGACGGGCGACATCGTCCTGAGAAATGCCGGGACGCGGATTCTGGTTTTCCAACCACACCTGGCGAGCACGGTCGAGTTCGCGGCGCCATGTGGTGCCTTCTCCGGCAAGTCGCCGCTGCAGGCTGCGGCCACTCGTCGCCATTCGGCTTGCCGCGCGGTCCACAGTGATCGGACCGGTACCGAGCAACGCGAGCAGTACGTGGTGCAGTTGCTCGGAGCACGTCACAGCGGGTGGCCGCACCGCTGCGGTTTCGGCATGCTGGAGCAGAATCCCGGCCAGCATGGGGTCGGCAGTCGCGAGCGACCGTGCCATATCGGCGACACGGAACATCATCTGATCTGTCGGAGCGCCGAAGTCGATCCGAGTCGTGCCGAAAGTCTCGACGAATTGATCGTGCCGTCGAGGCGCGGCCTGCCGGAAGCTGACCCGCACCGGCTTCACCACCCCACCGGTTCCCCGCTGGGTCCGGGCGACCATGGCGGCGAACGCGACCTGCGTCGTCAGCTCTCTGCCTCGTCCGTCACCGCAGAGCGTGTCCTGATCGAAGCCGATCTCCTCGGGCCCATCGACCACCGACAGGATGCAATGGTTGGAGAGAACGTTGACGTAGGAAACTGTTCGGGTCATTCCCGCTGCTATGGTCGGTGCCGTCATGAACAGATAGTCGATCAATCCGAAGCTCCCCGGAACGCACGATCGCCCGGCACGCAGTGCCACGTGCGGATCAGCGAGTTCGTGCTCGACCAGCTCCCACAACCGGAATTTTCGGTCGCTGGGTACGGCCACCCGCGTGCTGTTCAACATCCATCCAGGTATGCCTGCCTCGCGGGCCAGCTGCCGCCGCATCGGAGCGGACAGGCCGGTGTAGTCGAGGGCAAGTTTGGGTAACAGGATGAGATCTGCCGTATCCATCAGATGATTCTTGACCGGGCCATTGGCGGATCCGATCTTACATCGCCGCGGCCCGTCTTGACCTGTGGTAACGATCGGTGGCCGCACTGTGCGCCTGCGGCGGTGCGGCATCTCGGGTGTGGAGCGGATGCCGTTGCAGTACTGGCATATTCGGTCTCTCTTCTCGGCGCGTTCTGTCCTTTCTGCCGACTGTGGCAGCGGACATCATTGACTCATCCGCGGCTACCGGACGCCCGGCCGAGAACGAAAAAGAGGAATATCATGGAATACCGTGCCGAACCTGCGGAACCGAATCTCGAGGAACTGTCCCCTAACACGAGCCCTGCCCTGCGCGCAGCACTCGAGCGACACCTGAGCCACCGGGACAGTCGCGGGGGTTTCAATTCCTTCATCAGCCCCGCCGAGTAGACCACTGCGATCGAAGGACTTGCGGGTGGCTCGACACATGGTCACCCGCGGGTTCCTCGCGGGCGGAGACGCAGCCGAGACCGTTTCGAAGGAAAAGCTATACCCGCACAGCGCAGAGGCGCTGGAGTCGACCACCGAGGTGCGGTTGACGATTCAGGCCGATCGCGTGCTGATCGACGAAGATCCCTATCCCGAAAGTAAAGTCGGTGGGACAGGTACAAGCTTCGTCGGCCGATCGCGACGCGATTCGAGAAGGAGTGATTGCCGGTGGTGATGGAACCCGCGACGGCGCAATTACCCTGGCCTGCTGCCGGCTTGGACGTCGCGGCATTGATCCGCGACGGTTGGGAGCCGATGGCTTTCACGGAGTATGTGGTGAAGATTCACAGTCGGTGCAATCTTTCCTGCGATTACTGCTATATGTACGAAATGGCTGATCAGAGCTGGCTGAATCAGCCGAAGGTGATGAGCCGCAGAATCTTCGATGATAGTTGTCGAATGATTCGTGAACACGCACGGCGGCACTCGCTGTCGGCGGTGGATATCGTGTTCCATGGTGGCGAACCGTTGCTGGCCGGCAAACGGAATCTGGAGTACTTCGCGCAGGCGGCGCGAGCCGCATTGGAACCGGATACACACGTGCGGTTAGGTATTCAGACCAATGGCGTGCTGATCGACGAAGAGTTCCTCCGCATCTGTGATCGGTGGGATATTCGTATAGGCGTCAGCCTGGACGGCAGCGAGCGCGGACACGACCGGCATCGGCTGGACCGCCGCGGAGAGGGCAGCTACCGTCAGGTCGTCGCCGGGCTGACGCGACTGCTGGCCCCCGAGTGGCGGCACCTGTTCTCCGGCCTACTGTGCACTATCGACCTGCAGAACGAACCGGTGGAGACCTACGAGGCCCTGGCCAGGTTCGAGCCGCCGGCAATAGATTTCATGCTGCCGCACAGCAATTGGGTGACGCCCCCACCAGGAAGGACCGCCGACGAGTCGGTCACGCCCTACGCCGATTGGCTCATCGCGATCTTCGAGCGCTGGTACCACGCACCGAAATTGGAGACCACGGTCCGGCTGTTCGGCAATATCATCGAGCTGCTGCTGGGCGGCCGAATATCCTCGGAAGCCGTGGGGCTGGAGCCCGTCCGATTGGTGGTCATCGAAACCGATGGCAGCCTGGAGCAGGTCGACGAATTGAAATCGGCGTTCGCGGGCGCTACCAAGCTCGCGATCCGAGGCCCGGATAACCCGCTCGACCTCGCGCTGCGGGAACCGTCCATCGTGGCTCGGCAGATCGGCCTCGCCGCCCTCGGCGACACCTGCCTGGCGTGCCCGGTCCACACCGTCTGCGGCGGTGGGCATTATGTGCACCGGTATCGCGAGGATACCGGCTTCCGAAACCCATCGGTATACTGCGCGGATCTCAAAAAGCTCATTCAACATATCGAATCGCGCGTGCAGGCCGATATCCGCGCCGTTATCGAGCGCTAGCAACAGGGGCGAAATGGCTCGAAAGCCGACCGTGCGGTGACTGAATCGCAGCTGGCGGGTAGTCGGAGCTTCTTTCTGCTGTGGTCCGGCAATGCGTTGTCGTTGGTGGGATTTCATGGAGCGCGAGTCGCCTACCCACTGCTCGTGCTCGCCATCACGGATTCGCCCGCTGCGGCGGGATGGGTCGGGTTCGCGCTCGCTGCGCCGAATCTGATCTTCCAGATTCCGGCCGGTATTGCCGCAGACCGTTTCGCTCGGCTGCGCATCCTGATGATCTGTCAGATCGTTGGGCTGCTGGCAGTCTGCCTGGTAGCCACCTCGGTGCTCGTCGAGGCGCGGCATCTCGCCATGCTGGTCGCTGTAGCGGCTTTCGTCGAGGGGACGGTGTACGTCGTCGTCGACGTCTGTGAACTCGGCGCGATACAGGATGTCTTGACCGCCGAGCAGCGTCCCGCGGCGTTCGCCTTCCTCGAGGCTGAACAGCCCATTGCTTTGCTGTTCGGACGGGCTGTCGGCGGTGCGGTTTACGGTGTGGCGCGTTGGCTTCCGTTCATCGTCGATGCAGCCACGTATCTGTACTGTCTGGTCGCCCTGGCGCGGATCCGTCCGAACCGGACCCGCTCGGCCCCTGCCGACCCAGCACCTCGATCTCAGCTGCGTGACATCGGGGCAGGGATGCGTGTCGTGTGGCAGGAGCCGTTACTGCGGGCATCAACCGCGACGATCGGCATGTCGAATCTGATCATTCAGGTCGTTCTCCTGCTGATTCTGTTCGATTTGCAGACGAATGGGCACCCAGCGTGGACCATCGGCGTCGTGCTCTCGGCCGCAGGCATCGGAGGAATCCTGGGCGCGGTCGGCGCCTCCTGGTTCACCGCCCGATGGTCGGCACAGCTTGTCTATCGCGCCGGCGTGTGGGTGTGGACGGGGCTACTCGTACCGATAGCGGTGAGCGACAACCCGATTGTGCTCGCGGTGTGTTGGGGCGGAGTCGGCGGAGTCGGCGTCGTATCGAATGTCGCGTTGACTTTGTATCGGGTCGCCGTCATTCCGGAACACATACTCGGCCGCGCGCTTGCCGCCATGAGTCTGGTCGGCAGCGGTGCGGTTGCGTTGGGTGCGCTTGCCGCCGGCTTTCTGCTCGCCACGTTCGGGTCCGGTGTGGTGCGGTGGGTGGTCCTGGCAGCAATGTTCATCCTCGCTGTGGGCGTCAGCCGCGCGTCCCAGCGTCCATGAAACCGACGTCGGTGGCACTGGGCCTACCTGTAGGGCGTAAGCCTTGGCTGAAAATAGAGGGATGTTGCCGAGTTTGCTCGGCAATGGATGGAAACCCTTCTATTTTCGGACTATCCGTCCTACTGACATGCCGCCCGCCAGATCCACGGGATCGAGGCGGGCGGCTGCCGCTTATTACCGGACGATGGGTAGATAGACGGCGTTGCCGCTGTCGGCGAACTCGGCGGACTTCTCCGCCATGCCCGCCTCGAGTGCTTCGGCGTCGGTGAGGCCCTGGCGCGCGGCGTACTCGCGGACGTCCGCGGAGATGCGCATCGAGCAGAACTTCGGGCCGCACATCGAGCAGAAGTGTGCGGTCTTGGCGGGCTCGGCGGGCAGCGTCTCGTCGTGATAGTCGCGTGCGGTATCCGGGTCGAGGGACAGCGCGAACTGGTCGCGCCAGCGGAATTCGAAACGCGCCTTGGACAATTCGTTGTCCCGGTCCTGTGCGTGCGGATGCCCCTTGGCCAGATCGGCGGCGTGGGCGGCGATCTTGTAGGTGATCACGCCCACCTTCACGTCGTCGCGGTTGGGCAGGCCGAGGTGCTCCTTCGGCGTGACGTAGCAGAGCATGGCCGTGCCTGCCTGCGCGATGATCGCTGCGCCGATCGCCGAGGTGATGTGGTCGTAAGCGGGCGCGATGTCGGTGGCGAGCGGGCCGAGGGTGTAGAACGGCGCCTCCTCGCACAGCTCCTCTTCGAGCCGCACGTTCTCAACGATCTTGTGCATCGGCACGTGGCCCGGGCCTTCGATCATCACCTGCACGCCATGGGATTTCGCGATCTTCGTCAGTTCGCCCAGCGTGCGCAGCTCGGCGAACTGTGCTTCGTCATTGGCGTCCGCGATCGAGCCGGGACGTAGTCCGTCGCCGAGAGAAAACGTGACGTCGTAGCGCGCGAGGATCTCGCAGAGTTCCTCGAAGTGCGTGTACAGGAACGATTCCTGGTGATGGGCCAGGCACCACGCCGCCATGATCGACCCACCGCGCGAGACGATGCCGGTGACCCGCTTGGCGGTCAGCGGCACGTAGCGCAGCAGCACGCCGGCGTGCACCGTCATGTAGTCGACGCCCTGCTCACACTGCTCGATGACGGTGTCGCGGTAGATTTCCCAGGTGAGCGCGGTCGGATCACCGTTCACCTTCTCCAGCGCCTGATAGATCGGCACGGTGCCCACCGGGACCGGGGAGTTGCGCAGGATCCATTCGCGCGTCTCGTGGATGTTCTTGCCGGTGGACAGATCCATGATGGTGTCGGCCCCCCAGCGGGTGGCCCACACCATCTTCTCCACCTCTTCAGCGATCGAGGAGGAGACGGCCGAGTTGCCGATATTCGCGTTGATTTTGACCAGGAACTTCTTACCGATGATGGTCGGCTCGAGTTCGGGGTGCTTGTGGTTGGCCGGGATCACCGCGCGGCCCGCGGCCACTTCGTCACGCACCAGCTCCGGCAGAACCCCTTCGCGCGCCGCGATGAACCGCATCTCGGGCGTGATGATGCCCTGCCGCGCCCAGGCGAGCTGGGTGCGCGTGCCACCGACGGGCCCGGAGGTGGCAACGCGCGTAATCACGGAGGGCACCGCGGACGACGCATCGGGGTTGGTCCACGTATCTCGCAGTTTCGGCAGACCGGCTTCGAGGTCGATCGTCGCCGTGTCGTCGGTGTACGGGCCCGAGGTGTCGTAGACGTCGAAGTGCTCGCCGTTGGTCAGGTTGATCCGGCGCACCGGAATGCGCAGGTCGTCGACCTCGACGTAGTGCTTGACGCTGCCCTCGATCGGGCCGGTGGTGACGCTGTCGACGGTTGCGGAGCCACCATCGGACGCAGCGCTGGTCGCCATCTTTCCTCCCTACGCCGGCATTACCCGGTCAGGTTCATACGGTCGACGGCCCTGACGCCTGTTCGGCTAGCCGTCCTCTCAGCCCGCTGGTGCGAGCCCCCGTTGGCTTGTGGAATTTTCCCGCCCGACCATACCCGCTCACGCCGAGCGCGCGCCGGGCGATCGACACGAACCACTCCGGCGCGGTCGGCGGCGGGTTCGATCAGGTGCCTTATTGCATGGCAAACCGGAGCAGGGCTTGCTTGTCGCCCTGCTTGACCTTGCCCTTACGGTTCAGCACCTCCAGCTGCCAGGCATTGCCGTTGCGGAAGGCGCGGGCGACGGCGTTGGCGTTGTCGTTGCCGAGCAGCGACGGCCAGATGTCGGCGACCTGCTGGGCGCTGCCGCCGGTCGCGTCGTAGACCTTGAACGAAATGTTGTTCGCTTTTTCGAACGAGCTGCCCTTCTTGAACGCCACGGCGACGAAGACGATGGCATCGATGCCGCCCGGCACGTCCGCGAAGGTGACGGTGACGGTCTCGTCGTCACCGGTGGCCGCACCGGTCTGCTCGTCGCCGGAGTGCAGGACCGCGCCGTTGCCCATGGGGTCGAGGGAATCCAGTCCGGCGAACCGAACCGGCTCGCTGCCCTGCATGAGAATGGCGATCAAATCCAGGTCGACACCGCGCTTGCGGCGCGCCCAGCCGAGTGCTCCGCCGCTGGTACCCGCCGATGGATCCCAACTCACCCCGACATTCAGTTTGGTGATGCCGGCGAGATCCGCAGCGCCGTCTTCTTTTTTGAGCGTGATCATTGCCTCAGATTACCGGCGTTGTGAAACCGGCATGCGCCGCCGCGTTATCCCAGGTCACGCTGGGCGGGCAGGATCCGGCCCCTTACCTCGCCCAATCCGATCCGGGCCGTGTGCGGGCCGGGAGCCGACGCGGTGATGGTCACCTCGTCCCCATCCTCGAGGAAGGTGCGTTTCTGGCCGTTCACCATGACCGGTTCCGCACCGCCCCAGGATAATTCGATGAACGAGCCGCGCTGACTCGGATCCGGGCCGGAGATGGTGCCGGAGGCGTACAGGTCGCCGGTGCGGGTGGATGCGCCGTTCGCCGTGAGATGCGCCAGCATTTGTGCCGGCGACCAATACATCCGGGCGTAGGGTGGGTGCGAGACCGGCTGGCCGTTCCAGGCGACGGTGAGATCGATGTCGAGGCCCCACCTTTCTGTCTCCCGGAGATAAGGCAGCGGTTCGGGTGACTGTTCGGGCAGCGGTATTCGGGCGGCCTCCAGCGCGGCCAGCGGCGTGACCCACGCCGAGATCGTGGTCGCGAACGACTTGCCGAGGAACGGTCCCAGCGGCTGATACTCCCACGCCTGGATATCCCGGGCCGACCAGTCGTTGATCAGCGTGACGCCGAATACCCGGTCACCGAACTCGCCGATGTCGACCGGCGCGCCGCGCTGGGAGCCGACGCCGATCAGGAAGCCCAGTTCCGCCTCGATATCCAACCGTCGGGAAGGGCCGAAATCCGGGCTTCCCGACTCGGTTTTGCGCTGGCCGCACGGACGAACCACCTCGGTGCCGGAAACCACCACGGTGCCGGCCCTGCCGTGGTAGCCGACCGGCAGGTGGCGCCAGTTGGGCAGTAGCGGTTCGCTGTCCGGACGGAACAGGCGGCCGAGGTTGGTGGCGTGATCGACGCTCGCGTAGAAGTCCACATAGTCGCCGATGTGCACGGGTAGGCGCAGGTCCACGTCGGTCAGCGAATGTACTGCGCCACTGTCGATCTCGTCGTCGACCAGCTGGCGTACCTGCTCGCGCACCTCGTTCCACCGCTCGGGACCCTGTGCGAGGAAGGCGTCGAGTCCGGAGGAGGCGAACATCGAATCCTCCAGTGTCGCAGCGAGATCGATGACCTGGTCGCCGAGCCGCACGCCCACCCGGAAATCCTTTCCCTCCGGCGCGAACACGCCATAGGGCAGGTTGTCCGGTCCGAACAAGGATTCCGCGGGTACCTCGACCCGGGTCTTCACGCGGGCCCCCGTCCGGACCAGGTCCAGGGGTAGGTCGGGTCCTCGCAGGCGAGCGCGCCCGCGCCGAGTTCCAGCGGGCGGAAGGTGTCGACCATGACCGCCAGCTCGTCGAAGAACTCGAGTCCGATGCTGTTCTCGTAGGCACCGGGCTGTGGTCCGTGGGCATAGCCGCCGGGGTGCACCGACACCGAGCCCTGCGCGATGCCGGAACCCTTGCGTGCCTCATAGTTCCCCCCGCAGTAGAACATGACCTCGTCGGAGTCCACGTTGGAGTGGTAGTACGGGACGGGGATCGACAGCGGGTGGTAGTCCACCTTGCGCGGCACGAAATTGCAGACGACGAAGTTGTCGCCCTCGAACGCCTGGTGGGCGGGCGGCGGTTGATGGATGCGGCCGGTGATCGGCTCGAAATCGCCGATATTGAAGGTGAACGGGTACAGGCAGCCGTCCCAGCCGGCCACGTCGAACGGATGGGTCGCGTAGACCAACCGGGTGCCGACCACCTTTCCGCCGGGCCGGTGCTTCACCAGCACCTCCACGTCGGTGCCGGTGGCGGTGATCGTCTCGGTCGGTCCGTGCAGATCGCGCTCGCAGTAGGGGGCGTGCTCGAGTAGCTGCCCGAACTTGGACAGGTAGCGCTTCGGCGGCGCGATGTGACCTGCCGCCTCGATCACATAGGCACGCAATGGTTCCTCGCCGGCGGGCAGCCAGCGATGGGTGGTAGCGCGTGGGATGAGCACCTGATCACCCTGGCGTGCGGACAGCGGGCCGAAGACCGTTTCGACGACGGCGGCTCCGGACTCCACATACACCAGCTCGTCGCCGACCGCATTGCGGTACAGCGGCGAGTCACCCTCAGCGACTACGTAGGAGATCCGCACGTCCGCGTTGCCGAGCAGCAGTCGTCGCCCGGTGACCGGATCGGTCTCGGCGGGGACATCGTCGGGAAACAGCGTGTGCAGACGGAGGTGTCGATGGCGCAGTGGATGATTCGGCGTGGTGGTCTGATCAGGCAGCTCCCACACCGCTGAATCGACGATCGCGGGCGGGAGTCCTCGGTGATAGAGCAGTGCGGAGTCGCCGGAGAACCCCTCCTCGCCCATTCAGCTCCTCGTAGTAGAGCCGGCCCGACTCGTCGCGATGCTGGGTGTGCCGCTTCGGCGGTACCGCACCCACATGCCGATAGAACGCCATAACCGTTCCTCCGCCGAGCCGGTGGTCGATAGTTGATCTCTATCGTAGTGATCGGGATGGAGCGGCGGAGCGGAAACGCACGCTGATCCCGCTAGTTCTGCCGAATTATGGGCTTACTTTATGGCAAATGTACTGCCAGGGACAGTTATGACCGAATAATGATCATTTCGCTCAGGCGTGGCGCAGGGCGCGGTAGACGGCGGCGCCGACGAAAGCTCCTAGCGGCGTCGTTCGGGGCCGAGAATCCGCGCCCGCTGCGGTGGCTGGACGGCCGAATCGCTCCCCTTGCCGACCGAGATATCAGCATCAGTTGCCCGTTATCGCTGGTCCGGCGGGTGAAGTTGAATTCTCATCTCGATGAATGAGAGCGGATCGGCCGTGTGCGTGGGGCATCCGGTACCTGGAGCTATGTGGACCTGGTCATGCCCGATGCTGTGATCACTCAGTGAATTCGGCGATCACCGGGGCGTGATCACTGGCGCCCTTGCCTTTTCGCTCCTCGCGGTCGATCATCGCGTCCGTCGCGGTGGCAGCCAGCGCAGGGGAGGCAAGGATGAAATCGATGCGCATGCCCTCCTTGCGCGGAAAACGTAACTGGGTGTAGTCCCAGTAGGTGTAGATGCCCGGACCAGGGGCGAAGGGGCGCAGGACGTCCGCGTACCCGGCGTCGACGACGGCATGGAACGCATCTCGCTCCGGCTGTGAGGTGTGGGTCTTGTCCGCGAAGTATTCGACCGACCATACGTCGTCGTCGGTCGGCGCGATGTTCCAGTCACCCACCAGCGCGATCTTCGCTCCCGGGTCCTCCGCCAGCCAGCGCGCGCCGTTGTCCCGCAGCGCGGCAAGCCATTCCAGCTTGTAGGCGTAATGCGGGTCGTTCAGCGTGCGGCCGTTGGGGACGTAGAGGCTCCATACCCGCACACCACCGCAGGTCGCCCCGATCGCACGTGACTCGACTACCGGCGCGCTGATCAGCGATTCGCCGGCGTCCTTGTCGAACCCCGGCTGGTCGGGAAAGGCGAGTTCGACGTCGGTGAGGCCGACCCGGGAGACGATCGCCACCCCGTTCCACTGGTTGATACCGAGATGGGCCACTTCGTAACCGAGCTCGTCGAATCGTTCGAACGGAAACTGGTCGTCGCGGCACTTGGTCTCCTGGATGGCCAGCACGTCGACGTCCTGGCGGTCGAGCCAGTCCGCGACGCGGTCGAGCCGGGAGCGGATCGAATTGACGTTCCAGGTGGCGAGACGCACTGGGGCCTTCCTTCGTAAGCTGTGACAGGTCCGTTCTACCGCAGGCCGCCGGGTTCGGCGAGGGTCCTCGGAGCCGCGTAGCGGTAGGCGTGGTGTTCGACGAAGCCCAGGTCGCGGTACATCGCGCGGGCGGCCACGTTCGTCGCCTCCACCTGGAGGTAGGCATGCGTCGCGCCGCGGTTGCTGCCCCAACGGACCAGCTCGGCGCAGATCAGCGAACCGAGGCCGTGTCTGCGATGCGCGGCGGCCACGGCCACGCAGGTCAGGCCGACCCAGCGGCGTCCGTCCGGTGCGGTGGTCAGCGCGCCACGGCCGATCGCGATGGGCCGTGGCAAGCCGAGCGAGGCGAAGCCGAGTTCGCCGTTGTGGACGGCGGTGAGCACCTCGGGTACCGGCGCCGAAACCGCTTGTGCCGCAGGGGTCTCACCGCTGTAGCGATGAAGCTCCAGCCAGTCGGCACCGGGCTCGGCCGCGAAGCGCACCATCGAAGGTCCCTGCGGCAGCATGAAGTTGTCGATATCGATGGCCGATATCAGAGTCTCCCGCCAGCTGGGCCAGCCGACCGGTATCGGGGCAAGGCGGTCGGGTAACGCGAGCTGCATGGGCAGTCCGCGCGCGGTGTACCACTCGCTGATCCGGTGCAACGTTTCCGCGCCGAGGCTCGCGGGTTCCATGGAGTTACCCAGCGGCACAGCGGAATTGGCCCGGCCGGTGTAGCCGTGGCCGGCGCGGACCAGCCAGCCGTCGATCCAGGCGTGCTCGGCCCCCGGCCAGCCGTAGGCGGCGGCGGTCTCCAATGCTCGGATCTCCTTGGTGCGAATCGGCCTCGCGCCGATGACTTTCAACGCGATCACCCGGTCCGGCGCCACCGAGACGACCTGTCCGTCGGCGCCGCGCACGGTCGGCGGGTCCAGAGAGACGAGTTCGCCGATCACGTCGGTCAGCGGTTGCGGATAACCCGCGGGCAGCCGGTAGCGCAGTACGACGCGGCGGCCGAGCGGAGTATCCGGAACCTCGTCAGTCGTCATGCCCGAACGGGTCCGGAACTGTGCCGGGCAGCCAGCTCAGTCCCGGCACACCCCATCCGTTCCGCTTGATCGCCTTCTTCGCCGCGCGCGCGTTGCGGCCGACCAGCACGTCCACGTAAAGCAAGCCGTCGAGGTGTCCGACCTCGTGCTGGAGCATGCGGGCGAAGAAGCCCTTGCCCTCCAGCTCGACCGGATTGCCGTGCTCGTCGATGCCGGTCACCTTGGCCCAGTCGGCGCGGCCGGTGGGGTACTGCTCGCCGGGCACCGAGAGGCAGCCCTCCTCGTTCTCGTCCGGGTCGGGCATGGTCTCCGGGATCTCGGAGGTCTCCAACACCGGGTTGATCACCGCGCCGCGGCGTCGGGTCGCGGTGCCGTCGACGGCGACGTCCGGGCAGTCGTAGACGAACAGGCGCAGCGCGACGCCGACCTGATTGGCCGCGAGGCCGACGCCGTGGGCCGCGTCGAGTGTCTCGTACATGTCCGCGATGAGCGGAGCCAATTCCTCCGGCGATTGGGTGACCAGCTCGGTCGGGTTGTGCAGAACCGGGTCGCCGACGATCACGATCGGGAGGATTGCCATGGGGCAATTATGGCCGTGACGTCGCTGCCCCGGCCGCTCGGGTGCCGGACCGGCCGGCTGGCACCTACCGGCAGGTAGCGAACACGCCGCGTCCTGGGCCGGGGGATCCCTGACTTTCGTGGTTGTATGATCCGCGACGTACAAGCACCATTTTTCGTCAGGTGGTTACTCGGCGAGGGAGCGAGATGGACGGCGCAGCGGCTCGGGATCTTTCCGCGACCCAGGACGGCCTTTCCGCGTCTGACGCGGCGTCCGCGGGGCCCTCCGTGGTTACGCGCACTGCCGCCTCCGAGCCCGTCGCTCCCGCCGTGAGCGAAGATGTCACCGTAGGGCTCTCGGCCCAGCCCGAGGAGGGCGATGGCGGTCTGAGTCGTCGTGAACACGACATCCTCGCTTTCGAGCGACAGTGGTGGAAGTATGCGGGGGCCAAGGAAGAAGCCATCCGGGAACTGTTCGGCATGTCGCCGACCCGGTATTACCAGGTGCTCAACGCGATGGTCGACCGGCAGGAAGCGCTGGCCGTCGACCCGATGCTGGTGAAGCGGTTGCGAAGGCTGCGCGCGAGCAGGCAGAAGGCACGGGCGGCGCGGCGACTCGGTTTCCAGGTGTAACCACTGCGATGCGGACCTGGACCCATGATGTGCGACTAGGCTCGAGCGGGTGAGCTACCCGAACCCCACCTCCGGTGGGCCACCGTTGCGTGCGCTGGCGATGGTGCTGATCGCGTTGGCCATTGTGTTCGCGGGCCTCGGCGCTATGTCGTTGTCGAGTTCTGAAACCGGCGACACCGACGCGTCCGGAACCAGTCCGTCGGCGACCTCGAGTGCCACGGCGGCACCGCAGGTTCCCGCGGGCACCACCGTGTCGAAGGCGACGAATGCGGCGCCGACCTCGGCCGGCACCACGACCACCACCGCGGCGGGCCGTTCGGTGCCGGTGCGTGTGCTGAACAACAGCATGATCGCCGGGCTCGCGGCCAAGACGGCGAACCAGCTGTCGGCGAACGGGTGGACGATCGCGGAAACCGGGAACTACCCCGGTACGAACATCGCGAAAACCACCGTGTACTACGGAACTTCGCCTGGTGACCGCGACGCGGCGCGGGCCATCGCGGATGAGATCGGCGCCGACGTAGCGCCGAAGTCGAGCGCGATCGGTGATTCCGCGCCGGGTGTAACTGTGATCGTCACGGGTAACTGACCGGTGGGACCGCCCGCGCACCGGGCGGATCGAGATCCCTCGATGGCATACGGCCCTGTCCGGGCGCGACACGTCGGGCGTGGCATCATCTTGTCCGGTAACGAACGTGTCCACAGCTTTACTCGTAAACTCGGCACTCGTAAAGGAGTTCCCCGATGGCCCCGTACACAACTCGTCGCCCGTCCTGGCGGACTGTGACCCCGGTGCTTGCGGTCGCGGCCTTCGGCCTCGCTGCCTGTACGAACAGCCAGGAGTCGAGCGACGTCCAGGGAACGACTCCGCCGGTGTTCACCCCCTCACCCGGCCCGGCGGGGCAGTCGGGGACCGAGCACGGCAGCGCGCACACCGAGCCCGGGGTGCAGGTCGAGCTGAAGGATGCCGCCGGCGTTTCGGTCGGCACCGCGCACTTCGCCAAGGACGGCAACCACCTGCAGGTCACCGTGGATGCGCACGGGCTGCGTCCCGGCTTCCACGGCCTGCATGTGCACCAGACGGGCAAGTGTGAGGCGAACTCGGTCGCGCCGACCGGCGGCCCGGCGGGCGACTTCCTCTCGGCGGGGGGGCATCTGCAGGTCGGCGGCGCCAACGCGCACCCGGCCAGCGGTGATCTGACCTCGCTCGAGGTGCGCGGGGACGGTGCGGGCAAGCTGGTCACCACCACCGACTCGGTCACGCTGGACGACATCAAGGGCAAGGCCCTGATCATCCACGCAGACGCCGACAACTTCGGCAACATCCCCAGCCGCTATGTTCGCGCGGACGGCAGCGCGGGCCCCGACAGCATGACGCTGGCGACCGGCGACGCTGGTGGCCGCGTCGCCTGTGGCGTCATCCAGTAGCGCGGTGCAACATGGCCGGGGCAGGAATCGAACATGTTCCCTTCCATGGCTCGCCCCGGCCCACTATCGGTGTGGAATGGGAAATCGCGCTCGTCGACAAGGTGAGCCGCGATCTGTCGAATACGGCTGCGGCGGTGTTCGATTCGGTCGGTGATCTGCGCGCCCACGACGGCACGCCGCAGGTCACCAAGGAGCTGCTGCGCAACACTGTTGAGCTGGTCACCGGCGTGCACGACACCGTCGGCGCGGCGGTGGACGATCTGACCGGCACGATGAACGCCGTCCGCCGCGTCGCCGACCCGCTCGGCGTCGACCTGTTCTGCGCGGGCACCCATCCGTTCGCGCAGTGGTCGTCCCAGCAGCTGACCCGCTCGCAGCACTACGACGAGCTGATCGAGCGCACCCAGTGGTGGGGCCGCCAGATGATGATCTGGGGTGTGCACGTGCACGTCGGAGTCTCCCACCGCGAGAAGGTCTTTCCGATCCTGAACTCGATGTTGCTGTCGTATCCGCATCTGCTCGCGCTGTCGGCGTCCTCGCCGATGTGGTCGGGATCGGACACCGGCTACGCCAGCAACCGGACGCTGATGTTCCAGCAGCTGCCCACCGCGGGACTGCCATTCCAGTTCGAAAACTGGACGCAGTTCGAGCATTTCGTGCACGATCAGTTCAAGACCGGTGTTTTCGAGCAGCTGGGCGGGATGCACTGGGACATCAGGCCCGCGCCGAAGTGGGGCACGATCGAGGTGCGGGTGTGCGACGGGATCTCTACCCGCGCCGAGTTGGCCGCTATGGCCTCGCTCATCCACTGTCTGGTCGTCGACCTGGATCGCCGCGTCGAAAACGGTGAGGCCCTGCCCGTTCTCCCGCCCTGGCACGTACAGGAGAACAAATGGCGGGCCGCCCGCTACGGCTTGGACGCGATCATCGTCACCGACGCCGAGAGCAACGAGCGACTGGTCACCGACGACCTCGACGATCTGCTGAACCGTCTGGAGCCCACGGCGAACCGGCTCGGCTGCGCGGACGAGCTGGCGCTTGTCGCCGAGATCCCCAAGCGCGGGGCGTCCTACCAGCGGCAGCGCCGGGTAGCCGCGGCGCATCAGGGCGATCTGGTCGCTGTGGTGGATGCGCTGGTCGAGGAGCTGAAGCAGTAGCGTCGCGCCACGCGTCGGTCGGCTGCCGTTCAGCTGGTCTGGGGGATGGCGTTCACCCCCTGTTTACTATGGTCGAGTGCTAGTCGAAGACCCGGGTTCCATAGTAGGAGGCGCGGCGCCGCCGAGGCGCGCGCCACAGACCCGGGTGTGGGTCCTGGCAGCGATCGCCGCGGTGCCGGTTCTGATGGTCGCGTTGCAGGTCGTCGCGGTAGTCCACGGGGTCGAAGGCCCCCTGGACAGTCTCTGGCGGGACTACGTCGGTACGCCCAAATCCATGTCGGTGCCGTGGGCCGGACTGCTCCTCGCGCTGGTGGGCATTTCGGCCCGGCGCCGAATGGTCGCGTTGGGCGCCGCGGTGACCATCGACGTGGTGTGGGCGGGTGTCCGGTTGCTGGCCGGGGACCCGTTCGCGATCGGAAACGGCCCGGTGATCGTGCTGACCGCACTGGCTGGGGTGGCATGGCTGCGCTGGGCGGGCGCCGAACGGCGCGACGCGCTGCACGCCGCCGCGCTCGGCGCACTGCTCGTCCTGGCCACCAAGGTCGGCGACGTGTGGCTGCACATCACGGTGATCAGCAGGCCGACAGTGCTCGACGAGTACGTGATCCTGGCCGACCACGCGCTCGGCGATCCGTCCTGGGTACTCGGCAGGGCGCTCGACGCGCTCGGGCCGGTCGTCTACGCGGTGCTGCACTGGGTCTACATCGAGCTGCCGGTGGCGGCGATCGTCGTGGCGATGTGGCAGCTGCGCCGAGTGGTCTCGTCGGGGCGGTGGCCATCGCACTATCTGGTGCGCACCTTCCTGGTACTCGGGTTGCTCGGTCCGATCGTCTATGTGCTGTTCCCGATTGTGGGGCCGATGTTCGCATTCGGACCCGACGGCCACGGATTGCAGCTGGGCAACTACTGGCCGGGTGTGGTGCCGCCGATCGACCGGAGCCCGATGCCGATGCCGTTCGATGCGGCGACGCCGCGCAACTGCATGCCCTCCATGCACACGGCCTGGGCGCTGTCGGTCTTCCTACACACTCGCCGCGATACCGATGGCGGCGCCGCGCCGCGTTGGATTCGCTGGGGCGGCGCATTCTGGCTGCTGGCCACACTGGCCGCGACCCTGGGTTTCGGCTACCACTACGGCGTCGACCTCGTCGCGGGTGCAGTGCTGTGTCTGACCGTCGAGTCGGTGCTGCGTGCGCCGGAGCGAGGTTGGGGATGGTTCCGGATCCAGCTCGTCGCGGGTGGCGTGGCGGTGCTGGCCGCCCTGCTGCTGTCCTACCGCTACCTCGCCGTGCCGATGGCCGAATACCCGGTGGTGGCGGGCACGGTCCTGCTCGGGCTGCTCGCCGGACTGGCCGCGGTGTTCCACGCGACATGGTTCGCGGGCGCGAGGATGCCGGAGCGGGCCGAGCGGGAAGTCCAGCCCGTCCCGCGCTGAGCCGTCAGTCGACGTCGTCGTCACGCAGTTCGTTGACGCGCAGCAGCCCGTCGCGGTCGCGCTGTTCGCGGTAGGCGGTGCGGCCGATGAGATGGGCGATCACCGGGGCGGTCAGCAGAGTGAACACGCCGACCAGCGCCAGCGTCCAGATGTTGCCGTGCCCACGCAGCTGGATCGAGGCTCCCGCAAGCACCAGGATCAGCCCGATCACTTGGGGTTTGGTGGCCGCATGCATGCGGGTCAGCGTGTCGGGGAAGCGCACGATCCCGATCGCGGCGGTCAGCGCGAACGTCGAGCCGGACAGGATCAGTATGCCTGCGAGCACGTGCCAGAGGTTCATGTGTCGTCACGCACCCGGAAGCGGGAAACGGCGGCCGAGCCGAGGAACCCGACCAGTGCCAGCGCAACGATCGCGGGAACCACGGTGGTGTCGGCGCTGTAGGCCGCCCACACGGCCAGTCCGGAGGCGGCAGTGGCCACCAGCGAGTCGATGCCGACCACCCGGTCCAGAGTGCTCGGCCCTGCCACGACGCGGTAGGTGGTGATCACGGCGGCCGCCGCCAGCAGGACGGCGGAGACGACGGCGACGATGGTCACGGTGTCACCTCCGGAGGTGATGTCGGTGGGCGGAACGCCGGCCGGTCGGGCGCTCGAGCGCGTCGACCAGCAGTCGTTCCAGGCGGCGGGTGGTGCGATAGAACTTGTCGACGGCCGCGTCGCTGCCGACGTCGAGCACATGGACGTAGACGACACAGCGCCTGCGATCGATTTCCAGCACCATGGTGCCAGGGATCAGGTTGAGCACGTCGGTGCAGAGCACGAGCACGAGATCCGATCTCGTGCTCAGGTACACCCGCAGCACCCCCGATACCGGCGGCGGGGCCGGGCGGATCGCGAACCAGGCCACCTGGAGACTCGACTCCAGCGCGTAGTACGCGCTGATCACGACCACTTCGACGAGCGGAAGCGGATGCAGTCGCCCGGACACCGGCACCCTGGGAAGCGACAGCGCCACCATGATCAGTGCACCGACCACCACCCCGGCCAGCAGATTCGCCGTGCTGAGATCACCCCACAGCGCGACGTAGACCACGGTGAGCCAGGCCAGGATGCCGACCCGCACGATGGTGTCGCGCCGCACACCGCGCGGCTGCCCGCTGCTCATCGCGACGCTCCCAGGCCGTCCGGCGAATCACCGAGCACCGCGCCGATGTAGACGCCGGGGTCGCGCAGATCGACCGCGGCTCGGTCGGTGATACCGAGGATCGGACCGGCCAGCACCGTGAGGCTCAGACCGACCGCGACCAGCGCCGCGGTGGACACCACCATCAGCAGCGGCATCCGGCCGGGGTCGGTGCGTTCGTCGTACAGCACGTCGGTCGAATCCTCGATCAGTGTGGGCGGTTTCGCCGCGGTGAGGTGCCCTTCGGGTGCCTCCGAGCGCGGGCGCCAGAACGCCTTGCTCCACACTCGTGCGATGGCATAGAGCGTGAGCAGGCTGGTGAGCACGGAACCGCCGACCAGCACCCAGGCCAGCGCGCTGCCCTGCTCGGCGCCCGCCTGCAGCAGCGCGACCTTGCCGATGAACCCCGAGAACGGCGGAATGCCACCCAGATTCAGCGCGGGAATCAGGAACAGCACGGCCAGCAGCGGGCTCGCCGCCGCGAGCCCGCCGAGTCTGCGCAGCGAGGTCGATCCGGCCTGCCGCTCGATCAGACCGACGACAAGGAACAGCGATGTCTGCACCAAAATGTGGTGCGCCACGTAGAACACCGCGCCCGACAGCCCGGCCGTATTCGCGAGCCCGACCCCGAACACCATGTATCCGATGTGGCTGACCAGCGTGAACGACAGCAGGCGGCGGATGTCGCTCTGCGCGATCGCGCCGAGGATGCCGACCAGCATGGTGAGGAGGCCGCACACCAGCAGCACCGAGTCGAAGCCGCCGGCGGGAAACAGCAGCGAGTGTGTCCGGATGATCGCGTACACACCGACTTTGGTGAGCAGGCCGGCGAACACCGCGGTGACCGGAGCGGGGGCGGTCGGATAGGAGTCGGGAAGCCAGTTCGACAGCGGGAAGACCGCCGCCTTGACGCCGAACGCCACCAGCAGCACCGCGTAGATCGCTGTTCGCGTGCCCTCGGGGACCGCGCCGATCCGGATGGCGAGCTGGGCGAGATTCAGCGTTCCGGTGGCCGCGTAGGCCAGTCCGATACCGGTCAGGAAGATCAGCGAAGAGACTGTCGAGACCATCACGTACGACACGCCGGCGCGGATGCGTTCCGCCGTCGCACCGACGGTGAGCAGCACGAACGAGGCGGCGAGCAGAATCTCGAAGCCGACGAACAGGTTGAACAGGTCACCGGCCAGGAAGGCCATCGAAACACCCGCCGTCAGCACGAGATATGTGGGCCGGTAGATGGAGGTCGGCTGCCGCACGCCGCCGTCGCGGATGTTCTGGCCCGCGCCGTACAGCGAGACCGACAACAGCACGATGGACGAGACGAGCAGCATCGCGGCGGAGAGCCGGTCCACCACCAGCGTGATGCCGATCGGAGTCTCCCAGTGGCCGACCTGCAGCGCGGTGGTGCCGTCCCGGTCGACGAGAAACAGCAGCAGACCGCAGATCACCACCACGCAGGCGAGCGCGCCGAGACTGATCGCGCTCTGGGTGCGTGGCCTGCGCCCGAAGACCAGCGTGGCTGCGGCGCCGAGCAGCGGGACGAGCACCGGAAGCGGTGCGAGGATGGGCAGTAGACCGGGGGACAGGCTCACGTTTCCGGGTCCTCTCCGGCGCGTCGCCGGGCGACGTCGACGTCCTCCTGGTCGTTGGCCACGTCTTCGGTCGTGGTGAGCATGTAGGAGCGGTAGGCCAGCGCGAGCACGAATGCCGCGATGCCCATGGTGATCACGATCGCGGTGAGCACCATGGCCTGGGCCAGTGGATCGGCCATCTCTTGGTGCGCGGCGTCGGCCTCGCCCCGAATGGGGGGCTTGCCGTCGGCACCGCCCGCGGTGAGGATCAGCAGGTTCACCGCGTTGCCGAACAGGATCAAGCCGAGCAGCATCTTCGAAACGGCGCGTTCCAGGATCAGGTACACCCCGCAGGCGACCAGGATGCCGATCACCACCAGCAGCGTCAGGTTCGCACTCATTTGCTGGAACCCCGCTGCATCGAGGTCGGTTCGGTCTCGTCCAGTTCGCTGTCCAGCCGCGCGCCGAGGCTGCGCAGCACGTCGAGGACCAGGCCGACGACGATGAGATACACGCCGAGGTCGAAGAAGAGGGAGGTGACCAGCTTGACGTGACCGATCACCGGCAGCGTCACCTCGACGATCGCCGAGGACAGCGGTGGTGCTCCGAGCAGCAGCGACGAGACGGCGGTTCCTGCGGCCAAGGACAGGCCCGTGCCCAGGATGTGCCCGGCGTCGACGGGTAGCGCCTCGCCCAGTTCGTAGCGCCCGCCCGCGAGATACCGCAGCGTCAGCGCCAGGCCGGCGGCGAGCCCGCCCGCGAAACCGCCGCCGGGCGCGTTGTGGCCGGAGAAGAAGAAGTAGACCGACAGGACCATGATGGTCGGGAAGACCAGTCGGGTGGTGATTTGCAGGACCATCGAGCGCTCGGCCCGGTCGACCAGCCGCCCCGCGGGCAGCCAGCTCACCAGATCGGGATCGTAGTCGGGGGAATCCGTCGCGCGCGGCGCGCTGCCGAAACGCCTGCTGCGGAACACCAGCGATGCCACGCCGGTCGCGGCGACGACCAGCACCGAGATCTCGCCGAGCGTGTCCCAGGCACGAAGGTCGACCAGCAGCACGTTCACCGCGTTCTTACCGCCTCCGAATCGGTATGCGGCATCGGGGATCCGGTGCCAGATCGGTTCGGCGGTGCGCGCGGCGACGGCGAACGCGGCGAGCACCGCGACCACTGTGCCGACCACCGCGGCCAGAACGGCCCGGCGCACCTCGAGCGCGGTTGTCCTGCTCTCCTCGATCGTCGCGGGGAAGGCGCGAAGCACCAGTACAAAGATCACCAGAGTCAGTGTCTCCACAAGGAATTGGGTCAGCGCCAGGTCGGGTGCGCCGTGCAGCGCGAAGATCACGCCGCACCCGTAGCCGGTGACCCCGACGACCAGCACGCTCGCCAGCCGATTGCGAAACACCGTCGCGGCGAGCGCCGTCGCCGCCATGATCGCGCCGACAACCACCTGCAGCGGTGAATCCCACAGGCGCAGTGTGACTCCGGTGCGGTTGCCGAGCGCGAGCAGCACGCTCGGCAGGACGATCAGGGTGACGAGAATCGTCGCCTGGGTCAGCGGCAGCGAGCCGCGCTGCACGGCGGCGGTCATCCGCAGCGACAGCCGGTCCATCGCGCGCAATGTGGCGTCGTAGGCTCGGTCGGCGTTGCCAAGGCGTGGGTGCGCCGATTCCACGAGACGGTCGCGCAGCCGGTACAGCAGGATGCCCGCGGCGATGATCAGCACCGTCAGCGCCAGCGGAGCGGTAAACCCGTGCCACAGTGCTAGATGTGAAACCAGCGGTCCGGCAAGCGTTTCGGCGTACGGGGCGAGCGCTCTGTCCAGCTGGGACGTCATGAGTCCCGCCGCGAGACCCGCGACCGCCAGAATCGCGGGCGGCCCGAGGAACAGGGCGCCCGGCGGCAGCCAGCCGACGCGGACGTCGGCAGTGGTGCTCATGGCATCCGGCTGCTCGCTCGGGTGGTGGGCGACCGGAGCGGGCTCTCCCGAGGCCTTCTTGTCCGCGAAGGCACCCCACACGAACCGAACGCTGTAGCCGACCGTCAGCATCGAACCGAGCACCACGCCGACGGCTACCGCGACGCGGGACGCTCCGGTGAGCACGTCCGCGTCGAGGACGGCGCTCAGCGCGCTTTCCTTGCCGACGAAGCCGAGCAGCGGCGGAATACCGGCCATGCTGAGCGTGGCGAGGACCGCGGTGCCGCACAGCACCGGGGCTCGGCGCCCCAGTCCGGACAGCCGCCGCAGATCGCGGGTGCCCGCACCGTGATCGATGATGCCGACCACCATGAACAGACACCCCTTGAACAGCGCGTGCGCGACGATCATCGTCACCCCGGCCAGCGCTGCGCCCGGCGTGCCGATCCCGACCAGCACGATCAGAAACCCGAGCTGGCTCACCGTGCCGAACGCCAGCACCAGTTTCAGATCGACGACCTGCAGCGACCGCAGACCGGCCAGCAGCATCGAGGCCAGGCCGAGGGTGAGCACCAGCGGATGCCACACCGGGTTCTCCGCGAACACCGGCGCGAGCCGGGCGACCAGGTACACACCGGCCTTCACCATCGCCGCGGCATGCAGGTACGCGCTTACCGGCGTCGGCGCGGCCATCGCGCCCGGCAACCAGAAATGCAGTGGCACCGCCGCGGATTTGCTCAGCGCGCCGACCAGCAGCAGCGCCACGGCGATATTCACGGCGATCCCGCTCGGCGGGTGTGCCTCGGCCAGCAGATCCGACAGCAGGTAGCTGTCGTTCGCCTCGCCCAGAATGACGATGCCGACCAGCATCGCGAGCCCGCCGGCAGCGGTCACCAGCAGGGCCTGGATCGCGGCTCTGCGGCTGGCCGCCTGCTCGGCGTTGTGACCGACCAGCAGAAACGACAGCACCGTCGTCGCTTCCCAGAAGACGAAGAGCAGCAGCATGTTGTCGCTGGTGACCAGCCCGAACATGGCGCAGGCGAAGCCGACCAGCTCGGCGGCGAACACACCGAGTCGGGGCTCCTCGTTCTCGAAGTACCTGGCGCAGTACACCAGGATCAGCGTGCCGATGCCGAGTATCAGCGCGCACATCACGGCGGCGAGCGAGTCGAAGCGCAGATCGATGTTCATCGCGATGCTCGGCGCCCATGTCAGCCGAACACGCTGTGGGGTAAGCCAATTGGCGATCACCCAGCCCAGGCAGCCGAGCGGGACCAACGCGAGCACGTAGAAAGCGTTGCGCCCCAGTGCCCGCACCCACAGCGGCGCCACCACGGCGGTCGCGGCAAGAGCGAACAGAATAGCGAGCAAACTGCACTCCGTCGAGTAGGGGCGGCGGGGTGTTCGGCACAATCCTACGTGGAGGCTGGGTTTTTTCGCCGGACAGGTGAGTATGGCGTAGGCCATCCGCTTCCATCGAAGCTATATGTCCGCTACCGATTCGCTCTCGGGTTGCCTTTTCTCGAGCCTCTTGGTGCGCGGTCTCAGCCTGAGCAGCGTGGCGAGTCCGACCGCGCAACCGATGACGATGGCGAGTGCGGCCCACCCTGGTGTCGTGTCTTGGACCGGCACGTGGTCCTCGACCTTGTTCGGCAGCACGGAGGTGACCGAGGGAAGGTAGAGTACGGCAATCGCCAGCACTCCGCTCGGCCCATAGTGCGGCCGCGCGGTGCCGCAGCAGTAGCCCGCCGTCAATGCGATGACAGCGCTGATCGTCGCGGAGCCGACTCGGTTCGCCTCCGTAGACGTGACCAGCGCGAAGACCGAGATGCCCGCGACGAGCAGGATGGCGATGGCTGTCGAGGGCAGCCGAGCCCCGACGGCGACGCCGAGAGCGTTCAGCGCGATGAGGACGCACACAACCCAACCCGGCTGGACCGCGTAGCCCACCGCGTCCACGGCGGTGATGAGGCTCACGGCCAGATACACGGCGATACCGTCCCGGCCGGGCAGCAGCATCGCGGCGGCGGTGGCGGCGGCGAGTATCGCGGCCACTGTTATCCCGATTTCGACGGGGTGGCCCTCGTCAGGCATCTTGCTGAACTGGCGACCCAGCCATTCGGTGCCCGCCAGCACGACCGGCGCGAGCACCATGCCCGCGAGGATCGGGGTCACCGGCAGCGCGATCGCCATCCGCGGCGTCTTCTGCTCCTCCAGCTGCGACCAATTGCGCAGGGTGCTGAGCAGCAGCAGGGCGACAGTCACTCCGATCAACCAGTGCGGTGGGGTCTCCAGCACCACGGACGGGTCCGCATCGGTATCGAGTAGCTCCGCGAGATCGTCGTAGATGAAGAATGCGACGCTGCCCACCGCGAACGCCGCGGCGGGCAGCGGCCTGCGCAGCGCCACCGCGCCCAGCGCGCCGAGCAGCACCGCGCCACACACCGAGTCGATGTAGTTCTCCGTGGTGAGCACGTCGGCCGAGGAAGCATGGCGTCCGGCGAAGTGATTGATCAGCTGCCCGACCGCGCCCGCCAGTGCCGTCGCCCACCCGGTCACCGGCCGGGTGGTGGTGGTGATCAGCACGGATACCGTGACGGCGATGATCATGGCCAGCGCGGCACCGCGTGCCCCGCTGTTCATCAGGCCGGAAATCCGCTGGTCCGTCATCGGAGTCGGGGCTGTGAAGGCGACGGGCAGGAACAGTGTGATGCCCGCGACGGCGGCTCCGATGAAGGCCGTTGTCGCGTCGATCGTCTCGCCGATCCTGCGCACGGTTGTCGAAGATACCTGCGTTCATCGCGCAAAACTGGCGATTGCCATCTATTCGCTAATGCATATCGAGAGCGCGAAAATGCCGCGCATTCCCGTTTACCAGAAGTTGTCCAACGGTCGCTAGAGGTAGCGGCCTTCGTTGCCTGCCGCCTGTCCGCGCGTCTCCGCGTAGCGGCGCAGCGCATCGATCTGGAGCGGGTCGAGCGAGGGCCGTACCGCCGCCTTGGCGGCCGCCACGTCGGCCGCGGTGACGTCGGCGGCGTCCATGTCCCGCCGCATCGCGGCGAGCGCTGACTCGCGCAGCAGCGCGGTGCAGTCGGCGGCCGAATAGCCGTCCAGTTCGCGCGCGAGCGCGGCGAGGTCGACGTCGTCGGACAGCGGCACTGCGCGGCCCGCCGTGCGCAGGATGTCGTGCCGCGCGGCCGCGCCCGGCGGCGGCACGAAGACCAGCCGCTCCAGCCTGCCGGGCCGCAGCAGCGCCGGGTCGATCAGCTCCGGCCGGTTGGTCGCGCCGAGCACCACCACGTCGCGCAGCGGCTCTATACCGTCGAGTTCGGTGAGCAGTGCGGCGACCACTCGGTCGCCGACGCCGGAGTCGGCGCTCTGGCCGCGGCGCGGAGCCAGCGCGTCCACCTCGTCCAGGAAGATCAGCGACGGCGCGGAATCGCGGGCGCGCTGGAACAATTCGCGCACCGCTCGCTCCGAAGAGCCGACCCACTTGTCCAGCAGCTCGGCGCCCTTCACCGCATGCACGCTGAGCTGGCCGCTGCCCGCCAGCGCACGCACCAGGAAGGTTTTGCCGCAGCCGGGCGGACCGTAGAGCAGCACGCCGCGCGGCGGGTCGATGCCGAGGCGGGCGAACGAATCCGGATGGCGCAGCGGCCACAACACCGATTCGGTGAGTGCCTGCTTGGTCTCCACCATGTCGCCGACGTCGTCGAGCGCGAGACTGCCGATGGCGAGCTCCTCCATGCCCGAACGCGACAGCGGCCGGATCACCTCGAGCGCGCCGAGGAGATCCGACTGGGTGAGCTGGGGATCGCCGTGGTCTTTGCTGGCCCGCGACGCCGCGCGCAGCGCCGCCTCCCGGCACAGGGCGGCAAGATCGGATGCTACGAATCCTGGTGTGCGCGCGACGACTTCGTCGAGTTTCAGCTCCCCGGTCGGCACTCTGCGTAGCAGTTGCTCCAGCAGTGCTTTGCGCACGGCGGCGATGGGCAGCGGTAGCGTTATCTCGCGGTCGCACACGTCGGGTGCCCGCAGCCGCGCGTCGATCCCGGCCGGGTGCGCCGTAGTCGCCAGGAAGGCGACGGACGGCTCGCCGACCGCGGCCCGCAGCTGGTCGAGGATGAGGGTGGCAACCGGCTCGGCGTCCTCGGGTAGCAACGCGTCGATGTCGGTGATGAGCAGAATGCCACCCTGGCCGGAGCTGACGTCGGCCACCCCCTGGGCCACTTCGCGCAGCCGCGCGCCGCTCTCGGCCGCGCCGATGGTCGGGCCGTCCAGTTCGACGATGCGGCGCGGCGCTGCGACGGCCCGCGCCAGCGTGGCCTTGCCGACGCCCGCGGGTCCGGTGATCAGCACGCCGAGATGCGGTGTCGCACCCAGCGTTCGCAACAGCTCAGGTTCATCCAGCGCGAGGCTGAGCCATTCGCCGAGCTTCGCGGCATGCGCGCGTACACCCACCAAATCCTCGACCGTGATGCTCGGCGTGTCCCTGGTCGGCGCATGTCTGCCCGCCGGTGCGCCATTCGTTCCCGCGGCCGTCTCCAACGCGGCGGCCTCGGTGGCGCCACGCGAGGACTCACCCACTGGAATCGGAGTTCCGGCCAGCGCCAGGTCGGCGGCGGTCCGGGCGGCGACCACGCCCGCGCCCCAGACGACCGCGGTGTTCGGCTGCACACTCACCGGTCCGCGCGGATCGGTGGCGGTGACGGTGAGCAACTCGGTGGTCCACGCGATGCCGAAGGTGCGCGAGAGCGCCTGGGTAGCCGCCGAGGAGCTGATGTCGGGGCCGAGGTCGCGGGGAAGCAGCGAGACCGCGTCGCCCACCGTGACGACCTTGCCGAGCAGCGCCTGACGCAGTGTCGCGGCCGGAATGGTGCGTGTCGCGTGCACCGAACCGCTCAGCGAGATCTGTTTGGCGCCGTACACCGTCGCCGGGGCGACCACCACCGTCGCGTCCTCGCGCAGCCCAGCGTTCGACAGCGTCACGTCATCGAGCAGGGCGATCCCGGCGGGCGTTCCCTTCGGTGCGACACCGGCTACCGCGGCCGTGCGCCGCGACCCCATCAGCGCGATCCCGTCCCACTCTCGCAGTCCGAGCGCGGTGAGCGCCTCCGGATGTAACCGCACCACACCGCGCCGGGCGTCGGCCGCGGAAGGATTCAGTCGAGCGGTGAGCGCAAGTTCTGCCACTGTGCCATTCTGCCGCGCGATGCGGCGGTCGGTCACCGGACCGCGGTATCCGATACGACGTCTGTGGCTATCGGGCGGGAGCGTCTACCGCTCGGCTACTTCTTCACGATTCCGGCGGCTACGGCGACCGACGTGTCCGCCACGCTCGGCGACAGGCAGACCAGCTTGGCGGTGCCGAGGGCGACGTTCGGGCTGCCCTCGAACGGACCGCCCGGGTTCTCCGCGAGGATCTGCTCGATCAGCGTCTTCTCACCCTCGGTGTCCAGTTTTTTGAACTCGCCGCAGGTGGTGCTCGACGCGGGGCCGAGCGAGGAATCGTTCTGCTTCGCCGTGGTGGTCGGCGTGTCCGCGTCGGTGCTCGGCGCCGCTGCCACGGGAGCACCGGTCGTGTGCGTGGCGGGGGTGGTGGTGCTGGTACTCGACGAGTCGTTGGGTAGTCCGTTCACGGTGGACTCGTCCTGCCCGCCGCAACCTACCAGCAGGAAACCCACCGTCCCGACGGCCAGGACGATGGCGGAAGTTCGCTTCATACCGTGCTTTCCCGGGTGGATCGATGTGCCGGAGCCTCCGGCGCGTTCGGTGCAGCGTACCGGGTCGGTTCGGATCAGTGGATGTGTGCCTGCCAGTCCGCGGGAACCCGGTCGTGGGGGCCAGGGACGCCTTGATCCGCCGGGTGGCTGTGCGGCGGGGCCAACTCCGGTCCGCTACCGTACATTTCTTCGGTACGGAAGTTGTAGTACCAGTTCTCGCCCGGCTCGAAGCTCTGGATGAACGGGTGGCCGGTGTCTTTCGCGTGCTTGGTGGCATGCTGTGCGGGCGAGGTGTCGCAACAGCCGACGTGCCCGCACTGGGCACAGCGACGCAGGTGGACCCACCAACCCCGGTTCGCTTCGCATTCCAGGCAACCGGGACCGCTGGGTGGGGCCGCGGGATCGATGCCCTCGAGCTGCTCTGTCATCACTACCCTCCTGCGTTCGAGTCCGGTTCCGCCTGATTCTTCTCGGGCCGGTGCAGTGGCAGCCAGACGGTGAACCTGGTGTCGCCCGGCTCGGAGTCCACCCGGATGTCGCCGTTGTGCTTGTTCACCACGATCCGGAACGAGATGTCCAGGCCGAGCCCGGTGCCCTCGCCCATCGGTTTGGTCGTGAAGAACGGTTCGAAGATCCGGCTGCGGTCCTCCGGCGGGATGCCCGGCCCCGTGTCGCCGATCTCCACGACGGCGCAGTCCTTCTCGTGCCTGGTGCGGATGGTCAACGTGCCGTTTCCATTCATCGCGTACACCGCGTTGTCGATCAGATTGGTCCACACCTGGTTCAGTTCGGCCGCGTAGCAGGGCACTTGCGGCAGCGTCCGGTCGTACTCCTTGACTACCTGTACCTCGTCGCCGATCTTGCGGCTGAGCATGACCAGCGTGCTGTCCAGCAGCTCGTGGATGTCGACCACTTGGAACGGTGCCCGGTCCATCTGCGAATATTGCTTTGCCGCGTTGACCAGCGAGGAGATGCGCGTGGTCGAGTCGGCGATCTCATTCATCAGCAGCTCGGTCTCGATGGTGTAGTTCAGCCAGCGGATCGCGCCCTGGAAAACCTGTTCCGGAGCGCCCTCCAGAGTGGCCGCCACACGCTCGAGCCAGTCCGCGTCGAACCCGGCCTGCACGAAGTTCGGCGCGAGATTCCAGCCATCGAGGATGCCGTGGTCCTCGAGCCATTCGCCGAGCACGTCCTCGCGGTCGGCGGCCTCCATCGGCGTGAGCTCCGGCGCCTTCGCGACCTGGGCGGCGGCCTCCTCCTGCAGACGCACGAGGGCACCGAGGGAATCCGGATCGAACTTGCCGTCGGCCATCATCGCCAGCTTGTGCCGCATCCCCGCGACCCGCTCGCGCAGACCCGAGGTGGCGCGCACCGCGGCGGCGGCCGGGTTGTTCAGTTCGTGGGTGAGGCCCGCGGAGAGTGAACCGAGTGCGAGCAGCCGTTCGCGCTCGCCGATGCGCGCGTTGGTGTTCCGGCTACCGAAGAACACGCCCTCCAGCAGGTGCACCGCCATCGGGAACCACTCGCGCATCATCCGGGCGAAGATCTCCGCGTCGAGCACGTAGAACCGTGACGGCCTCGTCACATGCATCGAGCCGCTGTACTTCTGCTCGACCTTGTCGCCGATGTAGGACATCCAGGCGCCGGAGTAGGCGCCGTGGTGCTCGGTGCGGACCAGCTCGATCTCGGCGCCGCCGGACTGTTTGGTGAGCACCACCTCGCCGTCCATCAGCACGTAGAAGCAGGTGGCCGGTTCGCCTTCGCGGAAAACCAGTCCTGGCTCGATGGTTTCGATCCGGCCGTCGGCGCACAGCCATTCCAACTGCTCGTCGGTGAGCTTCTCGAACAGGAACAGGGCGCGTAGTTCAGCGGGGTCGCAGACAACTCGGCTGCTGCGATCCGCGGTCTGATTCGAAGTCATTGAGTCTCCTGATCACGCGAGGTACCGGTGCACGAGCATGACGGCCATCGCGCCTTCGCCGACCGCGGAGGCGACGCGCTTGGCCGATTCGGCGTGCACGTCGCCTGCCACGAACACGCCGGGCACGCTCGTTTCCAGATGGTGCGGCGGACGGGGCAATTCCCAGCCGGCCGGGCGCCCGCCGTCGACGAGCAGGTCCGGGCCCGCGAGCACGTAGCCCGCGTCGTCGCGCGTGACCACACCCTCGAGCCAATCGGTCTGCGGTGCGGCGCCGATGAACAGGAACAGGCGCTCGGCCTCGGCCTTCTCCTCCGCGCCGGTCTTCTTGTTACGCAGCACGATCAGCTGCAGATGGTCGTCTCCGTCGGCGGCGGTCACTTCGGTGTCGGTGTGCACCGCGATATTCGGTATCTGCGCGATCTGCTGGACCAAGTAATGCGACATGGACTGCTCCAGCGAGTCCGCCCGGACGACCAGGTGTACTGTGCGTGCTTTGCGGGAAAGGAACACCGCTGCCTGGCCCGCCGAATTCGCGCCGCCGACGATGTAGACCTCGTGGCCGGCGCACTCGGAGGCCTCGGTCATCGCCGAGCCGTAGTAAACGCCGCGTCCGGTGAAGTCGTCGACGCCTGGCGCCGGGTGGCGGCGGTAGTCCACGCCGGTAGCGATGATCACGGTATGCGCGCACAGCCTGCCGCCGTCGGCGAAGCGCACGGTGCGCGCGGACCCGTTCACCTCCAGCCCGACCACCTCGCGGGTGGTGATCACCTCGGCGCCGAACTTCGCGGCCTGACGGCGCGCCCGGTCGGCCAGCTGCGCTCCGGACAAGCCGTCGGGGAAGCCGAGGTAATTCTCGATGCGCGAGCTCTGTCCGGCCTGGCCGCCGGTCGCGGTCCGCTCGACCAGCACGGTGCGCAGGCCCTCGGACGCGCCGTACACCGCGGCGCCCAGACCGGCGGGGCCGCCGCCGACCACGATCAAGTCGTAGAACTCGCCCGCGGGATTGACGGTGAGACCGACGTTCTCGGCCAGCTCGCCATCAGTGGGTTGCACCAGCGTCTCGCCCGCCGCGGTGATCACCACCGGACAGCGCTCGGGATCGGCTCCTGCCGCCTCCAGCAGGCGCGCGCCCTCGGGCTCGTCGGCCAGGTACCAGCGGTAGGGCAGCTGGTTGCGGGCCAGGAACTCGCGCACCTGGGACGAGCGCGGCGACCAACGGTTGCCGACCACTTTGGTCTCGGTCACCGGCCGGTGCTCGCTGCTGCGCCAGGCGTCCAGCAGGCCGTCCAGTACGGGGTAGAGCTTCTCCTCCGGCGGGTCCCACGGCTTGAGCAGGTAATGGTCCAGGTCGACCACGTTGATCGCGTCGATCGCCGCGTTGGTGTCGGCGTAAGCGGTCAGCAATACGCGGCGCGCGTACGGGTGCAGGTCTATTGCCTGCTCCAGGAATTCGATGCCGTCCATGCCCGGCATCCGGTAGTCGGCGATCAATACCGCGACCGGTTGGCCGCGCAGTTTCATCTCCCGAAGCGCGTCGAGCGCCTGCGCGCCCGATTCCGCGCGCAGAATCCGGTAGTCGGCGCCATAACGGCGGCGCAGATCGCGTACAACCGCCCGGGAAACGCCTGGATCGTCATCGACGCTCAGGATGGCCGGTTTCGGAGTGGCGGGAGAAGTCACCTGACGAGTATGGAGCCTCGGCACGCGGTCTGTCGTGGTCGTTCGCTGAGGGCTCAGAATCGGCGGTGTAGGACGAGGTCGAGTTCGGTCGGAGTGAGCAGTCGCTCCAGTAATTCTTCCTTGGCGGCCGTCCGAGTGCTGCGTAGCGAAGACGATGTGCCTCGGGCGGTGTGCCCGTCCTCGGGTTCGATAGCGGGAAGCAGCGGAACCGGGTCCGCATGCCGACGATGTAAGAGGGAGCGCAGTTTCACGGCCGATTCACCTCACGTTGGGACGCCGAAAAGTCGGAGGCAGTGTCTGATGCTTCATCTATCCGCAAGTCTGCGCCGACCATTACATCGCGGTGCGCAACGAGCAGAAATGTGATGCAACTGTCTTCGCGATCAAGAAGTAACCGTCGCCCCGATTAAAATGTGTGTGACCCGTCGAACGCGGTCGGACGGACATCCGTCGGTCCGTCGCATGTATCCCGGAGGCAGTGTTGCCGAAGAATCTCGAAGCCACCATCGAAATCTCCGCGCCGCCGGAGCGAGTGTGGGCGGTGGTCTCCGACCTCAGGCGGATGTCCGAGTTCAGTCCGCAGTGCGTCCGCATGGTGGCGCTCGGCGCACCCAAGGCAGGCACCTGGACGATCAACCTGAATCGAGACGGCAAGAAGTATTGGCCGACCACCGCCCGCATCGTGCGCTACGAGCCGAACCAGGCGCTTGCGTTCCGGATCAACGAGAACCGCAGCGTCTGGAGCTACACACTGGAGCGGACCGAGACGGGCACCCTGCTGATCGAGCGGCGGGATGTGCCCAACGGCACCACCTGGTTCTCCCGCCGCGCGATCAAGGCGGCGCTCGGTGGCGAACACCCCTTCGAGGAGGCGCTGGTGTGCGGCATGAACGAGACGCTCGGCAAGATCAAGAATGCCGTGGAAGCCCGCGTGTAGCCCCACCCTGCGGAATAGCCTGCAACGGCGCGCGCCTCCGCCGACGTGAAGGCGCGCGCGGGGTAGGTGGTGCTGAGCCCCTACTGCCAGTTCGGCAGGATCACGACCTGCGCCGCGTAGGACAGACCCGCCCCGAACGCGATGAGCAGCGCCCGGTCGCCCGGCTTCGACTCGCCCTTGCGCAGCAGCGCCTCCATAGCAAGCGGAATCGAGGCGGCCGAGGTGTTGCCCGCCTCCTCGATGTCGTTGGCCAGTGCGCAGTCCTTGGGTAGCTTCAGCACCCTTGCCATGATCTCGATGATGCGGCCGTTGGCCTGGTGCGGGATCATCGCGTCCAAGTCTTCGGTGGACAGTCCGGCGCGGTCGATCGCGTCGCGGCACACCTTCTCCAGCGAGTGCGCGGCCCAACGGAACACCGCCGTGCCCTCCATGGTCAGGTAAGGCCGCACCGCGTCGAGGCCCTTTTCATCGATCTCGTGGAAGTACTCCATCCAGTCCTTGTCCTGCCGGATCGCGTGGTGCTGGGTGCCGTCCGAGCCCCACACGGTCGGGCCGATGCCCTGCTCATCGGAGGGGCCGACGATCACCGCGCCCGCGCCGTCGGCGAAGAGGAAGGCGGTGGAACGGTCGGCCGGGTTGATCGTGTTCGTCAGTTTCTCCACGCCGACCACCAGCACATGCGCGGCGGTCCCCGCCCGGACCAGATCGGAGGCGAGCGCGAGCGAGTGGCAGAAGCCCGCGCATCCCGCCGAGATGTCGAAGGCCGCGGCGCCGTTCATGCCGAGCTCGGTCGCGATTTGCGGGGCGGCGGCGGGCGTCAGCAAGAGATGCGTCGACGTAGCAACGATCACGCAATCGACTTGGTCGACCGCGATGCCCGACGATTCCAGCGCTCCGCGGGCGGCCGCGACGCTCATACTGTGCAGCGTCTCCGATTCGTCGGCGAAGCGGCGGGTTTTGATCCCCGACCTGGTCCGAATCCACTCGTCGCTCGAGTCGATCGGACCAGCCACCTCGTCGTTGGTGACTACTCGAGCAGGGCGGTATACGCCGAGCCCGAGGATCGCCGTGTGCGCTGCCCCGGTGGTCTGGGCGATTCGAGCAGCCATCTGCGTCTCCTATGTACCTGCGGCGGCGCCGCCGGGTTGTCCCCGAAGCATCGAAATCGGTCCCTCATCAGCCATGGCTTGCGCGGGCGTAGACATGAGGCCTCCTCATATTAGCCCGATAGTCGCTCACATGGCGCGCGTATTCTCACAATCGGCGGGTATCCCCTCGAAAGCACGTCGATGCACTTGCGGCGTGGACCCAACTAGTGATTCGAGGACACCATGCTCGGACTCGGGATAATCGGATGGATCATCATCGGCGGTCTTGCCGGATGGATAGCCAGCAAGCTCATGAAGACGGACGCCCAGCAGGGCATCCTGCTCAACATCCTTGTCGGCGTCATCGGTGGCCTACTCGGCGGGTTCCTTCTGAAGGTGCTGGGCGTCGACGTCGAGGGCGCCGGCCTCTGGTTCAGCTTCTTCACCTGCCTCGGCGGCGCGGTGATTCTGTTGTTCCTGGTGAAGCTGGTGACCGGGCGTAGAGTCAGGTCCTGAGGGCCGGTGCCACAGGTTCCTTTCCCGTAAGGTGTGAACGCTTGCGCCGGTCTTATCGTTGAGGGCGCAACCTGTCTGCATCGAGCACGAAAGAGGAGCCTGTGGCCCGCCGTCCCACCCCGCCCGGCACGCCTGAACGCACCGGGGTCGGCCACGTCGCCGACCTGGTCCGCAACGCGATTCCCCCCTTGCATCCCGCCGGGCTTCCGTTCGTCGCCGTCCCGCTCGCCGTCGCCGTCGCCGGCGGCAGACGCAAGTGGGTGCGCCGGACGGGACTGCTGGCCGCGGCGGCCTGTGCGACGTTCTTCCGGCATCCGAACCGGGTGCCGCCGAATCGCGTCGGTGTCGTGGTCGCCCCCGCTGACGGTGAGATAGCCCTCGTCGACACCGCCGCTCCGCCCGCGGAGTTGGGCCTCGGCGACCAGCCGTTGCCCAGGGTCAGCATTTTCCTCTCCGTGCTGGACGTGCACGTGCAGCGCACGCCGGCCTCCGGCATCGTGCGCACGGTGCTGCATCAGCCCGGCCAGTTCCGCTCGGCAGACCTGCCCGAGGCCAGTTCGGTGAACGAGCGCAACAGCATGGTGCTGGAAACGTCCGGCGGACAGCAGGTCGTCGTCGTGCAGATAGCTGGGCTGCTGGCCCGCCGGATCGTCTGCGACGCCCAGGTCGGTGACGTGCTCACGATCGGCGACACCTACGGTCTGATCCGCTTCGGCTCCCGGGTCGACACATACTTCCCGCCGGGCACCGAGCTGCTCGTGGAGCCAGGCCAGCGCACCATCGGCGGCGAGACCGTGCTCGCCGTGCTCGCGTCAACCGAGTCGTGATGGAAGCCGCGGTACCCACACAGCGGCGGCGGCGGCGCAGGACGATTCGGCTGCTGCCGAGCATCGTGACAATCCTCGCGCTGTGTGCGGGACTATCGGCGGTGAAGTTCGGCCTCGACGGCAAGCTCGACATCGCGCTGGCGATGATCGGCGCCGCGGCCGTGCTGGACACCCTCGACGGCCGCCTGGCCAGGATGCTCGACGCCACCACCAAGATGGGCGCCGAGCTCGATTCGCTGTCGGATGCCATTTCCTTCGGCGTCGCCCCAGCGCTCGTGCTCTACGTGACGCTGCTCAACAGCAACAGCGCGGGGTGGATCGTCTCGCTGCTTTTCGCGGTGAGCATCGTGCTGCGTCTGGCCCGATTCAACACTCTGATGGACGACGACACCAGGCCGGAGTGGGCACGGGAGTACTTCGTCGGCGTGCCCGCTCCGGCGGGCGCGCTGATCGCCATGGTGCCGGTGGCGCTGTTCGTGCAGTTCGGCGACGGCTGGTGGGTCGGCTACTACGAGGTCGCGGCGTGGACGGTTTTCGCGGCGGCGTTGTGCGTCAGCACGATTCCGACGCTCGCCATGAAGTCGGTGTCGGTGGCGCCGCAGGCGGCGGCCGGGTTGTTGGTGCTGGTGGCGCTGGCCGCGGCGGCACTGATCACCTACCCGATCGTGCTGCTGCTGGTCATGGTCGCGTTGTATCTGGGGCATATTCCGTTCGCCTGGCATTCCCAGCGGTGGGTGGCCGCGCGGCCGGAGACCTGGCAGCACAAGCCCGCCGAGCGGCGTGCTCAGCGCCGCGCCAACCGGCGGCTGCCCGCGATCCGGCGTCCGGCGATCCGTGGTTCGTCTGCGCGCTTACGGTTGCGCCGTCCGGGCGGCAAGCAGCGCCAAGAGGGAAATCCGCCGCCGGGCGCGGGCATTTCTTAAGGCGCCGGTGCGACACCCTGCCGTGCCGGAGATCGGTTCTTCGTAGATCTCGGGTGGGTGCGTTCTTCGATGTCCCAGAGATCGGAGCGGGTCGAGCGCGCGCGCTCATGCGGCCGGGGGAGCGGTACGGTCGTATCCGGCGTTCGGGCGCGAAAGAAGGTGACGATGGAGTCGGATGGGCTGCGTGAATTCGTAGAGCATCGACCTCGGCTGTTCGCGCTCGCCTACCGGATGCTCGGCTCGGCGAGCGAAGCCGAAGACGCGGTGCAGGAAACCTATCTGCGCTGGGATGCCACCGATCGCGCCCAGATCCGTTCCGCCGAAGCGTGGTTGACCACCACGCTGGTGAATCTCTGCCGTAGCTGGCTGGTTTCGGCGCGAGCGCGGCGGGAGCGTTATGTGGGCCCCTGGCTACCGGAGCCGGTGTCCACCGCGCGCGGTGAGCTCGGTCCGTTGGAGACCATCGAAGAGCACGAACTGGTTTCGCTCGCGCTGCTGACCGCGTTGGAACGGCTGACCCCGGTCGAGCGCGCCGTCTTCGTGCTGCGTGAGGCATTCGGGTACGCGCACCGCGAGATCGCCGACATGCTCGACGTGACCGAGGCCAATTCGCAACAGATCTTCCGTCGAGCCGGGCAGCATGTGCGAGAAGGCCGGGCCCGCTTCGGCATTCCGGCCGAACAGGCCCGCGAACTGATCGACCGATTCCTGAAGGCGGCGTGCGACGGCGACATCGAGTCGCTGGAACAGTTGCTCGCCGCCGATGTGAGCGCGACGGCCGACGGTGGCGGTGTGGTCAAGGCCGCCCGGCGGCAAGTGCACGGCTCGAAGCATATGGCGCGCTACCTTGCGGGGTTGCTGCGTCTGGAGGTGCCGGGCCTGGAGCTGCTCGTCGAGGAGGTCAACGGCGCGCCTGCCGTCGTCGCCCGGTCGAGCGGCGCTCCGCTACTGGTCGTCGGGATCGACGTTGCCGACAGCGCGATCGCGGCCCTGCGGTTGATCGCCAATCCCGAGAAGCTGGCCTACTTTGCCAGGTCGAGTGGTTCGGACGGGGCGATCGGCGCGTTGCAAGGCCGCCGTCGCCGCTCACTGTGACGCGCTTCACGGCCTTGGTCTGTCAGGAATTGCGGTCCTGTCCGGTCTGGAGGATGTCGGCCGTTCGAAAGGAGCCACATCATGACCGGACAGCATCGGATCGTCGTTCTGGGCGCGGGATACGCGGGACTGGCGGCGGCCCGCAGGCTCGCGGGCACGGCGCGGGACGCGCAGATCATCGTGGTGGACGCCCGCTCGACGTTCGTCGAGCGGGTGCGGCTGCACCAGCAGGCGGCTGGTCAGCGCATTCCGGCGTGGGATCTACGGAAAGTGCTGGAAAGCAAGAACATTCGCTTTGTGCACGCCAGGGCAACGGAGCTCGATACGGCGGGAAGGCGGGTGCTTTTCGACGCGGAGCCTGCCCTCGACTACGACATCCTGGTGTACGCCCTCGGCAGCATCGCGGACCCGGAGAGCGTGCCCGGCGTGGCCGAACACGCCTATTCCATTGCGACACCGGAGGATACGCATCGGCTCGCCCTCTCGCGTGGTCCGGTAGCGGTCGTCGGCGCGGGGTCGACCGGGATCGAGCTCGCCGCGGAACTCGGGGAATCGTATCCGGGCCTACCGGTCCTGCTGCTCGGGTCGGAGGAGCCCGGTGCGTGGCTGTCGCCGCGGGCGCGGGCGCACATCCGACGGACGCTCGAGCGTCTCGGCGTGCGGATCCGTTCGGACGCCAAGGTGATCGAGGTGACAGCCGACGGTGTTCGGCTGGCCGACGGCTCGTTGGTCGAGGCCGCCGCGACCGTGTGGACCACCGGTTTCCGCGTGCCCGAGCTGGCTGCGCGTTCGGGTCTCGCGGTGGATGCCGAGGGCCGGGTGCGGACCGATGGCACCCTCCGCTCGGTGTCGCATCCGGAGATCTACGCCGCGGGCGACGCCGCCGTGGTCGCCGGACCGGGCGGGCGCGAGCTGCGTATGGCCTGTGCCACCGCACTGCCGACCGGCAAGTACGCGGCCGATGCCGCCGTCGCGCGGCTGCGCGGGGTCGAGCCGCGACCATTGCGCTTCCGGTATCTGGTGCAGTGCCTGAGCCTGGGGCGTCGGGACGCGCTGCTCCAGTTCCTGCATGCGGACGATTCGCCGCGTCGAACCGTGCTGACCGGGCGGACCGCGGCTTGGGTGAAGGAGGGGATCGTGCGCGGCGCCGCGCACGCCGCGCGTCCATGAAGGCCCGGTCGTCAACCCATGGTTGACGACCGGGCATCGTCAACCTATGGTTGACGTATGACATCTCAGTTCCGCCTCGACGATCTGATCGAGGGCATCAAGAAAGCCCGTCCCGACAACGCGCTCGAGCAGCTTTCCGACGCGGTGGTCGTGGCGAATCACCTCGGCGAAGTAGCCGATCACCTGATCGGCCACTTCGTGGACCAAGCTCGTCGCTCCGGGGCATCGTGGACCGATATCGGCGCCAGCATGGGTGTCAGCAAGCAGGCCGCGCAGAAGCGGTTCGTGCCCAAGGCGCCCGACCCGGCCGACGCCTCGGCAATGGACCCGAACGCGGGCTTCGCACGGTTCACCCCCCGGGCACGCGCGGTCGTCATGGCCGCGCAGGAGGCCGCGCGCGCCGCGGGCAACCCGGAGATCACCGTCGGGCACCTGGTGCTCGGCTTGCTCACCGAACCGGACAGTCTCGCGGTGCACGAGATCATCGCCAACGGCGTCGAGCTGGACGCGGTCGCCGCCGCTGCCACCGCGTCCCTGCCGGCGAGCGAGGACACGGTCCCCACCCTGATCCCGTTCGGCCCGGAGGCCAAGAAGGTGCTCGAGCTCACCTTCCGCGAGGCGCTTCGCCTGGTGCACAACTACATCGGCACCGAGCACATCCTGCTCGCCCTGCTCGAACAGGAGAACGGCTCCGGTCTGCTCAGCGATCTCGGCATCGAGAAGGCGAAGACCGAAGCGCACCTGGTCGAATTGATCGCGTCGATCGTGCCCGGGAAATCCTGATTCCGCGATATTCGTCGGGACGCTCGAGAGCGGATGTCAAACCCGACCGCGCAGGCCTCCGCCCCACCGCGGCCAGCGGGCCTGGGGTTTCGGCTCTGATACCAGCGGGTCGCGGTGGATGTCGGTGACGTACAGGGGTAGGTGGGGATCCAGCCTCGTGAGCAGTTCGAGGGCTCGGCCGCCCTGCGCCGCATGGTATTCCGGCATGGTCAGGCCGACGATCTGGAGGAATCGGACGCGGCCGTGCGGGGTGTCGATGCGGCCGAGTTCCGGGTCGACCGCGAAGCAGACGGCATGGATCGTGCACTCCGCGCGGCCGGTCGCGATCGGCCCGTTCGCCTTGATCGTGTGCCCAGGCTCGAACCACTTACCGGACTGGAACACGTAGCGGGCCAGGTTCTGCAGGAAGTTCGTCGGCCACACCGGCGGCTCCGTCTCGTCTGTCTTCCGGACCAGGCGAAAGGTGAATTCGAAGCCCCAGCCGGACTCCTCGGGGTTGTCCCACTCCTTCTCGTACAGTTCGGTCATTCCGTAGCAGACGTAGTGCCAGTGCGGCACCGGCTCGGTGCGGGAGTACGCGCTGATCCCGTCGAGCGGGTCGGGTCCACCGAGGGACCACGGGTGGTCGGGCGCCCAGTGGAAAGGCTCGATATCGCCGTACAACGGTCGCAACGCGCCGTCGATGGCATCCCAGCCGGGTTTTTCACTCACCCCGCCACCATAGGCATGCGCCGCGTGCCCGCATCCGGGGCGTCGGAATGCGTTGCCGGGTCAAGCCTCCGGAACATTACGCGCCAGCTCGTCCAGCCAGGCCGCCGCCGAAGCGTCGCTCGGGGCGCGCCAGTCGCCGCGCGGCGAAAGCGATCCGCCGGAGCCGACCTTCGGCGCGTTCGGCAGCGTCGAGCGCTTGAACTGGCTGGTCTGCACGAAGCGGCGCAGGAATTCGGCCAGCCAGTGCTTGATCGTGGCCAGGTCGTAGGCATTGCGCTGGTCGACGGGCACGAGGTCGGGCCAGCGTCCGCGGTGCGGGTCGGACCAGGCGTGCCTGGCCAGGTAGGCGATGCGGCTCGGCAGATAGCCGAAGCGCAGCAGGTAGTACAGGTGGAAGTCCTGCAACTCGTACGGGCCGACCGTGGCTTCCGAACTCTGGCTCGGTGCCGAGGAGTCGGTGTGCGGAATCAGCTCGGGCGAGATCTCGGTCCGCAGCACCGAAGAGAGCACCTCGCCCGCTTCGGGGCCGAACTGGTCGGTGTCCACCGCCCAGGCGATCAGATATTTGATCAACGTCTTCGGTACCGAGGCGTTGACGCTGTAGTGCGCCATGTGGTCACCGACGCCGAAGGTGCACCAGCCCAGCGCCAGTTCGCTCAGGTCACCGGTGCCGACCACGAGCGCACCATGCTGGTTGGCCAGCCGGAACAAGTGCGAAGTCCGCTCGCCGGCCTGCACGTTCTCGTAGGTGATGTCGTACTGCGCCGCGCCGTCGGCCGCCGGGTGGCCCAGGTCGCGGAGCATCACGGTGGCCGAAGGGCGAATATCGATCTCCCTCGCCGTCACGCCGAGCGCGGCCATCAGGCGGTGCGCATCGGTCCTGGTTCTGGTGCTCGTCGCGAATCCGGGCATGGTGTAGGCGAGCACGTTCGCCCGCGGCAGGCCGAGCCGGTCCATCGTCTTGGCCGCCACGATCAGCGCCTGAGTGGAATCCAACCCGCCCGACACCCCGATCACCACGCGCTGTGATCCGGTGGCGCGCAGACGCGTGCTCAAGCCCTCCACCTGGATGTGGTGTACCTCGGCGCAGCGTTCGTTGCGCAACGCCGGATCAGCGGGGACATAGGGGAAGCGCTCGATATCGCGTTCCAGCGCGACCGGTCCGTCGGGGACCGGCAACTCCACCTCGACGCGTCGCAGCGCGACCAGCCGTTCCCGGTGGTCGTGCACGTTGTCGGCGAAGCTGGTGGTGCGCAGCCGATCCGCCGCGAGGCGCTGGAGATCGAGGTCGGCGGTGACCAGCTGCGGGTGATCGGAGAACCGCTCGCCCTCGGCTAGCAGGTCGCCGTTCTCGCAGACCAGCGCTTGTCCGTCCCAGGCGAGGTCCGTGGTCGACTCGCCGTGTCCGGCGGCCGAGTACAGGTACGCCGCGAGATAGCGCGCCGAATGCGACGTGCACAGCGCCCGCCGGTAGTCCGCCTTTCCGATCACGATATTGCTCGCGGACAGGTTGACCAGCACCGTCGCGCCCGCCAGCGCGGCGAACCCACTGGGCGGCAGCGGAACCCAACCGTCCTCGCAGATCTCCAGGTGGAACACGAACCCGTTCAGATTGCTCGCACGGAACAGCAGATCGGATCCGAACGGCGCCCGCTGCCCGGCGATCGTGATGTGGTCCTCCAGCGTCTCCCGTGCCGCCGCGAACTGCCGCTTCTCGTAGAACTCCCGATAGCTCGGCAGGTAGCTCTTCGGCGCCACTCCGAGCACGACCCCGCGGCAGATCGCGATCGCGCAGTTGAACAACCGGCCCTGCGTCCGCACCGGCGCTCCGACCACGAGCACAGTGTCGATCTCCGTGCTCGCCGCGACGACCCGCGCGAGCGCCGCCTCGACCGCCGCGTCCAGCGCGTCCTGATGGAACAGGTCGTCGGCGGTATACGAGGACAAGCCCAGTTCGGGAAAAACCGTCAGCACCACTCCGGCCGCCGCCGCCCGCGCCGCCAGCTCCAGCGTCTGCTCGGCGTTGTAGCTCGGATCCGCCACCCGGACCCGGGGCACGGCTACCGCCACCCGCGCGAACCCGTGTCGGTAGAGCGAATCGAATGGCACCTCGGCCACCACATCCCCCTTCGGGATCGACGCGAACTGATCGTGGTCCATCCGGAATCTACGCCGGGTCGGGTAAGTCGGCACGGCACCGCGGGCACCTCTCTCGCCTCGACAACGCTGTGACTTGCGATTTTGTCGAAGCATCCGGCTCTGGCGCGAGGGGGTCGGGTCCTCCGAACCGGGGAGGGGGACCACTGGCGGCTAAGCTATAGCAATGGCGGATGACACCGATTCCGACCTAATCGCGGGGGAGCGGCGCGCTGATCTTCTGCGTGCGCTGTCTTATGTGTCCACCGAGTCCCAGCCGGACGGCAGCTACATCGTGAACGGAGACCTCCCTCCGGACGTGGCGCCGCCGTTTATTCGCGCCATCATGCGGGTGGAGGCGGAGCTCCTGCTGCACGACGCCGAACTCGTCACCGTGGAGGGCGGCGAGCCCCGCACCCCGGAGGAACGGCGCACCGACGCGTTCGTCGCCTTGGTACTCCGTGTGGACGACCGTCCCTAGACCGCGGCCGCGGCGGCGGGTGACCTTGCACTCGTCACCCTCGAGTGCTAAAAAGGGCTTTGGCACTCTCTACCTGTGAGTGCCAGGTCGGGACGGTGAGACCGGGTTCCATCGACACCCTCGGTCGTCCGTCGCGGGCACCGAACCTGGCCAGCGTAAATAGGGCGATCCAACCTGCGGTCGCTCTGTGTGTCAGCCCCATATACATGTGGAGGATCTCAACGCAATGGCCAAGACAATTGCGTACGACGAAGAGGCCCGTCGCGGCCTCGAGCGGGGTCTGAACGCCCTCGCCGACGCGGTCAAGGTGACGCTGGGGCCGAAGGGTCGCAACGTTGTCCTGGAGAAGAAGTGGGGCGCCCCCACGATCACCAACGATGGTGTGTCCATCGCCAAGGAGATCGAGCTGGAGGACCCGTACGAGAAGATCGGCGCCGAGCTGGTCAAGGAAGTCGCCAAGAAGACGGATGACGTCGCGGGCGACGGCACCACCACCGCCACCGTGCTCGCCCAGGCGCTGGTGCGCGAGGGTCTGCGCAACGTCGCGGCCGGCGCCAACCCTCTCGGCCTGAAGCGCGGCATCGAGAAGGCCGTCGAGGCCGTCACCGCCAAGCTGCTCGACACCGCCAAGGAGATCGACACCAAGGAGCAGATCGCTGCTACCGCGGGCATCTCCGCGGGCGACTCGTCCATCGGTGAGCTGATCGCCGAGGCCATGGACAAGGTCGGCAAGGAAGGCGTCATCACCGTCGAGGAGAGCAACACCTTCGGCCTCCAGCTGGAGCTGACCGAGGGTATGCGCTTCGACAAGGGCTACATCTCGGGCTACTTCGTCACCGACCCCGAGCGTCAGGAAGCGGTCCTCGAGGACCCGTACATCCTGCTGGTCGGCTCGAAGATCTCGACCGTCAAGGACCTGCTGCCGCTGCTGGAGAAGGTCATCCAGGCGGGCAAGCCGCTGTTGATCATCGCCGAGGACGTCGAGGGCGAGGCCCTGTCCACCCTCGTGGTCAACAAGATCCGTGGCACCTTCAAGTCTGTCGCCGTCAAGGCGCCCGGCTTCGGTGACCGCCGCAAGGCGCAGCTCGCCGACATCGCCATCCTGACCGGTGGCGAGGTCATCAGCGAAGAGGTCGGCCTCTCGCTGGAGACCGCGGGCGTCGAGCTGCTCGGCCAGGCGCGCAAGGTCGTCGTCACCAAGGACGAGACCACCATCGTCGAGGGCGCGGGCGACGCGGAGGCCATCAAGGGCCGGGTTGCGCAGATCCGTTCCGAGATCGAGAACTCGGACTCGGACTACGACCGGGAGAAGCTGCAGGAGCGTCTGGCCAAGCTGGCCGGCGGTGTCGCGGTGATCAAGGCGGGCGCGGCCACCGAGGTGGAGCTCAAGGAGCGCAAGCACCGCATCGAGGACGCCGTCCGCAACGCGAAGGCCGCCGTCGAGGAGGGCATCGTCGCCGGTGGTGGCGTGGCCCTGCTGCAGTCGGCTCCGGCGCTGGACGAGCTGAAGCTCACCGGTGACGAGGCCACCGGCGCCAACATCGTGCGTGTCGCGCTGTCGGCTCCGCTGAAGCAGATCGCCTTCAACGCGGGCCTCGAGCCCGGCGTCGTCGCCGAGAAGGTCTCGAACCTCCCGGCGGGCCACGGCCTGAACGCCGACTCGGGCGAGTACGAGGACCTGCTGGCCGCCGGCGTTGCCGACCCGGTCAAGGTCACCCGTTCGGCCTTGCAGAACGCGGCCTCCATCGCGGCCCTGTTCCTGACCACCGAGGCCGTTGTCGCCGACAAGCCGGAGAAGTCCGCCGCCCCCGCGGCCGACCCGACCGGCGGCATGGGCGGCATGGACTTCTGAGTCCCGCCACTGCGTAACACCTCTCGAACCGGAAGCCGGTCCACCTTCGGGTGGGCCGGCTTCCGGCATTTCGGGGATGGCTGGTTGGTCAGATTCCGTCGATGGTGACGACCGCGAAGGGTGTCGTCGGGCTGCCCGGGCCCATGGGACCGCCCTTGTCGAACTGAGAGGAGACGATGAGCGTCCGGTCGCCGTTTCTGGCCAACGTGGTGGGGAGGCCGAGGGATTCGTCGGTGACTCGGCGCTCCTGAGTGGCGGTGGCGCCATCGTCGGAGACGGTCCAGCGGGCGATGGTGTCGATCGTGTTCTGGGCCACCCACAGCGTGTCGTCCCGCAGTTCCAGTCCGTCGCCCCTGGCGAAATCTCCGCCGCGCGCTGTCACCTTGGTGATCGGATTCGCCGCTGGTGTCAGCGCGATGCGGTACAGATCGCCGCCAGTCATATCGACCGTCAGCAGGTATCGGCCCGCCGGGTCGGCGACGATGCCGTTCAGGGTGCAGCCGCCCGGATTGCTCGGCTCGAGGACGGTGCGCAGGTCGAATTGTGGTGTCAGCTCGCCATGTCCGCCCTGTGTGGCGGCGGTCAGCTGGTCGGGGGTGACGCGATAGACGACCGGCCGTGCGCTGTCGGTCAGGTACGCCGTGCCGTCCGGTGTGATGGCGAGGTCATTCACGAAATGCGGGTCCGTGCCGGGCACGGTGAAGTCTGCAAGCAACGCACGGGTCGCGATGTCGTACACCGCGACTCCCGTGGTCGAGTCGGTCACCCACAGCCTGCCCTGCCGGTCGACTTTCAAGCCATTGGCGGTTTTGTGGCCGTTGGCGCCTTGGGGCAGGAAGACTTCGGCCTGGCGAGCTTCCCGCGTGGCTCGATAGACGGCGCCGGTGGTGTAGGAGCCCACATAGGTGTCTCCCGTGCGTGAATCTACCGCGATGCCTTCCGGGTAGGCGCGATCGCCGGGAATTTCATAGGCGGTGTGGACGTGGCCGGCGGGTGTGTCGGTCGAGCCGCAGGCGGCAAGCGCGGTGCAGGTGACCGCGGCAGCCAGGGCCGACATGAGGTGGTGCGGCAGTGCGAGAGACATCGGGTCTACCTCTTCGAGATCATGCAGTTGAATATAGTCACATTGAAGTGTGTATTCAAAGATAGATTAGAGCTCTAATTCTCGTCAAACTTCGAATCATATGACGTGCAGATATCATGCGGATATGACGTCCATGCCCGCCGCCGAACGCATCGGCTCGTACCTCAAGCGCGCCGAGCAGTCCCTGAACACGGCCAAGAACGCCGCGTTGAAACCGGCGGGCGTCACCGTCTCGCAGTACGCAGCGCTGCTGTACCTCAGCGAGAACCCCGGCATCTCGGCCGCTGCCCTCGCGCGGCTCTGTGGGGTGACCCCGCCCACCATGAACACCGTCCTGGGCAATCTGCAGGACCGCGGCCTCATCGAACGCACCCCGCACGCATGGCACAAGAACGTCCTGGAGACAGCGCTGACCGAGAAGGGAGCGACCGTGATGCGGGACGCGGACGCCCGCGCCATCCGCGTCGAACGCGCCCTGGCCACGGAATTCACCGCGGCCGAACAGGTAAGCCTGCAAGACCTACTCACCCGCTGCGCCGACAAACTCGACTCCATCCGCCCCGACCCGGTCGCATAATGGGCGCAGCCGGACCAAGTCCGCAGCCCACGCAGGGCCGAGTGAAGGCTCGAGGCAGCCGCTGCCGCACGATCTGCGCCGCATGACCTGGATCAGCGTTCTCCCGGCCTCCTGGACGGGGTTGTCACCGGCGCGCGCTGACCACTCAGCCGCCGAGCACGAAGGCGACTAGAAACCCTGCCGCCGTAGCCATTCCGATCCACCAGCCGCCCTCGCGGTAGGCCTCGGGCATCAGTGAGTCGGCGAGCACGGCGATCGTCGCGCCGCCCGCGAATGCCTGCACGATGCTGATGTGCGTCGGGGAAAGATTGTCCGACAAAGCGTTTCCGAGAACAGTGACCAGCACGAGCGCGACGGCGGTGATCGCCCAGAGCCAGAGGGCGCGGCTGCGTTCGAAGCCGTGTTGATCGCGCATCAGTGCGGCCCCGCTGATCGCCTCGGGGACGTTGCCGACGGCCACCGCCACCAGCAGCACAAGCCCGCCGCTCCCGGCGAGGGAGACGCCGAGCGCGGTGTTCTCCGGAACACCGTCGAGCACCGTGCCGAGCATCAGCGCCCAGCCGAGCGCGCGCGGTCCCAGTTTGTTCTCGATGAGATGGTTGGCCACCACATAGACGCCGGCACCCGCGAACAGGGCGAGCGCGGCGATCACTGCTCCCGCCTGGTGGAATGCCGGCTCGAAGAGTTCGGCGGACACCGCCGCGATCATGGTGCCCGCGCCGAAGGCCATCAGTGCGCCCAGCACCGCCTTCGGCAGCTGCCACCGCAACCCGATCGCGGCGCCGGCGACGAGCGGTGCGGCCGTCCCGAGTCCGTAGAGCAGCGCGGTCAGCATGAGATCACCCTAGGGCGGGGCAAATGCACCGGCCGCAGCGCGGCGAAGACACGGCCCCCGTCGGATCGTTGGTACCGGTAGCGCTTCGGCAGGGCAGGAGGTGTCGATGCGAGCCACGGGCGGTGGCGGGCGGCGTCATCGTGGTTGGGCGACGCCGCGGACCCGCGAAAGCGGTTTGCCGGGCATTTCTCACCAACGCCACGTCGCGGACCTGTGCCGAGATCGCGGAACGCCAGTGCGCCATCGGAATCAACGTAGCGCCCGCCGAGATCGCCGTCGCGGCGTGGCTCACCACCGAGTCGTGCGCCGCCGCTACCCAGGCGCGACCGTCTGGGTCCTGGACCACGGCGACATCGGCCCGACCTCACCGGTCTGGTGCTCGACGACCAGCCGGGCGTAGTGGTAATCGTCGGCACCGCGCGGAATTCACGCATCGGGAGCTGAGCCGAGTGGCTGAGCTGACGCTGAACGGCGCCCCGTCGTGGCCACGCACCGCGGACTCACCTGGGTGACGGCCGATGGGTTGCGCATCGACGCGGGCGCCTACCTGCCCGGCCTGGAGGCGGCCGGCAACGCGCGCATCGAAGTGGTCGGCAAGCCCCCTGCCCCCTGCTTCCGCACCTGGGCGGAACAGATGCGGCTCGACCCGTCGGAGGTGTCGATGATCGGTGACGACCTCATTCGGATGTGCTTGTGGCACAGGCGGTCGGGCTGACCGGCGTACTGGTGCGCACCCGAAAATTTCGGGCAGAGGTGCTCGACGCATCGGCCCACGCACCGAGCATGTCATCGACTCGGTGGCCGCGCTGCCCGCCCTCCTTGCCGACCGGGCGAATCGACCGTAACCGGCGAACGGGACTGTGCGCCAAAAAATTCTATATATCCCCTTTAAAATCAGCTGCAGTCGTGTAGGGTCTGAATATGGTCCATTTCGGCAAATGTCCAGTCACACGGTCGGATTGGAGCAGTCGAAGGCTTGTTTCCGTCGAGAGCGGTTGTTTACGCGCTAATGCATGGGTGGAACAAGGCAACTGATTCCACGAGGGTTCTAGCGCTCGGCCAACTTTCGGCTAACTCGGAGTCGGCCGAACGTTGTAACGAAGAGCCCGATCCATGACGATAGGTTCGGGCGCTTCTGTATTGTCTGGCCCAATGTCACAGGATGCGAATACGGGTCGAATGTATGCCGGGCAACCCGTAGAGGACCGGCAACGTCAGCGGCGTGCGCGTTTTCTGGAGTCAGGCCTGACGGTCTTCGCGCGCGACGGCTACGCCAATAGCTCGGTCGGCGCCATCTGTAAAGACGCCGGGCTCTCCTCACGGCAGTTCTACGAGGAGTTCACCGGTCGCGAGTCCTTACTCCTAGAGCTCTACGAACAGATCGACCGGGAGTCGCGCGACTCCGTGACGAAGGCGTTGGATGCGAAGTCCGACGCGAACGCGCTCGAAATCATCGACGCCTCGGTTCGCGCCTACGTCGAATCCATCGGATCCGATCCGCGCAAAGCGCGTGTCGCGCTGGTCGAGGTCGTCGGTGCAGGCCCGAAGGTGGAGAAGTACCGCCTCGAGCTGCGTCGGGTATGGGGCTCGCTGCTGGCGAGCGCAGCCGAGGACGCGGCCCGGCACGGCGAGATCCCGACCGGCGACTACGAGATGCGGGTGCTCGCGATCATCGGCGCTGTCAACTACGTGGTGGACTCGTGGAGCGGTGCGGACCCGCGCCCCCCGCTCGATGACGTGATCCGGGTGTTGAGCAGGGTGATCATCGGCGCGGTCGGCGCGTAGCGCGCGCGTGCGCGGCGGGGCACCGCAGGCGCGGTAGCGTGCGGACATGCAGACAGTTCCGATCCAGATGCCGGATGGCAGCACCGTGCCGGTTCGGCTTATGCCGGCCGAGGGCGTGCACCGGCATCCGGTCACGCCGGACGCGCCGCGCCCGGTCCTGGTGATCGTGCCTGGGCTCGGTGTGCCGGCGGGGTACTACGAGCTGTTCGGGTCGGGTCTGGCGGCGCGCGGGTTCGATGTGGCCATCGGCGAGCTGCGCGGCAACGGTGACAGCAAGCCGAAGCCGAGTTCCGCCAGCACCTTCGGCTACCACGAGCTGGTCTCGGTCGATTTCCCCGCGATCTTCGAGGTGGTCCGCGAACAATTCCCGGACAGCACGCCGTATCTGCTCGGCCACAGCATGGGTGGACAGCTCGCCGTCATGTACGCCGCGCGCATCCGTAGCAGGCTCGGCGGGCTGATCCTGATCGCGTCGGGAACTCCGTATTACCGTGGCTACCCAGGGCTTTCGAAACCTGGCATGCTGTTCGGGACGGCGGCGATCTCGCTGACCGCGAACCTGGCGGGCTTCTGGCCCGGCGACCGGATCTCGATGGGTTTCGGCCGCCAGTCCAAGGTGCTGGTCTCGGACTGGGCGAGGCTGGCGCGCACCGGCCGGTTCGTTCCGGTGGGGGCGGACATCGACTACGAGGAGCGGATCGCGCGGCTGAGGCTGCCCGTCCTGTCCATCACGATAACCGGCGACGATCTCACACCGCCCAGCTCCGCTGATCATCTGTTGGAGAAGCTGCCGAACGCCGAGGTGACGCGGTGGCGGCAGCCGGAAGAGCTGGGCCACAACGGCTGGATCCGGCAGTGCACCAGCACGGTCGACCAGATCGAGAAGTGGCTGCGCGATCGTTAGGGGCGTCAGGCGCTCGGCGAAGTCCGCGGACTGCGACGGGACGGTACGTGTCCGCCTGGGAATTCAGCAAGCGCATCGGTGGCGACGCGGACGTGCGCCCCGCCCCAGAAGAGATCGCGCACGAGGCGGCGACCCCTTCGGGCGGGGGCTGGACGGTTACCCGCGTCGTTCGATCAGCATCTGGGTGAAGAACTCGTAGATCAGCGCGGCTTGGAAGGCGGACTGCTTGTTGTCGGCGGCGCCGCCGTGGCCGCCTTCGATGTTCTCGTGGTACCAGAACTCGTGGCCCTGCTCCTCCAGCAGCGCGGCCATCTTGCGGGCGTGACCGGGGTGCACGCGGTCGTCCCTGGTCGAGGTGGTGAGCAGGATCGGAGGGTAGGCGAGGTCGGCGCGAGCATTCTGGTACGGCGAGTACTTGCCGATGTACTCCCACTCCTCCGGCTTCTCCGGGTCGCCGTACTCGGCCATCCACGAGGCGCCCGCGAGCAGCAGGTGGTAGCGCTTCATATCGAGCAACGGCACCTGACAGACGATCGCGCCGAACAACTCGGGATAACGGGTCAGCATGACGCCCATCAGGAGTCCGCCGTTGCTGCCGCCCACCGCGCCGAGCTGTTCGGCGGTGGTGATGCCGCGTGCGACGAGGTCTTTCGCGATCGAGGAGAAGTCCTCGTACACCTTGTGCCGGTTGGCCTTCTGCACAGAGGTGTGCCACTGCGGCCCGTACTCGCCGCCGCCGCGGATATTGGTCATCACCCAGGTGCCGCCGTGCTCCAGCCAGCCCATGCCGGACGCGCCGCTGTAACCGGGGGTGCGCGACACCTCGAAGCCGCCGTAGCCGGACATCACGGTCGGTCCGGGCGCACCCTTGCGGTCGCGATGCCGGACCACGAAGTACGGCACCATGGTTCCGTCGTCGGACTCGGCAAAGAACTGCTCGGTCTCGACACCGTCGGCGTCGAAGAAGCCCGGCTCCTGCTTGAGCTGCTCGGTGCGCCCGCCGACAGCGCTGGCCAGCAGCGTGGCCGGCGTGGTGAACCCGCTGGTGGTCAGCATGAATTCGTCGCCACCCTCCAGCGGGTCGAGGTTCGACACGCTGGTGGTCGCCATCGGCGGAGTGTCGGCCAGCGGCTCGCGCCGCCAGCCGTCGGCGCCCGGGGTCAGCACGTAGAGCTTGGTCTGCACGTCTTCGAGCGTGATCAGCAGCAGGTGGTTCTCGGTCCAGCCGTAGCCATGCAGCGAGGTGTGTGTGTCGGGAGTGAAGATCAGCTCGAATTCCCGGGCGCCGGCGAGGAACTTCTCGAAGTCGATGGCCAGCAGCGCGCCGGCGGGATAGCTGGCACCCCCCACCTCCCACGGCGACTTCAGCCGGACCAGCAGCCAATCCTTGTACCAGGATTCGCTCGCGTCGGTGGGGATGTCGAGATGGCGCAGCGTGCCGTCATCCTCGAGCAGGTAGACCTCTTCATTGAAGAAGTCGGTGGCGCGGCCGACGAAGTGCCGTTCGTAGCCCGGCGTACGGTCATACCCGGCTGACACCGCGACGTCACCGGTTTCACCCTCGAAAACCGTTTCCGCATCAGCCAATTCGGTGCCGCGCCGCCACCGCTTCGCGATGCGCGGATACCCGGAATCGGTCAGCGAGCCGGGACCGAAATCGGTGCCGACGTACACCGAGTCGATGTCGATCCAGTGAATCTCCGACTTCGCCTCCGGCAGGAAGTACCCCCCTTCGGCGGGATCGATGAACGCCTTGCGCTCCATATCGAACTCGCGCACCACCTTGGCGTCCGCACCGCCACGGGACAGGCTGATCAGAGCGCGGGACTGTTCCGGGCGCAGCACCGCGGGGCCGCCCCATACCCAGTTCTCGTCCTCGGCGGTGGCCAGCGCGTCCAGATCGATCAGCACGTCCCAGCCAGGGTTGTCCTTCACGTACTCGGCGAACGTGGTGCGCCGCCAGAGGCCGCGCGGGTGCTCGGCATCGCGCCAGAAGTTGTAGAGCCAGCGTCCGCGCCGCCCCGGGTAGGCGATCTTGGTGTCCGTGTCGAGCATGTCGAGGATGCGGCGCTCGAGCCCGCGGAACCGTTCCGACTTTGCGAAACGCTCGACCACGACGGCGTTGTGCGCGCGGGCCCAGTCCAGGGCGCGCTCGTCGGTCACTTCTTCGAGCCAGAGATAGGGGTCTGTCACATTCTGCTCAACACCGCTCATGCCCACATTGTTGCCGAGTGGCGCAACCGGGGATCATCAGGAGTGCGCTACGTCGACCACGACGCGCGACCCGCTGCCCGGTCCGTCCAGCCTGTGCACCTGGAACGGCAATCGAGCGCGCACGCCGAGTCCGACCGTGGTCTGCCCCTCGAACGATCCGGCCCAGGCCACCTGGCGGAAGGTCTGGTATCCGCCGACATCGGCCAGCTCGGCTCGGTTCTCGGGCCGGTAGGTGGCGTTGCCCGCGTCGTCGTAGGCGGGGGCGCCGACGACGATATTGAGCAACGCCCCACCGCGCAGCGGGACCACTGCTCCGGAGCCGTCCATGACGACCCGATCGACGTAGCCGACGTGATACCCGGTCGCCGATCCGGCAATGTCGAACACCAGTCGATCGAAGCATTCGTGCCGACCGGACCGCACCCCGGTGATCGGCGCGAGCGATCGGTCAGGACTCACCTTGGCCAGCGAATCCCAGGCCGATCCGCAGTCCGGGGCCGCGGCTGCCGGTCCTGGAGCGATCCAGCAGCCGACGAATGTCATGAGGGAGACGTACAGGAGAACCAAGCGACCCATGGTCGCACCGCCTTCGGGACGAAGGGAATGACGTACTGGTGCATCGGTCGTCGCGGACACTCTGTTACGAGTCCCGAAATACCGAAATGCGTTGGTGACGTGGGACGCTCGCCCGCCGCTGTCCGCGTAGCGATTCGATATTTGCTGGGCGCCGCCGCATGGTTCCGGCGGCCAGTAGGATCGCTGCTTCGAGGCCGATCCGACCAGGAGGTTCGAGGTTGCGACCGTTTCTCTGGGAGCAGCATTGCTGTCTGCCGCTGTCGCCCGCGGCGCGAATTTCCGACCTCGCGCGGTACCCGGCCGGGTCGTATCTGTCGGTGAACGTCGGATACTCCCGCCAGTCGACCGCCGACTCGCTGGCGCTGCTGCACCGGTTTCGCCGGGATGCGCAGGAAGACAGACGGTTTCGGCTGGTGCGCGGTGTCGAAGACATCGGCGGCGACACCATCGCGCTGGCGTTCGACCTGGAAGACTCCGGACCGCTCGGTGCAGATCTGGACAACGTCGAGCAGTTCTACGAGCTCGGCGTTCGCTCGCTGTTGCCCACCTACAACCACGCCAATGCCGCCGGTTGCGGCTGCCTGGACGCCGATGACACCGGGCTCACCCCCTATGGGCGCGATCTGGTACGCAAGCTCGATGAGGTCGGGATGTTCGCCGACGGATCGCACTGCTCGCGGCGCACCGGCCTGGAACTGTCCGAGCTGAGCGCGGCGCCGATGATCTACAGCCACTCGAATTTCGCCGCGCTGTGGGACCACCCGCGCAACATCACCGACGAGCAGGCCCGCGCGTGTGCCGCGACCGGGGGCGTGATCGGGATCAACGGCGTGGGGATCTTCTTGGGGCACAACGCCGTCGATGAGCGGGCCGAGCGAGTGGAGGCGATGGCGGCGCATATCGAATACGGGGCCGCGCTGGTCGGGATCGAGCACATCGGGGTCGGGTCGGACTATTCGTTCGACGCCGAGGACTTCAACGACGAGCTGAGGCAGAATCCGGACGCCTTCTCGGCGATGTACACCGCATGGGGTCCGCTGCAATGGGTTCCGCCGGAGGACCTGCTCGGCGCTACCGAGGTGCCCGGCCTGAACGCGGCGCTGGCCGGCCGCGGGTTCAGCGCGGCGGACCGGGCGGCGGTGTTCGGCGGCAATTTCGCACGGATCGCCGGGCAGGTCTGGCGGGCTTGACCGGAGATCACTGCAGCCGCACCAGCATCTTGCCGGTGTTGGCGCCGGACAGCACGCCGAGGAACGCGGCGGGCGCCTGCTCGAGTCCGTCGTAGACGGTCTCCTTGGTGCGCACAGTGCCGTCCGCGAGCCAGGCGGCGGCCGTGGCGATGTACTCCCCGAAGATAGGGAAGTAGCTGTTGACAAGCATGCCGCGCAGCGAGAGTTCCATGGTCGCGGCACGATACAAGTCCGGACCGGCTTCGCCGTCGGCCCCGTTGTATCCACTGATGGCACCGACCAGCGCGATCCTGCCTTTGCGGCGCATGGCCTCCACCGCGACGCGCAGGTGTTCGCCGCCGACGCTGTCGAGGTAGACGTCGATACCCTCGGGTGCGGCCGCGGTCAGCTGTCCGGCCAGATCACCCTTCCGGTAGTCCAGAGCGGCGTCGAAGCCGAACTCGTCGAGCAGCAGCGCCGTCTTCGCCGCTCCGCCTGCCGATCCGATGACCCGCGCCGCGCCGAGCGCCTTGGCGATCTGCCCCGCGACGCTGCCCACCGCACCCGCCGCCGCGGAGACGAATACGGTGTCGCCCGGCTCGACCCGCGCCACGTCGGTCAACGCCGCATAGGCGGTGAGGCCGGTGGTGCCGAGCGCACCGAGGTAGTGCTGCGGCGCGGCGAGCGCGATGTCGATCGGCGTGGCGGTCGCGGCGTCAACGACCGAGTAGTCCCGCCAGCCTGCGAAGTGGGTGACCGGCACGCCTACCGGGAGGCCCGGAGCGGCCGACGCGATCACCTCGCCCACCGCCGAGCCCTCCAATGCCTCACCCAGCTGGAACGGGGAAATGTAGGATGGGCGATCGTCCATCCGGCCACGCATGTAGGGGTCGACCGACATCCAGGTGTTGCGCACCAGGATCTGGCCCTCGGCGAGCTGCGGGATCGGCCGTGCGACCAGCGCGAAGTGGTCCGCCGTCGGCACGTCGGTGGGCCGCGCGGCCAGCTGGAACTCACGCGCGGTGGTCGGTAGGGCGAGGGTGGTCTGCGTCATGACACTGCCTTCTCTGTGGAGCTGTCCGTCTCTGTCCGATCCGGTACCGATGACGTTATGAGCGCCGTGGCTTCGCTCCCAGGTCCTGCGGCGCCACCGACCGGTCCCTGCGCGCCAACCGCGCCGGATCATCGAACTGATCGCCGGCCCAGCGCATCGGATCGCTCGTCGGGGCGATAGTGATCGCGGCGGTTACCGCGCTCGTGCCCGCGACGGCGGCGAGCCGCTCCACCGACGGTAGGCTTTGCGCAGCGCGCGGTCGTCGGCGAACCCGAGCCGCCCCGCGATCGCCGCCGTCGTCAGGCGTCCTTCCGCCAGCAGGGTTCGCGCCCGTGCGTAGCGGAGGAGATCGTATTCGTGCCGCCACGTGGTGTCCGCGTCGGCCAGTTGGCGTTGCAGCGTGCGCGTGCTCACCGCCAGGCGGCGTGCGACCGAGGCAAGAGACGGTTCGCCGTCATCGATCGCCGCGGCGAGCGCTATCCGAAACGTCTCCAGCGGCCCCGGGACCGGGCGCGCGGCGGCCAGGACAAGGTCGGCGTGGCTGCGCAGGAGGTCGGCGAGCACCGGATCGGCGCGCGGTAGCGGGGCGGTGGCGTCGGCCGCGGTGAAGGTGATCGCGTCGGCGGGTGCGTCGAATTCGATGTGTGCGGTACCGAAGGCTTCGACGAGGATGCGATGGTCGGCCGGTGCCGAGCGGCTGAATGTGACGCGTTCGGGAACCACGGGTCGTCCGGTGGCCTCGCGGGCCCGGCGCAGGTAGTAGGCGAGCACGTACTCGTTGATCACCGCGACCGCGGCCGGGTCGCCCGCGGTCGTGCGGTAGCCGATGGTGACCGCGCCGTCGTCGTCCAGGTCGAAGCCTTCGGCCGCCGCGGTGACCAGCCGGTGGTACGGCTGGGCCGTGCGCAGCGCATCGGCTAGGGTCGCCCCGTTCGTGACGAGATAGTCCCAGGTGTTGAGCGTGCCCAGCGGTGCGGCGTCGACAACTGCGAGCCCGGCGCCCGGCACGGTACGCGTCCGCGCGAGCAGTTCCCACAGCCGAACCAGCGAGCGCAGCGGGATCCGGTTCAGCTCGCCGCCCAGTGCCGCGTCGTCGACGCCGGGAACGGCGGCGATCCGGTCGGCCCCGACTCCTGCGCGCAGTGCGGTGTCGCGGACCAGCCGGGTCAGATGGGTGGAGGCGGTCCCATCCAGCAGATCCGGCCGCGGAATCCCGGCGCCGTCCCTGGTGGGTGTCGAAGGGCCGGGCGCGGGGACGGAGACCGGACCGCCCGATCCACCACTGCTCACGCGCCCAGACTAGCCGCGAGAACCTACTTGACCTGCACCGTCGATGGGTCGGTCTCGGTCAGATGTGGCGGGGCTCTCACTGTGGCGGGGACCGGTGGGTGAAGTTCACCCGGCGGAGCTAGGCTCGCACCTGTGACTTCCCATTACGATGTTGTTGTTCTCGGTGCCGGTCCAGGCGGTTACGTCGCCGCCATTCGTGCGGCACAGTTGGGCCTGCGTACCGCGATCGTCGAGCAGAAGTATTGGGGTGGGGTGTGCCTCAATGTGGGCTGCATCCCGTCCAAGGCGCTGCTGCGGAATGCGGAACTGGCACACATCTTCACCAAGGAGGCGAAGACCTTCGGCATTTCCGGTGAGGTGAACTTCGACTTCGGCGTCGCGTTCGACCGCAGCCGCAAAGTCGCGGACGGCCGGGTCAAGGGCGTCCATTTCCTGATGAAGAAGAACAAGATCGACGAGTTCGACGGCAAGGGCACCTTCACCGGACCCAACTCGCTGTCGGTCGAGCTCAGCAAGGGCGGCACCGAGGCGGTCACGTTCGACAACGTGATCATCGCGGCGGGCACCGTCACCAAGCTGCTGCCCGGCACCCGGCTGAGCGCGAACGTGGTCACCTACGAGGAGCAGATCCTCACCCGCGACCTGCCCGGCTCGATCCTCATCGTCGGCGCCGGCGCGATCGGCATGGAGTTCGGCTACGTCCTGAAGAACTACGGCGTCGACGTGCGGATCGTGGAGTTCCTCGACCGTGCCCTGCCGAACGAGGACGTGGACGTCTCCAAGGAGATCACCAAGCAGTACAAGAAGCTGGGCATCACCATCACCACCGGTGCGGCGGTGCAGTCGATCGACGACGACGGCGCCAAGGTGACCGTCTCGATCAAGGACAACAAGACCGGCTCGATCGAGACCGTCACCGTCGACAAGGTGCTGCAGGCTGTCGGCTTCGCGCCACGCGTCGAGGGCTACGGCCTCGAGACCACCGGTGTGCAGCTCGAGCGTGGCGCCATCGCGATCGACGACAACATGCGCACCAGCGTGCCGCACATTTACGCCATCGGTGACGTCACCGCGAAGCTGCAGCTCGCGCACGTCGCGGAGGCGCAGGGTGTGGTCGCGGCCGAGACTATCGCGGGCGCGGAGACCGTCACCCTCGGTGACTACCGGATGATGCCGCGCGCCACCTTCTGCCAGCCCCAGGTCGCCAGCTTCGGCTTGACCGAGCAGCAGGCCCGCGACGAGGGCTACGACGTGAAGGTCTCCACCTTCCCGTTCACCGCCAACGGCAAGGCGCACGGCCTGGGCGACCCGACCGGTTTCGTCAAGCTCGTCGCCGACGCCGAGTACGGCGAGCTGCTCGGCGGTCACCTCATCGGACCAGATGTGTCGGAGCTGCTGCCCGAGCTCACGCTTGCGCAGAAGTGGGACCTGACGGTCAACGAGCTGACCCGCAACGTGCACACCCACCCGACCCTCAGCGAGGCCCTCCAGGAGGCCTTCCACGGCCTGGCCGGGCACATGATCAACTTCTGATTGCGTGTCGTCCTCGAACGGCCCGGGCGGTCATGCGCGACCCGGGCCCTTCGCGCGGCTGCTGCTCTGCGCCGTGCTCGGCGGCTGTGCCACGCTGGCGATCGTCCTCGCTGACACCGGCCTCCACCGGTTCGAGGCGGTGCAGCGCATGGCGCAGCCGGAGCACGTCGAGTATCCCGAGGACACCGCAACCCATTACGTGGGCATCGTGCGGAAACGCAGCTGGCTGCTCGGCCGTCCCCAGACCTACGAGGTGTACGCCGGCCGGTCCCCCGATCTGGTCTACGGACATTTCGTCGAGATCGCCATCACCAACGTCGAGCGCCCCGTCCTGCGGGAGGCGGACTGGCGGCCGGAAGGCGTACACATCCGATTCGAATCGGGTCACGAGTTGTTCGTTCCCGCGAAGTCATTCCTCGGCGGACGCTGAGCGGGACCCCCGTGCCGTCTTTCGAGCGGCGAGCCTCTCGGCTTCTCGGGCAAGGGTTTCCGCGCCGGTAGGAACTTCGGAATTCGGCGTCGGCCCCGGTGGTCTGCTATACAGCGAGCATGCTTCGCAGATTGCTGCTCGGAAGTATTCCGGTGCTCGTCGTCGTGGTGCTGGTCGGGATGGGCAGCTACTACCTGATGAACGCCCGTACCTTCCAGCTGGGTGGTCACGTGGTGAGCCGGGTGGACACCGACGAGAAAGTGGTCGCGCTGACCTTGGACGACGGGCCATCCGACCGTGCGCCCGAGGTGCTGAAAGTCCTTGCCGACGCCCAGGTTCCGGCTACGTTCTACCTGAACGGCCGTGATATCGCCGCGCATCCCGAGCAGGGGCGGGCGATCGCCGCGGCAGGCCACGAGATCGGCAACCACACCTATTCACATCGGCGGATGGTCTTCGTCACCCCCGGGACGGTCCGTGACGAAGTGGAGCGCACCGACGCCGAGATCATGAAAACCGGTTACGTCGGGCCGATCACCTTCCGCCCGCCCTACGGCAAGAAGCTCGTAATGCTGCCGCACTACCTTGCCGAGCACAACCGCGTCACCGCGATGTGGGACGTCGAACCCGATTCCGGCAAGGACGCGACCGCGGACGGGATTGTCGCCGAAACCCTCGACAAGGTCCGCCCCGGCTCGATCATCCTGCTACACGTGATGTACGGGCCCACCGCCGCACTGGCCGCCATACCCCGCATCATCGCCGAATTGCGTTCCGCGGGCTATCGTTTCGCCACGGTGTCCGAACTGATGTCCCGCTGAGCGATCGGCGGCGCTCGACCGACTCGCTCCGGCATCCGCACGGGCCCGGCCCAGCGGTTGGCCCCTCAGAGCATGCCGTAGGCGTGTGTCGGGGTGAGTAGGACCATTGCGCGGCGGTCGGCGACCATCGCGGTGCGGTATTCGGCCCAATCCGGGTGTTCGCCGGAGGCGGTGCGGTAGTAGTCGACGAGGGCGTCGACCGTGGCGTCGTCGGGGGAGGCGGCGACAGCGGTGACTTCCACCGTGCCTTCGAGAACCACGTAGGCGAAGAAGTCGTCGCGGGTGATGTGAACGGCGGCCCATGGGTCGCGAATCAGGTTGTGATACTTGGCGCGGTCGGCGGTGATGGAGATGCGAAGGCGGCCGTCGTCGCCGACGACGTGCAACACGTTGGACAGTTGCGGGCGCCCGTTGCGGCGGATCGTGGTGAGCACGGACCTGCGGTGGTCCCGTGCGAAATCGACTGCGGCGGCGAGTTCCATGCCCATGTAACCGCCGGTGTCGGCGGTCTCTTCCCGTACGCGCGGCGATTCGCTCAGTCGCGGTGGTAGGCCGCCTGCGCTTCGTGGACGCGCGGCATGTTCGTTTCGACCAGCTGGATGAGTGCTTCCAGGGCCGCGGCTACCTCGGCGCCCAGTTCTGTGAGGGTGTACTCGACGCGCGGAGGAATGGTCTCGTGTACCTCGCGGTGCACCATGCCGTCGCGCTCGAGCGCCTGCAGGGTCTGCGACAGCATGCGCTCGCTCACGCCGTCGACCCGCCTGCGCAGGGCGCTGAATCGGTACGGACCTTCGCGGAGCGCGACGAGTGCCAGGGTGCCCCAGCGGCTGGCCACATTCTGTAACACCGGCCGTGACGTGCAGTTCCTGGCGAAGACATCGGCTTCCAGCGCGGGATCGTCGCCGTCCGCCGACACGGTTCGCTGGGGGCTCATGATTCCGATAGTACCCAGCTCGATGAAAGTAGTGTAGAAATGTTCAGTACTTACTATTTGTTAGTACTAGCAGAACCGTACATACCTTGGAGGTAGTCATGACCGTCGCAGTGACCGGGGCCAGTGGACAGCTGGGCCGACTTGTGGTGGAGGCGCTGGTGCGCGAGGGATCGACACCGGTCGTCGCGATTGTGCGCGACCCGCGGAAGATCGCCGACCTGGTCGAGCATGGCGTCGATGTCCGGAAGGCCGACTATGACGACGTGGCGGCGCTGGACAAGGCGCTCGACGGCGTCGACCGGGTGCTGCTGGTCTCCGGCAACGAATTCGGTGCGCGTGTAGCCCAGCACACCAACGTCATTCGCGCCGCCGAACGTGCAGGCGTCGAGCTGCTCGCCTACACCAGCATTCCGAACGCGACCGACAATCCGCTGATTCTCGCGCAGGAGCACAAGGGGACCGAGGCGGTGCTCGCCGAAGCGACGGTGCCGCACGTCATTCTGCGCAACGGCTGGTACTGGGAGAACTACCTCGGCGGCCTCGCGCACGCGGTGGAGTCGGGCGTGCTGCACGGCGCCGCGGGCGAGGGGCGGGTGGCGGGCGCGGCGCGCGCCGACTACGCCGAGGCGGCAGCCAGGGTGCTCACCACGGACGGTCACGCGGGACAGGTTTATGAACTCGGAGGCGACGAACGGCTCACCTACGCCGAACTGGCACAGGCGATCTCGCAGGCAGCGGGCAAGCCGGTGCGCTACGAGAATCTGCCGGAGGCGGATTACGCGGCGGGGCTCGTCCAGGCGGGGCTGCCCGCCGCCTACGCCAACGGACTCGCCGACGCCGACACCGGCGTCGCCCGAGGCATTCTCGATGTGCAGTCCGGCGATCTGCAGAAGCTGCTCGGCCGCCCCGCCACCTCGGCGGTCGAGGTATTCCGCGGTGCGCTCGGTTGAGGTAAGCGTCCTGGCGCCCGCCGCTTTCGTGACGTAGCCGCAACGACGTCACGGCCGCAAGGGCTAGTGGCGAATGCTCGGTGCTGCCGCGGTTGAGCACCGCACGCCACCGCTTCGGCACAACCCCGATTTTTCGAGCGGAGCGAACGGAGCGAGAACGAGCATTGCCCCTTCGCGGCCCGGCTCGCGTCCAAGCGGCCGACGTGTTCGCGACGAAGTCGCCGGCGTCGCCTGCTTGAACGCGAGCCGAGAGGGGCCGCGAACACGCCCCGCCCGCGCGGCCGAAAACACGTCACATCCACTGCACCAGTTGGATGACGATCCCGTTCGGATCGCTCATCTGGAAGTACCGTTCGCCCCACTCCTCGGTCTCGACGGGCGTTACGATCGGCACCCCCTCGCCGCGCAGCCGGGTGTATTCGGCATCGATGTCGTCCACGACGAACACCACGAGCAGTCCTTCGCCCGCGCTGCCCGCCGCGCTCTTCGGCTTGAATGTCGCCAGCCCGGTGCGCAGGTAGATCACGTTCAGCCCAGCGTCGGGCCGGTCCAGGGAAACGAAACCGTCGGCCGACATCTTCTCCTCGAATCCGAGGTGGTCGACGAGAAACTTCGCCGAGGCCTGCGGGTCGGGAACGTTGAGTGAGATGGCGGAAGCGGTGATGTTCATATGTCCTCCTCGGTTGCCGACATAATTCTATACTAAGTACGTTGTACTTTGTAGACTAAACTGCCCCGTTCGTGCTATGAGTTGAATCACGTCGATACGATCGGGGTTCGATCGGATCGGAGGCAGCGTGGGACAGCCGAAGGAGCGCAGCAGCGCGGGCGACCCCGTGCGCACTTTGGAGTTGCTGTGGCGGGTTCCGGCGAGCCCCGGCCGCGGGCCGAAGCAGCGCAGCAGCGTCGAGGCGGTGGTCGCGGCGGCGATCGCGATCGCCGACTCGGCGGGCATCGGTGCGCTCACCATGCGCGCGGTCGCCACCGAACTGGGCCTGACCCCGATGGCCACCTACACCTACGTGCCGGGCAAGGCGGAATTGGTCGACCTCATGCTCGACACGGTGTACGCGGAAATGGAGCGCGCCGATCTGACCGGCCTGTCCTGGCGTGAACGAGTCACTCTCGTCGCCGCGGAGAACCGCGCCATGCTGGCGCGCCATCCGTGGGTCGCCTACCTGCCGACCACCCGTCCGCCGCTCGGCCCCGGCCTCGTCGCGAAATACGACCACGAGCTGCGGGTGTTCGACGGTCTCGGTCTCGATGACGTCACGATGGACGCCGCCCTGACATTCGTGCTCGGTTTCGTCACGTCCATCGCCCGCATCGCCATCGATACCGAGCGTGCCGCCGCAGACAGTGCGATGTCCGACCGACAGTGGTGGGAACGCGCCGCCCCGCTGCTGGAGCAGGTCTTCGACGTGCGGCGCTATCCGCTGGCCGCACGTGTCGGCGCGGCCGCGGGCCGAGTCCACGACGCCGCCTACAGTGCTGACCACGCCTATGAGTTCGGGCTGGCGCGAGTGCTGGACGGGCTGGCCCGCCACATCGAGGGGACGCGCGCCCCCTGATGCCGGGACCTAGACGCCGTCGCGCTGGATGCGCAGGGCGGTGATAGTGGCCGCGAGACCCTCATATTGGTTGACGAGCAAGACGATTTCGATCAGGCGGCGCTCGTCGTAGTGTTCCGCCAGCGCGGCCCACGTCTCGTCGTCGAGGTCGCGCGTTTCTACCAGCTGGTCCACTGCGGTGAGCAGCGCCTGGTGCTTGTTCGACCAACCCTCCGCGCCCGGTCCCCCGCGCAGCCGATCGAGAATCTCTGTGGTCACACCGGCTCGCCTGCCGAGCCGGATATGATGGTCCATCTCATAGTCACACCCGCGCAGGTGCGCGACGCGAATGATGACCAGCTCCGATTCGAGGCGCGGCAGCCGCCCACCCGGCATGAGCTTGCCCGAATAGTGCAGCCAGCCGCGGAACAGGCCCCGCGTGCGACCGAGCGTGCTGAACAAGTGCGCGTCGTCGGTACCCGCGGCGCGGGAAAGTAGCTGCCAGGCAACCCAGTTGATCGGGCCGAGTTCCCGGAGTCGTCCGGGCGAAATGCGTGGTCGCAGCGCTGAAACCATGCTTGGTCGCCACCTCCGCGTGGTGTGTGCGGCCGGCGCCGGTGCCGGCCGAGTTGTGAGCCTACCTTGCGGTAGCCCTCGGATCGCGGAAGCATTCTTATGCTTTCCAGTGGTTTTCGGCGGCGTACACCGTCATCATCAGTACCGGTGCGAGTCGCCGCGGCCACAAAGGGATGCCCGCACCCAGGTGTACGCAACAGGTCGGCAGGGGAACAGATGCTGGTGAGGGTCAGGTCCGGAGCGCAGCTTTCCGGCGCCGAGCAGGAATTCGTCGCGTGCCTGCGGTCGTATCCGACGACCGGGCTCGCCATGATCGACCTGGAGGCGGACAACCGGCGGATCGACGCGGTGGTATGGACGCCGCGGGGGCTCACCGTGCTCGAGGTACACGGGTTCGAACGCAGGCAGAGCGGCATCCTCAGCATTCCCGCCGACGGACCGTGGAAGATCAGCGACGCCCCGGTGCAGCTGGACGACCTCGGTTCCGGAAGCCCGTCCGCTCGAGTGGAACACGGCATCTACGCCGTGAAGCACATGCTCGAGCGGTCGCTGCAGGACCCGGGGCACATCAGCGGAGCCGTCGTGCTCATTCCATTTCGTGGCGCGGTGGTGCGCCCTTCGCGCACCACCCTGCGGCCCGGGCTGGATGTCGTCGTCGGCAATGTCGCGGACGCGACCGAGCTGCGCATCTATCTGGAGGGGTTCTCCGCGGGCCCGCGCAATTGGACCGCGGACCGGGTGATCGGCGCGTGTAACGCGCTGGGCCTCGCCGACCTTGTCCCGCCCCGCACCGAGCTGATCGACGCGGGATTCGAGGAGAACGTGCCGGAGGCGACGACCACCATCGCGCGCCAACCGAAACCGCGAGTGGAGCCGACTCCGGGTGTCGCGACCAGACAACAGGCATACGCGGGCTGGACCGTGGTCGCCGTCGCGGTTGTCGGCATGGTGCTCGTGCTCGGAGTGATCGCCACCGCGCTGGCCCACGATTCGGCGCAGCAGGCCCCGGCGGCCGACACCACCACGATAAGTCCGACACCATCGCCGCCGCCGCACCGTCCGGCCGAGTGCTGGCCGTTCCAACCGAACTGCTGAACGTCAATCCCGCACGGCCCTGCCCAGTTTGGTGAGCCGCAGCGCGTGCTGCGCTCGGGCGAGCACATGTGCCCGCGAGGTATCGATATGGGTGGTGAGAGTCTCGAGCGCGGCGTCGACCGCCCCGGTCAGCAAATGCTCCGCGATGGCGATGTGCTCGGCGGTCATCGTGGCGATCCGGTCCGGGGTGGGTAGATCCAGTGTGCGCACCGGGCGTACTCGGACGTGCACGGCGGCGAGCGCGTCGGCAAGGGCGGCATTGCCCGCCGCGGCCAGCAACGTGGTGTGGAATCGTTCGTCGGCGGCCACCAGCCCGGGGCCGGGCTCGGGCGGATCGTCGCGCGAAGCGCGCCATATTTCGAGTTCCGCGTGCACCAGATCCAGGTCGTGCGCGGGTGTCGACCCGGGTCCTCCGGTCCGCACCCGCTGCATTCCCCTGGCCTCCAACACAATCCGCAACTCGTAGAGATGATCGAGTTCATCCAGCCGAGGCCGGTACGGGTACAGGCCGTCGGAGAGTCGCTCGACCAGCCCCTCGGCTTGCAACCGCGCCAGCGCCTCGCGCACCGGGGTGCGCGACACCTCGTAGATCTCGGCGAGACGTTCTTCGCCGAGCCGTTCGGTCGGCACAATCGCTCCGGTGGCCAGATCCCGGCGCAGCGAGTCGTACACGCGCTCGCTCAACGGGATCCGACCCCTGTGGCGGGTCATGGCGGCGCTCAGATCGCCATCGCCGAGCGGACCGCGGTCTCCGCGCCCGCGCCGCCGGCCCCGGTGGAGGTGACCCGGCCGGATCGCAGGACGTAGTAGCGCTGCGCCGCCTGCAGCGCGAAGCCGATGTGCTGCTCGACCAGCAGCACACTCAACCCGCCGCGCTGGGTGAGATCAATGATGGTGCGCTCGATCTCGTCGACCACCGACGGCTGGATGCCCTCGGTCGGCTCGTCGAGGATGAGCAGCTTCGGCTCGGTGATCAACGCCCTCGCGATCGCGAGTTGCTGGCGCTGGCCTCCGGAAAGCAGACCCGCCTTGCGGGTGAGCAGGTCACGCAGCGCGGGGAAGAGGTCGAGCGACTCGTCGATCAGCGTCTTGCCCCGCTTCCGTCCATCCGCGACGACCTGCAGGTTCTCCGCGGTGGTCAGCTGTGGAAAGCTTTGCTGCCCCTGCGGCACGTAGGCGATGCCGCGGCGCACCCGCCGAGACGGGGACAGCTTGGTGATGGTTTCTCCGTCGAATTCGATCCGCCCCGACTTCGTGCCGATCAGGCCGACGGCGGTGCGCAGCAACGTGGTCTTACCCGCCCCGTTGTGCCCCATGACGGCGACCACGCTGTCGTCCGGAACCGTCACCGAGACGCCGTGGATCACCTCGGTACGGCCGTAGCCGGAGTGGATATCGATCAGCTCGAGCATCAGTGGACTCCTTGCTCTGCATGGTCGTTTCGTCTTCCAGCTTCGGTCCCCACGGCAGCGGCGGTACCCAAGTACACCTCCTGCACCCTCGGGTCCGCCTGCACCTGCTCGACGGTGCCCTCGCTGAGCACTGTGCCGCCCGCCAGCACGGTCACCGAGGTGGCGAAGGCACGCATGAAGTCCATGTCGTGCTCGACCACGACGACGACACGTTCGGCACCGATCCGGCGCAACAGGTTCCCGGTCTCCTCGCGCTCTTCGGCACTCATGCCCGCGACCGGTTCGTCCAGCAGCAGTACCGAGGCGTTCTGCACCAGCAGCATGCCGATCTCCAGCCACTGCTTCTGCCCGTGTGCCAGCACCCCCGCGGGTTGGTCGCGCAGGTCGGCGAGGCCGATGGTCTCGAGCGCATCCTCGATGCCGGGCAGCACTGACTTGCGCCGCCGCAGCATGGTGAGCGCCGAGCGCCCCGCACCCGCCGCGATATCGAGATTCTGTAGCACGCTGAGCTGCTCGAACACACTCGCGGTCTGAAACGTCCGCCCGATGCCGAGTCTGGCGATCTGGTGCACCTTCTTGCCGAGCAGTTCGACGCCGCTCTTCTGCGCTGATCCGGTCGCTGTGACCAGTCCGGTGATCGCGTCGATGAGTGTGGTCTTGCCCGCCCCATTGGGGCCGATGAGAAAGCGCAGGTCGCCCTGCAACACCGTCAGGTCCACGTCGGCGACGGCCTTGAAGCCGTCGAAACTCACCGACAGACCCCGGATTTCGAGGTACTCGCTGGACATTCCGGCGTTGCCGCCGAGTTCGGGTCGGGTCGTCTCGGTCATCGGGATTCCACCTTCTCCGCCGAGGGGTCGGCCTCGGTTAGCACTTCGGTCACCACGACCAGTGCCGAACGCCGGAACCTGCTGTCCAGCATGCCTTTCAGCATCGGCCACAGTCCGGCGAGTCCGGCCGGCACGAAGCCGACCACTACGATGAACAGCACGCCTTGCAGGTAAGTCCAGCCGGAGGGGAACTCCTCGGAGAACGCCGTCTGAGCCCACGCCACGCCGATCGCGCCCAGCACCGGCCCGAGCAGGGTGGTGCGGCCGCCGATCGCGACGCCGATGAGGAACGCGATAGACGGAACGACGCCGATGTCGGCGGGCGAGATGATGCCGACGATCGGGGTGAACAACGCACCGGCGATGCCCGCGAAGAACGCGGCGACCACGTAGGCGACGATCTTCACGTTCGCCGGGTCGTAACCCAAGAAGCGCACCCGCTCCTCCTGGTCGCGCACGGCGACCAGCAGTTCGCCATACCTGCTGTGCATCAGCTGCCGCACCAGCGCGACCACACCCAGCAGGGTGCCCGCCGCGATGAAGAACAGCATCTGCCGGTTCGCCGGGTCGGACAGCTTGAAGCCGAAGAAGGCGCGGAAATCCGACAGGCCGGTGAAGCCGCCGATGGTCTGCCGGCCGGTGAGTAGGATGGCCAGCGCGGCGGCAAGTGCCTGGCTGAGGATGGCGAAGTAAGCACCCTTGACCCGGCGCTTGAACACGCCGTAGCCGAGCACCGCGGCGATCAGCGCGGGCAGCACGAGAATGCCCAGCAGCGCTACTGGAGCGGACGCGAACGGCGTCCAGAACGAGGGCAATTCGCGGATACCGGCGATCTCCATGAACTCCGGCACATCGTTGCCGAGCCGGGCCGCGTCCGCCATTTGCAGATGCATCGCCATGACGTAGGCGCCGATGCCGAAGAACACACCCTGACCCAGGGTAAGCATTCCACCACGGCCCCAGGCCAATCCGATGCCGACCGCGACGATCGCGAAGCAGAGGAACTTCGCGAGCAAGTTGAGCCGGAAGTCGCTGAGCACCGCGGGGGCGACCGCGAACAGCAGCAGGGCGGCGACCGTGAAACCGGCCAGAGCGGTCAGCGAGGAGTGCGCACGCCACCGTTGTACGAGCGAAGTCATGCGAGATTCCTTGTGCGGACGGTGAACAGGCCCTGCGGGCGGACCTGCAAGAAGATGACGATGATGACGAAGGCGACGACCTTCGCGATGGACGCGGTGGTCGAATACTCGATGTAGGAATTGAGCAGGCCGAGGGCGAACGCCGCGATCACCGTGCCCTTGATCTGGCCGAGCCCGCCGATGACCACCACGAGGAACGCGTCGATCAGATAGCTTTGGCCGATCGTCGGGCTGGTGGAACCGATCAGTGTGAGCGCGACACCGGCGACACCGGCCAGCCCGGAGCCGATGAAGAAGGTACTGATGTCGGTGAAACGGCTGGAGACACCGGACGTTTCGGCCAGTCCCCGGTTCTGCACCACGGCGCGGATCCGCCGCCCCAGCGGTGTCGTCGCGAGCACTGCGGCAAGCGCGGTCACCGCGGCGACCGCGAGGACGAGAATGAAGATGCGGGTCCTCGGCACCACCGCGCCCATAATCGTGACGCCGCCGCTGAGCCATCCCGGCGCGATGACGTTCTTGGCGGGTGCGCCGAAGATGTCGCGGGCGAACTGTTGCAACACCAACCCGACACCGAAGGTGACCAGCAAGGTGTCCAGCGGCCGGTCGTACATCCAGCGAATCAGGCCCATCTCCAACGCCGCGCCGAGCAGCCCACCGACGAGGAAACCGATGAGCAGCGAGACGACGAGCGAGACACCCGCCGACGTGATGACCTTCTGCACCACGTAAGTCGTGTAGCACCCGGCCATGATGAACTCGCCGTGCGCCATGTTGATCACGCCCATCTGACCGAAGGTCAGCGAAAGCCCGAGCGCTGCGAGCAAGAGAATCGATCCCAGGCTCAGCCCGGTGAAGAGCTGGCCGATCGCAACGTCCATAAGGAACTCCTGTGTCTTTGGCCGCGCGGCCGCGAACGGCGCTCGTAAGGCTCGCTGTGGTGGTTGCTCGAGCGTCCAGTGGTTCGGTGCAACCGCCGCTGGCCTCCTTGCGCCGTCCAGGGCTGCGATGAGGGACTTACTTCAGTTCTTTGGCCCAGTCGTAGGACTTCAGGTAGGGGTCCGGTGTGATTGCCTTGCCTGAGTCCCACACGGTGTAGATGAGTCCGTCCGGACGGATCTCGCCGATGCGGGCGGTCTTGGTGATGTGGTGGTTGGAGCCATCGATGGTGACCAGGCCCTCCGGCGCCTCGAAGGTCACGCCGTCGGCGGCGGCCTGGATATCCGCCACCTTGAACGACTTCGCCTTCTCGACCGTGTTCTTCCACAGGTAGACCGAGGCGTAGGCGGCTTCCATCGGGTCCGAGGTCGGCTTGTCGGCACCGTACGCGGCCTTGTAGTCCGCGACGAACTTGTTGTTCACGGGGGTGTCGACGGTCTGGTAGTAATTCCAGGCGGTCAGCTGTCCTGCGACGTTCTGCGCGCCGATGCCCGCGACTTCCTCTTCGGCGATGGATACCGAAACCACCGGCATGTCGGCGGCTTTCAGGCCCGCGTTGGTGTACTCGCGAAAGAAGGCGACGTTGGAGTCGCCGTTGAGGGTGTTGAACACCGCGCCGGCCTTCGCGGTGCGGACCTTGTTCACGATGGTGGAGAAGTCGGTCGAACCCAGCGGGGTGTAGTCCTCGCCCTTGATATCGATGCCGTTGGCCGCGGCGTAAGCCTTGATCTCGCGATTGGCGGTCTGCGGGAAGACGTAGTCGCTGCCGACCAGGTAGAGGGAGGTGATGCCCTTCTGCTTCAGGTAGTCCAGCGCCGGGATGATCTGCTGGTTGGTGGTCGCACCGGTGTAGAAGATGTTCTTGCTGTCCTCCAGGCCCTCGTACTGGACGGGGTAGTAGAGCAGTGAGTTCAGGCTCTCGAACTTCGGCTTCATGGCCTTGCGGCTCGACGAGGTCCACCCGCCGAACACGGCCGCGACGCAGTCGGAGCTGATCAGTTTCTCCGCCTTCTCCGCGAAGGTCTTCGGGTCCGAGGCGCCGTCCTCGAGCACCAACTCGACCTTCTTGCCCAGGACGCCGCCCGCGGCGTTGATCTGATCCACGGCCAGCTTGGTCGAGTTGGCGACCGTTACCTCGGAAATGGCCATGGTGCCGGACAGCGAGTGCAGCGAACCGACCTTGATCGTGTCCTTCGACGTGTCGACGCAGGACACGGAATTCGAGCCGGTAGTCGAGGCGTCGTCCTTGGCGCCACACGCGGTCAGCAACAGGCCGGCGAGTGCGACCGCGGTCGGTATCGCCAACGCCTTGACCATGCGCGTGGAGCGGTGTCGATGGATGGCACGGGAATCTGGCATGGGGCGGAACCCTTCTCCTCATCAGGTGGTGCGGCGGCGCTGGGTTCGCGCCGCATCGAGTACGCCGCCTTTCGCGCCGGTCACGGCGGTAGACCAGGCTGTATACAGCGGCTGTATTCGTGATGCGAACGGTAGACAGAAGTTATTGCGCCGGCATATCTCTCGGTCACGAGTCGGTTTCGTCTGTTTCATCGATGTGAACGTTTGCGGTCGACAGTGGGTGATCTGGTGCGAGGTCGGAAACTCCACGCTGCCGAGGGGGGTGTGTCTACGGTTGCGTAGCGTCGCCGCCGTGCGGCACGCTTCGATTTGTACGACGTCAGAACCCACGATCCGCACAATGGGCCGTGCAGCCGCGAGTCGAGGAGGACGAGGTGGGGCACTACAAGGCGAACCTACGAGACATCGAGTTCAACCTGTTCGAAGTGCTCGAGCTGGACAAGCTCCTGGATACCGGCGCCTATGGTGACCTCGACTCCGACACGGCCCGAGAGATCCTGTCCGAGGTGCGGCGGCTGGCCGAGGGGCCCGTCGCGGAGTCCTTCGCGGCGGCCGACCGCGATCCGGTGGTCTACGACGCGAACACCTTCTCTATCTCTGTTCCGGAGCCGCTCCGCAAGACGATCGCCGCCGTGCGGGACGCGGGCTGGAGCCGTTTGGGCATGCCGGAGGGTATGGGCGGCATCCCCGCGCCCGCGGCGTTGGTGTGGGCGGTCGCGGAGATGATCACCTCCGCCAACCCTTCGGCCTCCTTCTTCAACATGGGGCCGGTGATGGGCTCCGTGCTGTACAACGTCGGCACCGAGCAGCAGAAGCACTGGGCTACCCTCGGTCTCGAGAAGGGCTGGCAGGGCACCATGGTGTTGACCGAGCCGGACGCGGGCTCGGACGTCGGCGCGGGCCGCACCAAAGCCATCCGGCAGGAGGACGGGTCCTGGCACATCGAGGGCGTGAAGCGCTTCATCTCGGGTGCCGAGGTCGGCGACACCGCCGAGAATGTCTTCCACCTGGTGCTGGCCCGGCCGGAGGGGGCGGGCCCTGGAACCAAGGGCCTCTCGCTGTTCTACGTGCCGAAATTCCTGTTCGACCACGAGACGCTGGAACTCGGCGACCGCAACGGTGTGTACGTCACCGGGGTCGAGCACAAGATGGGCCTGAAGTCCTCGCCCACCTGCGAGCTGACTTTTGGTGGCACCGACGTGCCGGCCAAGGGCTGGCTGGTCGGCGAGGTGCACAACGGCATCGCGCAGATGTTCCAGGTGATCGAGAACGCGCGCATGATGGTCGGCATCAAGTCCTCGGGGACGCTGTCGACCGGATACCTGCACGCCCTCGGTTACGCCAAGGAGCGGGTACAAGGCGCGGATCTGACCCAGATGACCGACAAGGCCGCGCCCCGGGTCGCGATCAGCCAGCACCCGGACGTGCGTCGTTCGCTGGCCACCCAGAAGGCGTACGCCGAGGGGCTGCGCGCCGTGTACCTGTACACCGCGGCCCACCAGAACGCCGATGTGGCGCAGCTGGTTTCGGGCGCGGACGCCGACATGGCGCACCGGGTGAACGACTTACTGCTGCCGATCGTCAAGGGCGTCGGTTCCGAGCGGGCCTACCAGTGCCTGACTGAGTCGCTGCAGACTTTCGGCGGTTCGGGTTATCTCCAGGATTACCCGATCGAGCAGTACATCCGGGACGCGAAGATCGACTCGTTGTACGAAGGCACCACCGCCATCCAGGCGCAGGACTTCTTCTTCCGCAAGATCGTCCGCGACAAGGGTGTGGCGCTGGACCACCTCAACCGCCGGATCGCGGCCTTCCTCGACGCGAAGACCGGCCGGTTCGAGGCCGAGCGGCAGTTGCTGCACACGGCCTCGGCCGACGTGCAGACGATGACCGCCACGCTCACCGGTTTTCTGATGGCCGCGCAACAGTCGCCGACCGAACTGTACAAAATCGGACTCGGTTCGGTGCGCTTCCTGCTCGCGGTCGGTGACCTGCTCATCGGCTGGCGACTGCTGGTCCAAGCGGAGATCGCGGCCGCGGCCCTCGCGGCCGACGCGGCGGAGAAGGACCGCGCCTTCTACGCCGGAAAGGTTGCGGTGGCAAGTTTCTTCGCAAAGAATGTGCTACCGCAACTGACGGCGGTAAAGGGAGTGATCACCACCCTCGACAACGACATCATGTCCTTGGACGACGCAGCCTTCTGACCGCGGGCGGCGGACCGTAGCGACGCATTTTCGCGTTTGCCGGTACGCGCGGTCAGGTGCTGGGGGTGGACAGGAGTTTCAGTACGACGGGGCGGGAGAGGGTGCCGGAGACCTGTCTGGCCAGCTGGTTGGCGCTCGCGCCCTCGGCGCGGGCGGTGCGCAAGGCGGCGGCGAGGTCGTCGCGGGCGGCTTCGGTGGCCGCTTGGGCGTCGCGGAGTCGGCGTGCCGCCCGGTCCACATCGGACCTCTCGTCGGTGGTCAAGGCATTGACCGATTCGACTTCCGGGACGGCCGCTTCGTCGGCGTCCACGACTGGGTCGCGCCGCATCGCCGCCCTGGCGAATTCCATCATGAACTCGCGGGTCGCGTCCTTGTCCTCCGCGGCGGCCTCGCCGAGCAGGAGCCGGGTGGTCTGCGGTACCGCGTGCGACCAGTTGGCCAGGCCGCACAGTGCGAGCAGTAGGCGGCCCGCGCGGCTGGAGTCCACGTCGAATTGCTCTTGGGCGCGGTCGAATTTGCGCACATAGTGCTCGGCCCGCCAGCCATCGATATCATGCGCGTCCGCGCCGCGGTGCAGCGCTTCCCAAAGCAGCAGCCGCAGCAGCTGCGGGTTGTGCCGGTGATAATCGAACAGCTTGCCGACGTATGCGCCCGGTTCGGTGTCGGCCAACGGTTTGACCACGTCCAGAAACTCGCGCATGGTCTCGATGAGGATGACGTCGAACAACTTGTCCTTGCTGCCGAATAAGCCGTAGATGCGTTCCTTGTTCACGCCCGCCGCCTCTGCGATGCGGTCTACCCGGGCACCGGCCAGGCCGTATTGCGCGAATTCGTCGCGCGCGGCGCGCAGGAGGGCCTGCTTGGTGGCGTCGCTCCGTCTCATCGTGGCCGTCATGGGCCACACTTTACCATTTCATTAAACCAACTATTTGGTTGACAGTATGAGTCCATCGACCTACCGTCATGACATGGCTATGCCCACTCATCGGCTTGCGGCCGACACCCCGGCCGTCACGCGTCACCGCAACGCGTCGCCGCGCGCCCACACCGGGCGCACACTGCCCGCCTTCGTGCTGTCCGCCCTGCTGGCCACCGGCCAGATGTATGTCCCGATCCCTCTTTTCAACGCCATGAAAGCCGACTGGAGCGTCGGCTCCGGCGTGATGACCTGGATCATCAGCGCGTTCGCGTTCGGTTACGCGGGCGGCTTCGTGTTGTTCGGCCCGTTGTCCGACCGCTACGGCCACCGCCGGGTACTGGTCACCGGCATGCTGGCCGCCTCGGTGGTCACTCTATTGACCGGACTGGCGTTCAGTGCGCCGCTGGCCGTCGGCCTACGAGTGATACAGGGGCTGGTCGTCGGCTCGATTCCGCCCGCGATCATGGCCTACGTGGCCACCCGCATCGCACCCGCGCATCGCGCGGTGGTCACCATGTCGGTGGCGACATCGTTCCTCGCGGCGACGGTGGTCGCGCAGATCGTCTCGCAGGCGGTAGTCGGTTCGTTCCCCTGGCACGCCGTCTTCATCGGTGGCGCTGTCGGTTTCGCTGTGCTCGCGCTGGTGTTGCGCAGCGTGATGCTCGGCGACGTGCCAACTGGGCGGGATCTTCCGCTGCGGCACAGCTATGCCGCGATCCCCGCGGTGCTGCGCATCAAGCCGCTGCTGCCGATGCTCGTAGCCGGTGCGATGAGCATGGCGGTGATGGTCGGGATCTACACCGGCTTGGAACTCACCGGCATCGTCGAGGGATCGGGTGAGCTGCTCGCCCTGCGTGCTGGAGCGCTCCCGGTGATGATGGCACTGCCGCTGCTGGCCGTCCCGCTGGCCCGGCTGTCGAAGCACGCCCAGATCGTGCTCGGCGTCCTGATCGCGGCCTCGGCGATGGTGGCGGCCGCGTTCGAGGGGACGCACCTCGCGGTGCTTACCGTGCTACTCGCGATCCTGGTCGGTGGCCTCGGGGTCATCGCCCCCGCGGTGCTGCAGAGCGCGGGCGAATTGGGTGGCGAGTCGCGCGCCGCCGCCATGTCGGTCGCCATGTTCAGCTTTTACGTGGGTGCCACCGTGGGCCCGCTGGTCGCCGCGGTCGCTGCACCGCAAGGCTTTTCGGTTCTTGCCTGGACCCTTTCCCTGCTCCTGATCGCCGCGCTCGGCCTGACCCTGGTCGGCCGCCGTGTTTGATCGGCTGTGTTTGATCGGCAGCGCTGTGTTTGATCGGCAGCGCCTGCGGCGCCGCGTGTTCGCGGCCCCCTCATGGCTCGCGCCCGAGCGACCGACGCTGGCGACTTCGTCGCGGACGCGCCGGCCGCTCGGACACGAGCCGGGCCGCGACCGGGCAATGCTCGGTCTCGCTGCGCTCGAAAGCGAGAGTAGGGCCGGTGTGGTCGCGTCGGGAGGTGAAGGGGGATTGATCGTTCGCTCCTCGAAATGGCCGGGACCACAATGCGGCCGGGAATCTGCTGGCCGCGATGCTCGCCGACAGAGAACCCGAACGCAACCGTGACGACTCCCGAACGCAACCGCGACTACTTCAGCACGTACGGGGAGACCGAGCTGCGGTGTTCGCTGATGTCGAGGACCTTGCCGAGTGGTGGGAAGGCGCGTTGGGGGCAGTTGGCACGTTCACACACGCGGCAGCCCGCGCCGATCGGAGTGGCTTGGGCTTCGTCCAGATCGATGCCGTCGGCGTAGATCACGCGGCCTGCGTGTCGTAGTTCGCAACCGAGGCCGATCGCGAAGGTCTTGCTCGGCTGCCCGTAGCGGGTGGCGCGGCGCTCCACCGTGCGGGCCACCCACAGGTATTTGCGGCCGTCGGGCATTTGGGCGATCTGCGTCATGATCTTGCCGGGATAGGCGAAGGTCTCGTAGACGTTCCACAGGGGGCAGGTGCCGCCGCTGGCGGAAAAGTGGAAGCCGGTGGCGGACTGGCGCTTCGACATATTACCCGCCCGGTCTACCCGGACGAAGGAGAACGGGACACCGCGCAGTGTCGGTCGTTGCAGCGTGGACAGACGGTGGCAGATGGTCTCGTAGCTCTGAGTGAAGAACGCCGACAGCCGCTCGATGTCGTAGCGGAAATCTTCGGCAACCTCGTGAAAATGGGTGTACGGCAGCACCATTGCCGCGGCAAAGTAGTTGGCGAGGCCGAGCATGGCCAGCTTGCGGGCGTCCTCGGACGCGAAATTGCCCTCCTCGACCAGCTTGTCGAGCAGCTCCCCGCACTCGAAGTAGGCCAGCTCGGCGGCCAACTTGAAGGTGCGCTGTCCACCGGAGAGGTGCGGCGCGATCTCGAGGTGCTGGGTCTGCGGGTCGTAGCGGTGCAGCACGCCATCGCCGAGGTCGATGCGCTCGATGATCCGCACGTCGTGTGCGCGCAGCATCCTGGCTACCTCGCTGCTCACGTCACCACCGTGGAATCGGATGCGCGCGGTGAGGTCCTCCGCCGCCGTATCCAAGGCGTGGATGTAGTTCTGCCGCTGGTAGAAGTAGTCGCGCACCTCCTCGTGCGGTTTGCTGATCGCCGCGCTGCCCGCGCCATCGGCGAACCGGTCCTCGGTGGCGGCCGCAAGCTGGGCGGAGGTGTTGCGGTAGCGGTTGTGCATATTGACCAGCGCGCGGGCCATGCTCGGGTGCGCCGAGATCATGTCCGCGATCTCCTGGGTGTCGGCCTCGATGCCCAGCTCCTGGTCCATCACGACCTCCTGGAGTTCGGCGATGAGCCGGGTGTCGTCCTGGGAGGAGAAGAACGTCGCGTCGACGCCGAACATCTCGCTGATCTTCAGCAGCACCGGCACGGTCAGCGGGCGCACGTCGTGTTCGATCTGGTTGAGATAGCTCGCCGAGATCTCCAGCTTCTGGGCGAGTGAGACCTGGCTCAGCCCTCGTTCGGTCCGCAGCTGGCGTAGCCGCGTTCCGACATAAGTCTTGGCCATATGTCCAGTTTATGGGCGCTTTCGCATACCTGCCAAGGGCAAATTAGCAGTCGTTCCGAGCGATGTGTCACACCCGCGGGTTACCGTCGAGAGGTGTTGTTCTCGGATGTCGTGCAGGCCTCGGAGACCGTTCGAGCGACCAGGTCACGAAAGACGAAGATCGCCACGTTGGCGCAGCTGCTGACGTCGGCCGCGCCGGAGGAGCTGGCGCCGGTGGTCGCCTGGCTGTCCGGCGAACTGCCGCAGGGCCGGATCGGGACGGGCTGGCGCACGCTCACCGCGATGGACGGCGCACCGGCAATCGTCGCGACGCTGACGGTTTCGGCGGTGAACTCCGCGCTGAGCGATCTGGCCGAAACCGCGGGCCCCGGCTCGACGGCCCGGCGCAAGGAACAACTCGCGGCGCTGTGGTCCGCCGCGACCCGCGGCGAACAAAACTTTCTCCTGCGACTGCTGGCCGGCGAGTTGCGGCAGGGCGCGCTCACGGCGGTCGTCGGCGAGGCGGTGGCCGCGGCCGCGGACGTGCCGCCGGAATTGGTGCGCAGAGCGTACATGCTTTCCGGTCAGTTGCCGGTCACCGCCGCGGCCGCGCTCACCGGCGGAGCCGAGATGCTGGCCGAGTTCCGTCTGGAGGTCGGCCGTCCGATCCAGCCGATGCTCGCCTCGCCGGGCGCGACGCTCGATGAGGCGCTGGCCGAATTCGACGGCGAGGTCAGTGTCGAGCACAAAATGGACGGTGCCCGCATCCAGGTGCACCGGGAGGGTGATCAGGTTCGGGTGTTCACCAGGACGCTGCGTGACATCACCGCGGGGGTGCCGGAGCTGGTGGAACTGGTCGCCGGACTTGCCTGCGCCAGCGTCGTGCTGGACGGGGAGACGCTCGCGCTCACCGACTCCGGGCGGCCGCGTCCATTCCAGGAGACCATGAGCCGCTTCGCCGAGGTGAGTTCCACGCGGGAGTTGCTGCTGCACCCCTACTTCTTCGACTGTCTGCACCTGGACGGCAGGGACCTGCTCGATGCTCCGCTGTCCGAACGGCGCGCCGCGCTCATGAAGGTGGCCGGGGCGTACAGCATTCCCGCGCTGATCCGGCCCGACGCCGAAGCGGCCGCCGAATACTTCGACGGTGTGCTCGCGGCCGGCCACGAGGGCGTCATGATCAAGTCGTTGACCGCACCGTACGCGGCGGGAAGGCGCGGGCGGGCCTGGCAGAAGATCAAGCCGACGCACACCCTCGACCTGATCGTGCTCGGCGCGGAGTGGGGCTACGGTCGCCGCACCGGCTACCTGTCGAATCTGCACCTCGGCGCGCGCGATCCGGAAACCGGCGATCCGGTGATGGTCGGCAAGACATTCAAGGGGCTGACCGACGCGCTACTGCACTGGCAGACAGCCGAATTCCCACGGCATGAGCGGGCCCGTGACCGGTCCACCGTGTACCTGTGGCCCCAACTCGTGGTCGAAATCGCCCTGGACGGTGTCCAGGTCAGCCCGCGCTACCCCGGCGGCGTCGCCCTGCGCTTCGCCCGGGTGGTGCGCTATCGACCGGACAAGGATCCGGTCGAGGCCGACACCATCGACACGGTGCGCGCACTCCTGCCTTGATCAGACCGTGATGTGACACCGTCGGCGTGTGACGCTGCGATGGCGGTGGTGCCGCTGTCAGTATGGGCTCATCAGCGTGGCGGATGCTCGACACCGCAATGGTTCGGCAGGGTTTCTTGCTTCGGGACAGGGGTCAGCAGGTGGGTGCGATGGTGCGATGGCGGCTGCGTGGGCGTCAGGTCGGAACAGTGTTGGCGCTGGTCGGCGCATTGGCGGTGAGTACAGCCGGGACGTCCGCGCGCGCGAATCCGATCGAACAATTCCTCGCGCCCTCGCGTGAGTACCCCGGAGTTCTGCCGACGCCGCTGGGCGATCCGTTCTACACGCCGCTGCCGGACTTCGAGAACAAGCCGCCGGGCACGATTCTCGCGACCCGCCCGAGCGGCACGGGCCTGACCTTCTTTCCGCTGATCTCGACCGAACTGCTGATCCGATCCACCGACGCCAAGGGCCGGCCGGCGCCGGTGGTAGCGACGCTGCTGATGCCGACCGCGCCGTGGACCGGCCCGGGGCCGCGTCCGCTGCTGTCCTTCAACGCCGCGATCGACTCGCTCGGGCACAAATGTGCGCCGTCCTACGAGCTCAAGTCCGCGATGGAGAACAAGTTGTGGGCCGCGCAGATTCCGCTGTCCAAGGGATATGCCGTGATCGTCCCCGACCACCAGGGACCGCGGCAGGCGTACGGGGCTGGTCGGATGGCCGGTCACGCGGTGCTCGACGCGATCAGGGCCGTGGTCCGCACGCCGGACTTCGGGTTGCCGCCCGACACACCGACCGTGGTCACTGGTTACTCCGGCGGCGCGATCGCGAGCGGATGGGCTGCGCAGCTGGCGCCGGAGTATGCACCTGAGGTGAATCTGGTCGGCGCGGCATTCGGGGGCGTGCCCGCCGACTTCGGCATGCTGCTGGCCGGCATGGACGGCCGCAACGCCGCCTCCGGGGTATTTCTTGCCGCGACACTCGGCCTCGCCCGGGAGTATCCGGAAATGCTGGGTCTGATGAACGACGATGGCTGGCGCTTGGCCCAGATCGGCAAGGACATGTGTATGTCGGCGGAAAGTTTCGCCGGTGTCGTCGCGCCGATTCCGGTGCAGGCGCTCACCAACGTCGCCGCGCCCACCGAGCTGCCGATGATCAAGGAGATCCTGGCCGACAATCGCATGGGCGCGACCGCTCCGAAGGTGCCGGTGTTTCTCTATCACGCCACGCACGATCCGTGGGTGCCATTGGCAGGCGCCGAAAATCTCTACGCGGACTGGTGCCGTGGCGGGGCCGAGGTGGACTTCGAGGTGTATCTCGGGGAGCACTTCCTCGTCGGCCTCAGCGGGATCCCCGGTGCGAACGCGTGGATAGACGACCGGTTCGCAGGTCGTCCGGTCACACCGGGATGCACGCGGGTCGGCTGAGCGGGGACACAATCCACGCTATCGCCTCCCAGACATTCGACTAACGGCAACCACTTGGCGATGAGATCGGCGGGTGCCGCACACTGGAGGCGTGACCGTCGAATTACTGGTTCTCCTGATCGTCGTCGTGACGGCACTCGCATTCGATTTCACCAACGGCTTCCATGACACCGCCAACGCCATGGCGACGTCGATTGCCACCGGTGCGCTCAAGCCTCGCGTCGCGGTCGCGCTGTCGGCGGTGCTGAACCTTTTCGGCGCCTTCCTGTCGGTCGCCGTCGCCGCCACGGTGGCCAAGGGCATCGTGCGTCTGGATGCCGTGTCGGGTCACGAGCTGCTCATCATCGTGTTCGCCGGTCTGGTCGGCGGTATCTTGTGGAATCTGCTCACCTGGCTGTTCGGCCTGCCGTCGAGTTCGTCCCACGCCCTGTTCGGCGGTCTGATCGGCGCGACGCTCGCCTCGCTGGGCTGGAGCGGCGTGATCTGGGCGTCCGGTTCGGACGGGGTGGTCACCAAGATCATTCTTCCTGCGGTGCTCGCTCCGGTCGTCGCCGCGCTGGTCTCGGCAATCGGCACCTGGCTGGTCTACCGGATCACCAGGTCCTCCGCCGAGGACAAAGTCACCGAAGGCTTCCGTTGGGGCCAGATCGGCTCCGCCGCGCTGGTATCGCTGGCGCACGGCACCAACGACGCGCAGAAGACGATGGGCGTGATATTCCTCGCCCTCGTCGCGCATGGGACGCTCACCAAGAACGACGAGCTGCCGCTGTGGGTGATGGCCGCCTGCGCCGTCGCTATCGCGGCGGGCACGTATCTCGGCGGCTGGCGGATCATCCGGACGCTGGGCAAGGGGCTCGTCGAGATCGACTCGCCGCAGGGGCTCGCTGCCGAATCCGCGTCCGCTGCCATCATTCTCACCTCCGCCCACTTCGGGCTGCCACTGTCCACCACGCAGACCGCGACCGGCTCGATCCTGGGTACCGGGCTCGGTAAGGGCGCCGAGGTGCGGTGGGGTGTGATGGGGCGGATGGTGGTCGCATGGCTGCTGACGCTGCCGCTGGCCGGTGTGGCCGGTGCGATCTGCTGGGCCGTCGCGCACTTCGTCGGCGGGCTGGCCGGCGTGCTCGTGGTCTTCGGCATTCTGATCGCCTTATCGACGGTGATGTATCTGCGGTCCCGGCGGAATCCGGTGCACACCGGCAACGTCAACGAGTGGCCGGGCGATTCGCCGGGCGCAGCCACCGATGGGCCGGGAGTTATCCACGATTCGGCAGGCGGCGGGCAGGCGAAGGAATTCGGCTCGACGTCCCATTCGGCACAGGTCTAGGAGGTCCGTGCGTGCACACTCTCGTCACGAATCTGAACTCGCTGTGGAAGGTGGTTTCGGCCGGACTGCTACTCGGGGCGGGGCTGCCGATGATCTTCGCGATCGGAGTGCGGTTCTGGTCGGCGTCGGAAATCGTCGAGGAGGGCGGCGCGGTGCGGCGCAACTACCCGGCCCTCGCGGTCGCGATGGTGTGTCTCGTGTTGGTCGTGGTGGCAATCCTCACCGGAATCCTCTACACCGCAAAAGCTTTCATCGCGGCAAGGTTCGGCATTCATCTGTTCGAACGGGCATGAGGGGCGTCAGAGTGACCGATCAAGCGAAACCAGCACAGCTACGGCCGCACCTGCTCGGCAAGATCGTGGGCTGGCTGCGCGCCGGCTATCCACAGGGAGTCCCTCGTTCGGACTATGTCGCCCTGTTCGCGGTGCTGCACCGCCACCTCACCGACTACGAGGTGGTCGCGATTGCCGAAGAGTTGGCGGCCTCGAACCCGGACCGCGAGATCACCCACGCCGAGATCGAGGAAGCGATCGCCCGGGTCGCGAAGGAGCAACCCGACGACCGCGACATCGCCCGCGTCGCCTCTCATCTGGCGGCGGGCGGCTGGCCACTGGCCGACCCCCCTGCCGATTCCGACTGAACGAAAAGCGTTCGCCGATGCCACCTTTCCTGAACGCCATCATCGACTGGCTGCGGGCCGGATATCCGGACGGTGTCCCGGAATCCGACTACATCCCGCTGCTCGCTCTACTGCGCCGCCGACTCTCCGATGAGGAGGTGGCTCAGATCGCGGCCGAGCTGACCGGCTCCGGCGAACTGCCCATCGACAAGACCGACATCCAGGTGATGATCACCAAGCTGACCAACGACATGCCTTCGGAGGCGGATGTGACCCGCGTGCGCACTCGGCTGGAAACCCACGCCTGGCCGGACCCATCGGAGGATTAGCTCGGGCGGAGACTTCCCGAGCTGTCAGCGGCGAGGCTCTCGGCAGGTTTCCGTCGCGGTTCATCGTTGGTCGCGCGGGCCGCTGAGGTACGGGAGGCGGCGCAGGCCCACCGAGACCTCGTAGGCGAGGTCTTCATAGCCGAGCGCGAGCTCGGCGAGGCGCTCCCAGGAGTCGTGGACGGCCCATTCCGGTGCGAGGGGCAGGACTTCGTCGGCGCACGCGGAGAACTGGGCGAGGCGGTCGATCACCATGCCGACGGTTTCGGTGTGCATGTGGGCGCCGCCGTGTGGGGGCGGCACCTCAGTGGCGACCCAACGGTCGACGGCGAGAACGAGTCGGGCGCGGTGCTGATCGATGTCGTTCGCCTCGCCCAGTTCGGTAAGCAGCCGTTGCCGGTGCAATCCGGCGAGTAGGTGTGCGGACTCGAGGATCGGATGGTCGCCTCGGGGCACGACACGGCAGGCGCGTAAAACGAGTTCTTTGGTCGGCAGCGGTTCCACTGCGATAACCCCCTGGATCGAATGGTGTTGCGGTATGCGAGATGTGAAAATCAGCGGCGATGCCGCCCGGATGGACGCGGCAACCGTGGCCGACGTCGCGGCGGCCCGGTATCCCAAGGCGTTTCGATAACGACCAGGCCGAGGGCTTCCAGCGCCGTCAGTCCCATCCGGCTCGCCAGCTCCTCCATCAGCGAAACCGTTTCCGCCGCTTGGATCGCCGCCGTAGCCTGCTCGGTCGTCAGCATCCGACCGCGCAGATACGACACCACCCACGCATCCTCACTGACCCGACGCGCCTGGTGCGGCGTGCGATCACTGACGATCCACGCCCGGTCGATGACGTGCACAGACATCAGAACCCCCCTCGTTCCCGCCATACGGGCCCCGGAAAGCCCCCGCCTGCGATGCGAAACACGAAAAGAGTAGGCCGGGGAACATCGATAGGTCAAGTTGACCTATCTATTGACAAATCTCTTTGAGCATGGATGCGGGTACGGTCGTCTCCACGATTGCCGGAGCTGGAAGGACACGATCGGACGATGGCACCACTCTCGCCTACGGTCGCGCGCTGGGAGCTCATGCGGCGTATTCGACGCCGTCGCAACGAGTTCGATGTCAGCGCCTCGGTGGTCGCGAAGGAACTCGGCTTCACGCTGTCGTATTGGTCGAAGGTGGAGAAGGAACGCGTCCTGGCCGAGGACAAACTGAAGAAGCTGATGAAGTTGCTCGAATTCGACCCCGCCGAGCGCGCGGAGATGCTGCGGTTGCGGGACATTGCGAAGCAGCGCGGGTGGTGGTCGGAGTATGCGGGGCTGTTGTCGGATGAGGTGACACGTCTGTACGGGTTGGAGTACGGCGCACAGCGCATCCGCACTTACGAAAGTGTGCTGGTCCCTGGCTTGCTGCAAACGCGCGACTACGCGCAGGCACTATTCACCAACGACCACGCTCGTGTTCGGAGAGTGGAGATCGACCGGTTGGTCGAGGTGCGTATGCGCCGCCAGGAAAGATTGACCGGACCAGATCCGCTGCACCTGGTGGCGGTGGTGGGTGAAGCCACGCTTACCCAGCGCACCGGCGGTGCCGACGTGCTGCGACGGCAGCTGCACCATCTCGCATCGTTGATCGAGCAGTGTCCTGACACCCTGGACATCAGGGTCATACCGTTCGCCGCACCAGGCGGGATTCTGCTCGGAGGAGCCACGTTTCACGTGCTCGGCTTCGAGAGCGCACTCCTACCGGACATCGCCTGGAGCGAAACTCTTGTGCATCTCGGGTTGATCGAGGACACCGAGCCGGTACGGTACCTCAGCACCATGTTCGACAATGCGCTTGCCGATCACGCCATGTCCCGTGCCGATTCGCTCGCGTTGATCGAGACAAGAGCCGACAGCTTGTAAACTCGAGGATGTGGATAGCCCGAATTTTCCTATGGAGGGCTGGTTCAAGTCGTCCTATTCCAGCGACAGTCAGGCATGCGTCGAGGTTTGCTTCGACGGTGAGCGAGTCCTCGTCCGAGACAGCAAGTTTCCGGGGCCGCCGGAAGTCCGACCAGTTCTCGCGTTCACGCCGACACAGTGGTCCGCGTTCACCATGGCGATCCGGGCGGCTGAGTAGTCCTGGAAGACATGGGTTGCGCGATGTCCCGAGAACAGCTGGTTCAGATCAACGCACCCCCCGTGACGCGGCAGCTCGCGTAGGGGTGAAATTCGACGGTGAGCAAGGTCTCGTCCGGGCCAGCGAGTATCAAGGCGCGGTCGGTGCCCGACGGATTTGTCCGACATGTTCGACCGGGCCGACTGGTCGAGCTTCACCTACGCCATCCGCTCCCGACCTGATTCGACCGGCCCACGCCACTGCGGTTCCCAGCTGACTCTCAGCTCGGTAGAAACGAACACCCAGCTGGGCGCGCGAGAGTAACCCTGTCGGTGCGACGCGATCGGCCCGACAGCTCTATCGGTGGACAACTGCCCTGTTCCACCACCTCGCCGGCCGGCGGCGCCGACCCCTCGCACGCGCCGTCGGCCGCACCTCCTCCTTCGGAGCGGAACCGACTTCGGTCACAGGCAAGATCCCCAGCCCCGCGGGCGATCCATGATCGAAGTGAAACGCGAGAAGGCCAACTGTGGTGTGCCGCTCGTCAGGTGAGGAGGTGGAGGAAGTGTTCGACTTCGGACTGGATGGCGGAGCGGGCGGGGACGAGGTATTTGCGGGGGTCGGCGAGGGTGGGGTCGGCGGTGAGGGTGGTGCGGATGGCGGCGGTCATCCGGACGTTGAGGCGGGTGGCGATGTTGATTTTCGTCATGCCGTGGTCGACGGCGGCGCGCAGGCCTTCGTCGGGGACGCCGGATGAACCGTGCAGGACCAGGGGGACCGGGACTTTCGCGGCCAGGCGGGCGATCAGGTCGGTGTCGAGTCGCGCCGTGCGGCTGTGCATGGCGTGGGAGGATCCGACGGCTACCGCCAGGGCGTCGACGCCGGTGGCCGTGACGAATTCGACCGCCTCGTCGGGATCGGTGCGGACGCCGCAGGCGTGGGCGCCCTCTTTGCCGCCGACTTCGCCGAGTTCGGCCTCTACGTGGACGCCGCGCTCGTGGCACCAGCGGGTGATGGGGTCGCCGTAGCATTGGCCGAATTTTGGGCGGATATTGTGTATCGCCCTGGTAGGGAGCGGGTTTTGCGTGAGCGGGTGGTTGGTGCTCGGCTTGGCTGCCGATGAGGATTGATCGGCGTGCTGGAGGTTCGGGTTCGTGGCGACGCGGGTGTTCGCGGATGAGGAGTTGGAGCGTCTGCGGGGGTTCCCGGAGATCAGCCGCGAGGAGCTGTTCCGGTATTTCACGCTGACTCCGGCGGATCTGGCGTTCGTGGATCCGGGCCGTGGCCGGGGCCCGGCAGACCGGCTGGGCCTGTCGATCGCGCTGTGCACGCTGCCATGGTTGGGGTTCGTGCCGGACCGGCTGACAACGGCGCCGCCGGTGGCGGTAGCCCGGCTCGCCGAACAGCTTCGGGTGGACCTGGCTCAGATCGGCTCGTACGGCAAGCGCGCCAAAACCCGCACCGAACATGTCCGGTTGGCCGCCCAGTATCTGGGCTGGCGGCCGGCTGGACCATTGGAATCGAAGGAGCTGGAGGAGTTCCTGCTGGCGCGGGCAATGGAACACGATTCCCCGACGCTGCTGTTCCGGCTGGCGTGCGAATATCTGATCTCGGCACGGGTGATCCGACCGGGTTCGGTCACGGTGGTCGAACGAGTCGCGCACGCCCGCCACCAAGCCCAGACCGAGACCTACGACCGGCTCGCGCACGAGTTCACCCCTGCGAGGTGCGCGGAGCTGGACGCGTTGCTGGTCACCGATCCCTCACTCGGGGTATCGCGGTTGCGGTGGCTCTCGACCGGCCCGGTGGAGGCGTCCGCGAGCGCGGTGAAAGCCGAGGTGGACAAGCTGGGATTCCTGCGCGAACTGGGCGCGGACAGGCTGGACATGTCGGTGCTGCCCGCCGAGCGGCGCCGGTTCCTGGCCACCATGGGCCGCCGGTTGACTCCTCAAGCCTTGGAGCGGCGTGACCCGCAGCGCCGCTACCCGATCCTGCTGACGGTGCTGGCGCAATCGGCCACCGACGTGCTCGACGAAGTGATAGCGCTGTTCGACCAGGCGATCTCGGCGAAGTTCGGGCAGGCCGAGCGGCGCACGCAGCGGGAATTGGCCGAGCGTGGAAAATCCGGTGAGGACCGCCAAGCGTTGCTGGACGAGCTACTGGCTATCGCCTGCGATCTGCAGATCGCCGATGAGGATGTCGGCGGGTTGATCCGTGGCGAGAAGATCGGGTGGGACCGTCTTCGGGCGGCGATCGCCCAGGCCAAACCCCGGTTGCCTCGTGATCATGGGCATCTGGCCACCCTGGATTCGTCCTACAACTATCTGCGGCAGTTCACTCCGGCGGTGTTGTCGTCGGTGCGGTTCGCCGGTGGCACCGCGGCGACCGAGCTGCTGGTTGCCGTCGATATGTTGCGCGAGTTGAACGCGACCGGCCGCCGCAAGGTGTTCGACGAGGCACCGGCCGGGTTCGTGCCGACCAAGTGGCGCGGCTATCTCGACGAGGCCCGCAAGTCCGGCAGTGTCACCGCGTACCGGCATTACTGGGAGCTGTGCGTGCTGCTCGGGTTGCGTGATGGTTTACGCAGCGGGGATGTGTACGTGCCGGGTTCGCGTCGCTACGCCGACCCGGCCGCCTACCTGCTCACCACCGGCCAATGGGCACCGCAGCGCGCCGAGTTCTGCCGCCTGGTCGGCAAACCCGCCGACCCCGGGCAGGGGTTGGCCGCGGTGACCGACGAGCTGCACGCCGCGGTCGGCGAGCTGGAGGCGGTGCTGTCGGGCGGGGATGGCCCGGTGCGCGTGGACGAGACCGGCGATCTGGTGATCTCGCCGCTGACCGCCGAAGACGTGTCCACGGAGGCGGTTTCGCTGAAGGCGGAGCTGACCGAGATGCTGCCGTTCGCGCCGATCGTGTCTTTGCTGATCGAGCTGGACAAACGCACCGGCTACCTGGACTGCTTCACCCACGCCTCGGGCAAGCAGACCCGCACTCCGGAGCTCAAACGCAACCTGATCGCGGTGCTGCTGGCGTATTCGACGAACCTGGGTTTGACCCGGATGGCGGAGGCGTGTGGCATCTCTTATGACATCCTGGCCTGGACGTCGGAATGGTATGTGCGGGAAGAGACCTTGCGCGCGGCGAACCTCGCGATCATCGACTACCACCAGCGGCTCCCACTGACCACGGTGTTCGGCGCGGGCACCCTGTCCTCGTCGGACGGCCAACGCTTCCCGGTCCGCGGCAAGTCGACTACCGCGCGGGAGATGATCATCCACGGCGGCCGGGTGCTGTCGACCTACACCCATGTCACCGATCAGCACGCCACCTACGGCACGAAGATCATCGTCGCCACGAAACGCGAAGCGCACTACGTGCTGGACGAAATCCTCGGCAACGCCTCGGATCTGCCGATCACCGAACACGCCACCGACACTCACGGGGTGACCCTGGTGAATTTCGGGCTGTTCGACCTGCTCGGGATGCAGCTCTCACCCCGGATCCGGGACCTGGGCCGGATCACCCTGTACCGGCCCGGCTCGCGCCGTGAGACCGAGGCCCGGTTCCCGCACGCCGGGCCGCTGATGACGCGGCGGGCCAACCTCGAGCTGATCGCCGAGCACTGGGACGACCTGCTCCGGTTGGCCGGGTCGCTGAAGTTCGGGCACGCCACCGCCTCGCTGCTGGTCGGCAAGCTGTCCGCGTCCGGGCGGCAGAACACCCTGGCCACCGCGCTCAAGGAATACGGCGCGGTGCGGCGCACCATCTACGCCGCCCGGTATCTGTCGGATCCGGACTATCGGCGCAAGATCTCCCGCCAGCTCAATAAGGGCGAGTCCCTGCACGCGCTGCGCCGGGACCTGCTGTATGCGCACGAGGGCATGATCCGTGCCCGCCAGCTTGAGGACCAGACCGAGCAAGCGTGGTGCCTGACTCTGGTCACCAACGCTGTGATCGCGTGGACCACAGAGTATTACGGGCTCGCGCTCGACCAGATGCGTCGGGCCGGGCGCCGGATAGATGACGATGTGCTGGCACATATCAGCCCCGCGCACAGCGAGAACATCAACTTCTTCGGCGCGATCGAGGTCGACATCGACGCCGAACTCGCCGCGCTCGGACCGACCGGGTACAGGCCGCTGCGTGTGCGTGACACTCTCTTCTAATGGGAGTTGCCGAGTCTGCCCTACAGGCTGACCCGACAACTCCCATTAGGGAAGGTGAGCCACTGAGCTGCCGCTGGCCTGCGGTGGCTCAGTCTCAATGGCAGGACTATGTTTCGGAATTGTCACCGAAGATGCGCCAATTGGTTCAGCCGCGTGGTCCTGCGCCGTGCAGGAGTGTGTCGATGACGAGTGTGGCGAGTGCGTCCGGGTCCTGTGCGGCGGGGTCCTGGTCGGCGCCGGGCCGGTCGAGGGCTTCGCTGAGCAGGGCGTAGTACACCTGTCGCGTCCACTCCAAGTCCACATCCGGGGCGAGGAGTCCCTCATGCTGCGCCCGGTTCAGGAGGTTGACGGTGTGGGCGTTGATCTCCTCCCAGAGTGCCGCCGCGGCGCTGGTGTGGGCCGTGGCGTGGCTGAGGGTGTAGCGCCAGGTGCTCTTGACCTGCATGACGTTCGCGGTCACCCGATAGAGAGCTACGAGCGCGGGAGCGGAGTCCGGCCGGGCTTCCTCGATCGCCTCGATGAGCTGCTGCTTCGCGGAGACGGCGAGCGCCTCCAGCAACGCCTGCCGGTTCGCGAACCGGCGGTGGACCGTGATCCTGGTCAGCCCCGCCGCCTCCGCGATCTGCTCCATCGAGGCGCTGGCGTCCTCGGCGAGGACCCGCTCGGCCGCCTCAAGAATCGCGCGCACACTGCGCTCGGCGTCTGCCCGCAACGCTCGGCCCATGTCGGTGCTCCCATCTCGTTCACCATCAACCCCAGGTAGAGGATACGTGACCGATACGACTATCCGATAAACTGATACTAACATGTTGCGCCTCGTCCAACTAAGTGATACGTTCATGAAACGGATCAAGGAACGCGGCCCGCAACATCGGCGGGCTGAAATCTCCGCCAGGCACCGAAAACGACAGTCAGGAGTTCCACGATGACAACGAACAAACCAGTAGCCCTTGTGACGGGCGCGTCCTCCGGCATCGGGAAGGCCGCGGCCCTCGCTTTGGCCGAAGCCGGCTATGACGTGGTCGGCACGAGCCGTGACGCGTCGAAAGCCGATTCGCTGCGCGGGGTGAGCTTCATCGACCTCGATGTCGCCTCCGACGAATCAGTCGCCGCCGCGGTCAAGCAGGTGATCGAGCGCTCCGGCCGGATCGACGTCCTGGTCAACAACGCCGGTTTCGGCTCCGGCGGCGCCGCCGAGGAAAGCTCCCTCGCGCAGGACCAGCGTGTCTTCGACATCAACGTCTTCGGCGTCATCAGGATGACGAAGGCCGTCCTGCCGCACATGCGCGCCCAGGGCCGCGGGCGGATCGTCAACATCTCCTCGATCGTCGGGTTCATCCCCATGCCCTACATGGCCGTCTACGCCGCGTCCAAACACGCGATCGAGGGCTACTCCGAATCCCTGGACCACGAGGTCCGCGAGTACGGCGTGCGGGTACTGCTCGTCGAGCCCGCCTGGACCAACACCTCCTTCGAGGCCAACGCCGCGCAACCCGACCAACCGCTGCCGGTCTACGCCCAGCACCGGCGCGAGTTCGAGCAACGGACGGCGAAAGCGGTCAAGGACGGCGACGACCCCGCCACCGTCGCCAAAGCGATCGTCGCGGCCGCCACCGACGCCAAACCCAAGCTGCGCTATCCCGCCGGCGCGCAGACCGGTCGCGTCCACACGATGCGCCGCCTGGTCCCGTCCCGGATCTTCGACCGGCAGATCCGCAAACTCAACCAGCTCCCCGCCTGATCTCGGAAAGGATCCTGTCATGAGCACCTATTTGGCTGACACCGCGGAGAACCTGACCATCGACGGGCCCTCTGCGACATTCATCTACCGGCGCCTCGGTCCGCGAGGCGGTGTCCCGCTGGTTCTGCTGAACCGGTTCCGGGGGACCATCGACTGGTGGGACCCGGCGCTTCTGGACCGCCTGGCCGCCGAGCACGACGTGATCGTGTTCGACGACATCGGAGTCGGCTACAGCACCGGTACCCCGCGGGACTCCGTCGAGGGATTCACCGACGGCGCGATCGAGTTCATCGCGGCGCTCGGACTGTCGCAAGTGGACCTGCTCGGCTGGACGCTGGGCGGCATCGTCGCCCAATACGTCACCCGCAGGCGGCCCGACCTGGTCCGCAAGCTGATTCTGGCGGCCAGCAACCTGGGCGGTCAGGTGCCGGGTGCGCCCGCCCCGAACGCGCAGGTGCGGGCGATCATGGCCCAGCCCGAGGTCACTGCGGACGACCTGGTGTACCTGTTCTTCCCCGACACCGACGCCGGACGCGCCGCCGGGCACGACTACCTCGCCAGGGTCGCCGGCCGGTTGGCCACCGGGCGGCCCGAGGTGTCCGAGGCGGCGGCCACGGGCCAGTTCACCGCGATCGGGAAGAGCGCGGGGATCCCGTTCGATCAGGTGCTGGCGGAGCTGGAAACCATCGAGCAGCCTGTCCTCTACGCCACCGGCATGCGGGACGCGATGATCCCTGCCCTCGGCTCTTACACCGCCGTCCAGCACCTGAGCAACGCCACCCTCGTCATCTACAGCGACGCCGGCCACGCCTTCCTGTTCCAGCACGCCAAGGACTTCGCCACCCAAGTGACCAACTTCCTGACCGCCTGACCCAGGCCAGGAGCCCATCGTGGATTCGACCAGCGATCCGGCGCGCCGGGAGATCACGCCGCTGGAGCTGTTCTTCGGCCTGGTCTTCGCCTTCGCGATCGGCCAGCTGTCGCATCAGTTGCTGGCCCACCCGACGTGGACCGGCGCGGCACAGACACTGGTGCTGTACCTCGCGGTCTACGCGGCGTGGGCGTACACCACCTGGGCGGTCACGCTGGGTACCGGCCGAGGACCCGCGGACCGGGCGGATGCTGCTGGCGGTGATGTTCGTGGGGGCTGTTCATGAACGCCGCGATTCCCCGGGCCTTCGACGACGCCGGGTGGGCCTTCGTCGCCAGCTTCCTGCTGATTCACCTCGGCCGGACGGTGTGGCTGCTCGGGGTCGGTCTCGACCGGGTCAACCAGGAGCATTTCGTCTCGGTGGGTGGCGATGTGGTGCCCGAACAAGGCCACCGTCATCGATCAGGCTGCCAAAACTTTCAACGCTTTGCGTGACCACGCAGAGGCGAGTCGGCATTTCGAGCTGGAGCGACGATCTGGAATCCCACCACCCATGCCCGCGTTCATGCTCTCACCTGCGCCGATGCCGGACTCGCCCGATGGCGCATCGGCGACGACAGTGGCGCGGTCGAGCTGTGGACCAAGGTCGTACCCACCCTGCAACAGGTGCGCTCGGACCGAACGGCCAAGGCGCTGACCAAGATCGGCAAACACGTCGCAGATCTGGTCACGACGATGTGACGGGGTTCGCCGCGTCGTAGCCTGGCAGCAGGGTGCGGTCGAAGAACTCGTCCTCCCGGAAGGTAGACCTCCGTCGACAAACGACCGTCTGTCGACACTCGACACTCAGTCGGAAACCCTCAGGTCGCGAGTGTCGAGAACCCGTGCCGAAAAGCTCTGTCGGCAAAGGATCAAATCGGATATTTTCGACACATGCTCATCGGTTACGGGCGGGTGTCGACCGCGGACCAGAACCCCGACCACCAAATCGACGCCCTCACCCGCGCCGGCGTCGATACCGGCGACATCCATCTCGACATCGCCTCCGGAGCGAAAGCCTCACGTCCGAAATTCGACCTGGTGCTCGAGATCGCCCGCACTGGCGACACCATCGTGGTCACCCGCCTGGACCGGCTCGGCCGCTCGCTGCTGCACCTGGTGCAGCTCGGCGAACAGCTCCGAGTGCGTGGGGTGGGGTTGAAGGTGATCGAGCAGGGCGTGGACACCTCCACCCCGGAAGGCCGCGCGATGTTCGGAATGCTCGCCGTACTCGCGGAATTCCAACGCGACTTGATCGTCGCCAACACTCGCGATGGTCTGGCCGCTGCCAAGGCCCGCGGCCGCAAAGGCGGGCGCCGCGCCAAACTCACCTCCGCCCAGATCGAACAAGCCCAACGGCTCTACGACGAAGGCGAACACACCGCCCAGCAGATCGCCGATATCCTCAAGGTCAAACGCAGCACCCTCTACGGCCACCTCGACAAAACCACCGTCGGCACCCGAGTACGTGCCCGAAAAGCCGAAGAAAACGACCGGACCCCCGCCAATGCCGAGCTTGCTGCCATACCGGCGGTGCCCGTGGGCGAAGACCCGAAGCCGTCGCAGGCGTGGGCTGGTCGCCGGAGCCGGTTGCGGTCATTTACCTGCCCCAGCTGCGGACACGAACCAGTAGACCGCGGTGAGCGGTGGCAGCAACGCCAAGATCTCGCCGTCATCTGGCTACGTCTCGACGGCCGCGGACAGGTGGTCGATCACCGTCACTGCGCCAAATGTCAGCCCCGCCAACGCTTTCACCCCGTCGACTGCTCACTCTGCGGTGACGGACCGATCCTCACCGGCGGTCTGGCCGACCAAGCCGAAAAACTCGACGCCGTACCCGAACCCGCCCACCAATGGCTACTCGCCAACGGCTGGGCAGACGATCCCGATCACGGACTCATCTGCACCGACCACATCAAAAACCCTCAGTAACCCCGCAGATCAGCGGACTACAGATTCATATCCGCCCAAAATTCGGCCGATACTACGGCGACCCCGTGATGGCGACGGTGGCGGCGACGTTGTCCGCGTAGTCGAGGACGGAGCCGTCGAACATGATCGAGCGGATACCCAGATCTACGGCGGCGCGGGCCAGTTCGGGGTCGGTGGCGTGGTCGAGGTGGACGGCGACGGCGGCGCTGCTGTCGGCGGCGATCCGCAGGCAAGCGAGTGCGAGCGGGGCAAGACTGCGGTGATAGCGCACCGTATTCTCCGAAATCTGCAATACCACCGGCCTTTTCGATGATTCGGCAGCAGCTGTGATCGCCTCGGCATGCTCCAGGGTGATCACGTTGAGCGCGCCGAGACCGCTGGGGCTGACGGCGGTGACCAGGTCGGAAACCGAAGTCAGCGGCATTGCGGGCGTCTTCTCATGGCCTAGCGCGTGTCGGCAGGTCCAGGGGTTCGACACGGACGGTCGGGGCGATTCGGGCGCGCAGACCGCGGTCGATTTCGCCGGCTACCGGGATGACGACGGAGGATGCGGAGGTGGCCACCGCGTCGGTGAGGATGGCGGGCCAGTCCGGGGTGGTCTCGGTCGAGAGTGCGGCGATCACGGCGGCTGTCGCGGAATCTCCTGCGCCGATGGGGTTTCCGGCGAGTGGTTCAGGGAGCACTGCCGACCAGGCGCCGCCGGCGGTGACCGTGACAACCCCTTCGGCACCACGCGTGACGATGACCGCGCGCACCCCCCGATCGATGAGCGGAAAGGCGGCGGTCACGACGTCGGCGGCGGTGTGCGGTTCGGCACCGGTCAGTCGGTGCAACTCGTCACCGTTCGGCATGAGCACGATCCCGGGCACCTGGGCGGCCAAGCGCAAGGCCTCGCCGTCGACATCGCAGATGGTCGGCACCTCGGCCGCGATCGCGGTCCGCGCGATCTCGGCGGGCAGCGAGGGGGCGATGCCAGCCGGCAGTGATCCGGAGATGACCAGCCCATCGATATCGGGGAGCAGACCCGCCACACGAACGGCTAGTTGTTCGGCGGCATGCGGGTTGGACACGCGGGCGCCGGGCTCCCACAGCGCGGTGGCGGTGCCGTCCTCGGACTCGCTGATCACCACGGTGCGGCGTACCCAGGGCAGCGCGTGCACGAAGTCGACCGGCATCTCCAGCTCGGCGATCGCAGCGAAGGCGTGGTCGGAGAACCCGGTCGCCCTCGAGTACTTGCCGAGTTGGTTCAGCACGCGGGTCACGTTGATGCCCCTGCCGCCGATGCGCTGCTCCACCGAGCGGACCCGGTGGGCCTGCCCGCGTTCGAAGCGCTCGACCCGGTAGGTCATGTCGTACGCGGGGTTCATTGTCACGGTGAGGATCACGACAACCACTGTCCTCGTCTGAGCACCCGGCGCAACTGGAGACTGTCATCGACTGTCAATATGTCGGCGAACTGCCCGGGCCGCAGGTCACCGACATCGGTCAGCCCGAGCACGGCGGCCGGGGTCGACGTGGCCGCCAGCACTGCCTCCCGCAGCGGAATATCGGATTCGCGCACCGCCCCGGCCACGCACTGCAGCAGCGTGCTGACCCCGCCCGCGATCGAACCGTTGGCGATACGCGCGACCCCGCCGCGCACCGTGACGGGCTGCGTGCCGAGCCGGTACTCGCCGTCCGGGAGCCCCGCCGCTTGCATGGCGTCGGTGACGAGCGCGACCTGTCCCGGTGCGGTCGCGAACACCAGCGCGGCGAATCCGGGATCGACGTGCACGCCGTCGCCGATCAGCTCTACGGTCGCGTGCCCCGCCGCCGCGGCGACCAGACTCGCGGCGACCGGGCCGGGGTCACGATGATGCAGTGGCGCCATCCCATTCGCCAGGTGGGTAACGAGACCGCCGAAGCCGTTGGGGCGCAATGCTTTCCGGAACGAATCGAAGTCGGTGTCGCTGTGTCCCAGCGCGACAACGACGCCGTTGTCGACCAGCCGCCGCGCGACGGACGCGTAGCCGGGCAACTCCGGTGCGATCGTCAGCACGCGCAGATGCGCGCCACCGGCGGCAAGGAGTTGGTCGGTCAGCTCGAGATCGGGGTCGCGCAGAAATCGCGGATCCTGTGCCCCACATCGTGCCTCGGACAAAAAGGGACCCTCGAGGTGTATGCCGCCGAGTACGCCTTCCTCGGCCAATTTCCGCAGCACGGCGGTCTGCGCCACCATGTCGGCGCCGGCTCCCGTGACCACGCTCGCCACCACCGTGGTCGATCCGCTCGCGTGATGCGACTCGGCCGCCGCCCGCGCGTCCGCGCCGTCCACGGTGTCGAACCGGTACCCGAATCCACCGTGGTTGTGAATGTCCACAAGCCCAGGCAGCACGATTCCCGAGATCGGCGGCTCGGGTGAATCCAGGTGCCCGGCGCGCCACTGCGCGAACGACTGCACGGCAGCGATCCGCGCTCCGGAAACCGAAACCACCCCGTCGTCCAGGGCCGTGCTCGCCGAAACGATGCGCCCTCGAATCGTCAGGTCACTCATTCGAGTGCCCCCTGCCGGGCGAACAGCGCGGCGCCCGCCAGACCTGCGCGGGCACCATACTCTCCGAGTACCACTCGTGGTGCCGGGACCAGGCGCAGCCGGTCGGCCAGAGCTCGGTGTAGCGGGTCGGTGAGGGCGGCGCCCGCTCCGGCGAGACCGCCGCCGAGGACGACCAGTTCGGGGCAGGTCGCGTGCACCAGGCCGACCAGTCCGTCGGCGAGCGCGTCGACCGCGTCCTCGACTACCGCCGCGGCATCGGGGTCGGTGGTCGACAGTGCGAAAACTTCTGCGGCGCCGTCTATTTCGCGTCCGGTGCGGCGCGTGTAGGCGCGCGTCACGGCCGCTCCGGAGGCCACGGTCTCCACGCAACCGATATTGCCGCAGAGGCACGGTAATCCGCCCTCGCGTCGAACCGGCACATGGCCGTATTCGCCGACTTGCCCGTAGTTGCTGCGTACGAGGCGTCCACCTACGGAAAGCGTGCCGGAGATGCCGGTACCGAGGTTGATCACGCATACGTTGTCGTGCCCACGTCCCGCGCCGAACCGCGATTCGGCCCAACCCGCCACGACGACATCGTGCTCGATGAGGACCGGGATCCTCCAGCGTCGGATGAAGCGGTCGCCGATGCGCACGTCCCGCCAGCCGACATTGCTGCTGAACACGGCGATCGAGTTCGCCGTGTCGACGATGCCCGGCAGTACCACCGCGGCACGGCCGACCCGGTGGCGCTGCTCGCCGGACAGTTCGGCGAGCAATCGGTCGCCGAGCTCGCCCATCGCGTCGAACGCGGCCTCGCCCCGCGGGGTGGCAAGGGTTCCGGTCGCGAGCACCGTGGCCGCGGCGTCGGTGATCTCACCTTTGATGGTGGTCCCGCCGACGTCCATTCCGAGCACAAGCGCGTCGTCGGACAACCCCACGGCCGGCTGCGGGGACACCGCCGCAGTTCGGCGTCGGGACGCTGCGCCCGGTGCGGAGTTCATCACAAGACTTTGGTCACGGCTCGAGGACCACGGAGCGGTTCAGGTTGCGCGGGTGGTCGGGATCGAGTCCGAGATCGGCGGAGCGCAGCACGCAGAGCTGGTGGACGCGCATCAGGTCGGCCATCGGGTCGATGTCGCGATGTTCCAGGTGTGCGCCGGTGACGGCGACATCGTCGGCGAAGTTCGGCTCCAGCGGTCCGAAGGCCCAGACCGCGCGGCCCGGCGCGGAGATGCTGATCGGGCCGTGGCGGTATTCGGTCGCCAGGTACGCCTCGGTCCATGACTGGCAGGATTCGCGGAGCTTGAGCGCCGCCTCGTCGGCGATGGCAGCCGCGAACCCCATGCCGACGAAGCTGATCTGCTCGGCCCCGCGTACTTCGGCGAGCGATACCGCCGGGTCCTCCGCGAGCACCGCACGGGCCTGCGCGATCACCGGAGCCAGGTCGTGGCCCAGGTGTGCGCGCAGGATCGCCAGTGTGGTGGTCGCGAAGCGGGTCTGCACCACCGACTGTTCGTCGACCTCGCCGATGAGGATCGGATCGCCCAGCTCCAGCACCGGGGTGCCAGGGCTGGAGCAGATGACGGCACGAGGGATGTGCGCCGGAATATCCCGCATGGCCCGCACCACTTCGGTGGTGGTGCCGGAGCGGCAGATCACGAGGTAGCGGTCGTAGTCGCGGTCGCGTACCTCGCTCGCCGGCCAGGCATCGGTGCGCCCGTGGCCCGCGCCTTCGCGCAGCGCGGAGATTGCGCGGGACATGAACAGTGAGGTTCCGCAGCCGATCACGGCCACGTGCTCGCCCGGCTGGGGCAGCACGGCGTGGTGGTCGGCGGCGACGGTCGTGGCGCGCGCCCAGTCATCCGGCTGGGTGGCGACCTCGGTGGCCAGATGGGTCACGGGGGCGGATTCGGCAGAGAGCGGCACACGGACAGAATCACTCTGGTGATCGTTCATGTCAAATTTACTGGCAAATCAGTCACGTATGATCACCGCACGGGCTAGATTGAAGCGCACGGACGGTATGTCCTCCCATCATCGGCGGTCCGCTGGCGCAGGGTGCGCAAATCTGAAAGGTTCTGCTCGTGAAAAGACCACTCCACCGCGTACTTGCCGGAGTCGCGATGGTCACCGGCCTTGCGCTGGCGCTGTCATCCTGCGGTTTCGGTTCGAAAGATGCCGCGGACTCCGACACCACGATCAACTTTCTCGCCCCCGCGTACAGCGACGGCGCCACGGGTACCAAGGCGCTGTGGGACGGCATCATCGCCGACTTCCAGAAGCAGAACCCAGGCATCACCGTGCATCTGCAGATGGAGTCGTGGAACTCCATCAACGACGTGGTGCGCACCAAGCTGCAGTCGAAGTCCACCACACCCGACATCCTCAACATCGACGCTTACGCCAGCTTCGCAGGCGACGGCATGCTGTATCCGGCCGCCGACATTGTGTCGGCACCGGTGCTGGCCGACATCCAGCCCGGCTTCGCCGACAACGCCTCGTTGAACGGAACGCAGTACGCGCTCCCGCTGTTCGCCTCGACTCGCACGCTGTTCTACAACACCGAACTGTTCGCCGAGGCGGGCGTCGCCGCGCCGCCGAAGACCTGGGCCGAGCTGACCGACGCGGCGAAGAAGATCCAGTCGCTCGGCGGTGGCGTGTCCGGCTACGGGCTGCCGCTCGGCAGCGAGGAGGCCCAGGGCGAGACCTCCATCTGGACCTTCGGCGCGGGCGGCTCCTGGGCCGAGGGCGACCGGATCACCGTGGACACCCCGCAGAATCTCGAGGGCGTGCGGGCGATGCGTGAGCTGATCGATGCCGGCGCGACCCAGCCGAATCCGGGCGCGACCGACCGCAAGGACGTGATCAACGCCTTCATCCAGGGCAAGATCGGCATGATCGAGGGCCTGCCGCCGACCATCGGCCAGATCGCCGCGAAGAACTCGGGCCTGCGGTACGCGACCGCGCCCTCGCCGACGAAGACGGGTGAACCGGTCACTCTGGGCGTCGCCGACCACCTGATGGCCTTCCAGAAGGACGGCAAGAAGACCGAGTCGATCAAGAAGTTCCTCGACTACTTCTATTCCGCCGACGTGTACTCGAACTTCGTACGGCACGAGGGCTTCATCCCGATCACCAAGAGCGCCGCCGCCCAGCTCGCGGACGACCCGGTCACCAAGGCGTTCGCCGGGACGCTGCCGGTGGCGCGGTTCTACCCGAGCAACAACGCGAAATGGGCCGCGGCCCAAGGCGCCATCCGTCAGCAGATGGGCACCATCGGCCAGGGCGCGGACCCGGCCCAGGTGTTGCGGCGGATCCAGGAAGCCGTGAAGTAGGGTGCGGCGCAGAGGAATCCTGGCGGCGCTGCCGTGGATCGGACCGTCGCTGGTCTTGATCGCGGCCATCGTCGCCTTTCCCGCCTGCTACATGGTGTGGACCAGCACCAGGGACCTGAGCGCTTACGGCCAGGACCGCGGCAACGCCGGGCTGGCCAACTACCGAACTTTGTTCGGGATTTCGGAGCTGGGCTCGGTCCTGGTTCACACGGTGATCTGGGTGGTCGGCGTCGTGCTGATCACGCTGCTGCTCTCCGCGGCGTTGGCTCAGTTCCTGAACAAGGACTTTCCCGGCCGTACCGCGGTGCGGATGGCGATCCTGGTGCCGTGGGCGGCGTCGGTGGTGATGACGACGTCGATCTTCTACTACATGCTCGATCCGGACGTCGGCATCGCGAACCGGTTTCTCGTCGACATCGGGGTGCTCGACCGGGGTTACGGCTTCACCAAGCAGCCGACGCAGGCGTTTCTGGTGGCGATCGGCGTCGCGGTGTTCGTGTCCGTGCCATTCACCACCTACACCATCCTGGCGGGACTGCAATCGATCCCGGCCGAGATCGACGAAGCGGGCCGAGTCGACGGCGCGCGAGCGTGGCAGCGCTACCGCTATCTCACTCTGCCGCAGCTACGTCCGGCGATCGCGGTGGCGACCATCATCAACATCATCAACGTGTTCAACTCGCTGCCGATCCTGCAGGTGATCACCGGAAGCATCGCGGGATTCTCCGCGGACACCACGACGACGTTGACCTTCAAACTGATTCGCCAGAACCAGGAGATCGACACCGCCGCCGCGATGAGCGTGCTGAACTTCGCATTGATCCTCGTCATCATCGCGATCTACGTGAAGGTGATCCGGCCGACCAAGGAAATCGACCGATGACCATCCCAGCGGACGTCACGGGGGTCGCGGGTGCGGTCGAACCCGGCACGCGCACGGGCGCCCGGACCAAGCGCCGTCGCTGGGAACTCACCGCGGTCGGTGTGGTGCTTTCCGCGGTGTTCCTGCTGCCGTTTCTGGTGATGGTGCTCGGTTCGCTGAAGAGCAGGGCCGAAATCCTGCGCATCCCGCCGACATACCTGCCGCAGGAGTGGCACCCGGAAAACTACGCCACGATGTGGAATACCCCGGAAACGCCGCTGCCGTTCAATCTGGTCAGCACGATCATCATCTCGGTCTGCGCGACCGCGCTGGTGCTTGTCGTCGCGATTCCGGCGGGTTATTACACGGCGCGTCATCGTTTTCCGGGCCGCGTGGTCTTTCTCGGCCTGGTATTGGTGACCCAGATGCTGCAGCCGACCGTCCTGGTGACCGGGTTGATCCGGGAGTTCTTCGCACTCGGCATCAACGACACCTGGCTGGCGATGATCCTGGTGAACGCCGCGTTCAACCTGTCGTTCGCGGTGTGGATCCTGCACAGCTTCTTCGCCGCCATCCCGGTGGAGATCGAGGAAGCCGCGCTGCTCGACGGGTTGAACCGCTGGCAGACGCTGATCCGGGTCAGCCTGCCGCTGGTCTGGCCGGGCATCGTTACCGCGACGATCTTCGTCGTGGTCTCGTGCTGGAACGAGTTCGCTGCCAGCCTGGTCGTGCTGACCACACCGGAGAACCAGCCGCTGTCGGTGGCGTTGACCAAGTTCGTCGGGCAGTACGACACGGCGTGGCAGTATGTGTTCGCCATTTCCACTGTCGGCATCATTCCGGTGGTGTTGCTGTTCGCGCTCATCGAGAAGCGTCTGGTGGCAGGTCTGACCGCCGGCGGCGTCAAGTAGATGCCCCGGTCCGAGCGGCTACCGGGCGAGGTGGGACAAGCGGTCGATCCGGCATCGCCGCCGGGGAATCTTGACGGTCGGCACCGCGCCTGTGGTCATATTGGTCGCGTGTTTGGAGAAACAGCAGGTCGTTCGAACGGCCCTGGCGGTGTGCGATGACCGGGTCGACGGACCGGCCGCAGCGGTGGAACCGGCTGCTGGAACTGCTCGCCGAATCCGGGCGGCTCTCGGTGGACGAGGCCGCCGAGCGGCTGGGCGTGTCGCCCGCGACGGTGCGCCGCGATTTCACCGCGCTCGCCGAACAGCAGCTGGCGACCAGGACGCACGGCGGTGTCGTGGCAACCTCGGTCGCCTATGACCTGCCCGCCCGCTACCGCCAGACCGGGGGCGAAGCCAAGCAGCGGATCGCGGAATACGCCGCATCCCTTGTCGATCCGTGCGCGGTGGTGGCGATGAACGGTGGCACCACCACCACGGCGGTGGCCAGGGCGCTGGCCGGGCGCACCGATCTCGGGATGTCCGGCGACGATCAGCTGACCATCGTCACCAATGCGCTCAACATCGCGGGTGAGATGGTGCTGCGGCCGCACCTGCGCACGATCGTCCTCGGTGGCGTGGCGCGGCGGGAGTCCTACGAGCTGCACGGGCCGCTGACCGAACGGGCGCTGGCCGAACTGCGGCTCGACGAACTCATCCTCGGCGTGAACGCGATCTCCGCCGAGGGCGGCGCGCAGTGCAGGCACATCGACGAAGCCGGGGTCACCAGCGAGATGGTGCGGCGCTCCGGACAGGTGATGGTGGTCGCCACCGCCGACAAGCTGGAACGCACTGCGCTGGCCCGGATCTGCGGCATCGAGCAGGTGCATGTCCTGGTTACCGACAGCGACGCCGACCCTGCGGCAGTGGCAGCGATCCGTGCGGCGGGAGTGCGGGTCGACATGGTGTAGGCGCCGACGGGCGGCGACGGGGCCTGTCCCATCCGGATCGCTCGTCCCGATTCGAAATACCCGCCTCGACGCCCGGCATGTAACGATTGCGCAATCTGGCGATGCGATTCGCAATATCAGCGCAACCGGGTGCTCTTAGGGTGACCGTCATGAGCACGGACAGCAGCACTGCCGGGGGGACCGGAATTCATATCAGCGGGTTGACCAAGACCTTCCGGGTCGGGCGGAAAACGGTGCAGGCGCTGGATTCGGTAGATCTGCATACCGAGCAGGGCGCGTTTCTCGCGCTGCTCGGTCCGTCCGGTTGCGGGAAGTCCACGGTGCTGCGCATTCTCGCCGGGCTGGAGACGCCGACCGCGGGCAAGGCGCTGATCGACGGCGAGACACCCGCCGAACTGCGCGGCCACCACGAATTGGGCATCGCGTTCCAGGATTCGGCGCTGCTGCCCTGGCGTTCGGTGGAATCGAATATCAAGTTGCCGCTTCAGGTCGCCGGAATGACGCCCGATCCCGCGCAGATCGCCGAGCTGGTCCGGCTGGTGGGACTGGACGGATTCGAGAAGGCCAAACCCGCGCAGCTGTCCGGCGGCATGCGTCAGCGTGTCTCGATCGCGCGTGCGCTGGTGGTGAAGCCGACTGTGTTGCTGCTGGACGAACCGTTCGGCGCTCTCGACGACATGACCAGGCAGCGGCTCAATCTGGAGCTGCTGCGAATCTGGACCGAGAAGCCGGCGACCACGCTGATGGTCACACACGGCATCGCCGAGGCGGTGTTCCTGTCCGACGTGGTGGCCGTGATGAGTCCGCGGCCGGGCCGGGTGCTGGAGGTGGTCGAGATCGATCTGCCGCGTCCGCGGCTGCCCGAGATGATGCGAACGCCGGAGTTCCACAAGCTGCACGACTATCTGTCGGAGCTGCTGTTCGGAAAGTCCGGGAAGGGAGGTGTGGCATGAACGCCCATGATCCGGCTCCCTGTCCCCGCAGCGGTGAGCCCGGCCGACAGCGGGTGAGCACGCACACGCAACCGGTGCGGCACCACCCGCTCCCGTGGTGCCTCCGACGTGGCAGGGGAGGCGCACAATGAAGCGCCTCGGCGGCGTGCTCGGCGTACTCGGGCTGATCGCGGTGTGGTGGATTCTCGCGGCGCTCGGCGTAGCGGGCGGCACCATACCCAGCCCGTGGCAGGTGCTGCACACCATGGGCACCGACGGATGGGGGCTCTACGGCCCCAACTTCCGGATCACCGCGCTCGGAGCGCTGAAGGGGTTCGTCTGGGGCAACGGGTTGGCCATCGCGCTGGCCATCCTGATTGTGCTGGTCCCGCCGATCGAGTCGCTGGCCACCCAGCTGGCGATCTTGAGCTATTGCACGCCGCTGCTCGCGCTCGGCCCGATCATCCTTGTCGTATTCGGTGGACGAACTCCGACGGTGTTCCTAGCCGCGATGTATTGCTTCTTCACGACGATGGTCGGCACCGTCACCGGGTTGCGATCGGCCGACCGGACCAGCCTCGAGCTGGTGCGCGCCTACGGTGGTGGGCGCTGGCAGCAGTTGTACCGGGTGCAGGTGATATCGGCACTGCCGAACACGCTCGCGGCGTTGAAGGTCGCCGCGCCGTCCGCCGTGCTCGGCGCGATCATCGGCGAATATCTCGGCGGTGTGGACAGCGGCATCGGGGTGGCGCTGACCGCAGCGCAGACCGCCTACAACGTCCCGCGCACCTGGGGCATGGCGCTGGCCGCCGCGGCGCTGGCCGGACTCGGGTACGCGGTGGTGGCCCTGGCCGCACGGCTGGTCGCTCCGTGGACTGCCCAGGAGGAGCGATGAGGGACCATTGCGCAGCGCCTGATCGTTCCGACCGGGTGCGGGTGTCCCGCATGAGCACAGGAGGAGCGATGAGGGACCATTGCGCAGTGCCTGATCGTTCCGACCGGGTGCGGGTGTCCCGCATGAGCACAGGAGGAGCGATGAGGGACCATTGCGCAGCGCCTGATCGTTCCGACCGGGTGCGGGTGTCCCGCAAGGCGCAGGGGGAGAGATGAAACTGCTGCGACGGATCGGACGATTTCTGTTCCCGCTGGGGACCTCGCTGCTGCTGATGCTGGTGATCTGGTACGTCTTCCTGAAAGCTTTCCCGCAGGTCGGGCCGCGGGTCGGTAAATCGCCGGGTGACATCTGGACCTATCTGGTGACCGCGCCCCACGCGAGCACCGCGCGACAGGCGATCATCGACGATCTGCAGATCACCCTGCGGGACGCGGCGATCGGGTTCGGGGCGGGCATGCTCGCCGCGCTGGTGGTCGCGGCGCTGTTCGTGTCGTTCGCCGCCGTCGAGCAGACGTTCCTGCCGGTGGCGATGTTGTTGCGCTCGGTGCCGCTGGTCGCGCTGACCCCGATCATCGTGTTGGTGTTCGGCCGCGGACTGGCCGGGGTGACGGTGATGGCCGCGATCGTCGTGTTCTTCCCGGCTCTGGTCATGGTCATGGCGGGCCTGCGCACCGCGCCGCGCCAGGCCTTGGATCTGGTGGCCGCGTACGGCGGATCGCGGTGGACCGGGCTGCGGATGGTGGCCGTCCCCGCCGCGCTGCCCTCGGTGTTCGCCGCCGCGCGAATCTCGGTGCCCGGCGCGCTGATCGGCGCGTTGCTCGGCGAATGGCTCGGCAGCGGTACCGGGCTCGGCGCCAGCCTGATCCGGGCCATCCCGACCTTCCAATACAGCAGGCTGTGGGCTTCGATCGTCATCGTGACGCTGGTTTCGGTGGTGCTCTACGCGATCGTCGGCGTGGTCGAGAACCTGGTGCTCGCGCGTTTCGGGCCGGAGGCCGGACGGTATTGACCGAGCGATCCGGTCGGCGGAATTCGCGCGAATCCACGCTCGGAACGTCAAATTAAAGAAATTGAAACGCGGTAGACCTAGATTCGGCCCATGACACCCGCGCAACGCTCTTCGTTCGGGCACCTGAACCGACGCACGTTTCTCCGTTACACCGCGCTGACCGGCGCCGTGCTCGGCGGTGCCGGAGTACTGGCCGCCTGTGGCAGCGATTCCAGCGACTCGTCGGGCGGGTCGACCCCAGACGGTTCCAAATACGGCAGGGTCGCGGTGCAGCTGTCCTGGCTGAAGAATATCGAGTTCGCCGGAGAGTACTTCGCGGACTCGAAGGGCTACTTCGAACAAGCCGGTTTCGGTTCGGTCGACCTGGTAGCGGGCGGTGCCGCGAGCACCTCGGTGGAAGCAGGCCTGGACACCGGAAAGATGTGGCTGGGGCTTTCCGCGCCGCAGACCACCGCGCCCGCGGTCTTGGAGGGCTTGCCCGCGAAGATCGTCGGCACCACCTACCAGAAGAACCCGTTCGCGATCGTCAGTTCCGCCGCCAAGCCGATCAGGACACCCGAGGACATGAAGGGACGCAAGATCGGTGTGCAGGACACGAACCAGCTGATCTTCAACGCGCTACTCACGGCCAACGGCCTGACGCCGAGCGACGTCACCATCGTGCCCGCCCAGTTCGATCCGACCCCGCTGGCCAGCGGCGAGGTCGACGGATGGGTCAGCTACGTGACCAACGAGCCGATCACCTTGGCGGCCAAGGGTTTCCCGAACACGCATTTTCTGTTCGCCGACTTCGACCTGCCATTGGTGGCCGAGACGCTGACGGTGAAGCAGTCCACGATCGACAAGGAGCGCGACAAGCTGAAGGCATTTTTGGTCGCCGAGATCAAGGGCTGGAAGGACGCGGTGGCCGCGCCTGCCGAGTCGGCCAGGCTGGCGGTCGAGGTGTACGGCAAAGACCAGAAGCTCGATCTCGATGAGCAGACGAAGGAGGCCGCCGCCCAGAACGAACTCGTGGTCTCGCCGGACACGGCCGTGAATGGCCTGCTCACGATGACCGACACGCTGATCGAGCAGAACATCGCCGCGCTGCGTGCCGCCAAGATCGACATCAAGGCCGAGCAGTTGTTCGACCTGTCCGTGTTACGCGAGGTATATGCCGAGAACCCTGATCTGAAGTGACTACATTCTGAGCCCGACAATAGTTTTCGGTGCAACCGGAATCTCGCCGCTGTATGGGTCGGACGGTCGCGCCGGTTGGGCGGCGCGCGCGGCGAGTAGTTCGGCCGCGATAGCGACCGCCACCTCCGGCGCGGTGCGCGCGCCGATGTCCACACCCGCCGGGGAATGCAGGCGGGCCAGTGTCTCGTCGCCGAAACCGCCTGCCCGCAGGTCCTCCATGCGCCGGAGGTGCAGCTGACGTGACCCTATCGCTCCGAGATAACCGAGCTCGGGTAATCGCAGCGCGACGGTGAGCAGTGGAATCTCGAACATGGGGTCGTGCGACAGGACGACGATGCCGGTGCTGCTGTCGATTTCCCCCGCCGAGGACAGGGTGTTGAGATACCGGTGCGGCCAGTCGACGACGACCTCGGCACCCGGAAACGATTCCGGCGTCGCGAAATTGGGTCGCGAGTCGCAGATCGTCACCCGGTATCCGAGCAGCCGGGCCTGCACCGTGAGCGCGGCGGCGAACGAGTTGGCGCCGAAGATGATCAGCCGGGGTGGCGGGGCGAACGAGGCGACGAACACATCCGAATCCGGCAGTGCGACCAACTCGGTGGCGTGTTTCTTGTCGGTGATCAGGTGCTGGCCGATCAGGTCCGGGTCGGAGTTCCACACCACGGTGAAAACGGTGACCCTGCGATGCGCGGCGATCTCGGCCGCCACGTCGGGAAACTCGGGAAAGTCGCGGCGGGAGAACGGCTCGGTGAAGACATCCATCATGCTCTCGCCGTTCGCGCCCGTCTCCATTCCGGTAGCCACGCCGTAGCGGTGCAACGCACGACGGCCCGTGCGCGCCGCTTGGAGTACTGCCTCGTAGGCGATCTCCTCCAGCCCACCGGCGCCGACCGCCCCGTACACGCCGCCATCCTGGTCGACAAGCATTGCCGAGCCCATCGGTAGCGGGGCGGAACCCACCGTGCGCACGATGGTGGCCAGCCCACCCGTCCGGCCCGAATGCCACACCCGCAACAGATCGTCGACGATGTCCCGCATCACCTAGCTCCGATCACCGTGCGGTCGTGACCGGGAAGTCGCGATCGCCCCCCGTCGCCAAATCGTCGCACGTGACGCATACCATATCGTCCCTGCCTGCCAAATATGTGCGAGCTCCGGAATCTCCTACGGCGGCAGTGCAAACCGCGTTCCAATGCTTGTGTGCGATCACGACGGGATGGCCCGGCGTGTCGTGGAACACAGCCCGTGCGAGACCGCTCGTCGCCGCGAACGCGGCGGCGGTCACCCGAGCGACCACCTCGGCTCCGACATCCGGGGTGTCGACCGGCATGATCGCGGCGAACCGCGCGGGCGTGCGCGCCACCGCGATCAGCCCCGCCCGCAGCGAGGCGCCGAGTCCGGTGGCCCAGTCCGCCGCCCACACATACTGGGCGCCCGGCGGCAGATCGACGATCTGCGGCGAAGGGCCGGTCGCACCGAGGACCACGATCACCGGTTCACAGCCTCCACCGGTCAGCGCGGCCACCGCGGCACGCAGCCACGCGCCACCTTCGGCGATCGCCTTCGGCCGCCCGTAGCGTGTTCCGGCGCCCGCGGCGAGCACGATGCCCGCACAGGCCGGGGATATGGGGACAACCATGGGTATGAAGGTAATACCGCGTCGTTTCTTCCGCACGAGGCAAAACCGGTGCTCAGACGGTATGCCCTGCCGTGTCGCCCGATGCGACACGCCGAAGGTGATCTCGCGCTCTCCGGTGGCGGCCGGGCGGGTCGTGGTCGATGCTGGTTCGATGACAGACCAGGGACCGGGCCTCGCGGGATTCGCCGCGATGTCCGACGACGCGGCCTATCAGGCGTTGCTCGCCTGTTGCTCGTCGCCGGGGCTCGCTGGTTCGCTGGTCGCGGGCCGCCCGTATCCGAGTGTCGAGGCCCTCTTGGACGCCGCCGACGTGGCGGTGATGCGGCTGCCCGAGTCCGAGATGGATCTGGCCCTCGCGGCGCATCCCCGGATCGCGGAGCGGCCGCGTTCGGCGGCCTCGGCGCGTGAGCAGGCCGGGGTCGCGACGGCCGCGGACGCGGTTCGCGCGGCGCTGGTCGCGGGCAACCGCGCCTATGAGGAGCGGTTCGGGCACATCTACCTGGTATGCGCGACCGGCAAGTCGGCCGAGGAGCTGCTCGCGCTGCTCACCGCCCGGCTGCGCAACGATCCCGAGACCGAAAGGCGAGTCGTGCGAACCGAACTGGCGAAGATCAACCGGATCCGGCTGCGCGGGTTGCTGGAGTACCGGCGATGAGCACGCTGAGCACCCATGTGCTGGACGCGGTGCGCGGCATGCCCGCCGCCGGGGTCGCCGTGACGCTGTATCGGCACGCGCGGCAGCTCGATTCGAGCGCGACCGACGACGACGGCCGGATCGGGGCGTTCGGCGCGGAGCTCGAACCGGGTACCTACCGCCTTGTGTTCGACACCGGCGCCTATTTCGCTCGCCGCGAAGTCGCATCTTTCTACCCGGAGGTCGCCATCACGTTCGCCGTCACCGAAGAGCGGCATTACCACGTCCCGTTGTTGCTCTCGCCTTTCGCATTTTCCACCTACCGAGGGAGCTGAGCCGAGATGGAACTGACCGGGCCGATCGTGCTGTCGGATCATCGATACGGCAAGGCGGAGAACCGGATCGTCCGGATATACCGGGAGACCGCGCGGCACGAGATCCGCGACGTGAACGTCTCCACGGTGCTGCGCGGCGATTTCGCCGACGCGTACGTCGCCGGCAGCCAGGCGAAGGTGCTGCCCACCGATACCCAGAAGCAGACCGCGTACGCCTACGCGAAGCAACCGGGACTGCGGGCGATCGAGGACTACGCGCTGGCTTTGGCCGGTCATTTCGTCGCCGAGATCGAGCCGGTGACCAGCGCGCGGGTCGACGTCGACGAATACGCCTGGCAGCGGGTGCCGGTCGACGGCGTCGAGCACGATCACACTTGGGTGCGCCGAGGTCCGGAGGTGCGCACGGCGGCGGTCACCGTGGCGGGCAAGGGCGAGGACCGGCAGGCGTGGGTCGTCGGCGGAGTGAAGGACCTGACAATCCTGAAGTCGACCGGCTCCGAGTTCGCGGACTTCCTGACCGACGACTTCACCGTGCTCGCGCCGACCCACGATCGGATGCTGGCCACCTCGCTGATCGCCGACTGGCGGTTCGCGACCACCGACGGGGTCGCCTGGGATGAGGTCTACGCCGGGGTGCGGGCGCGGCTGGTGGAAACGTTCGCGACGAAGCACTCGAAGGCACTGCAACAGACGTTGTTCGAGATGGGCAAGGCCGCGTTGGCGGCGTACCCGGTGCTGGCCGAGATCCGGCTCGCCGCCCCGAACAAACACCACTTCGACTACGACCTGGGCCGGTTCGGCATCGAGAACCGCGGCGAGGTCTACCACGCCGCCGACCGTCCCTACGGCCTGATCCATGCCACCGTGGCGCGTGCCGACGCACCGGAAGCCGGGCCCGCATGGACCCGGTGACCATCATCGAGGGCTGTGCGATCGCGACGATCGACGCGCAGCGCACCGAATACCGGCGCGGTCATGTCGTTGTACGCGGCAATCGGATAGCGGCGGTCGGTGCGGGGCAGGCGCCCGAACCCGAACCGGGCGCGCGTCGCTTCGACGGCCGGGGCTGCCTGCTGACCCCGGGGCTGGTGAATACCCACCACCACCTCTACCAGTGGATCACCCGCGGCCTCGCGGTGGACAACTCGCTGTTCGAGTGGCTCACCACGCTGTACCCGATCTGGGCGGGCATCGACGAGGACGCGGTGCGTGTCGCCGCCACCGGTGGACTCGCCGCGCTCGCGGGAACAGGGTGCACCACCACGACCGATCACCACTATCTCTTCCCGCGCGAGGGCGGTGACCTGCTCGGCGCCGAGATCGCCGCGGCGGAGGAAGTGGGTCTGCGCTTCCATCCGTGCCGTGGCTCGATGGATCTGGGTGCGAGCACGGGCGGGTTGCCCCCCGATCACGTGGTGGAGAGCCTGGACGACATTCTCGCCGCCAGCGCGGAAGCCATTGCCCGCTGGCACGATCCGTCGTTCGACTCGATGCTGCGGATCGCGCTGGCCCCATGTTCGCCGTTCTCGGTCACGCCGGACCTGCTGTGCGAATCGGCGGTACTGGCTCGCTCGTCCGGGGTGCGGCTGCATACCCACCTCGCGGAGACCATCGACGAACAGCACTACTGCGAACAGAATTTCGGCTGCACGCCCGCGCAGTACCTGGAGCGGCTCGGGTGGCTCGGCCCTGACGTCTGGTACGCGCACGCCATCCACCTCGACGACGCCGCCATCGCCACCATGGCGAAAACCGGCACCGGCGTGGCACATTGCCCGACCTCGAACGCGCGGATCGGCGCCGGTGTCGCCCGCACCGCCGCCTTGGTGCATGCGGGCGTCCCGGTGGGACTGGGTGTCGACGGCGCCGCGAGCAACGAAGCCGGATCGATGATCGAGGAACCGCGCAACGCGCTGCTGTATGCCCGCAACAAGGGTGGTCCCGGTGCGATGACCGCCCGCACCGCGCTGGAACTGGCCACAATCGGCGGCGCCAGAGTGCTCGGGCGAGATACCGAGATCGGTTCCATCGAGGTGGGCAAACTGGCGGACCTGGCGCTGTGGCGCCTGGACACGGCCGCACACGCCGGGATCGACGACCCGGTGACCGCGCTCGTCCTCGGCTCCGCCCCGCCACTGGCCGCGCTGATCGTCAACGGGCGTGTGGTGGCGCGGGATGGTGAAGTGCGCACCGTCGCGATGGATGCGGTCGCCGCGCAGGTGGCGCGCGCGCAAGCGGCGTTGATCGCTAAGGCGGGGTGATCCGTCTGTTTATCTGGTACCTGTAGGCCATCCGCACGACTTCCGGCGTATGTGCTGGGGGAGCGAGCGATTGCAGACAATTTACGGCGCGGCGGCAATCGTGCGAAGGTCAGCCTTTGCCTCGCTGCGGTCTGCGGGTCGCTTCGATGCGGACTTCGTCGATGACGCTGCGGGGAACCGTTTCGATAATGTCCTCGCGGGTGGTGAGGACGAGTTTCTGCAGGATAGCGGCGACCTGCGCGTCGACGGTTCGGACGGAACTTCCCCGGCGTGTGGCGATCGCGATGTTGGTCCACCCGGCCGCGGCCAAGGTAGCGACCTGCTGCTCAGCGGTGGTCAGTTGCAGCCAGCGTGACGTGGAGTCCGCGCCGCGGGTGTCTTTTTTCGGCGTTTCCTCAATGGTGAGTGTGCCCAGGGCGAGTCGCTGCACCTCGTCGTATTCGGGACGTAGCCGCGATCCGCGGGCTTCGGCCGCGGCGAACATGTCCGGCCCGAGTACCTGACGAGCGACGGCGATGGCCTTGGCGGATTCGACGGCGAAAGGACCCATTCTGTCGATGTCGACGCCCAGTTTGGTGCGAAGGGTTCTGACTCCTCCGGCCAAGTGAGCTATTTCAGTGGCCGGCGCGACCAGCCTGGCACGGTCGATCTTGTCGCCTGAGGTGAGCAAATCGGTGATGAGGCGCGCCAACGACCAGGTTCGGCACTCCACGCCCCACATAGTGGCCCATCGATCGCCGCCCGCGGCCCTGTGGCACAGCAGTGAGGACTGTCCAATCGCCAGCGCTTCTATGGGATCGCCGTGTTTGGCCAAGGCGATTTCCCGGGCGTGCTCGGCCCAGGCTTTCACCCGCGTCGTCGAAGCAGCCGCCGATTCGAGAAAACGCTGTGTGATCTCGTGGGCTTGCTGCCCGGTTCCCAGCAGGCCCGCGGACATGGCCGCGTACAGCTCGCTCAGTGACGCCGTGCCGTGGTGGCCGAGATCGTTCAGTTTTTCTCTGGCGCGGGTGAACACGGTAATGGCACAGGCGTCGCGGCGCACGAACAGCAGCTCCATTCCCCAGGTGAATTCGACGGCGGCGGGCAAGCCGATATCCCGCTCGCACGTGTCGCGCCAGTTCGCTCTGTCCTGCTGCGCAGCCGGAAGGCAGGCGGCGACGCACTCCTCCAGCAGACGCTCGGCGTTATCGTGATCGCCCTGGGTCAGGGCAAGCCATGCGATGGCGGCCATGGCGTCGATGTGAAGATTGGTAAGTGCCGAGGTCGACGTCCGTGTGGCGTCGAGGCATCGTTGCGTCCATTGGCGCATTCCTCGTAGCGAACCTCTGATAAAAGGCATGCGCAAATTGATCAGTCCGAGACAGATTTCCAGACCGATACCGGCCTGACCCGTGGTCAGGCTGTTCTCGATCGCGGTCAGCGTGTTGGCCCAAGCCGTCTCTGCCCAGCGCACCAGTTTCTGCTCTCCGTCGGAACGAAACCAGTTCGCAGCTGCGTAGGCGATTTTGTCCCGGTAATAGCGAAGGTGGCGGTCGGTCGACCGCGCGGGTTCGTCGATCTCTGGGGTCGACCGTTCGCGCAGTCGCTGCTGTGCATACACGCGAAGGCTTTCCACCAGGGAATACCGCACCGTTGTCGACGTGATGTGCGCGGTCACCAGCGAGTGACCGACAAGAGACTCGAGCAAGTCCTCGATTTCCGCGCCCGCCAAGTTCACATCGATGCCGCCGGGCCGGGCGGGTTCGCCGGGGCCGAGGGCGTGGTCGTCACTGCACACGGCCTTGATGGCTTCCAGCTCTATGCCCACATCGCTCGAAGCGTTGCCGCCGTTGTCGTCGGGATTCGTGTCACAGCCCGCAGCGAACACCGACATCCGGTCGAAAAGCAGGCGTTCTTTCTCGGTGCACAGCTCATACGACCAGGCGATGACGTCGCTGACCCCACGATGCCGCGAGTCGGCACCGGAACGGGGACCGTGGGACCAGCGCAAGCGTGCGTCATCGGCACGACCGGTGAGCTCGCGCAGAATCACCGCCAGCGGTTGATAACGCAGTCGCGCCGCCGCCAGTTGGATATAGAGGGGGTGGTTGTCGACGCGGCGGCAGATCATCGCTGCGGTGGTGTTCTGCTCGCTTCCGGCGATGGAATGCCCGGTGAGGTCGGCCCGCTGCCGGAACAAGGTCACCGCATGCTGGAGGGCCAGGGACGGGACGGTGATCAGATGCTCGTCCACCCAGCCGATCGGTTCACGGCTGGTCGCCACGATGGTCAGCTCAGGCACGGCGTCGAGCAGTTTCGCTATCACCGCAGCGGCGCTGACGAGTACATGTTCGCAGTTGTCCAGCACCAACACGATTCGCCGCTGCCGCCCCACAGCGGCGACTCGGGTGAGAGTATCGACGATCAACTCCCAGGCCGATCGCCCGGAGAAATCGGCCTCGACCACCGAGCGCGCGATCTCTTCTTCGACGGCCGCCGTGTCGCAGTCTCTGGCCAACCGCGCCAATCGCACCCAGTACATCGGCGTGCTCTTCGCTTTGTTCAATCGGCGCACAGCCTCGGCGGCCAATCGGGTCTTGCCGATACCGCCCGGCCCGGTCAGCGTGACCAACCGGACAGGTTCCCACAGCAGGAGGATGATCTTCTCCATCTCACGGTCACGACCGACCAAGTTCGCGCCGGCTGCTGGCAAACCACCGGCGCGATCCCGACTTCTGATCGTCACACGTCGTAATCGTAGTCCTTGCCCATTGTCGACGCTGGTCGAAGCGAATCAGGCCCGCGACCCGTGATGTCGCCGGCGGACCTCGACGGCCCCGTCAGCCTCCGCCACCGGGCTCGTACGTAGCCACGGTCTCGTCCGCATCGAAGCATTTCGATATCGAAATACGGCACCGGGCCTGGTTTCGCGCGGGCGAGGTGGGCGAGAATCGCGCGCCGCGGCGGCTGCGGGGAAGAGCCCGAAACGATGGCACGTCACACAGCCCCTCGCGGGACCGATCGGCGTGCGAAGAGCGCCCTATCTCGGACACGACGAGCGGCTGGCCGGTCGAGGGAACCCGCGGGCGATGCTTCCGGACGTTGCGTTCGCAGAACGCCGGTCCTCGCCTCGTAGGTAATGACCCCTATCGCTGTCTCTCCATTACCGATGCGGGAACCTACCCCTAATCGCGCATGCTTGCTGCCGTGAGGGAAATGGTTCGGGTGGCGAGGGGTCACCCGGACACTCCCCGGCCCGACGAGGAAGTCGGGTGGTCGACAACGATGTCGGCCCGACACCGTGAGGGAAGTGGTTCGGGTGGCGAGGGGTCACCCGGACACTCCCCGCCCCGACGACGATGTCGGGTGGTCGACATCGATGTCGGCACGACGGCGGGGGACCCCGGCAAAAGGGGCAGCCAACGATCATCGGCCCGGAGTTCGGGAGCGCCACCCACAGATAGACCACCCTGCCTCTTGCACACGTGCGGTTCAGAAATCCGGGCGTTCGCTGCGCCACACCGCGCCACTATTCGAGTTGCGGCGGCTCGTGCCTGGTCAGGCCGTAAGCGAGATACTGGAACAGTATCGGTTCGGACAGCCCGGAGATCCCGGCCGGAGGTGGTGGCCCCCGACCAGGTAACGGCCGCGAAATCTGCGGTGGTGTCGCGCAACATCGCGGCAACCGACTGGCTCTACCTTTGGCGGAGAGGCAGGAATGAGGTGAGACGTGGACCTGGACACCATCCGGGAGGTAGTGGTCGCGCGCGAGCGAGCGGATCTGGGGGCGCTCGGGACGTCGACCGCGATTCTCGCCGGAGGGACGTTTTTGTTCTCCGAACCGCAGGATCGGTTGGAGCGGCTGGTCGACATCACGACCATGGGGTGGCCCGCGTTGGAGGTGGTGGCGGACGGACTGGAGATCGCCGCGACCTGCACCCTGGCCGAGTTCGCGGGGGCCGCGCCGGGGCGCGAGCTGGGGACACCCGTGCTGCTCGAAGGTTGGCCGGGAACCGCGCTGTTCGCGCGGTCCTGCCGCGCGCTGCTCGCGTCACACAAGATCTGGCGTACTGCCACGGTGGGCGGCAACGTCTGTCTCGCGCTGCCCGCCGGTGCGGTGCTCGGTGCGCTGACCGCACTCGACGCTGTCGCGCTGGTGTGGGCGTCGGATGGGTCGGATCGGCGTATTCCATTGCGGGACTTCGTCATCAGCCCGGGATGCACCGTGCTGCGGCAGGGTGACGTACTGCGGTCGATCACCGTACCGCTGCCGAGTCTGCTGGCGCGGATCAGCTTTCGGAAGATCGCGCTCGCGCCGCTCGGGCGGTCCGGTGCCGTGGTGATGGGTCGGCGGGACCCGGACGGTCGGAGTGCTGTCACCCTCACGGCCGCAACGATCCGGCCCGTCGTCCTGGATTTCGCTGTGCCGCCGAGTGACAGCGAGATCGCGGGAGCGGTCGGCGCGATCGATTCCACCGTGTGGTTCGACGACCCGCACGGATCGCCGGATTGGCGTCGGCACGTCGCCGGGCTGCTCGCCCGCGAGGTCGCCGCGGAACTGCGAGAGCGTGAGTCGTGCTGAGGTTCGAGGTGGACGGCAGGTCCGTCGAGATCGAGGTGCGGCCGGGGCAATGCCTGCGGACCGCGCTGCGCGAGAGTGGCCATCTGGCGGTGAAAAAGGGCTGTGACGCGGGTGATTGCGGCGCGTGCTCGGTGCTGGTCGACGGCGCGACGGTGCACTCCTGCGTGTTTCCGGCGTATCGCGCCGCCGGTCGTGTCGTTACCACGGCGGCCGGGCTCGGGACGCCGGACGACCCGCACCCGGTGCAGCGCAGGTTCCTCGACAACGCCGGATTCCAATGTGGTTTCTGCACTGCGGGCATGGTCGTCACCGCCGCGGGCCTCGGTTGCGGGATCGCGGGACAGGTCGGGGAGTCCGAGACGGAACGTGCCGAATTGATGAAGGGAAACCTGTGTCGCTGCACGGGTTACCGGGCGATCGTAGCGGCGCTGGGCACGCCGACTACCGCGGACGACCTTGGCGCGGACCCGACTTCCGCGCAACGAGTCGATACGACGGGGCGGGCCGGCAGCGGAGTCGGGGCTCCGGCCGGACCCCGTATCGTCACCGGCACCGAGCCTTTCACCTTCGACATGCTGCCCCGCGCCATCGCGGACGGCGAGCGACCGGGCGATACCGCCACGGCTCCTCCGACGCCCCCGCTGCATATCGCGGTACTGCCGAGCCCGCACGCGCACGCGCTGATCCGATCGATCGACAGTGTGGCCGCCGAAGCGCTGCCCGGGGTGCACGCGGTGCTCACCTACGCCGACGCGCCACCCGTCGCGTTCTCGACCGCGCGCCACCAGCTGCGGGCGGACGATCCCGATGACACCTACATGCTCGACCGCACGGTCCGCTTCGTCGGACAGCGCGTGGCGGCGGTCGTTGCCGAGAGCGTCGCGGTCGCCCGCGCGGCGTGCTCGCTGCTGCGCGTGGATTACCAGATTTTGCCCGCGGTGTTCGACCCGGAGGAGGCGTTGCTCCCCGGCGCGCCGAAACTGCATGGAGACAAACCGGACGGGGCGCGGATCACTGACGCCAACCGCAACCTGGTCGCCGAAGTGCACGGCGCCGTCGGCGACGTGGCGGCGGGTCTGGCCGCCGCGGCGCACGTGGTGCGGGGTGTGTGGCATTCGCCGCGCGGGCAGCATGTGCATCTGGAGACGCACGGCGGGATCGGATGGCTGGACGCGGACGGCAGGCTCGTCATTCGGTGCAGCACCCAGGTTCCATTCCTGGTGCGCGACGAGCTGTGCCACCTGTTCGGGCTGTCGCGCACGCAGGTGCGAGTGTTCGCCGCGCGGGTCGGTGGCGGGTTCGGCGCCAAGCAGGAGATGCTGGCCGAAGACCTGATCGCGCTGGCCGTGCTGCGTACCGGCAGGCCGGTGCAGTACGAATTCACCCGCACCGACGAGTTCACCGCCGCGACCTGCCGCCATCCGATGCGGGTCGCGGTGTCAGCGGGCGCCGACGCGAACGGCGTGCTCACCGCGCTGGCCGTCGACGTTCTAGCCGATGCCGGTGCGTACGGCAACCACAGTGCGGGAGTGATGTTCCACGGTGTCGGCGAGTCGGTGGAGCTCTACCGCTGCGCCAACAAGCGGGTCGACGCCAAGGTGGTGTACACCAACAACCTTCCGTCCGGCGCATACCGCGGCTACGGCCTCGGCCAGGTGATCTTCGGGGTGGAGTCGGCGTTGGACGATCTCGCCAGCACGCTCGGCATCGACCCGTTCGAGTTCCGGCGGCGCAATGTGGTGGTGCCCGGCGACCCGTTCGTCGGTGCCGCGGTGAACGAGGGCGACCTGATGTTCGGCAGCTACGGCCTGGATCAGTGTCTCGACCTCGCCGAGCGAGCTCTACTGCGAGGCAACGATGTTCGTGCGCCCGGCTCGGAATGGCTGGTCGGCACGGGCATGGCCACCGCGATGATCGCGACGATTCCGCCACGCGGTCACCATGCGGACGCGACGGTGAGCCTGCTGCCGGACGGACGCTACGAGATCCGGGTCGGCACGACGGAATTCGGTAATGGCACAACAACAGTGCACGCGCAGCTGGCAGCCACCGTGCTGGACACCGACGCGTCCCGCATCGTGATCCGGCAGTCCGACACCGACTTGGTCGGGCACGACACCGGCGCGTTCGGCTCCACCGGCATCGTGGTCGCCGGCAACGCCTGCTATGTGGCGGCGCGGGAGCTGCGCGCACTCATACTGGCCAGGGCGGCGAAGCTGGCGGGAATTCCCGAGCACGACTGCGTGCTGGAGGCAGGCGGCGTCCGTTGTGGCGACCGACTGCTCGGCGCGGACGAGCTGCTGGTCGACGGTGCGCTGACCGCGCACGGTCAGCACGCGGGCAGCCCCAGGTCGGTCAGTTTCAACGTGCACGCCGTCCGCGTCGCCGTGCACCCCGACACCGGCTCGGTCCGCATTCTCCAGTCGGTCCATGCCGCCGACGCGGGCACGGTGCTCAACCCGGTGCAGTGCCGCGGGCAGGTGGAGGGTGGTGTCGCGCAGGCCGTCGGATCGGCGTTGTATGAGGACATGCGCAGCGATCATGGTGCGGTGACCACACGGAGCTTGCGGCACTACCACGTCCCGCAGTTCGCCGACGTGCCACGTACCGAGGTGTACTTCGCCGACACGGCCGACGAGCTGGGGCCGCTCGGCGCGAAGTCGATGAGCGAGTCACCGTACAACCCGGTCGCGCCCGCCCTGGCCAACGCGATCCGCGATGCCGTCGGGGTGCGCGTGGCCCGGCTGCCGATGACGGCAGACCGGGTCTGGCGTGCGATTCAGGAGGAGGGCCGACGGTGACAAAGGTGCCCACGAACGTCCGCACCAGGATCGAGGCGCTGCTCGACGGGGTCGACGCCGACCTGCGGCGCAGGTATCCGGGCTCGAATGGTAGGCCGCCGCACGGCAGAACACAGCCGATCCACACCGTGTACGTTCCGGCCGATCGGGTCGCCGAGGAGACCCCACGCGAATGGGGCACGGCCGCGGTCGAGCTGCTCGACCGCCATTTCGACCTGCTGGCGTCCCTCGACCGAACCGCGTCGCTGCCGGACGTTCGCAAACGGCTGGAGCGGGACCCGGTCCAGGACCTGCGCATCGACTTCGAGGACGGCTACGGCTTCCGTGCCGACGCCGAGGAGGACCGCGCCGCGGTGACGGCAGGCACTGTTCTCGCGGCTTGGGCGCGGCGGCCCGGCAGCCCTACCGGTGGCATTCGGATGAAGGGCCTGGCAGGCGGCGAGCGGCACCGTGCCCTTCGCACGCTCGAACTGGTGCTCGACAGCGCGGGCGGGGTGCCGGACGGCTTCGTCTTCACTGTGCCGAAAGTTCGTGCCGTGCAGCAAGTCGCGGCGTTGACGCAGCTATGCGCGGGCATCGAACGTGGCTACGGCTTCGCGGAGGGCACGCTGCGTTTCGAACTGCAGATCGAGAGTCCGCAGGCGATCATCGCCGCGGACGGCACCGCGCCGGTTGCCGAGATGATCGGACTGGCCGAGGGGCGATGCAGCGGACTGCATTTCGGCACCTACGACTACACCGCCGCCTGCGGTGTCGCCGCGCCGGACCAGGCGCTCGACCACCCCGCCGCCGACTACGCCAAGGCGGTCATGCAGGTCGCGGCCGCGCAGACCGGGGTGTGGGTGTGCGACGGCTCCACCCAAATCGTGCCCGAGGCCGAGCCCGAAGCCGCGCTGCGCAACCATCACCGCCTGGTTGCCCGCTCACTGCGACGCGGTTACTACCAGGGCTGGGACATGCATCCCGGCCATCTGGTCACCCGCTGGCTGGCCACCTACGACTTCTTCCGCACGGCGATCGACGTGGCGGTACCGCGTCTGCTGGCCTACTTGGACCGGCGCGGCGGTGGCGTGCTGGACGAGCCCGCCACCGCGGAAGCCCTGGCCGCCACCGTCCTGCGCGGGATCGGCTGCGGCGCCCGCAACGACTCGGGCGCCCCTGCGTTGACCCAGGCTGTCCTACGCGCCTTGGTGGCCCGTGCACCGATTCCGCCGGAGACGCGATGAACGGCCACCCGAACGGTGCGGTCGCGCGAGACACAGGAGGTGTGATGAGACACGATCGCGCAGCGCTCATCGACGCCGACCGGGTGCGGGTGTCCCGCAAGATACAGGAGGTGTGATGAGACACGATCGCGCAGCGCTCATCGACGCCGACCGGGTGCGGGTTTCCCGCAAGGTACAGGAGGTGTGATGAGACACGATCGCGCAGCGCTCATCGACGCCGACCGGGTGCGGGTTTCCCGCAAGATACAGGAGGTGTGATGCGCGATCTCGTCGAGAACGAAGAGTTCACGCTGCTGCCGGATCTGGCGGTTCGCTTGCTCGGCGGCTCGGTGATCTGGGCCGATGACGAATTCTTCGCCGAGAAGGAAAATTTGATCAACCCGGGCCCTGCCGACTATCGGCCGTCCACCTTCGGGCACAAGGGTCAGATCTATGACGGCTGGGAGACCCGCAGACGCCGCGGACGGCCCGGCGACGACTCGGCGATCGTGCGGCTCGGCGTGCCGGGCGTGATCCGTGGGATCGTGGTCGACACCGCGTGGTTCACGGGCAACTACCCGCCTGCGGTCTCGGTCTCCGCGCTGGAGATCGATGATTATCTTCCTGCGGAATCCATTGCCGCGCATGATGATTGGGTAATCCTGGTCGATCGATCGCCGGTGGCGGGCGACAGCCGCAACCTTTTCACCGTCGAGAGTGAGAAGCGCTGGACGCATGTGAAGCTCACCATGCACCCCGACGGTGGCGTGGCCAGGCTGCGGGTGCACGGCGAGGGCAGGCCCGACCAGAGGCTGCTCGGCATCGGCCCCCTGGATCTGGCCGCGCTGGAGAACGGCGCGCTGGTGCTGGACTGCTCCAACCGCTTCTACAGCTCGCCCAATCAGCTGCTCTATCCGGGGCTGGCCAGGCGCATGGGCGACGGCTGGGAGACCGCCCGTCGCAGGGACGACGGCAACGATTGGGTTCGTATCCGGCTTGCCGGGCCCGGATTGATCCGGCTCGCCGAGCTGGACACCTCGTACTTCCTCGGCAACAGTCCGGGCGCGGCCCGGCTCACCGGCCGCACCACCGACGGCGCCGAGCTGGAGTTGTTGCCACGTACCGCACTGCTGCCCGACACCAGGCACCGGTTCCCGATAGCGCCGATGGCCGCGTCGGTGGAGGAGGTCCGCCTGGACGTCTATCCCGACGGCGGGCTCGCGCGGCTGCGGTTGTACGGGGAGCTCGGCACATGAGCGGGTCAAGGCCCGGAGGAGGCAGCCTGCGTAACCACGGAGGGCCTCCCGCTCATGCTCGAGAGGACACCGCATGAGCGGGTCAAGGCCCGGAGGAGGCAGCCTGCGTAACCACGGAGGGCCTCCCGCTCATGCCAGAGAGGACACCGCATGAGCGGGTCAAGGCCCGGAGGAGGCAGCCTGCGTAACCACGGAGGGCCTCCCGCTCATGCTCGAGAGGACACCGAATGAGCGAACGGGATTTCGTCGGCTACGGCCCGAGACCACCCGACCCGAAATGGCCGGGTGACGCGCGGATCGCGGTCCAGTTCGTACTCAACTACGAGGAAGGCGGCGAGAGCAGTGTCCTCGACGGTGACGAGCACTCCGAGACGTTCCTTTCGGAAATGACTCCGGCGGAAGCGTTCCCCAACCGCCATATGAGCATGGAATCGCTCTACGAATACGGTTCCCGTGCGGGGCTGTGGCGCGTGCTTCGCGTCTTCGAGCGGCGCGAGCTGCCGTTGACCGTATTTGCCGTTGCCCGTGCCATGCAGCGAAACCCCGAGGCGGTGGCCGCCTTTCGCGATCTCGGCCACGAGGTCGCCTGTCACGGCTTGCGCTGGAAGTCCTACCAGCTGGCCGATCGTGACACCGAACGCGCGCACATGGCGGAGGCGGTGCGCATCCTGACCGAACTGACGGGCGCCGCGCCGCTCGGCTGGTACACCGGCCGCGACTCGCCGCATACCCGTGAGCTGGTGGTGGAGCACGGCGGCTTCGTCTACGACTCGGACTCCTACGCCGACGACCTGCCGTACTGGGTGCGGGTGCACGACCGGGACCATCTGGTGGTGCCCTACACCCTGGACACCAACGACATGCGTTTCGCCTCGCCCGCCGGATTCCCCACCGGCGAGCAGTTCTTCGCGCACCTGCGCGACGCCTTCGATGTGCTATATCGCGAAGGCGCGGAGGGCAGCCCGAAGATGCTGTCGATCGGACTGCACTGCAGGCTGGTCGGCCGTCCCGCCCGCACCGCCGCACTGGAGCGGTTGCTCGACCATGTGCAGTCGTACGACCAGGTCTGGATCACCCGCCGCCTCGACATCGCCGAGCACTGGCAGAAGGAGCATCCAGTGGGCGCTATGTCCTGAGCTCGTCACGTCTGCGTACGGTCCGCAGGCCACATGCCTGCCCGACACTCTCGCCCTCCAAGATGTATTGCATGGCGATAACGACGAATCCGAACAACCACCGCCAGAACGTCTGCCAGAAGCGTGGCTGTCGACCGTCCTTCCACCGCACCACCCGCATGCCATAGAGGAGCTTGGCGATACTTCCCCGGAAAAGCAGGGTGCCGATCACATGATTGGCGAAGGACAGCGCGAGCACGCAGACGACCCAGGCCGCGAGAAACGCCACAGTGCCATCGGTGTCGGGAAAGACGCGCTGAGAGACACCGAGACCGACGAATAGCACCAGGAAGCCGTCCGTTACCGCGGCCAGACCTATCCTATTCTCGCCCGCCTCCTCCGGCACCCGCACCTGCGGCTGCCGGTGTGGCTGAGACTGTGCCTGCGAACTGAAAGCCATTGCGAAGATTCCTGATTCAATGCTGATCGGCGGAACGGTCGATTGTAGTCGGTAAGAATTCGGGTTTTTCTGGTAGAGAAGGCCGACGACATAGCGCGTTTACGCCAGAGGCAGCGGCGGCGATTTCGGGAAGACGACGGGCAGGGATGTCATTGCTCGATGGAACGGGCCCGGCCGCCAAGTCAGCTCACCAGGTGGGAGTGCCAGACGCATCTCGGGCAACGCGTCGAGCAGTTGGTCGATGGCATCCTGCGCGATGAGGTAAGCCAGCGAGCTGGCGGGGCACCTGTGCGGGCCTCCAGCAAAAGCCAGATGGGCGCGATTCCCCGCGTACTGGTCCGAGCCGATCGCTGGGTCGGTATTGCAGGCGGTCATGCTGATCAGGACAGGTTGGTGGGCGGGCAGCCAGACATCGTCGATCAGGATCGGCTGCTTCGGGAAGCTGATACAGAAGTTCGCCATCGGCGGATCGTTGAACAGCACCTCGTCGAGAGCATCCCGGGTCGACAGGCTCCCACCCAGCACACTGCCACCGAATCGCTCGTCGGTCAGGATCAGCAACAGGGTGTTGACGATCAGATTTTGCTGCGGTTCGATGCCCGCGCCGTACAGTGTGCTCAGCTGATACACCATCTCCGTATTGCTCAGCTCGGCCGGGTGCTGCATTATCCGCGTCGTCACGTCGTCGCCGGGTTCGGCACGCTTGAGCAGGACCAACTTCGTCAGCGCGTCGGCGAGGGTCTTGTTCCCGCTCTCCGCGCCCGCGCCGCCCTCGACGATAGCCCGCAAACTGGTTGCGGCCTGCTGTGCGAGCTCGGCGGGACAACCGAGCATGGCGTTCAGCACTCTGAAGGCCAGCGGAAGCGCATACTGGCGAACCAGATCCGCTGACCCGTCCGCGCAGAACGAGTTGATCAGCGGGATCGCGATCTGCGCCACGATGTCATGCAGGCCGTACTGATCGACACCGTCGAGACCCGCGATATTGGCTTGGCGATAACGGACATGCTCGGCGCCCGAGTTACGCATCGCGTTCGGCCGCCACTGCATCATCGGCAGCAACGGGCAGTCGGCGGGTATGTCCTGCTCCCAGGTGCGCGGATCGGCCGGAAAATGGTCCGGGTCGTTGAGGATCCGCACCGCGGTGTAATACCCGATCACCAAGGTGGCGGGCACGCCCGGCGCCAGCTCGACCGGCACCAACGACCCGTATCTTTCACGCATCTTGCGATAGGTCCCGTGTGGATCGGACGAGAATTCCGCTGAGTACAGCGGAATCCGCGGGCCGTCGGTGTCGATCGGCGAGCCGTGCGGCGTGCGGCCGGGTCGGCTATGCGCTGGAGACGGGGGCATCGTCATCGGCGAAACTCCAAGCGGTCGAACAACAAGGGCCGTGAGCCTAACCCGGATCATTCGTGCCGCTGAGGTGCTTTGCGTGATCTGGTTCGGATCGGGTTTCGCGGCCGCGTCGTCCACGCAACGGCGTGGTTATAGCGGGCCGTGCTGCTGGAACCGGTGTACGGTCGCAGCGGGAATTAGACTGACCACAAGGTGAACTCGCCGCGCGATTCGATGCCGGAGATAGCTGCGCTCGCCGCGCACGACCCCGGAGCGGCCGCGCGGCTAGATGCGGCGCTCGGTACAGAGGGATGACGATGTTCACCAATATGATCGGTCACAGCAGTGCCGGTATCTCAATGCGCTCAACGTGCCGTGGCCCGCCTTTTTTCCTCGGAGAGAATGAAACCTGGGCGCAGTTCGGGGCTGAGCCCACCGCCTTCCGCTGGGTCTTCTATCGCGAGCGCGACACCTTATGGATCGGCCTAGAGCTGCCCGACGGTCGCGAGCATGACAACGCCAGACCGAAACCTGGGCGAGCCAGCAGATCGTCGATACCCTCGCACGGTCAGCTATCCGTCGCTGTTCGAGCCGTGAATCGTTGAATGCTATGGGGTGCATGGCAAGTCGACGTGCCACCCGATTCTGCATGGCGATGTGGCGGGCTGATCGGGTGGCTGGATGCTTTGGGGAGCAAGGTAGTGTGCACAAGGCCGCCTAGGTCGCGCCTCATCGTCGTAGCCGATCTCGAAGCGGCATCACCAACCTGATGCCGTCAATGGAGAGACTCGAATTAGATGGGCAACAACCACACTGGTGTTCGGTCGACCGTCGGGCTGCGCGATGTTGTCAGAGCGTTGCCCGGTCTGGCGCGGGACATGCCGGGCATAGTCCGCAATGTGGGCGCGTTGCTTACCAGCCCCGACAGCAAGCGGTCGGTCGGGTTGGTTTTCCAGGAGGCTGCGCACCGTCACCCCGATCAGTGTTTCGTACGGTTCGAGGGTCGCGACTACAGTTACGGCGAAGCCAACACCATCGTCAACCGCTATGCCTCAGTGCTGGTGGGATACGGAGTGCAGCGCGGTGATGTGGTCGGCATCATGCTGACCAACCGTCCGGAAACACTGTTGCTGATATTGGCGACCGTGAAACTGGGCGCCACCGCCGGGATGCTCAACCACCACCAGCGTGCGGATGTGCTCGCGCACAGCATCGGTTTGTTGCGAAGCCGGGTGCTGGTTGTGGGCTCGGAGTGCCGTGCGGCCGTCGACGAGTTGCGCGCGCTGCCCACCGTCGTGGTTGCCGCCGAGGACCTGGAACAGGCTTCACACAGCGCGTCCGCGGAGGACCCAGAGGTGTGCGCTGAGATCACCGCGGCCGAGCGCGCGTTCCTTGTCTTCACCTCTGGAACCACCGGCCTGCCCAAGGCCAGCATTATGTCGCATCTACGCTGGTCCAAGAGCTTCGCCGGGTTTGGCGGCGCAGGCGTGCGGCTACGTGCCCGCGACACCCTTTACTGCTGTCTGCCGCTGTACCACAACAACGCGCTCACCGTTGCGTTGTCGTCGGTTCTGGCGGGCGATGCCACGTTGGCGCTGGGTCGCAAGTTCTCGGCATCACGGTTCTGGCCGGATCTCATCGGTAATCAGGCCACCGCCTTCGTCTATGTCGGCGAGTTGTGCCGGTATCTGCTCAACCAGCCTGCCGAGGCGACCGACCGCCTACATCAGGTTCGGGTGATGGTCGGCAACGGACTGCGGCCGGAGCTGTGGGACGCGTTCCGGGAGCGTTTCGGCGTCCGTCGGATCGTCGAGTTCTATGGCGCGAGCGAGGTTCCGTTGGCGTTCATCAATATCTTCAACGCCGATAAGACGGCAGGTTTCGGCGCACTGCCCTATGCGGTCGTGGAGTACGACAACGAGACCGGACGAGCCAGTCGAGGTCTGGACGGCAGGCTGCGTCGGGTTGGGCGCGGCAATGTCGGGCTGTTGCTGTCCAAGATCACCGCCCGCACGCCGTTCGACAGCTATACCGACGAGGAGGCAGGCGAACAGAAGCTGGTCCGTGACGCGTTCGAGGCGGGCGACGTCTGGTTCGACACCGGCGACTTGGTCTTGGATCAGGGCCTGAACCACATCGCGTTCGTCGACCGCCTCGGTGACACCTTTCGCTGGAAAGGTGAGAACGTCGCGACCACCGAGGTCGAGGCGGTAATCGCGGCTGAGGACACCATTGATCAGGCCGCCGTCTACGGCGTTGCTATCCCGGGCGCCGACGGAAAGGCTGGAATGGCCGCTGTCACGCTGCGCCAAGGCGCATGTTTCGACGGGGCAGGGCTGGCGCAGCGGCTGTATCAGCGGTTGCCGTTCTATGCCGTTCCGTTGTTCATCTGCGTGGTCGATGAGTTGGAGCAGACCTCGACCTTCAGAAGCCGCAAGGTCGAGCTACGCAAGACAGGCTATTCATCCGAAGTCGACGGCCGTCTTTACGTCCTGGAAGGCCGCGACAACGGCTACATCGACGCCTACGACGGCTACGCGACCGAGGTGGCCGAAGGCAAGCGGCCCCAGCCATAAGCATTGCCATGGGCGGTCAGTGTCCCGGCCGCCATGGCACACCGACGACGCACCGGGCAAATGGCGACGGTGCGCGAGTGGTCGGTCGCGCAGTAACCGGCAGCTGGTGATGCGGATGGCGTCCCAGACGCCGAAGTCTTCCGCCGGACGGTCGCTTTCGTAAGACGCGTGCGCACGGCAGCGGAAGCATAGGGGACGTCGCTCCTCCTACGGCCGTGCGGTGATCGCGCACAGGGGAGCGAAGCTCAGAAACACCGGGTAAGAAGTGTGGCCAGGCCACCTCGCAGATCGGTGGGCACACTCCGTCGGCCGCCAGCGCGAAACCTCGGGTCGCCGATGGGGAAGCCCTCGTGGATCCGACTGAAAGGCATCTACGGATGGTGCTACGGACCGCATGCGTCCACATCTCACAGCTCGCGCGTGGTCGGGTTGCCTACCAGTAGGTGGCGTGTTCTGCTCCTGCCGGTACTGGGGGTCGAAATCTCCGCGATCCTGTCCGCCAGTCCTCGGGTGGCCCAGGACACAGCGGCTTTGTGAATGTGCTCACAAGAGGGAATTGCCGGGCGCGTCGCGGGTGTACCAGCCGTCGATCGCTAACAGTACAAGCGTTACGCTGAAACCGCATGTCAGAGCTACTGACTGGTAGGTTGCACGCTTGCAATTCGGTGGCAAATTTCGCAGAGTTGGCAAACGTTGCTCGAAACCTAGCTGAGATTCGCAGTAGCAACAGGTAGACGGCTATTTCTCGTTGTGCAATCGTGTGGAAGTACATCCGATAGGCCTAGCAAGCCTGCAAATTGCCGCTCCAGCAGTCTGAGTTGTTTCCACGCTCGACCCCTGCGGCATCGAACGAACGAGGAAGTGGAGTCAGAGATGTCGACCACCGGCACCCCGAAGACCGCTGCGGAAATCCAGAAGGATTGGGACACCAACCCCCGCTGGAAGGGCGTCACTCGGAACTACACCGCGGAGCAGGTGTCGAAGCTCCAGGGCACCGTCGTCGAGGAGGCCACCCTCGCGCGGCGCGGTTCGGAGATCCTCTGGGATCTCGTCAACAACGAGGACTACATCAACTCGCTCGGCGCCCTCACCGGCAACATGGCGGTCCAGCAGGTCCGCGCCGGCCTGAAGGCCATCTACCTGTCCGGCTGGCAGGTCGCCGGTGACGCGAATCTGTCCGGCCACACCTACCCGGACCAGAGCCTCTACCCGGCCAACTCGGTGCCCGCCGTGGTCCGCCGCATCAACAACGCGCTGCTGCGCGCCGATGAGATCGCCAAGGTCGAGGGCGACACCTCCGTCTCCAACTGGCTCGCCCCGATCGTCGCTGACGCCGAGGCCGGCTTCGGTGGCGCGCTGAACGCCTACGAGCTGCAGAAAGCCATGATCCAGGCCGGCGCCGCCGGCGTGCACTGGGAAGACCAGCTCGCCTCCGAGAAGAAGTGCGGCCACCTGGGCGGCAAGGTCCTCATCCCGACCCAGCAGCACATCCGTACCCTGACCTCCGCGCGGCTCGCGGCCGACGTCGCCGACGTGCCCTCGGTGATCATCGCCCGCACCGACGCCGAAGCCGCCACCTTGATCACCTCGGACGTGGACGAGCGCGACCGGCCGTTCCTGGACGGCACCCGCACTTCCGAAGGCTTCTACGGCGTGCGGAACGGCATCGATCCCTGCATCGCGCGTGCCAAGGCCTACGCCCCCCACGCCGACCTGATCTGGATGGAGACCGGCAAGCCCGACCTCGAGCTGGCCAAGCAGTTCGCCGAGGCCGTGCGCAACGAGTTCCCGGACCAGCTGCTCGCCTACAACTGCTCCCCGTCCTTCAACTGGAAGGCGCACCTGGACGACGCGACCATCGCGAAGTTCCAGAAGGAGCTCGGCGCGATGGGCTTCAAATTCCAGTTCATCACCCTGGCCGGCTTCCACTCGCTCAACTACGGCATGTTCGACCTGGCCTACGGCTACGCCCGCGAAGGCATGACCGCCTACGTCGACCTGCAGGAGCGCGAGTTCGCCGCCGAGGAGCGCGGGTACACCGCCACCAAGCATCAGCGTGAGGTCGGTGCCGGCTACTTCGATCTGATCGCGACCACCGTCGACCCGAACACGTCGACGGCGGCGCTGAAGGGCTCCACCGAAGAGGGGCAGTTTCATTAAGCAGCGCCTGCAGCGCTGCTAACGGCGCTCGATGGCCTCGCGCGTTGTGGTTGCGCAAGCAGTGACCTAACGATTTGGGGCTCGGCTGATGCTAACCGAGGGAAGTGAGGTTCCCGACGTGAATACCGACAATTCTCTACTCCGGTAGGGGTGTATCGGCCTCCCCGCTGAACAGCCCCGGCGGGGAGGGCATCCCTATAACTTGGACCATCGAAGGCTTCGCTCCCACCCGAGCGGCGCCTTCGCCACAAAGCCACCCGACAGCCAGACAAACCAGCAGGAGCGGGACGTGAGCAGCGAAAAGATCCAACGCGTCGGTGTTATCGGCGCCGGCCAGATGGGCGCCGGAATAGCGGAGGTGTGTGCCAGAGCGCACATCGACGTGCTGGTGTACGAACAGACCCGAGAACTGGCTGCCGCCGGCCGTGCCCGCATCCTCCGGTCGCTCGACCGCGGTGTGAGCAGCGGCAAGATCACCGAGCGCGAGCGCGAACAGGCCGCGTGGCGTCTGCGCTTCACCTCCGACATCGGCGACTTCGCCGATCGCCAGCTGGTGGTCGAGGCGGTACTCGAGGACGAGAAGGTGAAGACCAGCATCTTCGCCGAGCTGGACAAGGTCGTCACCGACCCGTCCGCGGTGCTGGCATCCAACACATCCTCCATCCCGATCATGAAGATCGCGGTCGCCACGGCGAACCCCGAGCGCGTGGTCGGTATGCACTTCTTCAACCCCGTCCCGGTGCTGCCGCTGGTCGAGCTGGTCACCACGCTCAAAACCAGCGAGTCGGTCGCCGCGCGGGCCGAGGCCTTTGCGGGCGACGTGCTCGACAAGCAGGTCGTGCGCTCCGCCGACCGCTCCGGTTTCGTGGTCAACGCCCTGCTGGTGCCGTACCTGCTGTCGGCCATCCGCATGGTCGAATCAGGCTTCGCCACCAAGGAGGACATCGACAAGGCGATGGTGCTCGGCTGCGCCCACCCGATGGGCCCGCTGGCACTGACCGACCTGGTCGGCCTCGACACCGTGAAGTCCATCGCCGACTCGATGTACTCGGAGTTCAAACAGCCGCTGTACTCGGCACCGCCCCTGCTCATGCGCATGGTGGAGGCGGGATTGCTCGGCAAGAAGACCGGGGCAGGTTTCTACCAGTACAACCGCTAGACGTCCGGCACAACTGCGGGTTGTCGGGCGAACCACGGAGTGAAACCGACCGATTCGTTCCCTCCCAGCGCGGTCGGGTGCGAGTCTTGCAAGTACCGTTCGCTGCCAGACTTGTGTTCGAGTGGGCGAAGCGCATACGCCGTAGGCGCGAGTTTCGCCCGCTCGGATGCGAGCCATGAGGGGGCCGTGAACAACGCGGCGCCGCGGGCGCTGCAACTCGAACACAGCGCATGCGCCAAAGGCGCGAGTCTCGCCACTCGAACGCAGACCATCGAGGGGCCGCGAACACGCAGCGCCGCGGCGCGGCAAATCAAGCACAGCGTTGCACATCGAACACAGGAGTATCCCGCTCATGGTGAACGTGACTGACGGCTATGGGTCGAGCATCCTCGGCTATCCCAGGATCGGACCGCACCGGGAGCTCAAGCGGGCACTGGAGGCCTACTGGCGCGGTGCGATCGGGCGCGACGAGCTGCTCGCGGTCGGCCGCGATATCCAGGAGCAGCAGTTCAGCGAGCTGGCCGCCACGGGGCTGACTCAGGTTCCCGGAAATACCTTTTCGTTCTACGACCACGTGCTGGACAACGCGCTGCTGTTCGGTGCGATCCCCAAGCGGTTCGGGCCGTACCGGGACGGGTTGGACCCGCTGGACTTCTACTTCCTGATGGCGCGCGGCCGGCCCGACCTGCCGCCGCTGGAGCTGGTCCGTTTCTTCGGCACCAACTACCACTACCGCCAGCCGGAACTGGACGCCGACACCGAATTCTCGCTGCACCCCGAGGCCCTGCTCGACGAATTCGACCGCGCGAAGGAGCGCGACATCGAGCTGCGGCCGGTGGTCATCGGCCCGGTGTCGCTGCTGCTGCTGTCCAAGGCCGGGCACATCCCGGGTGAGCCGGATTTCGAAACCCTGAGTCTGCTGGACAAGCTGCTTCCGATATACGAGGAGCTGTTCGAGATCCTCGCCAAGCGCGGCTCCACCTGTGTGCAGCTGGACGAGCCCGCGTTCACCAGCGAGCGCGCGCCCGCCGAACTGGCCGCGTTCGAAGCCGCCTACCAACGGCTTTCGAAGGCGCCGTTGCGCCCACGCATCCTGGTCACCGGCCAGTACGGCGATTTCGGCGAGGCATTGACCATCCTGGCCGGCACCGGCGTCGAGGCGATCGGCCTCGACCTGGCCAGCTACCGGATCCGTCCGGATGATCTGGCCAAGGTGCCGGGCATCCGGCGTAAGCGCTTGTACGCGGGCGTGATCAGCGGTCGCAACGTGTGGCGTGCCGACCGCTACGTGACGCTGGAATACCTCAACGAGCTCGCTCAGGTCTGCCCGGACCTGGTCGTCTCGACCGGGACCACGCTGCTGCACGTGCCATACGACCTGCTGGCCGAATACGACATCGAGGGCCATGTCGCCGACCGCCTCGCCTTCGCGAAACAGAAGGTGGGGGAGGTGGTTTCGCTGGCGAAGGCGCTCACCGAGGGTGCCTCGGACAAGTGGCGCAAACGTCCGACCGAGGTGCATTTCAAGCAGAAGCACGCGGTACGGCAGCGGGTCTACGCGGTGACGCCGGACATGCGTTCGCGCGAGCCCTACGAGGTGCGCAGGGAAGCGCAGCAGCGCAAGCTGAATCTGCCGCCGGTGCCCGCGACCACGCTCGGGTCCTTCCCGCAGGCCGGCCGAATCCGCCAGGCGCGCTATGAACTCGGTGCGGGTCGGCTGTCCTACGAGGACTACCGCAAGCGAATCGAGGCCGAGATCGAGGCCACCATCCGGCTGCAGGAGAACATCGGTCTCGACGTGCTGGTGCACGGCGAGCACGAGCGCAACGACATGATCCAGTACTTCGCCGAGCTGCTCGACGGATTCGTCACCACTCACTTCGGCTGGGTGCAGGTGTACGGATCCCGGTGTGTGCGTCCGCCGATCTTGTACGGCGACGTGGCGCGGCCCGCGCCGATGTCGGTGGAGTGGACCGGCTACGCGCAATCGCTCACCGACAAACCGGTCAAGGGCATGGTGACCGGTCCGGTCACTATGATCGCGCGCTCGTTCGTCCGTCAGGACCAGCCGTTGCACGAGACCGCCGACCAGGTGGCGCTGGCGATTCGGGACGAGGTGGTCGACCTGGAAAAGGCGGGTATCTCGATCATCCAGGTCGATGAGCCCGCGATCCGCGAGATGCTGCCCTTGCGTCCGGAGGGCAGGGCGGAGTATCTGCGCTGGGCGGTGGCGGCGTTCCGCCTGGCCACCTCCGGTGTCCAGGCGGAGACCCAGATTCACACGCATATCGGTTATTCCGGCCGCACCGAGGTGGTCGAGGCGATCGAGGAACTCGACGCCGACGTCACCGCGATCGTGGCGACCCGCTCCATCGAGTGGGTGCTGCGGGCGCTGAAAGAGGACGCGCGTTCGGGGCACGGGCTCAGCCACGGCGTCGGCCCCGGCGTGTACGAGAGTCGCTCCGCGCGCATCCCGGACATCGATGAGCTCGACGAATTGCTCACGGCGGCAGCGGAAGCGGTGACGCCGGAACGGTTGTGGGCGAATCCGGACGGTGGGTTGAAGACGCGCCATTACTGGCAGCTGGAGCCGTCATTGCGCAATCTGGTTGCCGCGGCGCGCCGCGTCCGCCGGCGTGTCGAGGCGGCCGAGTGAGGTAGCGGCTGACCATCGAAAGAGCTGGGCCGCCGTCGCGTTCGACGAATCGAAGGCGGCCCGGGATCTGGGCGGAGTGCGATCGGGCTTAATTCGGTTCGGTACGTACCGTAATATGCACGTATGGAAACCGACACCTGGCCGGACTCGCTGCGCGTCGCGCAGGTCCGTATCGCCCGCCCGACCGATCGGCTCGACGAGGTGGTGCGCTTCTATGTCGAGGGTCTCGGCCTGCGCGAGCTCTACCGATTCGAGAACCACGCGGGCTACGACGGGGTGATGCTCGGACTGCCTGGGACCGGATATCACCTGGAATTCACCACGCATGAGAACGGCAGCCCCGGCGATGCGCCGAGTGCGGAGAATCTCTTGGTGTTCTACTTCGACAGCGAGACCCACATGTACGACGTGGCGCAACGACTCGGCGAAGCCGGTGTCGAACCGGTGCCCGCGGAAAACCCCTTCTGGGCAGCCAACGGCGGCTTGACCTTTCCCGATCCGGACGGCTGGCGCGTCGTGCTGATGCCACGCCCGATCTTCTGATGGCGGGCCGGACCCGCGACGACCGGATCGACGCCGCGGTGCTGATCGCCGCGCGCGAGGAGCTCGATGAGGTCGGCTACGCCGACCTGTCCATCGGTCGGGTCGCCGCTCGCGCGGGCCTGCACCGCCCGGCGATCTACCGCAGGTGGCCGTCGAAGCGCCACCTGGTGATCGACGTGGTCGCCGACCTGCTCGGCCTGCAACCGACCCCGGACACCGGTGACCTGCGCGCCGACCTCACCCACGCTATGCGCAGTCTCATTGCCGCGCTGCGGGATACCTCGCTGCACCGGGTACTGCCCGCACTGGTCGCGGACTTGGCGGGGGACGCGCGGCTACGCGCCCACTTCCTGGCCACCATCTTCGAGCCGCGCAGGCAGACCACCGCGATCGCGCTGCGGTCGGCCGTCGAGCGGGGTGAGGTCGATCCGGGGATCGATCTGGACTTCGTGCTGGACGCGGTCGCCGCGCCGATCTACTACCGCGCGCTGTTCGGGCACCTGCCGCTGTCGGATGAACTCGCCGGGCAATCGGTCGAGGTGGTGCTGCGCGCGATCACCCGTTGAGAGAGGGTAGCGAGGTGAGCGTCGCGAGCACGTCGGTAGCGGCCTCGGCTACCGAGTCGGGCTCGGCCGAGGCCAGCGTTGCGGCGGCAGCGGCGCGGAAATCGGTGAACAGCGCGACGCAGGCCGCGGCGGCGGCGCGGTCGGCCGGGCTGAGTTCGGCGTCGTCCTCGGCGGCGGACTGCCATGCGGCGGTGGCGATCACCTCATGCAGCCAGTTGAGCAAGCCGAGTCGCAACGGCTGCGGTCCGGTGAGCCAGCGGGATGCGCTGGCGTGCATTACGTCGGTGCGCTCGTGCAGCATGGCGCCGAGCACGACGACCGCGGCGGGCGCGGTGACGGAGTAGATCGAACCCTGATGCAGGACAGTGGAATACAGGAACTCGATGCCGCGTGACTGATCATCGGTGTGGGGACTGATCAAGTCGGCGAGCAGTTCGGGCGCGTCGGACGCGGAACCGTAGGCGTGCTCCAGCCCAGCCCAGTCGGTCTCACACAGCACGGTCGCGGCGCGCTCCCAGTAGATCGGCGCGATGGCGGCGGCCGCCCGTGCTCGGGCTTCGGCGTCGGTCGAATCGAGTGCGCGCTGGAAGGCGGCCAGCGCCGCGGCGGTGTCGCCGAGCCTGCTGCTGAGCAGCCCGACGTCGCAGCTGGCCCCAGCGGACACGGCGGGATCGCCCGATTCGACCAGGTGGCGGCTGACGTCCCTGGCTCCGGCCAGATCGCCGGCTTCGCTCAAGTGCTGGACGAGATCGCGCGCCACCACGACTGCCTGCTCTGCGGGCCAACGATCGATGGCGGTGCGGTAGGCGATCTTCACACCGTCCAGGTCGTCCTCGTTGCGCAACAGGTAGGCCAGATTGGACAAGGCGAGCCGGGTGATCTCGCCGGGGCCGAAGGCCATCGCATGTCCGTAGGCCGCCCGCGCCGCACCAGAATCTCCCCGCTGGGCCAGCGAATAGCCGAGATTGATCCACGCGCGGGGCGCCGCGTCCGGATGCCCGGACTCAGCGGCGAGCTGGTACGCCGCTTCCGCGGCGGCGATATCGCCGCGCTCGGCAAGCAACACGGCGAGGTTGTACGCCGCGCGCGCCGCCGCCTCGGAATGACCGGAATCGACGGCCACCCGGTAGGCCGCCTCGGCCCCCGGCTTGTCGCCCGCCGCGCTGAGTAAGTCACCCAACTCCACGGCGGCCAGCGGCGCCCAGTTCGGATGCCCGGAAGCGACAGCGGCGTGGAACGCCTCGCGCGCGGCTGCCACGTCGTTGCGCCTGCGGTGCATCTTGCCGAGGTCGAAGGCCAGATCCGGCGGCCGCTTCAGCATTGTTCCCATCCAGCCTCGGCACCATAGGGTGCGAATCGTCTCCGAAGAGTTCTACCCGGGAGGCGAGCCCATGGCCAGCGGTGGCGACATGCCGGACGCGGCGGTCATGTTCGCACGTGGTGATCCACCCACAGCCTCACCGTGCGGGCGGTTTGCCGCTGCCGGAGAAGCGAATACTCAACTTTCTCGTCCATTTTCGTGGCTGCTTGGGTTCCGGCGGATTGATGTCGAGGCCCGGCTGGACGTCGTAGCGGCGGATATACGCGCTGGAGAACGCCTGGACCGTCGCGGTCACCGGAATGGCGAGCAGCGCGCCGGTCGGGCCGAGTACCGCCGCGCCGGCCAGTACCGCGCCGAACGTGACGGCCGGGTGCATGTCCAGCGTGGTCGCGGTGATGCGCGGTTGCAGCACATAGTTTTCGAACTGTTGATAGAGCACGATGAAGCCGAGAATCCACAGCGCGGTGCTCGGGCCGTGCACCAGCGCGACGATCACCGGAAGCGCACCCGCGAGATAGGTGCCGACCGTGGGGATCAGCTGCGAGACCACACCGACCCAGAGTGCGAGCGCGAAGGCGGAGGGAATGTCCAACACGCGCAGCGCGGCGTAGTGGGCGAGCGTCGAGATGAGCGCGAGCAGGCCGCGCGAGAAGATGTAGCCGCCGGTCTTCGCCACCGCGATGTCCCAGGCACGCAACACATGTCGTTGTCGCCTCGGCGGCAGCAGCGAGCAGACGGCGTGACGGAAGCGGGGGCCGTCGGCGGCGAAGTAGTAGGTGAACAGCAGGATGCCGAGGCCCTGGAAGACGGCGCCGATCGCGGCGGTGCCGATACCCCATACGTTGCCTGCCAACCCGGTCAGGTAGCCCTCCAGGTTGGAGCTCCAGTCGGTGGCGTACTTCTGGATATCCGTACTGGACATGTCGGTCTTGAAGGTGCGGTTGACCCAGTCCACGGCCCGGTCGGCATAGTCGGGCGCATTTCGCACCAGCGTGGTGGCCTGGTCGATCAGCAGGTTACCCAGTGTCCACCCGAAGGCGACGACGAGGGCGGTCACGGCGAGGAACACCAATCCGGTGGCGGGACCTCGGCGCATGCCGCGTTGGGCCAGCCAGTTCACGGCGGGCTCGATAGCGAAGGCGAGGAACAGCGAGACGAGCAGAACCGTCAGCAGGCCCTGCAATTTCTGGAGTACCCAGAATCCCGCCACCAGCCCGGCGACCGTCGCCGCGGCGAGCAGGAACGCACGCAGCAACCACGGCGGTGGACTCGAGCTCGCCGCAGCGGCAACCACCGCCTTGTCGGCGGACGCGCCGCCGTGTCGTGTCGTTTCGTCCTTTTCCTCCGCAGACACAAGGCCAACGTACCTATGCCGGGACCGGTTCGTTCGCCGACACCGCCTGCCCGCACCGGTCCGCGACGCGGGTCACATGGTCGCGATGTCGATGACGAACCGGTAGCGCACGTCGCTGGCCACAACGCGGTCGTAGGCTCCGTCGATCTCGTCGGCGGAGATCAGTTCGATTTCGGCGCCGATGCCGTGCTCGGCACAGAAGGTCAGCATTTCCTGGGTCTGCGCGATGCCGCCGATCATCGAGCCCGACAGTGAGCGCCGATATCCGGTGAGGGCGAACGGCTTGACGGTCAACGGGTGCTCGGGGAGGCCGAGGATCACCAGGGTGCCGTCCAGGTTGAGCAGTCGCAGGTAGTCGTCCAGCGGGAGGTTCGCCGAGACGGTGTTCAGAATGAGGTCGAACCGGCCGCGCAGGTCGCGGAAGGTCTGCTTGTCACTGGTCGCGTAGTAGCCGCTCGCGCCGAAAAGCTTGCCGTCGTCCTGCTTGCTCAGCGAATGGCTGAGCACGGTGACCTCGGCGCCCATCGCTGCCGCGATCTTCACGCCGACGTGACCGAGCCCGCCCATACCGACGATGGCGACCTTCTTGCCCGGCCCGGCGCCCCAGTGCCGCAGTGGCGAGTACAGCGTGACGCCGGCGCACAGCAGCGGCGCTGCGACATCGAGGTCGATGCCCTCCGGGATCTGGACGACGAAGTGCTCGGTCACCACGACCTGCGTCGAGTAACCGCCGAGGGTGTTCCCGCCGGGCTGCACCGCCGGGTCGACCGGGGTGTTGTAGGTCATCGTCGCGCCTGCGGTGCAGTACTGCTCCTCGTCGGCGAGGCAGGGCGCGCAGACACCGCACGAGTCGACCATGCACCCCACACCAACGCGGTCACCGACCTGGTGTTCGGTCACCGCGGACCCGACCGCCGCGACCAGGCCCGCGATTTCGTGTCCCGGCACGCAGGGGTACTTGGCGCCGCCCCATTCGTCGCGCGCCGTATGGATGTCGGAGTGGCAGATGCCCGCGAACTTGATGTCGATCAGCACATCGCGCGGACCCAGGTCCCTGCGCTCGATCGAGACCTTCTCGAAGAGGCCATCGGGTGCGGGCAGGGCGTAGGCGGCAGCTGTACTCATGACTCCACCTCGCTGGCGCTGGGCTCCGCTATGACCACCGGGGTGGCGGTGCTGATTGTTCGCTCGCCGCGCTCGCTCATGAATACATGCCTACCGTCGCATGGGCGTCGTTGCCAACCACGGACACGGAAGAGGCAGGTCGGGGGCCCGGTGGTGGCAGTCTGCCGGCGGCGCGGACCGGACCTTCCCTCGTGTTTCCCGATCTTCGGCGAAGAGATGCGGCCACAATGGAATTGGTCAGCGGTTCAGCCGAAGCGGGAGAACCATGGACGAGGAACGGCAGCACATGACCCGGCGCCCGTCGGGCCGCGGCCGCGCACTGGTGATGATCGTCACCCTCGTGCTCGCCGTGACCGCTTTCCTCGGGTATCGGGGCGAGCTGCCGAGTCGTACCTGGTCCTACCCTTCCGAGATCGCCACCCCGATCACCCTGGGCCCGCGCGCGCCGCTCGATCAGATGTTCGCCGAGGCGGCAGTAGGGTCGGCGCTGGTCAACATCAACGCGTCCACCAAGACCTCCGGGCTCGACGCGGCCGGGTCCGGCATCGTGCTCACCGCCGACGGAGAGGTGCTCACCAGCCACCACGTGATCAAGGGTGCGGAAACTGTGACTGTCACCGACGTCGGCAACGGAACGGTCTACGACGCCGCGGTGCTCGGGTACGACTCCGGTGCCGACATCGCGCTGCTCGGCCTCTCCGCCGCGTCGCCGCTGAGGATCGCCACTATCGGCAGCTCGGCCGGCCTGCGTGTGCGGGACGAGGTGATGGCGATCGGCAACGCAGGTGGGGCAGGCGGCACCCCGACCGCGGTTCAAGGCCACATCACCGACCTGGACAGCGCGATCGTGGCGGTCAACTCCGTCGATCTGTCGCGGAAACCGCTCAGTGGAATGCTCGAGGTCTCTGCGGCGGTGACCTCTGGCCAGTCCGGCGGAGCATTGGTCGACCGGCGGGGGGATGTGGTCGGGGTCATCGCGGCGGCGTCGGGTGCGTCTGCGCGCGCGGACACCGGACCACCGACCGGCTACGCGGTGCCGATCGATACGGCCATGCGAGTGGTCCGCCAGATCCGTTCCGGCATCCCGACCGACACCGTGCACATCGGCCCCACGGCCACCCTCGGCGTGATCACCTCGAACGCGCTGCCCACCGGCACAGGCGCCCGAGTGGATGCCGCGATCTACGGCATGCCGGCCCATTCCGCGGGACTCGGCACCGGCGACGTGATCACCTCGGTCGACGACCGCGTGATCACCAGCGCGAAATCCTTGCGCGCGGCGCTGAACACGCGCAGACCGAACGACACCGTGCGGCTGGCCGTCACCGGCGCGGGCGGACAGCGCACGGTGGCGGTGGTGCTGACCGTGGGCCCGCCGAACTGATCCGCCGTCTCAGACCAGGGACAGCCAGTAGTCCTGGAAGCGCAGGAACACCAGCAGCAAGACGACCGCGTAGAACAGTGCGACGATGGTCCAGCGCCACTCGACAAGTACGCCGAGCGGGCCGGGGGAACGCCCCCACAGCTGGTCGGTGATCACCGCGAGCAGCGGCGTGATGATCGCCCACACGACGAGGCAGTACGGGCACAGCGCGTTGATCCGGTAGAGGCTTTCGAAGATCAGCCAGCAGATGAAGCCGACGCCGAACACGGTACCCAGCCAGAGTCCGCCCCAGATCCAGCGCGGGAAGCCCACGCCGGCGACTGCGAGCGCGCCCAGGGTGACCACGACGGAGAAGCCGACGACGCCGATGAGCGGGTTGGGGAACCCGAACACGGCGGCCTGGTCGGTCACCATCACCGACCCACAGGACAGGATCGGGTTGATGCTGCACGACGGGGTGTAGCCGGGGTCGGTGAAGAGCTTGAACCGTTCGACCGTGAGCGCCACCGCGGCCAGCCAACCCGCGAGTCCGCCGATCAGCAGGATCCACGCGGCCCGTGGCCCGGCGGTGATCACTGGGCCGCGGCGGCAATCGTGGGCGCGAGGCCGCCGGGGGCGAAGATCTCCTGGCTCGACTGGATCTGCTTGCCGTTGACGAAGATCGACGGGGTCGACTGGATGCCGCTTTCCAGCACGTCCTTGGTGCGGGCCTGGATGTACTTGTCGTACTTGCGTTCGGTGATGCACTCGGCGACCGCGTCGTCGGTGTAGCCGGCGTCCTTGGCGATCTGGATCAGCTTGTCGTCGGGCAGACCGCTGCCGCCCTCCGCGGGCTGTTGGGCGAACATCGCGGCCAGCCATGCCTGGTACTTCGTGGGGTCGGACTCGGCGACGCAGTAGGAGGCGTTCGCCGCGCGCGAGGAGTACTGGGTGGTGGAGGCTTTGTCCAGGAATGCGATGATGTTGTACTCGACCTTGGCTGTGCCGTTGTTCACCGCGTCCGCGAGCACCTGGGTGTTGGCCGCCTCGAAGGCTTTGCAGGCGGGGCACTGTAGGTCGGCGATGACGCGAACGGTCACCTTCGCGTCCGGCTTGCCGATCCGGACGGCGCCGTTGTCGGTGATCGAGCCGGGGGTGCCGCCGGCATTCATGCTCCCGGTCGCGGCGATGGACGGCGTGGGACCGGGATCGTCCTTGCGGGCCTTCTTCACGGCGATGCCGATGCCGATCGCCGCGACGAGCCCGACGAGCACGGCGGCGACGGCTACCTGAATGAAGATCTTGCGATTGCGGTCGGCGCGTTCCGCCGCCAGCAGCGGGTTCGTCTTCCCACCCGGGTTCTTGCTCACCGTGCGCTCACCACGCCTTTCGCTCGCCTGCCGGTTCCTGCCGCCACGATGGTAGATCCTCCGAACACGTCCTCGCGTGATCGGGCCACGGTCCACATCATCGCGGGTGAACCTGAGAGATTCCGAAATGCCGGGCGCGGATACGCGCCCAGTGTCGGTCGGGGCGGAGGATATCGGTCGCCCCGCCGCGATTTCGGTTATCGGCGAAATGCCGGTCATCGGTGTGTTGCCGGTCAGCGCGGGGTGATCCCGGCGAGGACGAGATCGACGGCAGTGTGCGCGAGATCGGCAGGCAGTGGACCGCCCAGCTGTGTGACGTGCAGATGCACCAGCCCACCGAGCGTGAGCATGGTCAGTCGCGGATCCACGGTCGCAGCCAGCTCGCCGCGGGCGATGCCGCGCCGGACGATCTCCTCGGACGCCGCCAGCCGCCGCGCCCAGAATTCGCGCCGCGCCGTTTCGGCATCCAGGTCGGTTTCGGCTATCACCGTGCCGCGGATCAGGGCCAAGCCGGACGCCGTCTGGGCGAAGCGGATCAGGTCGGTCATGAACGCCTCCAGGTCACCGCGCACCGCCCCGGTGTCGGGCAGCGGGATCTCTTCGGCCACCCGGGACAGCAGCGCGTCCAGCAGCAGTCGGGGCAGGGTCTTCCAGCGCCGGTAGATCGAGGTCTCGTGGACACCGGCGGCGGCGGCAACGTCGGCGACCCGCACGTTGCCGATGCCGACGGACTCGATGTGCGCGAGCGTCGCGTCGAGCACGGCTTTCCGCAGCCGCGCCCCGCGGATCTGCGGAGAGGGTTCGACCATGCGCGCAATTATCGCAAGCTCTCTTGCGTTGTGCGGGCCCAGCTCGTAGCGTGCTATCGCAAGTTGACTTGCGATAGAAGGCGAGAGTGGCATGCACGAAGTGGTAGCGCCCTCCGGGCACTGGCTGGGGGAAGTGGTAGGTGACGTCGCGGTGTTCCGCGGCATGGCGTACGCGCGGGCCGCGCGATTCGGTGCGCCGGAGCCGGTCGCACCGCACGACGGAGTGTTCGAGGCGCTCCGGCGGCACGCCGTCGCGCCGCAACTGCCCGGTCGACTCGAAGGGGTGATGGGGCGGGCGGAACCGCTGGACCAGTCGGAAGACTGTTTGGCGCTGACTGTGACCATGCCGGCGCGCGCCGAGCCCGGCAGCTGCCCAGTGCTGGTGTGGCTGCACGGCGGCGCCTATCTCGCCGGCAGTGGGCAGTGGAATTTGTACGACGCCGACCGGCTCGTGCGCGAGACCGGCATCGTGGTGGTCTCGGTGAGCTACCGCCTCGGTGCGCTCGGGTACCTTCGGGCGCCGGGCGTTTCGTCTGGAAACCTCGGTCTCCTGGATCAAATCGCGGCATTGCGCTGGGTGCGGGAGAACATTCGCGCGTTCGGTGGGGACACCGACCGGATCACGTTGTCGGGACAATCAGCGGGTGCGCAGTCGGTGCTGGCGCTGCTCGGTATCGAGGAGGCCAGGCCGCTGTTCGCGCGGGCGATCGTGCAGAGCGCGCCCTTCGGCGTCGGGTTCCAGAACCACCGACGGGCCGAGCGGGTGGGTGCGATGTTCCTGGCCGAGCTGGACGCCGACCCGCACACGGTATCGGTGCCCGATCTGCTTGCCGCGCAAGGCCGTACCGTCCGTCGGATGGCGGGGCCGGGCGCGCTGAACTCGGCGCCGCCCTTCCTGCCGGTCGCCGACGCGGGTCCGTTGCCCGACGAGCACTCATGGCAGAAGAATGTGCGCAGCGCCGCCGCTGATCTCCACATCGTGCTCGGGTGCACGGCGGAGGAGGCGCGGGCGTTCTACGACGGACCGCATCCGGTGTTCGCGCCGGTGCGGCAGGTACCGATGATCGGGACAAGGCTCACCTCCACCGCGCAGCGGGTCATCGGTCGCAAGGTTTTCGAGAACGGCATGTTCCGGTTCGCCGATCAGCTGGCCGACGCCGGGGCGGACGTCTTCTGCTATCGCCTCGAGCAGTTGCATCCGGCGAACCCGTACGGCGCCTGCCACTGCATCGACTTGCCGCTGCTGTTCGGGGACGGCACAGCCTGGCGCGACGCGGCGATGCTGAAACCACTCGCCCCCGCGGAGGTCGAGGCGCTCGGCGTTCGAATCCGTCGATACTGGGGCGAATTCGTGCACACCGGGCGGGTCGGCGCCGCGAACTGGCTGCCGTACCGGACCGGCTCACGCTTCATCCAGCAGTTGCCCTGAGCCGAGCCGACCGCGGTCCGCGCTCGATCCGGTTGCGGCGAGCACGCCACCCTCCTGGATTCGAGCACCGACGCCGGGGGTGTCCGTGCCGCGCGCACGCTGATCGACGAGGACCGATCGCCACTGATCGCCGTCACCGGCTCGAACGCCGCCGCGCCGCCGAACGCGCCCGGACCACGCTTCTGGCGCCGGCGTCGCGGGCGACGCACGCGCAGTCGCCGCGGCCGTCCGCCGCTCGGCCACGGCCAGCGCTGACACCGTCGCTCTCCAAACATCGCCGACGACCTCGATCCCGTCGCCTTATCCGCTTTGTCGCCGAGGAAGTCCGATCCTGGTCTCCCGACCAGAGGCGGCGCTGCGCGACTCAGGCCTGCGCTAGGCGCCGCCTCTGCTCCTCGACGTCGAATGTCGCCGGTGGCCAATCGAGCTCCAAGCGCTCGAGCGCCTCGATGAGCAGTTCGGTGACCGCGAGCCGTGAGTACCACTTGTGGTCGGCGGGCAGCACATGCCATGGCGCGTACGCGGTGGATGTGCGGTCCAACATTGTCTGGTAGGCCGCCTGATAAGCGGGCCAGAACGCGCGCTCGTCGATGTCGGCCGCGTTGAACTTCCAGTACTTGTCCGGGCGCTCCAGGCGCTCGGCGAGCCGCTTCTTCTGTTCGTCGAGTGAGACGAACATGGCGACCTTCACCAGCGTGACGCCCTCGTCCACCAGTTCACGCTCGAAAGCGTTGATCTCGTCGTAGCGCGGCTCCCACTCCGTCGACGGCACCAGGTTGTGTACCCGCACCACCAGCACGTCCTCGTAGTGCGAGCGATCGAACACCCCGAGCTGACCGGCACGCGGGAGCGCCTTGCGGATGCGCCACAGAAAGTGGTGGCGCTTCTCCTCCGGCGTCGGCACGCCGAACGCGGCGTGGTCGACACCCTGCGGGTCGACCGAGCCGATGACGTGCCGGACGATGCCGCCCTTGCCCGCGGTGTCCATACCCTGCAACACCAGCAGCACGCTGCGTTTATCTCCGGAGCGGCCGTTGGCGTAGAGCTTCTCCTGCAGATCCGACAGCACCAGGGCGCGCTTCGCGAGCAGCTCGGTGCCCGCCTTCTTGTCACCCACGAACCCCGGCCGTCCGGACGTGTCCAACTCGGCAATCCGCAACCCGTCGGCCTTCAAGGCATCGGAAGCCGCAACAGCCAAACGCTTCGCCATGCCTACACCTAACCACCGATTCCGACCATGATCCGCCGGAAGCGTGCCGCAGGCACGGCAATCAGATACAGGCCAAGTGTTGCAATTGAGTGGCGAAATCCTCATCGGAGACCGGGGCGAGGATGAGGTCGTGTGCGGTAGTCAGCATGTAGCGCCCATCCCCGCTGATATCCAGCCATGTGCGGTGGCGGGTCGGCGGCGACATGGGGTTGTCCGGTTTCACGGTGACGGTGATGAAGCCGCGGCCGTCGACTGGTTTGCGCAGGGTCTGGCGGAATCGGGCTGCGCCGCGGTGACCGTTGGTGGCGAACGGTTCCGTGCGGTCCGGGCCCAGCACCGCGTCCTGTGGCTCGCGCATCGGTCCAAGCCTGCCCGGCTGGGCGGACCCGATGATCTGCACCAGGCGTTCGCCCAGGGCACGTGCATGGCACATCAGCACGGTCACCTTGTCCGGGGTGGCGACCAGGATGCCCGCGTGGTTGTGCACCACCGCGGCGAAGGCAAGGATCCGTTCGGCGTCGTCCTCATTGCGCGGGAGGGTGGAGCGCTCGCCGGAGATGGTGATGGTGGTCGCGTCGGTGCGGGCGCAGACCATCAGCGCGGCGGCCAGGTCGGGGTCGGCTTGGCGGGCGAACCGTTGCGGCAGGCGTAGTGCGCGGTATTCCGATGCGGTGCGCACGGTGGCCGACGGGACCATGTTGATCGGATAGGGCCTCCGGTCCAGGCTTGTTTCGTTTGCCCAGACGTGCGTGAACTCGTCCGGGGTGAGCACCCATTTCACCGTGCGCCGCCTCCGCGGGCGGAGCCGGGATCGGGCCAGGCGCCTGCCGGCCCTTGCGGTCGGGGAAATTGCGGAACGCGGTCGCCGGAGGCAGGCATGGTCGGGGCGTAGACGTAGGTCATCGTGTCCCGGACATCCGCCTCGATGTCGGCTGCCGCACTGTCGTGATCCATCCTGCGTTTTCCGCCGTATACCGCCTCGGCGGCCGGGTCCTCCAGCGGCCGATACCGCTGCTGCGGCGGGATCGCACCCCGGAGCGTTTGAGCGGCATCGCCATTCAACTCCATAAGGCGCGCTATTGCGCGACATACATCTTGCGCCTCGGTGCCCGCACGCACGAATTCCCTTGTCGCGCGTACCGCGGCGTCGGCCGCACGGCCCGACCAGTGCGCGAATTCACGGTTGGTCGCGTCGGAGAACGCCTGGAACGCTTCGGCGATCGCGCGGGCGTTCGCCTGCCATGCCTCGGCAGTCCGGTTGAGCGCGGCCGGATCGAGCGCTTCGTGTACCAGCTCCCAGATCTGCTGGTGGGTGTAGGCGCCGAACAGTTCCCGATCCGGTGCGTATGCGGGATCGGTTGCTCCTTCGGTGAATCCGGCCAGTTCCTTCCGGATGTCGTCGGCGGCGGCACGAGCCACGGAGTCTGCCAATTCGTTCCCCCTCAGTCGATCCCGGCGCGGAGGTGCGTACTCACCTGGGCTCCAGGTAGTCGGTGATCAGTCGCAGGGCAGCCTGGTTCGCGGCCTCGGCTTCGGCAAGACGGTTGGCAGCCGCCAGATACGCGGCCTTGAACAACAGCGCCGTCTCCTGGAACGCCGCAAGCGTGTCCAGGTACTGCCTGCCTTTTTCTGCGAATCCGCGTGTGAGGCCATGCCCGGTCGGCAGATTCGGGAAGCCGGTCACGTCGGTGACGAGATGCCGCTCGGCCATGGCCCGATGCAGGTCGTCGACTAGTTTGTCGCATGCCGCGGCGAGGTTCTCGGCGACCGTGGTGTCCAGAGCGAAGGGCTCGTCGCCGCCTTCGCCGATGGCCGCCGCGTACAGCTTTCGAGCCGTCCCCTGCCCGGTGTCGGGTACCGCCATCTGGAAGCCCCCTTCCGTTCGGTCCTGTCCGTACCGCGCTGTCCTGGTTCGGCAACTCTATCGGTCGGTAGTGTCCCCGCGGGGTCGGCTCGGCGCGGGCTTGTGCGAGCTCCCGGTGCACGGACTTGCCGTTGTTACACTGGCACGTGGTCCGAGGGGCGGAGTCCGTGGCGGAAGGCGACCGGTGGCCGAAATCGACGAAGGGCTCCCGAAATATCTCCGGATCTCGGGGTATCTCCGTGAGCAGATCGAGCGCGGCGAGCTGGCTCCCGGCGCCGAAGTCCCCTCCGAGCGCGAGCTCGCCGCGCGCTGGAAGGTTGCCAGGCCCACTGCGGCCAAAGCGCTCAATGCCTTGCGGCAGCAGGGGATCGTGGAATCACACCGCGGATCGGGGACTTATGTGGTCGATCGGCCCGCGCTGATGCGGGAGCGGGCGCCGCGATACGGACCGTCCTTTGCCGAGGACCGGTCGGTGACCGTGCTGGAAGCGGCAGTCGTCGCCGGGTCGAGCGAGGTCAGCGATGTCCTCGGCCTGCCGCAGGGTAGTGCGGTGGTGACGCGAAAGCGGCTGAGCGCTAGCGATTCCGGTGCGTTGGAACTGGTGATCTCATGGTTCCCCGGCGGATTCGCCGAGTCCGCCGCCCTGCTGCTCGACGCGAAGCGGCTGCCCGGCGGAACGCTGCGCTATCTGGAATCCGTGATCGGTAGTAGCGTCGCGTTCGTGCGTGAGCGTGTCGGCGCGCGACTGGCCACGGCGGACGAGCGGCTTCACCTCGGTCTGTCGCGGCCCGCTGCGGTGCTGGTCCGGCACCGCACCGCGCACGACGTCGACGGAGTGGTGATCGAGTTCGACGAAGTGGTCCACCCGCCCGGACACTGGGCACTCCAGCGAGAGTATTACACCAGGTCATAGGCCGATTTCCGCCGTTGACACCCTCGAATCACAAGTGGCATAGTCCACCTGTCGGAAGAATCGAAGGGTGGGAGAGCGCGATGTCCGATCAGTTGACCATCGGTGGCTGGGTAATCGTAGGGGAACACTGCACCGTCCGACTGGTGCCATTACCTCGGGACAATTACCTGGCTTTCGTCTTCGAAAGCGGCGGAAACGAATTCGAACTCGCGCTGTCGCCGGCTATCCTCCACCGCATGGTCGCCCTCGGTGCCGCGCCCTCTACACCCTGACCCGGCCCGACGAGTGCCAAGTGGCTGCGGCGAACTGCGAGCAGCCCCGTCGTGGCGTGCTACTCGATGCGTGAATTCAGGCCGGAAAGCCGTCGAGCACCTCGTGAGACTTCGACAGACCCAATCGGGTCGCACCCGCCGCGATCATCTCGGCCGCCGCATCGGCGGTGCGGATGCCGCCGCTGGCCTTGACGCCGAGCCGCCCGCCGACTGTCTGCGCCATCAACCGCACCGCGTGCGCGCTGGCGCCACCCGCGGGGTGAAATCCCGTGGAGGTCTTCACGAAATCAGCTCCTGCGCGCTCGGCGACCCGGCACACCTCGATGATCATCTGGTCCGTCAGTGCCGCGGATTCGATGATCACCTTGAGCAGTGCCCGATCGCCCACCGCCTCGCGCACCGTGACGATATCGGCGAGCACCGCCGTGTAGTCACCGGCGCGCGCCGCGCCGACGTCGATCACCATGTCGACCTCGTCCGCGCCCTGGTCCACCGCGAGCCGCGCCTCGGCGCCCTTCACCAGCGAATGATGCTTGCCCGAAGGGAATCCGGTGACCGTCGCGATCGCCAGCCCCGGCGCGCGCACCGGAAGCATGGACGGCGACACGCAGATCGCGAACACGCCGAGCGCACGCGCGTCCTCGACCAGCGCGGCGACATCGGCGGTCGACGCCTCCGGAGCCAGCAGCGTGTGGTCGATCAGGCGGGCGACTTCGGCCCTGGTCAGCGACGCGGAACTTGCCATGGGGTGAGAGTCTGGCATACCGCGGCGAATTCCATTGCGCGCCTCCGCCGCTTCCCGCACACTCGTAACTGGTTGGCGATTCGTCGATAGTGACGCCCCGGTCGAGGCGACTAACGTGTGCGGATGAGCCCAACTTCGTTCGGGAGGAGACGACCGTGCTGATCCGTCGCGAACGCGCTGACGACGCTACTGCGATCGCGGCAGTGCACCGCAGCGCGTTCGCACCGCGATACGCGGACCGCGTCGGTGTCGGCGAGTCGCCGCCCGTGCCCGTCGACGACCGCAGCGCGGACCCGCCCGAGGTGGACCTGATCGCCCGCCTGCGCAGCGACGAGGGCTGGATCCCTACTCTCTCGATGGTGGCGATCGAGCACGACCTCGTGATCGGTCACCTATGCCTGACCAGGGCAGCGGTCGGCCCGTTTCCGGTACTGGCGCTCGGCCCGATCGGGGTACTCGCCGATCATCAGCGCGGCGGTGTCGGCTCAGCGCTCATGCACGCGGCCCTCGGCGCCGCCGACGCACTCGACGAGCCGTTGATCGGCGTGCTCGGCAGCCCGGAGTTCTACCCGCGCTTCGGCTTCGTCCCCGCGGCGCGGGTCGGTATCGCCCCTGACGAGCCCGCTTGGATCACCCACTTCCAGGTACGAGCGCTGTCTGCCTACGACGCGCAGATCGTCGGCGAATTCCGTTATGCGGGACCGTTTTACGAGCTCTGACCCTCGGCATCGTCCGGACATTCGGCGCATGCGCCGTTCGTCGCGCCGACTCCGGCGCAGGTAGAGAGCCTTGAATAGGTATCAAGGTGTTTGCCGACACACTCCGGCTTCCGAGCGTAGCGAGATCGGGCAATGCCCGCGCGGCCGAAGACACAGGCGCGGCAAATCCCACAGAGCCACCTGGGAGGATGAACTCATGAGTTCAGCTCCACCCGTCCAGGACGACCGCCGCTACGTGCTGACCCTGGGCTGCCCGGACCGTCCCGGGGTCATCGCAGGAATCACCTCGTTCATCGCCGAGTTCGGCGGGTCGATCGTGGAGGCGGGCTACCACTCCGACCCCGACACCGGCTGGTTCTTCACCCGGCAGGCGATCAGGGCCGCCACGGTGCCGTTCGGTCTCGGGGAACTGCGCGACCGGTTCGCCGGGGCTGCTGCCGGTCTCGGTCCGGAGACCGAATGGCAGCTGCTCGACTCCGTCGAGCGGCGTCGCGCCGTCCTGCTGGTCAGCAAGGATGGACACTGCTTGCACGATCTGCTCGGACGCGCCGCGAGCGGCGAGCTGCCCGCCACGATCGAGGCGGTGATCGGCAACCACCCGGATCTGGCGGCAATGGCCGAGGCGCACGGCGTGAAGTTCCATCATGTGCCGTTCCCCAGGGACCCGGCTGAGCGCGGGCCTGCGTTCGAGGAGGTGCGCGCGCTGGTGGACGCGCATGACCCGCACGCGGTGGTGCTCGCCCGCTTCATGCAGGTGCTGCCCGCCGAGTTGTGCGAGCACTGGGCGGGTAAGGCGATCAACATCCACCACAGCTTCCTGCCCTCGTTCGTCGGCGCCCGGCCGTATCACCAGGCGTTCGCCCGCGGTGTGAAGCTGATCGGTGCGACCTGCCACTATGTGACCCCGGAACTGGACGCGGGCCCGATCATCGAGCAGGACGTCATCCGCATCGATCACGCCGATGAGGTCCGCGACATGGTCCGTCAGGGTCGCGATATCGAGCGCGTCGTGCTGGCCCGTGGACTGCGCTGGCATCTGGAAGGACGCGTACTGGTCCATGGCCGCCGGACGGTCGTCTTTTCCTGAACGAAGCTCGTGGCCGGTCGCGGTCAGCCGGCGATGTCGGCCTGGGTGGGCTTTCGCACGGCCGCGAGTAGCCGCGCGAGTTCCTCGTTGAACCGTTCATAGGCCTCGACATTGCCGAGATGGCCGGTCGGTAGTACCTCGTAGCGCACGGAACTGCCGGTCGCTCTGAGCATTTCCACGATCCGCTGGGAGTGGACCGGCGGCGTCATATCGTCGAACTCGCCGGCGAGCACGGTGGTGGGCACCACCAAGAGGCGCGCCGACTCGCCGACGTCCATTGTGGCGAGCAGGAAGCCGAACTTCGAGCGCACCCACACGCGACACGAACGCACGATTGCCATGCTGAACTCCACCACGTCGCCCTTGGCCGCGGTGCTCATGATCTGGCGCGCGAACAGCCAGCGCATCGGCGCGATGGGCGGGAAGAACATCGGGGCGCCGAGGCCGAACCTGCCGAACAGGAACGGCAGCGGCACCTTCAGTTGCAGCAGTCGCAGTGGCCGGTTCAGCAGCGGAACGACGGTGGTCTCGAGGATCAGCCGGTCCGGCGCGGTGTTGGTCAGGAGCGCCGCGAGCGCTTGTTTCGAGACCCGGTCGGGGTAGCGTCCCGCCCACGCTTGCAAGGTCATGCCGCCGAGGCTGTGTCCGACGAGTACGGCCCGCTGGCCGGGCGCGAGCGCGGCATCGAGCACCGCGGCCAGATCGTCGGCCAGTAGGTCAATGCTCAGCTCGCTGGAGCCGTACTCGCTCTCGCCGTGACCGCGCTGGTCGTAGGCGATTACGCGGTAGTCGCCCGCGAAGGCGTTGATCTGCGGATTCCAGTATTCGAGGCAGCAGGTCCAGCCGTGGATCAACACGATGACCGTGCGGTCCGCCGGACCATAGGCGTGTACCCGGAGCCGGGCGCCGTCTCGGGTGCGAATGGGGATCACTTCGTGCGCGACGGTCGGCGGATTCAGCGCCGCGGTCTGGTACGTGCGGGAACGCAGGTCGGTACGGTGTGCGTCGCGCAGGTCCCGGAGCAGGCCCGGGAGGTTCGCCAACGCGGTCGGCAACATGGCACGCATCGGACACTCCTTTGTGTTACTGCCAGATACAGTAAACCCGATTCGCGCCACTTGCCAGTGCAAGCACCGGAGGAGTTCTCCGGAACTACGGTTCTACCAGCGCGGACCTCGCTGTACCTCGTCCACTCTCGGTCGCACGTCGGCCAGGTAGACCCCGGTGGCGATGATCGCGGCGAAGGAAAGCAGGCCGAGCCCCGCCGGTGAGAGGAGTAACACGAGCATGGCCACCCCCAGAATCGCCAGCCAGATCGGTTTGGTCAGTTTGTCCACCGCGGTGAATGCGTCCGGACGCTGACGCACGGCGTGGATCAGCGCGAAAATCGTCGCACCGAGCGCGGCCAGCCACAGCGCCAGCAGGATCATCCCGGTCAGTCCGTGCACCATGTTCACCCCCTCATGATAGAAGCAACGCCCCCGCACATCAGGGTGTGCGAGGGCGTTGGAACGGGATCGTCCGCGGGAATTCAGTCCGTCTTCGGCGCGGCCTTCTTCGCCGGAGCCTTCTTGGCCGCGGGGGCCTTCTTGGCTGGAGCCTTCTTCGGCGCGCCGTTCGCGGTGGGGCCGGGGGTGGACTCGGTGGTCACCTCGACGACCTCAGCCTCGACAACCGAGTCGTCCTCGGTGTCGGCCGTGGCCTTGCCGGGGCGGCCGAGCAGGCCGTTGACGCGCTCGAACACGTCCTCGGCGCGGCTCACCGCGTCGCCGTAGAGGGTCTCGACCTTGCCGATCCGGTCCTCCACCAGGTGGCTGGCGCGCACCCGCTCGACAGTCTCCTCGCCGCGCACGGCGAGGTCGGAGTAGATGTCGAGCACCTGGCGGTAGTACTTCTCGGCCAGCGCGCGCAGCTCCTCGGCGGTGAACTTCTCGCGCAGCTCGGCCAGGTCCTCCGGCAGCTCGGAAGGGAGGCCGGCGAGCCGCTCGCGCAGCGACTCGAACTGAGTCTGCACGTCGGCGGGCACGGTGGCGAAGCGCTCGCGCGCCTCCTCCACCCGAGCCTGTACTTCGCCCGCGGCCGCACGCTCGCGCACCTGCGCGACGACGTCGTTGACCGCGGCGTAGAGGGCGTCACCCGCGCCGACAGTGGCGAGGAGTGGCTTGGTCACGGTGGCGTTCTTCTCGGTCATGGTGTTTCGTTCTCCTGGCGTGGCGGAGTGTCGGTTGTCGTGAGCGGAACGTCGCTGTCCCATTCATCCCCCCTTGCCTCGTTTCCTCCGTTTTCCCGGCGAAACGATTCAAAGATTTCCAGCAGCACCTGCTTTTGCCGCTCGCTGATCGACGTGTCGGCAAGTAGGGCATCCCGGACCGGACTGTGCGGCCGCTGCTCGAGGTAGCCAGCCCGTACGTACAAGACCTCCGACGACACCCGCAGTGCCTTGGCGATCTGCGTGAGTACTTCGGCGGACGGATTGCGCAATCCGCGCTCGATCTGACTGAGGTACGGATTGCTCACCCCCGCCAGCTGGGCGAGTTGGCGTAGCGAAACTTGCGCGGCTTCTCGCTGCGCCCTGATGAATCCTCCGATGTCGTGCGCCGCGGTGGCTACGCGACCCCCTCGTTCTCCGGCGCCGGACGATCGCTCGTCCGAACTGCCGGTGTACTCGGCGGAAACCTCGGGCTGGTCTGCCATCACTCACCTTCTGGCGGTTGTACGGGTTCGATTCTAGGACAGCGTGCTAGCTATTGCAAGCACTCTGTTAGCACGTCATCGGCAGACGTCCGGTCGCTACGGGGTCAGCCGCCGAACATCAGATGGGAAGTCGTGTAGATCACCAGTCCGGCAAGCGAGCCGACCACTGTGCCGTTGATTCGGATGAATTGCAGATCCCGGCCGACCTGCAATTCGATCTTCTTGCTCGCTTCCTCTGCGTCCCACCTGGCGACCGTGTCGGTGACCAAGGTGCTGATTTCACCCGCATAGTTTTCCACCAAGTAGCGAGCGCCGCGATCGATCCAGCCGTCCACGTTCGCGCGCATGTCGGCATCGTCGCGCAACCGCTCACCGAGCTGTTGGACGTTCTCGGCGACCTTACGCCGCAGCGTGCTGTTCGGATCGTCGGCCGACTCCAGGATGAGGCGCTTGGCCGCACGCCAGGTGGCCTTGGCCATCCCCGTGATTTCCTCGCGGCCCATGATCTGGGCCTTGATCCGCTCCGCCTTCTTGATCATGGCATCGTCGTGTTGCAGGTCGTCGGCGAACTCCTCGAGGAACCGATTCGCCGCGAGGCGCACCTCGTGCTCCGGGTCGGCGCGGATTTTCCAGGTGAACTCGACGAGTTCCCGGTAGATCCGTTCAGAAAGCAGGATGTTGACGAATTTCGGTGCCCATTGCGGCGCGTCCCGCAAAACGATCCGGTCGATTGTCTCCTGCGAGCCGAGCGCCCACTGGTGCGCACGCTCGGCAAGCATGTCCAGCAGTGGCAGCTGGCGGTTGTCGGCGAGCAGCTCGGCGAGCACCCGCCCGATCGGCGGACCCCACAGTGGCTCGGCGATCCGCTTGACGATGGTGTGGTCGATGACCTGCTCCACGTCCTCGTCGCGCAGCACTCCGACCACCGCGCGCAGAATCGTGGAGCTCTCCTGCGCCACCCGGGCGGCGTGGTCGGGATCGGCCATCCAGCGCCCGACCCGCCAGGAGACCTGCGCGGAGTTCACCTTGGCCGAAACCACCTCCGGCGCCAGGAAGTTGGTGCCGACGAAGGTACCGAGGCTGGCGCCGAGCTGGTCTTTCTTCTTCCGGATGATCGCAGTGTGCGGGATGGGCAGGCCGAGCGGATGCCGGAACAGCGCGGTCACCGCGAACCAGTCCGCCAGCGCGCCGACCATGCCCGCCTCCGAGGCGGCCCGCAGGTAACCGACCCAGTCACCGCCCGCGCCACGCGATTCCGTCCACCGGCAGAACAGGTAGATCGCCGTGGCCAGCGCGAGCATGCCGGTGGCGAGAGCTTTCATCCGCCACAGGTCGCGACGTTTGGCCGCCTCGTCGAGCACGGCGGCGAAGCCGAGAGGGGCGGCGGCAGGTGCGGCGGTGGTGTCCAGAACCGCAGGTTCGCCGGGAGCTTTCTGCATGCCTTCCATTCTGCTGCGCCGAACGGGGCGGCGAGTTCGCGCGCAAATGTCGCGCGGCGAGTTCGGATCGTCGCGCCGAACGTGTGGTCCCTGCCGCATCCGGCTCCAAACGCGCATATCACCGGTTGCCTGGACCTAAGCTGGTAGCGGCCGGACCGGTTACGAAAGAGGGAGCCCACGCTGTCCACCGAAGACCTTGTCGACATCGGCGACCACGCCGAGCTACCGTCGGCGGTGCGCGGCGGCCGAATGGACGGCCGCAAGCGCCGGTGGCGGCAACACAAGATCGATCGTCGCGAGGAGCTCGTCGACGGTACGCTCGCTGCGGTCCGCGCCCGCGGCAGCAACGCGGGCATGGATGAGATCGCCGCCGAGATCGGCGTCTCCAAGACCGTGCTCTACCGCTACTTCTCCGACAAGAACGACTTGGTCCACGCGACCATGCAGCGGTTTATCGAGACCACGCTGATGCCGAAGGTGTACGGCGCGATCAGCCTGGAAGCCGACGAGTACCAGCTGGTCCGCTCGGCATTGGCCGAGTACGTCGGCACCGTCGACGAGGATCCCGAGGTCTACCGCTTCATCATGGGCAACGGTTCGGCCGACCAGTCTTCGCTCGCGGAGTTCGAGAAGCTGTTCGCCGAGGTGGTGTGCACGGTCATCACCGATCGCGCGCGGGAACGCGGCATCGGGACCGAGGGCGCGGCGCTGGCGTCGTATGTGCTGGTCGGCGGTATCCAGCTGGCGACGCATTGGTGGACGACGAACAAGTCGCTGGCTCGCGAGGACGTGATCGACTACCTGACCATGCTGGCCTGGAGCGCCATCGAGGGAATGGCACGCGCGGGCGGCTCGCCCGAGGTGTTCAACGCGCAGCCGCACGTGTTGCCGACCCCGGATTCGACCGCAGGGGCCTGACTCACCCGCCTCCGGGCTGTTCGCCCAGGTGCTAGCTGGACTGCTTGCTGAAGTTCACCTGCGCGTTCGACTTTGCTGAAACGTTGGCTAGTCTGAATCCCGAGCGGTGCGCCGAGTGCGCTGCGTCACGGCCCGCGCAGCAGCCGATGGCGGTCCTGCGCGTCCGTCGCTCCGAGCTGTATCGGATGGCGGTCTGCGCGGGACGCTACGTGGTTACGCAAGCTACCGCCTGCGCGTCCGTCGCTCCGAGC